>NZ_MZGV01000051.1 GCF_002029235.1 Clostridium oryzae
ATTTAACAGTATATACAAATTTTAAATTTTAATTGAATTTCATACCATAAATGTATTATAATGGAATAGAGAGAAAAAGAGAGTGTATCGCATAAAGTTATAATTTAAAATTTGTAATATTTTATTTAACTTAGGAATAAATATTACTTATAAGAAAATCAATAAAAAACCAAGGGAGAGAGGAAATAATATGGATAACTTAATGCTAAATAATAAAATTTACCTTGAAGGAAAGGTTATATCAGATTTAGCTTATAGCCATGAAATGTATGGTGAAGGATTTTATGTTTTTGATTTGGAGGTTCCAAGATTAAGTGATACGAAAGATGTACTTTCAGTAACTATATCGGAAAGACTGCTTACAGGGATAGAATTTAAAGTTGGAAGTGACATTATCGTAGAAGGACAGCTCAGATCCTACAACAAATTTGTAGATGGTTCTAACAGATTAATACTTACTGTCTTTGCAAGAAATTTAACTGAATGCTTTGAAAGAAGCAAGAATCCTAATCAGATATTTTTAGATGGTTTCATCTGTAAACCACCGGTCTATAGGACTACACCTTTTGGCAGAGAAATTGCAGACATGCTTCTAGCCGTTAATAGAGCCTATAACAAATCTGATTACATACCAACTATTGCTTGGGGAAGAAATTCTAGATTCTGTCAGACTCTTACGGTAGGTGATAATATAAGAATATGGGGTAGACTTCAAAGTAGAGAATATCAGAAAAAAATTACAGAAGATAATGTAATTAAAAAGGTAGCTTATGAGGTATCAATATCGAAAATGGAAAAAGTAAATAAAGAATCAGTAATGATGGGCGCAGAAGATAGTAGTAGCGAAAAAGATATCATATAATAAAATATGTAAAGATGAGCCTATTATGGATTCATAACTTGTACTGCATAAAAGACACTTCTGAGGGGTATGAACTTCTCATAAAGTGTCTTTTATATTAATATATAAGCTTTATTTCTAGTTAGTATGCGTTATTATATTTATTTTCGCAGATCATCTAGAATTTGAGTTTTATTTTTAGTCTTATCATCAACATATTTTACTATCTTAGCTGGACTTCCAGCTACAACTACGCCTTCAGGTACATCTTCAGTTACAACTGAGCCAGCGGCAACTACCGATCTGTTTCCTATTTTAACACCTTCTAGTATTACGGAGTTTCCGCCAATCAATACATCATCACCTATTTCACAAGGGGATTTACTAGGTGGTTCCAAGACTCCTGCAACTACTGCTCCTGCTCCTAGATGTACGCGCTTGCCTAATTTACCTCTGGCTCCTACTACTGCATTCATATCAATCATTGTACCTTCGCCTATTTCAGCACCTATATTGATCACAGCTCCCATCATTATAACCGCATTTTTACCGATAATTACTTTGTCTCTTATTATTGCACCGGGCTCAATTCTCGCATCTATCTTTAATAGATCAAGAGTAGGTATGGCTGAGTTACGTCTGTCATTTTCTAATCTGAAATGCTTTATTTTATCTTTATATTTTTCAATGAAAGGCAATATTTCACTACTTTCTCCAAATAAAATAAAAAAGTTATCTGAACCATATGACTCGATATTAGAAAAATCACAATCGGAAAGGTCGCCGTTAACGTAGACTTTAACGGGAGTAGATTTCTTTGCGTCCTTTATGTATCTAGCTATTTCATATGGGTCTGTCAAATTGTACTGCATGTTATCAATCCTTTCAACAAATTTTGTATTAGTTACATATGAATAATTATAATAAAAATAGATCAATAAATAAAGTTATATGGATAAATATTGTACATTATTAAAGAAAAGAGTATATTTATAAAGAGTATAAAACAAATTATTTTGGAGTGATTAGCTAATGAATAGAAATCTAGAGAAAATCGCAATTTCTGGTATAAGGAGAATACACGAGAAAGCTATTAAAGTGCCAGAAGCAATAAACATGACTATTGGTGAACCTGATTTTAATGTTCCGATAGAGATAAAAGAAGCCATGATACGCAGCATTGAGGAAAATAAGACTAGGTATACATCTAATATAGGATTAGAGGAGCTTAGAAAGGAAATAAGTTTATTTCTGAAAAACAAAAATATATATTTTGATACTGATGAAATATGTATAACCGTTGGAGGCAGTGAAGGCATATTTGCAGCACTAGAAACATTGCTTGAAAAAGGGGATAGTGTCATTGTGCCAACTCCAAATTATCCTGCATATTCAAATACAATTAAAATTCTAGGAGGAGAAGTACTAACAACTCCGTTAAAGGAAGATCTTTCATTAGATATTAAAGCTATAGAAGATACAATAAAAAGTAAGAAACCTAAATTGTTAGTAGTATCATATCCAAACAATCCTACTGGAAAAGTTCTCGATAAAAATACATGGCAAAAACTATGTGAAGTCGTAGAACAAAATGATATTATGGTTATCAGTGATGAAATGTACAGTTCTATATGCTTTGAAGAATACTACTCCATAGCACAGAAAAAAGACATATTAGATAAAATTATCCTAATAGGCGGTTTTTCTAAGATGTTCTCTATGACGGGACTTAGAACAGGTTTTGTATGTGCTAAAAGGAATATAATTAAGGAATTTGTCAAGGTACATCAGAATGCAGTATCTTGTGCACCCTCAATTGCTCAATGGGGAGCATTGGAAGGACTAAAAAAGTGTAAATACCATATAGCATATATTAATGAGGAACTTTTAAAGAGAAGAGATTATATTTGTGAAAGGCTAATAGGATTAGGTTTTAATGTTATAAAACCATCTGGGGCATTTTATATCTTCCCTGATATAAAAAAGTTTAAAATGAGCAGCGAAGATTTCTGCGATAAAATGTTGTATGAAGCAAAAGTAGCGGCAGTGCCAGGAACAGCCTTTGGACTTGGAGGAGAAGGATACATACGGATGTCTTATTGCTGCAGCCTAAGTGTAATAGAAGAAGCGATGGACAGAATCGAAGCATTGATATATAAAATTAGCAATCAGAAATAGGATAAAATACAACTTTTGCAGTATATTAATGCAAAATATATAATAATTATAATTTGAGAAAAATGAATAAATTTGTGTTATTAATTTCAAAATAAAAACCTTTTCAGTTGGACATAATTTTATAAATTAATATATATTACCATGTGCTATTGATGAATTTGTAAAAAAAATACTGAGTCTGTTCCCAATTGACATATTTTACGAACTGTGCTAAGATAATTTACATTAAAGCTTGCTTATTAACAAAAAATTACGAGTGAAATCTTTAAACGGCTTTACACAACTAATTTCTAAATTCTACATATGAATTATTTAGTTAGATTTAATGCATTTTTAATAAGCAACAATAAAATAAGCCATATATATTGATTATATAAATATATATTTTTCATTAAAAAAGGGGGAAATTCACATGAAAAAATCAAAACTGATGGTCGCTGTGCTAAGTGTGGCGATGGTATCATCTTTATTTGCGGGCTGTGCAAGTAAAAAAACAGCAGGCGGAAGTTCATCCGGTATCGACAAGGATCAGCATCTTACAGTTGCGTTTAATGTTAATGATGTAAAGACTCTTGATCCATCAAAGTCCAGCGACGGATATTCCGGTAATATTGATCAGGAAGCACAGGAAACTCTTGGAAGAGAAAAAATAGTAAATGGTAAAGATATTATGACAAAAGCTGGTGCAAGTGACTGGAAAGTTTCTTCGGATGGAAAAACTTGGACATTTACAATCAGACCTAATAAGTGGTCAGATGGTAAAGCTGTAACTGCTAAGGATTATGAGTACTCTATAAAGAGAACATTAGACAAAAAAACAGCTTCTATATATGCCTACCTTCTTACAGGCGCTGGTATAAAGGGAGCAGCAGCATATAATGCTGGAAAAGGATCAGCTGATGATGTTGGTGTAAAGGCTACTGACGATAAAACATTGGTTATAACTTTAGATAAACCATGCACATATTTTGAAAAACTATTATCAGGTAAATTATTTACACCTCAAAGACAGGATATAGTTGAAAAGTATGGTGATAAATATGGAACAACCGCTGATTCTATGGTTTATTCCGGACCTTTTAAAGTAGATTCAATACAGATGGGAGCGCAGGTTAAACTTTCAAAGAATGATAGTTACTGGGATAAGAAAACTGTTAAATTGCAGAAGGTAACTGTTAAGTTTATGCCTGATGAATCAGCTAGAATGAATTCCTTGATGAATGGTGAACTTGATATAGCCGGCGCACCTACTCAGGAATGGATGGATAAATTGAAGACTAATGACAAATTAAAGGGATACACTTATTCAGAAACTGGTACTAACTATGAGTTCTTCAATCAGAAGGTTAAATTATTTTCTAATGCTAATGTAAGAAAAGCATTTTTATTAGCATACAATCATCCTGATCAAATAAAAGCTTTTTGGCAGGGAACAGGAAAGGCTGCTTATTCTTGGGTTCCAGATACTATATCTATAGGAGATGATAACTATAGACAAAAAGCACCTGAATTCATGAAGGACAATGCTACTGAAGCAAAAGCTTTATTAAAGAAAGGATTACAAGAGTTAGGTATGAGCACAGATCCTTCTAAAGTTAAAGTAACTTATTTATCTGGTGGAACCGATAGCAGATCTAAAGAGATGGCAGATTGGGTAATCAGTAATTATAAAAAGAATCTTGGCATTAACGTAAAAGTTGCTGCTGAAGAATGGGCTCAGTTCACAGATGATGTAAATAACTCAAAATATGAAATGGCAGGTATGAACTGGGGTGCAGATTACAATGATCCAATGACCTTCTTTGATATGTTCCAGACTGGTGCTGGTGTTGTTCCAACAAATTGGAGCAACAAAGAGTATGATGCATTAGTGGACGATGCAAAGAATACTACAGACCAAGCTAAGAGATTAGCTGATTTCCAGAAAGCTGAAAAGATTCTTATTAATGATAACGCAGTTATAATTCCAACAGTGTTTAGAACAGCTAGTCCATTTGTATATAAATATGTTAAAAATTATAACTATATATCATTCTTAGGACCTGGAGCATCTGAGTGGAAATATATGTACACTCAAGGCAGATAAGTTTAAAAAATAACAATATTTGGATTTATAGTACGGCAGGGGTTTTCCCTGCTTTACTATGTATATAAATATACTTAGGAGGTATAAAATGCTCAAATTTATTGTTAAACGTTTCTTTTATATGCTACTTACAATTTGGGTAGTTATTACTTTGACTTTTTGTTTGATGCATGCAGCAAAAGGTGATCCGTTAGCTTCAGTGGGCAGAAGGCTGCCGGCACAGACAAGAAAAAATCTGTACCAAAAATATGGTTTAGATAAACCTCTATTTCAACAGTATATAATTTACATGAAGGGGCTTGTTACTAGATTAGATTTAGGCGAATCATATGTTTATCCAGGTACAACTGTTAATGACATCATAAAAAAGCAATCTCCTGTATCGGCACAATTGGGGATGGTATCCATAATTTTAGGACTGGTAGTAGGACTAGCTTTAGGAATAATTGCTGCGCTGAAGAAAGGACATTGGCCTGATTACTTGGTAATGTTTTTGGCTATACTTGGTATAACTGTCCCGAGTTTTGTATTGGCGGCGTTGTTTCAATACTACTTAACTGTAAAATTGCATATGTTTCCGACTACTGGCTGGGGAGGAATCAAGTATATGGTACTTCCGGCGCTATCATTAAGCTTTGCTACCATAGCTACCTATGGTAGATTTATGCGAAGCAGTGCATCTGAGGTTTTAAATCAGGATTATATTCTTACAGCTAAAGCGAAAGGTGTTTCTAATACTGGAATGTTAACACATCATGTTATGAGAAATGCCATTACACCTACTATAACAATGCTTGGACCACAGATTGCCTCTATATTTACCGGCACTTTTGTTATTGAGTCTGTATTTAGTATACCAGGTATTGGTAGGTATTTTATTTCTTGTATATCTAATAGAGATTATCCTGTAATTCTTGGTACTACGATTTTTGTTGCAATATTATATATAGTGTCTGTATTTGTAGTTGATGTATTATATGTGATAATTGATCCACGAGTTAAATTAGCAGGAAGTAAATAGATAGGAGGAAAAATTGTGGCAGAGTTATCAAAGGAAAAGTTTAAAATAATCGGATGTGAAGGCTTCAATGCAGAAGAGATTTCCAGACCGAATTTAACATATTTTCAAGATGCATGGAGAAGACTTAAGAAAAATAAAGTTGCCGTTTTCTCTCTATTTTTGTTGTTATTTTTAGCTATAATGTGTATTATTGCACCATATTTTAGATCTAAATTTGGAATCAACGAAGTAGATACAGCTGTTAGAAATCATAAACCTAATTCAGTACATTGGTTTGGTACTGATAGTATAGGTAGAGATTTGTGGGTAAGAGTTTGGTATGGAACAAGAAGTTCTATGATTATAGGACTTGCTGGTGCGGCTATTGAATTGATAATAGGTTCATTGTATGGTGGAATTTCTGCTTATATGGGTGGAATTGTTGATGATATAATGATGAGAATTGTAGAAATATTAAACAGTATTCCATACCTATTAGTGGTATTATTTATAATGATTGTTATGGGTCAGCGTGGAATTATACCTATGATTATAGCATTAGCAGCTACTGGATGGACTGGAATGGCAAGACTTATAAGGGGACAAATACTGTCTCTTAAGGAACAGGAATATGTTTTGGCTTCAAAAGCATTAGGTGGAAGCCCAGCTAGAGTAATTTTGAAGCACTTATTGCCAAATACTATCGGTATTATTATTGTTGATATAACTTTCGCAATACCTTCATATATATTCGCAGAAGCATTCCTAAGTTATATTGGATTGGGTATTCAATCACCTAACACTAGCTTAGGTGCTTTGTGTTCATCTGGACAAGCCAATTTTCAATTTTATCCGTATCAGTTATTCTGGCCTTCTCTAATAATATGTTTGATCATGCTAGCATTTAACTTATTAGGTGATGGTTTAAATGATGCACTTGATCCTAAGCAGCGTCAGTAAGGAGGCAGAATTATGGGAAAAATATTAGAAGTAAAAAATCTTAGAGTATCTTATCATACCTATGCAGGAGAAGTTCAATCTGTAAGAGGGATTGATTTTCATTTAAATGAAGGTGAAACATTAGCTGTAGTTGGAGAATCCGGCTGCGGAAAATCTGTAACCTCTAAAGCTATTATGAGGCTGATACAAACACCTCCTGGAGAAATAAAAGAAGGTTCTGAAATTCTTTACAATGGTAAGGATCTTGTGAAGATGGACGAAAAAACTTTGAGAAGTATAAGGGGCGGAGAAATCAGTATGATTTTTCAGGATCCTATGACTTCCTTAAATCCTACAATGAAGGTAGGAAAGCAGATCGCTGAGAGCTTGGTTATTCATAAAGGAATGGGAAAAAAGGAAGCTTTTAAGGAAGCAACAAAAATGCTCGAAATGGTTAATATACCTAATGCCGATAAGAGGGTGAATCAGTATCCTCACGAGTTTTCAGGTGGAATGAGGCAGAGAGCAATGATAGCTATGGCATTATCCTGTAGTCCTAAGATATTAATTGCTGATGAACCAACTACAGCATTGGATGTTACGATACAGGCTCAGATTATAGAGTTAATGCAGGAGCTTCAGAATAAATTTGGAACATCAATAATAATGATAACGCATGACTTAGGTGTTGTTGCTAATATAGCTCAAAGAATTCAGGTTATGTATTCAGGTTTAATTATAGAACGAGGAAAGACGGAAGATATTTTTTATAATCCTCAACATCCTTATACTTGGGCGCTTTTACAGTCAGTTCCAAGGCTTGGAACATCAAACAAGGCAGAATTGTATTCGCTTCAGGGTACGCCTCCTGACTTACTTAAGCCTCCAGTAGGCTGTCCATTTGTAACACGTTGTAAATATGCGATGCCTATTTGTCAAGAACAGATGCCAGAGGTTACAACTATTACTGAAGAACATAGTGTTTCTTGCTGGTTGAAGCATCCTTCAGCACCTAAGGTTGAATCCCCTTTTACAATGGAGGTGAATAAATAATGGAGCAGAACAATTTAATTGAAGTCAAAAATTTAAAGAAATATTTCCATGTTGGGCATAATGCAGTTTTAAAGGCCGTTGATGATGTAAGCCTATTTATAAGAGAAGGTGAGACTTTAGGTTTAGTTGGAGAGTCTGGCTGTGGTAAGACAACTTGCGGAAGAACCATAGTCGGTCTTTATGAACCTACTGAAGGTGAAATGTTATTTGAAGGTAAGAAAGTTTCTACAAAAACGAGAGCCCAGAAACTTGACTTTACTAAAAAGGTTCAGATGATATTCCAGGATCCTTATGCTTCATTAAATCCAAGGATGACTGTCGCTGATATAATTGCAGAAGGTATAGATATTCACCATATGTATACGGGGCAAGAGAGAATGGACAGAATACATGAACTGCTTTCATTGGTAGGACTTAATAGAGAACATGCATCAAGATTCCCGCATGAATTTTCGGGTGGGCAGAGACAGAGAATAGGAATCGCAAGAGCATTAGCTGTAGAACCTAAATTTATTGTATGCGATGAACCTATTTCTGCGTTGGATGTTTCCATTCAGGCACAGGTTGTTAATTTATTAATTAAACTTCAACAGGAAATGGGACTAACGTATCTTTTTATAGCACATGATTTATCAATGGTAAAACATATATCAGATAGAGTTGGTGTTATGTATTTAGGGACAATGGTAGAACTTGCAAGCAGTGAGGCATTATATGCAAAACCATTGCATCCATATACACAGGCTTTGCTTTCAGCAATACCTATTCCAGATCCTAAGGTTGAGAAAAGTAGAAATAGAATAAAACTTGAGGGTGAAGTGCCAAGTCCAATAAATCCAGCACCTGGTTGTCGTTTTGCTCAAAGATGCAAGTATGCTAAACCAGAATGCTCACAGACCATGCCGAAATTTAAGGAAATTGAAAAGGATCATTTTGTTGCATGTCATTTACTATAAAAAACAGCCACCTGTGATCCAGGTGGCTTAATTTTAGTTTTTAAGTTAGTGAGAATACAGTTTAGCTGAATATCAGAGACAATTAATATTAACTTGGTTTAATTATTTTATAGACAAAAGATCATCCATATTAAAAAGTCCAGAATGTTTAGTTGCAATAAACTTGCAAGCTTTAATAGCTCCAACAGCAAATACATCACGAGAAAGCGCTGTATGCTTTAATTCTATAGTTTCACCTAAACCGGCAAAAATTATTTCATGCTCACCTACTATGCTGCCGCCTCTGATAGCATGAACGCCTATCTCATTTTTTGCTCGCTTTGCCATACCTTTTCTTCCGTACTTGTATTCCACATCGGAATCTATGGAATTTTCTATGGCATTGGCAAGCATTATGGCTGTACCACTAGGTGAATCTAACTTCTGATTGTGATGTTTTTCAATGATTTCAATGTCGAAATCATTGTAAAGCATAGGTGATATTTTCTTTAACATATAGGATAATATACCTATACCAATTGACATGTTTGAAGAATTGAATATAGCAACTTTTTCGCTAGATGATTTTATATCGTCAAGCTGCTGCTGATTATAGCCTGTAGTACAGAGAACTGTAGGTATACTATTAGTTTCAGCAAAGTTTAATACTGCAGCTAAGGAATTGGCATTACTGAAATCTAGTATGACATCACAGCCATCTTTGAATTCAGATATTTCTTTATATACAGGATAATTATCTGATTTTATGCCGGTAGGATCTATACCAGCGATGATATCTATAGAATTATTATTTGCAGCGAGATTTGAAATGACTTTTCCCATTCTTCCGTTGCAGCCGTTTAATAAAATTTTTAGCATAATTAGCCTCCTTGAATTCATTTATAATAATTTATATTGCTATATGCGATAAATTATAATAAAGAAATTATATAACTAATATACGTTTTTTTCAAACCATACTGAATAAATATATTTTTATAGTAAAAAATATTATGTATAAAATAATTTTTTTTACAGAAGGTGGTAATTATGGGGAAAACGCCATTAAAGAAGGTAATTAAAGCAAAGTTAAAGGCTAATAGGGAGTTAAATGAAAATGAAAAATTGAGGGAAAAACTTAAGTATGAAATAGCAGAAGAACTTGGACTGACTGAGAAAGTGAATAAATATGGATGGAGTGCATTAACTTCAGAAGAAACTGGAAGGATAGGCGGAATGATGACGAGCAGAAAGAAAAAGAACAATATGCCTCCCAATAGAGATATTTAAAAAGTAAATTTATTATAGTACATGTAGCAATGGGGGTAAAACAATGAAAAGAAAAATAGGATTTCCTAGTAATAAAATCAATATAAAAATTTCACATAAACTTATTATTTCATTTACAGTTATAGCTATGCTTATTGCGGTGGCTGGAATAATTGGACTTATTAACATGAACTCAATTAATAGAAACGCTAAATCTATATATGACTATAACATGAAATCTGTAGAGGATTTGACTACATTGAGACAAAATATTGGAGATATAAGATATGACGTGTTCAAGTTGGTAAAATTTAAAAATTCTAAATATGCAGTAACTAGCCTCATAAATGAGATAAACAAATTATCTAAGAAAAATAGTAATATATTAATTGAATATAAAAAGAAATATCTTATGAAAGATCAACAAGCAAATT
Organism: Clostridium oryzae; assembly: GCF_002029235.1. Lineage (GTDB taxonomy): Bacteria > Bacillota > Clostridia > Clostridiales > Clostridiaceae > Clostridium_AE > Clostridium_AE oryzae. The sequence continues at coordinate 10,736 of NZ_MZGV01000051.1, forward strand.
TTGTTATGCTTAATAATGATGTAAGTGATTACCAAAAAATCTATGATAATATTATAGATAGCATTAATAATGGTAATTATGATAGTGCAGAAGCAAACTTATCACTGATGGATAATCAAAGCAATCTATACTCAGATTTTGATAAACTTATTTCTAAAAATAGGAATCAAGCGTTAACCTCATACAAAAATAGCCAGAGTACATTTATTGTTTCTGTTGTTTTGATAGCTGTGGTATCTGCAGCAGGTTTGTTTCTTGCTATAGTGGTAGGTGTAATTACTGCAATGATGATTTCAAAAAGATTAGCTGAAGTAGTTAAATTCGCAAGAGCTATGGGTGAAGGCGATTTGACTTATACAATAGAGGTTAAACATAACGATGAAATAGGTACATTAGGTGACATGCTGAATAAAGCAAGAAATAATGTTAGGGAACTTATTGATAATATTATCAGTAGTTCAGGAGAAATAAATGCAGTGACTACAGAACTATCTGCCGCAACATCAGATGTTTCAGATAAGATGTCAATGATTAATGAGTCTGCAGAACAAATTTCTGAAGGCTCCCAAGAACTTTCAGCTACTACTGAAGAAGTAACAGCGTCAGTAGAAGAGATAGGTGCTAATGTTGGAGAGCTATCAAGCAGAGCAGCGAAGGCCACGGAATCAGTAGAACAAATAAAAGAAAGAGCATTAGGCATAAAACAAAAGGCATCTAAAAATATAGAAGAGGGAAATACTACATACGAATTAAACAAAAATAATATTGAAAGTGCCATTCAGGATATAAAAGTTGTTGAACAGGTTAAGGCTATGGCAGAATCTATAGGGAGTATAGCAGAGCAGACTAATTTATTAGCATTAAATGCTGCAATTGAGGCAGCTAGGGCAGGAGAACATGGAAAAGGTTTTTCAGTTGTTGCTGATGAAGTTAGAAAATTAGCTGAGCAATCTTCTGATGCTGTTGTTAATATACAGAACATGGTATCTCAGGTTATTAAAGCTGTAGATAAGTTGACTGTAAGTGGACAAGAAGTATTGAAATACATGGCTGACAATGTAAAACCATCTTATGAACTTCTTATGAATACAGGGATACAGTATGAAAAGGATGCTGAATTTATAGATGGTATAGTTGATGGAATAGCTACATCCTCAACACAGATAGATGAAGTTATTGGTCAGGTAAATCAATCAATACAGACGGTCTCAGCTACTGCAGAGGAGGCTGCTTCAGGTTCTCAGGAAATTCAATCCAGCCTTAACAGAATAGCATCAGCTGTAGATGAAGTAGCTAAATCTGCTGAAGAACAGTCAAGGATGGCTGAGAAGCTTAATAAAATGGTTAACAAATTCAAAATATAGTTTTAATAGCTGCATTAGGAGTGATAGTTGTTGGAAGCATATAAAAAGTTTGCTAGTATATACGATGGACTTATTAGAGAAGATGTAGACTACGAAAAGTGGGCAAAAGTCATATTAGATCATTGTAAAAAAAATAATGTTCATGAATTAGACTATCTTGATGTTGGTTGTGGTACAGGCAATATGGCATTAGAGGTGGGTAAATTTTTCAGAGAATGTTGGTGTGTGGATAATTCTGAAGAGATGTTAATCAAAGCTTCTGATAAACTTACAAACACAAGAAAAAAGTTTAAATTTATATGCCAGGACATGGAATATCTTAATTTAAATAGAAAATTTGATTTGATTACTTGTGTACTGGATTGCACTAATTATCTTACAGAAGATGGTATGCTGCAGAACTTTATTCAAGCAATATCAAAACATATCAAGGATGAAGGATTATTTATATTTGATATTAATAGTGCGTATAAATTAGAAAAAATATTAGGAAACAATGTGTTTACATATAATACTGAAGATGTGGTATACTTATGGGAGAATACTTTAGACAATAACAAGGTTACTATGGATATTACTTTTTTTGTGAAACACGATAATCTATATGAGAGATTTGAAGAATTTCATGAAGAAAGAATATATACGATTAGTGAAATTGAGGAAACACTTAAGAAAAATAATCTTAATGTTATTTGTAAATTAGATAACTACAGTGAAAAATCTATTTCGAAAGATACTGAAAGAATAACATTTATAGTTAAGAAAGGGATTTGAGGAGAAGACTATGACAGATAAAATTATAACCGGAACTGCATTAAATGGTAATGTAAGATTTCTAGCAGCTGAAACTACTAAACTTGTAAATAGAGCGTCTGAACTTCATAACTGTAGTGCTACGGCAGCAGCTGCTTTAGGTAGAATGCTCACATCTGCACTTATTATGGGAGCTATGCTTAAAAATGATACTGATGTACTTACAGTTCAGATTAATGGAAAAGGACCAAGTGGCACTGTACTTGCTACAGCTTATCCCGATGGAAGAGTAAAAGGTTATATAGTAAATCCATCAGTAGATTTACCAGCAAATTCAAAAGGCAAACTGGATGTTGGAGGAGCTATAGGTAAAGATGGAACACTTACAGTAATTAAGGATATGGGACTTAGAGAGCCCTATGTAGGACAGATTCCTATCGTCAGCGGTGAGATAGGGGATGACCTAGCATATTATTTTACAAAATCTGAGCAGACTCCTTCAGCCGTAGGTGTAGGCGTTCTTGTAAATAAGGATTTAACGATTAAAGCTGCTGGTGGATTTATAATTCAAATGCTGCCAGGAGCAGATGATTTGGCAGCAGATTTATTAAATTACAGAATTGAAGAAATGCCGTCTATAACTGAAATGCTAAGCTCAGGTAAGAATATAAATCAAATCATCGAGTATATATTTGAAGACATGGATATGCACTTAAATAGTGAACGTAAAGCTTGTTTCAGTTGTGACTGTAGCAGAGAAAAGGTTGAAAAAGCTCTTATTAGTTTAGGCAGAGAAACGCTTAATGAGATATATGAAGATGGAAAATCAGAAGAATTAAAATGTCACTTCTGTAATAAATCCTATGAATTTACTCATGAGGAGATAGGCAGCTTATTAGCCAAAATATAAAAATATTTTTATTTATTGAAAAAAAATGTTGACAATCTTCCTTGAGGCAATTATAATAATATTTGTCTTGAGGAGCTGATGGGCGCATAGCTCAGCTGGGAGAGCATCTGCCTTACAAGCAGAGGGTCACAGGTTCGAGCCCTGTTGTGCCCACCATTAGTTTATAAAGTCGCGGGAACATGTTATATGTCCCTTTTGTTTTGTGGCCCAGTGGCTCAGCTGGTTAGAGTGCCGGCCTGTCACGCCGGAGGTCGAGGGTTCGATCCCCTTCTGGGTCGCCACATGGCCAGATAGCTCAGTCGGTAGAGCAGAGGACTGAAAATCCTCGTGTCCCTGGTTCGATTCCTGGTCTGGCCACTTCTTTGCGGAAGTGACTCAATGGTAGAGTGTCACCTTGCCAAGGTGAAAGTTGCGGGTTCGAGTCCCGTCTTTCGCTTAGTGCACGGCGCTATAGCCAAGTGGTAAGGCAGAGGTCTGCAACACCTTCATCCCCAGTTCAAATCTGGGTGGCGCCTTAAATTTAATATCAGAAAAACCGCTTATATGATGATTTAATTATAATCATTGTATAAGCGGTTTTTTAGTCTTAAGGAACGGGATTAGTTGCCGTATGCCACTATCTTTTGTTTTCTATGCATATCCGTCTAAGTTTTTACCAAGATTAGGATCTACGCTTGCCGCTAGCATTTCGGTCATATTGGTACTAGTCTGAGCAAATGAATCCATTGATTTTTTTAAAAGAGAAATTCCTATTACATCACTTATAGATGTTTGATTGGCCATTGAAGTTAATTGACTTATATCCATATAACATACCTCCTTCTGATTATTATAATTTATTGTCGATAAATTCAAGAAAAACTTTAATAATATTAGATGAAACATTAAAAAATATTTCTTAATATGACAGAGTTCTACAAAAAAGAAAAATTGAAATTCATAGCTATTTTATATACAAAATAAAGTTCCTCTATCAATAAGCGGTCCATCGTAAAGACAGTATATATCCATATTGTATTTTTTAAGAAAGTCTTTAACGTCGTTTGCATAAGTGTATCTATTAATATTTCCAAAAAACGCCACAGAACCATCATCTAAAATGCCTGAGGCTCCGCCAATAAAACCGTAATCAAGTCCTTTAAGAGTTATATTACCATGCGGAAGCAGAAGTACGTCAATACCAATATCTTTTAATGCCTTAGCGATAGTAACGTCATTAGTAATAACAGCAGAATCATTAATAACTAGTGTAGAACATTTTGAGTAGCCTTGTTTTACAGATACGAACTTTTTATTGCTACCTAAATAATCTATTATTGTCTTATCGGTAAATTTTATGTTATGTACAAAAAAGTCACCTACTATGAAGGCATTTAATATTATATCATAAGGGTATTTATCCGTGAGATTATTTTCAGAGTGTAAAATTTCAATACCAGCATATTGCAAGTGCTCAATGAATTTTTTTGATATTTGTTTTTGAACTATTACCGTTTTGGAATCTGGAAAAAACATTTGCATATCTGGATGTCCACACACAGAAGTATAAAGATTTGGACAAGGAGGACAGCAAATCGGAGAAAATCCCAAACCTACCAGACTGTTTAATTCTTTTTCTGAAGTTCTATAATCTACAACACATGTTTTTATTGTTATCACCTCGTAAAATTCTAAAAATCATATATTCAATTTTACCATATGATCGATACATAGATAATGGAAATACCAACCTTTATCTATAGATTTTTATATTAAGCATTAATAATTATGAGTAAATTAGTAAATTTAAATACAAAAAAGTTGAAAAATAGATTCATCTAAATTGTAGTGAAGATTTCTTTTGAAATGCTAAATTCATTACTTTTAATAATTATCATTGTCGATAACTGTAGAAATTTTATTGCATATACATTCATATAAAACACATACTAGTTTTAGAAAGGAGTGGAACAAATGCTGCTTTTAACGTTGATTTACGAAGGAGAAAAAAGGTTCATAAGTGATATAAACCTTATTAAAGACAGATTCAGAGATAGGAATATCACTATAGGTATATCGGAAAGCATGGAGAACAGAACTCATTTTGTAAAGATATTTTGTGGAGACGATGAAGTTTCAAATAAAATGATTAATATATTCAATCTGTATATTGCAGATATATTATATAAAGTTATGGCTACTGAATTTTATGATAAAAATATGACTTGCTTTTTAAACGATAGCTATTTTTTTCTAAAGGCTGATGAGCTTCAAGAAATAGAATTACTATGTGTGAAAGTTCTTAATGGAGATGAACTCTTACTGGATGATAGCGGTATATTTTGTATGAATAGACGAAATGCAATAATTGAGAAAATTGTTCATTGTATTGAGGAAAATAGAACTATAAACGTAGATGGGTTTATAACCTTCAGGACAAAGGAATTATTTAAGGATATGGAAGTGATTATTGATAAAATAGTAGAAAGATATATGGTAGAAAAGGAGTATAATGAGTTTATAAAACTGCTAAAATACTTTGTGGAAATACAGGAAAGCAGGATTGATGAAGTTAATATTATTATTGATGCAGCAGGCCAGTATAAGGTTACCAATAAAGATGGAAAAGATATACTAGATGAATTTCTAGATGGGATTGAATATAAAAAAGTTGATAATAATATAGAGGATCTTATTATAAGCGGGTTGATAACTAATTCTCCTGCAAAAATAGTGATTCATGGAGTTAGAAACTGTGTTAATAAAGAGATAGTTGATACGATAAAAAATGTATTTAACGATAGAGTAGAGATTTGTAATGGCTGTAAAAGATGCTGCGAAGTAAAAGAAAAAATAAAAATTTAGTAAATTAATATTGACAAAGCGGTATTAGCAGAGTATAATTCAACATGTTAAGAAGAAACAGCCGTTTCTCACCTTCCGGTGTTGCTGTAAGGTTATTTACTTTGAGAGTTAAATGAGAGCGGCTATTTGTCGCTCTATTTTTTTTAGAGTAATAATTGAGGATATATATATAATACTATCCTTGTCGTTAACACGGGAAGCGTGCGATTTCGATTATATATTTTATTATGTTTTCGTTAGGCATTACATAGTATAACAGGTATAAGTGCTAAATTGTACAAATCCTTTATTATATATGGAGGTGAAAACTATAAGTAAAAACTATAAGTTAAATGATGAAATTCGTGAAAAAGAAATTAGAGTTGTAGCAGAAGACGGTTCTATGGTAGGAATACTATCAAGTAAAGAAGCTTTGAAGATTGCAGAGGAGAGAGATTTAGATTTAGTAATGATCTCGCCAGCAGCGAATCCGCCTGTGTGCAAGATAATGGATTTTGGCAAGTTTATATATGAGCAATCTAAAAGAGACAAAGAAGCTAAGAAGAAGCAGAAAGTAATCAGCATCAAAGAGATAAGACTGAGTCCAACAATTGAAGAGCATGATATAACTATAAAGGCTAATAATGCTAGAAAATTTCTTCAGGATGAGGACAAGGTAAAAGTTACTGTAAGATTTAGAGGAAGAGAAGCTGATTATTCCTATATAGGCCATAGAATACTTGATAGTTTTGTTAATAAGCTTCAAGATGTATGTGTAGTTGAGAAGCCAGCAAAACTTGAAGGTAGAAATATGATTTTGATTTTGGCGCCAAAAAAAGCGTAAACTTGAGAGGAGGATTTACAATGCCAAAAATGAAAACCCATAGAGGGGCAGCAAAAAGATTTAAGAAAACAGGTACAGGAAGATTAAAGAGAGCTAAGGCTTTCAAGAGTCATATACTTAACAAGAAGTCTTCTAAGAGAAAGAGAAATTTAAGAAAAACTGCTTATGTTTCAACTACTCAAGAAAAAGTGATGAAGAAATTATTACCATATATTTAAGAAGTGCAAAAGGAGGTAAAAGGAAATGGCAAGAGTTAAGAGAGCAGTAAATGCACGTAAGAATCATAAAAAGGTATTGAAGCTTGCAAAAGGATACTACGGTGGAAAAAGCAAGTTGTTCAGGACTGCTAATGAAAGTGTAATAAGAGCATTAAGAAATGCTTATGTTGGAAGAAAGTTAAAGAAGAGAGATTTCCGTAAATTATGGATTGCTAGAATCAATGCTGGTGCTAGAATCAACGGGTTATCATATTCAAGATTCATGAACGGCATTAAGCTTGCTGGTATAGATATAAACAGAAAAATGCTTTCTGAAATAGCAATAAATGATCCTAATGGATTTGCTCAATTAGTTGAAATAGCTAAGAAAAAGTTAAATGCTTAATATAATGCGACGTATGTCGCATTTTGTTTTATATACATATTTTATATTACTTAAAGGACAGAAAGTCTATAATATAGGGAAACTGTTTTTAGAAACTAACTTATAGATACTAAGGGTTAATGCCTTTCATATATTAACGTATGTATAAGATAAGTTCTTGATAAGTTTCTCTATAATTTTATACATAAAATTGCGTATAATATTTGAGAGGTGATATAGTGAAGATCCAGTTAAAAAAAAGATATATTAAATTTACACCTGTTCAGATACTTGCAATAGGATTTGCAGTCACTATTTTAATAGGAGCTGTACTTCTAACGCTGCCTGTTTCAGCCTCAAATGGCAGATATACATCATTTATAGATTCATTATTCGTATCTACGTCAGCAGTTTGTGTAACAGGTCTTGTAACTGTTGATACAGGAACACATTGGAGTTATTTTGGCAAGACAATAATATTAATTCTTATTCAGATTGGTGGATTAGGATTCATGTCTTTTGCCACTTTATTTGCATTAATACTTGGAAAAAGGATTACTCTAAGTGATAGATTAGTTATGCAGGAAGCCATGAACAGTTTTAAGCTCCAGGGATTAGTCAAATTAGCAAAATATATTCTTGTATTTACTTTCTCTGTAGAGGCAATCGGTGCATTTCTATTATCCACTCAGTTTATACAGGATTTTGGTGTGCTCAAAGGTATATATTACGGAATATTTCACTCTGTATCAGCATTTTGTAATGCAGGTATAGATTTATTAGGGGAATTTACTAGTGTCACTTCTTATAGTAATAATTGGATTGTATTAATAACTATAGCTTTATTAATTATTTCTGGTGGTCTTGGTTTTTCAGTATGGGCAGATATATACAATAAAAAGACAATGAAGAAGCTTACACTGCACAGCAAAGTTGTAATAATGATTTCGCTGATATTAATTATTATGGGATCTATATTGATGTTTTTAGTGGAATATGATAATGACAAAACGATAGGAAATATGACTTCCAGCAGTAAAATACTAAATTCTATATTTGCGGCTGTGACACCTAGAACAGCTGGATTCAACTCTATTATTACTTCAGATATGACTTCTGCGGGTATATGGCTAACTATAGTTTTAATGTTTATTGGAGGTTCACCGGGCTCTACAGCAGGAGGTATTAAGACTTCTACGTTAGGAATAATTATATTTTCTGCTATTAGTCTTATAAGAGGAAAAGATGAAACTGTTATATTCAGAAAAAGAATTTCAAAAGAAGCTGTTATGAGAGCATTTGTCATAGCAACTTTGGGCATTACTATAGTGGTTTTTGTAACTATGGTGCTATCTATAACGGAGGCGGGTGCTCCTTTTGAATATATATTGTATGAAGTTACTTCTGCGTTTGCTACGGTTGGACTTACTTTGGGGTTAACTACTAAACTTACTGTAGTAGGAAAGATAATTATAATTATCACTATGTATTTTGGAAGAGTAGGTCCACTTACTTTGGCATTAGCGCTAGCTAGACAGAAAAAGTCATCTATAAGATATCCGGAAGATAAAATTTTAGTTGGTTAAGAGGTGTTTAGATGGAAAAAAAGCAATTTGTAGTAATTGGAATGGGTAAGTTTGGTTCATCAGTGGCAAAGACTCTGTATTCACTAGGCAATGATGTTTTAGCTATAGATTCTAATGAAGATATAATACAGGAAGTATCAGAGAGCGTTACTCACGCGGTTCAGATGGACGCTACTGATGAAATGTCTCTTAGAAGTCTTGGAATAAAAAACTTTGATGTGGCAGTCATAACCATTGGGTCAGATATACAATCAAGTGTTATGTCTACTCTTCTAATAAAAGAGTTAGGAGTAAAATATATAATTGCAAAGGCTCATAGTGAGATACATGCTAAGTTATTGCGCAAGATAGGTGCTGACCGAGTAGTGCTTCCTGAGAAGGATATGGGCATAAGAGTGGCTCACAATCTAGTATCGTCAAATATATTAGATTTTATAGAATTATCTCCTGATTATAGTATAGCTGAGGTGGCATGTCCTTCAAAATGGAATGGTAGAACTTTGAGAGAACTTAATCTTAGATCAGTTTATGGTATAACTGTTATGGCTATAAAAAGATCTGAAAAGGTGAGTGTTTCTCCGGGGGCGGATGATAGAATTCAAAATGGTGATATGATTGTAGCTATTGGAAAGACTGAAAATTTATCGAAATTTGAACATAATATTTCCTGATAGAGGAGAGTTTAATTATGGAACTGATACAAAGTAAGGATAATGCCGTTTTAAAGTCAGTTAAGAAATTAAAGCAAAAAAAATATAGGGATGAGTGTAATTGTTTCTTTATAGAGGGTTTTAGATTCTTTCAGGAAGCTGAAAAAGCACGGGTTATTATAGATAAGATTTTTTTATCTAATGAATTTATTAATAGAAACAGTGAATATGCAGCAATGCTTGAAAAAGAATATCGAGTTTATAAGGTAAAGGATTCTTTATATAGAGATATATGTAATACGGATAAACCACAGGGTATCTCTGCAGTAATTAAGAAAAGTAAAACTAATTTGACTGCTGAAAAGGAGAAGCTGTATATATTGGCTGATAATATACAGGATCCAGGTAATATGGGTACTATTATTAGAACTGCTCATGCAGTTAATGCTGCTGGAATTATATATACAAAAGGGACAGTGGATCCTTACAATGATAAAACTCTTAGATCAACTATGGGGTCTGTGTTCTATGTACCTTTAATTGAGGATAATGAAAATCTAGATTTTACATGTGCATTACGCAGGGGCGGCTATAAACTGGTAGTAAGTTCCTTGAAAGCAGATTATGATTTTTATGATGCAACATATGATAATAAGTTGATACTAGCAGTAGGAAATGAAGGAAATGGCATTAGCGACCTAGTAGAAGCTATGGCAGACATGCTAATTAAAATACCTATGCCTGGAGGGGCAGAGTCATTAAATGTCTCTATAGCTGCAGCACTTATGATGTACGAGGTCCTAAGGCAGCGTAAAAATCGGAGTTGATATTTTTATTAATTAAAGCTATAATATAAAAATGAACAATATATAAACTTCAAATCCCAATATTTTATGATTTGTCGTATATAGTTGAAGTTATTTATAATAAGAAATGTATGTTGATGAAGAAAGTAGATATATGAGTTTTACTAGAGAGGAAAAGTCAAGGCTGGGAGCTTTTCTTAAAAGGAGTATATTGAAGTTCACTTCGGAGTACTGACTGTGAAAATATCTTAGTAGCAGCCAGCGGTGAGAGTCGTTAAATTTATCTAAGAGAACAGAGGTTGCTCTGTTAATTAGGGTGGTACCGCGGAATATCCGTCCCTTTTAGGGGCGTTTTTTTTATGCTTTTTTTAAGGCTATTCAAGGAAACCTATAAAGAGAAAGGGGATAAATCATGAAAGAAAAACTTAACGCTATAAAAGAATTAGCAGAAAAAGAAATAAGTAATGCTGTTAATATTAGCGATTTTGAAGCATTAAGAGTTAAATATCTTGGAAAAAAAGGAGAACTTACAGCAATACTCAGAGGCATGGGAGCACTTTCAGCTGAAGAGAGACCTGTTATAGGAAAAATAGCAAACCAAGTAAGAGCAGCAATAGAAGATGCGTTAGAAAGTTCAGTAAAGAAGATAAAAGAGAAAGCAAAACAGGAAAAACTTCAGAATGATGTGATTGATATATCACTTCCAGGAAGGAAGAATAGAGTTGGGAGAAAGCATCCGTTAGAGTTAGCTTTAGATGGCATGAAGGATATATTTATATCAATGGGCTTCACAATAGAAGATGGACCAGAGGTTGAATTAGACTATTATAACTTTGAAGCGTTAAATATACCTAAAAATCATCCTGCAAGGAGCGAGCAGGACACATTTTATATAAACGATAATGTGGTACTTAGGACGCAGACTTCACCGGTTCAAATACGAGTAATGGAAAATCAAAAGCCTCCGATAAGAATGATATCACCAGGAAAGGTTTTTAGATCAGATGCTGTTGATGCAACACATTCACCTATATTCTATCAAATGGAAGGTTTGGTAGTAGATAAGGGTATAACCTTTGCTGATTTAAAAGGTACTCTTGAAATGTTTGCAAAGAAGATGTTTGGAGATGACGTTAAAACAAAGTTCAGGCCACACCATTTTCCATTTACTGAGCCTTCAGCAGAAATGGATGCAACTTGCTTCGTATGTAATGGAGAAGGTTGCAAGGTATGTAAAGGCAGCGGCTGGATAGAACTTTTGGGCTGCGGTATGGTTCACCCTGACGTGCTCAGACACGGCGGAATAGATCCAGAGGTTTACAGCGGATTTGCATTTGGTTTTGGTATAGATAGAATGGTTATGCTTAAGTATGCTTTAGATGATATAAGGCTTTTATATGAAAGTGATATGAGATTCTTAAATCAATTTTAGTTTATAATTCGGGAGGTATTATGATATGAAAGTTCCAGTAAAATGGTTAAAAGATTATGTAGATATAGATATATCACCGGAAGAGCTAGGAGATAAACTTACTCTTTCTGGTTCAAAGGTAGAAGAGGTTATAATAAGCGGAGCAGAAATTCAAAATGTTGTTACAGGAAAAATTTTAAAGATAGAACCTCATCCAGATGCTGAAAAGTTAGTTATTTGTCAGGTAGAAGTAGGTAAAGATGAGCCTATACAGATTGTAACAGGTGCTCCAAACATGAAGGAGAATGATATAGTACCAGTAGCACTTCATGGGTCAACACTTCCAGGAGGAGTAAAAATCAAGAAGGGTAAACTTAGAGGAGTTTTATCAAATGGTATGATGTGTTCTTCAGATGAACTTGGAATTGTAGTTGAGCATCCAGTGTACGGACTCATGATATTACCAGAGAATACTCCTATAGGAGTAGATATAAAAGAGGCATTGGGACTTAGCAGTGCAGTAATAGATTTCGAAATAACTTCAAATAGACCGGATTGCTTAAGTGTGCTCGGCATAGCAAGAGAGACAGCAGCAACACTTAACAGAAGTTACAAGAAGCCAGAAACAGGTTACAATTCAGATAAAAGTTCTAATATAAATGACCAGTTAAAGGTTGAAGTAAAGGATAGTCTGTGCAAAAGATATATGTCTAGAATGATTAAAAATGTAAAGATAGAGTCATCTCCAAATTGGATGCAAGAAAGGCTTACAGAAGCAGGAGTAAGACCTATAAACAACATAGTAGATATAACAAACTTTGTAATGCTTGAGTTGGGGCAGCCAATGCATGCTTTTGACAAAAGACAGATTTCTTCCAATAGAATAGTTGTAGAAAGAGCAAAAGATGGCGAGAAGTTCACTACGCTGGATGAAATAGAAAGAAATCTTACTTCTGATGTGCTGTGCATAAAAGATGGTGAAACTACAGTTGCTTTAGCAGGTATAATGGGAGGTTTGGATTCCGAGATAAAAGAGGATACAACAGAAGTTGTATTTGAAAGTGCCTGCTTTGATGGTACTAATATAAGAGTGTCGGCACAAAGGTTAGCTTTAAGGACGGAGGCTTCTTCAAGATATGAAAAGGATCTAGATCCAAACTTAGCTGAGATGGCACTTAATAGAGCTTGCAATCTTGTTGAACAGTTAAATGCAGGAATCATAGTAGATGGAACAATTGATGTATATGAAAATCCAGTAACCGCTAAGAAATTAGAGGTAGATGCAAACTGGATTAATAAGTTTTTAGGAACGGATATGTCATTTACTGATATGAAAGCATATTTAGAGAGATTAGAACTTCCTACAGAAGTCATAGGTGATAAACTTTCAATAACAGTACCGACTTTTAGAACTGATATAAATATAAAAGAAGATGTAGCAGAAGAGGTCGCAAGAATATTCGGATACGATAAAATTCCTACAACACTTATGAGCAGCAATTCCTTAAAAGGCGGAAAAAATGAAAGACAAAAGACAGACGATACTGTAATAGCGAGACTTATAGCTTCAGGATTAAACCAGTCTATAAGCTATGCATTTATCAGTCCAAAGGCTTTTGATAAAATAAATCTTCCTGAGGACAGCGTTTTGAGAAACACTGTAAAGATAAGAAATCCTCTAGGAGAAGATTACAGTGTAATGAGAACAACAACTGCTGCTTCTATGATGGAAAATATGGCAAGAAATTATTCCAGAAGCAATGCAGAAGCATACCTTTTTGAGATAGGAAGAGTGTATATCCCTGTAGAAGGAAAGGAACTTCCAAATGAGAAGAACATTCTTACTGTAGGAATGTATGGTGATGTAGAGTATGTAAACTTAAAAGGAGTAGTTGAAAATCTGCTTGATATACTTGGAATAGATTTTGTAAAATATGAAAGAGAAACAGATAATGCAGTATACCATCCTGGAAAGACAGCAGCTTTAATGATAAGAAATGAAAAGGCTGGCGTATTTGGAGAGGTACATCCTGATGTCTGCGATAATTATGGTATAGATGTACCGGTATTCTTAGCAGAATTAAATCTTGATATACTATATAGACATGCAAATATGAACAGAAAATATACACCGCTTCCAAAGTATCCAGCAGTGAGCAGAGATATGGCATTGCTAATAGATGATAGCATTTTAGTACAGGATATTGAGGAAATAATCAAGAAGCAGGGCGGAAGTCTTATGGAAGGATATAAACTATTCGATATCTATAAGGGTAAGCAGATACCGGATGGAAAAAAATCCGTAGCATACTCCATAACCTACAGAGCTAATAAAACCCTTACGGATGATGAAGTTACAAAGGTTCATAATAAGATACTTAAGACCTGTGAATATAAATTAGGTGCACAACTTCGTTAATAAATGTTTTATATGTGCCATATCTGTGTTAAAATGTATATATAGATAAACAATACGGAAATTTAACATACTCGTTGTGAAATATCAAATGTTTATCAACATTTCACCCTGTGTATGTTAATGGTTGAAGTTGTTTATATACAGGTGTTTTAATGTTATCTAAGAGGGTGTTTACATGAATATGGTTACTGTTAAAATAAATGGTATTGAGTATAATCTAAAAGGTGAAGAAAGAGAAGAGTATTTACATAGGATAGCTGCTTATGTTGATAAGAAAATCAAGTCGATCATGAGCAACAATCCCAAGCTTAGTACTACTTCGTCTGCAGTACTTGCTGCTGTTAATTGTGTAGATGATTTGTTCAAGAGTCAGGGCACTTGTGAAGAATTGCAGAAAAAGCTGAATGATATGAAAAAACAAGATGTTAGTTCTGCTAAGCAGATAGAGGATTTAAAGGAAGAGATTAAGAAACTTCATAGCAGCAACGAAGAACTTACAGCAAAGCTCAATGGTAATGAAATGAAAATAGAACTTAAAAAAAAGCAGGAAGATATTGAACATTTAAAGAATGAATTAAAAGAATCAAAGATGAGCGTCGAGAAGTATGCTGATGATTATCAAAATTTTGATGCTGAAAAAAAGGAACTTAAATTCCAACTTCAGTCTGCTAGGTATAAAATAATTAATCTTCAGAATAAGCTGATGGAAAGTCAAATCGAACTCGCGAAGTATAAAAAACTAAAAGATCCTCTTATAAATGAGGGAGGCAATTAAAAAAACTGTATGGATTTATTATTGATCCATACAGTTTTTTTAATTTCTAGGAAATTATGTATTTTGCCAATTGTGGATAACTCTAAATTAATATCAAGATACACCACTAAATAGGAGAAAAGGTGATTGCTAAATAAAAAAACGATACAACGTGTTTACGAAGAAATTAAAAAGAGACAGTAATATATTTTGAAATTAGAGAATTAAGATAAGAAGGCAACAGAAGCAGTATAATAAAAGCATCTTGTTAATATTAAGAGTTAGGGCATTAAAAATGGTTACATCCGACGGAGGCATTTGGAGTGAGTTTAGCAATTACCCATGTCTTTTAGGCAAATTTCCGTTAAGATGGCGAATTGTTTGAGGCGCAGCCGAGTTATGAGCCATTAGGAAATTTGACTAAAAGATGCGGTGAAATTGCTTAACGAGCTGAACTAGCCGATATAGGGTGTAACCATTTTTTATTAATGAAACAACTTTTTGAATAACTGTTTGTTTATCTGTGTATTTAACTCATTAATTTTTTCATCTCTTATATATATTTCGTTAGATAATGAATTAATAATATAATTAAGTTTACCTAGCATTAACTCATCTTCTGTTTTGTTAGTATCAGGTACAAAGATTTTATTGTTTAGCAAGGATTTAGCTTTGCCATCTATGATTGTATTAATGCCATTTTTCAGTTTTGCATAGTTACTTATAATTTGCATTAACTTCTTGTCCTTTTCAATAAGTACAAGTTGCATATGTCTTATACTGCTGGAAAGCAAAAAGTTTGTATTTTTTTTAGTATCATCAATAACAGCATAATTTTTAGTTTCTTTTGTTTGTTTATTTTTAATATCTAATATAAATAGAGGGTTATCAGTGGCAGACAATATGGAGTAATTACTTTTATTGCCAATATCATATGGATGGCTAGATAGATATATGGACTTAAAGGTATCTTTTTCAGCTGATTTGGTAAATATATTTCTATTTAATATTTTAGTGCCAGACATATCTGTAGATAAATATTCTATATTATTTTCATACTCCCATAATACGTATATAAATTGACCGTTAAAGGTTATGGATGGTTTTATGGAATTTTTTATTGGATCTGACAGCAGCAAAGGCTGAGACCAAGCTGTTTTTTGCTGCTTAAGACCTTTATAGATTAAATAGGTTAAAATATTATGGTTATTAAAACTATTAAAATAGATTAATGCAGTACCTGATTTATTTATAAAAAATGACGTATTAAAACATTGAGGTAAATAAAGAGTATCTATATCTTCCCAACCTTTGAACTTTAGATTGAATTTTTTAATTATATAATTTCCGAGATTATCTCTTCGGGAAAAAATATAGAGTTCATCGTTGACACAGTCGATTAAATAGGGACTTATATACTTTTTAGCCTGTATATTAGTAACTTCATCACTGAACCAATCACCATTATAGTAATAATTGTGATACAGATACCAGTTAGTAGAAGTATTTTTTCTAATAACATAGAAAATATGAGGAGAATTATTAATTAAC
>NZ_MZGV01000052.1 GCF_002029235.1 Clostridium oryzae
TTTATTATATTTATTATCCCTATAGCCGCTCTTGGATGGCTTACATATAAACTTGTAGGTATATCTAAGGAAAAGCTATCTGCTATCAGAATTAACAAAATAACCAGAGCTAATAGAAAACATATAGATAAAGCTTTTATGCATTCTGCGAATTATGAGCAGATATTTAAGCCTACAGAATTTGACAAGCATAATTCTGTTATTGATGTAGAGTATAAGGAGATAAAAAGATAATATTCCAACAATCAATTATGTGAAAGAAACTCGGAAGAGTTTCTTTTTAGTTTATAGCAAATTATATTTTTAGTAATTATAGATAATTTATGAGTAATAGTAACATATTCTGAAGTTAATGAATTAAGAGAAGAAGGTAACAGAAGCAATATAATAAAAGCATTTTGTGAATATTAAGAGTCAGGGCATAGGAAATGTTTACAGTCGGCATAAGGTAGGAAATGGTTGGAGGAGGCATTTTCCAGCCTACGGAAATCACTTCCTACCTTTTTTATTTGTTCACAGTTTTTTAACAAAATTGACTATTATATGACACATTAAATATATACTATAAGTATGGTATAATTTAGTTTGTGTTCTAGAAAGTAAATATACAGGGGTGAATAATGTGATACAAATAAAAAATTTAACCAAGAAGTATGGCAATCATGTAGCCTTGGATGATTTGAATTTTACAATTGACAAAGGCGAAATAATAGGCTTTTTGGGACCTAATGGTGCAGGAAAATCTACGGCCATGAATATTATCACTGGCTACATATCAGCAACTGAGGGCACAGTATTGATTGATGATATAGATATACTGGAAAAGCCTGAAGCAGTTAAAAAGAAGATAGGGTATTTGCCTGAGATACCACCGCTTTATTCTGAGATGACAGTTTACGAGTATTTGAAGTTTGTATGTCAGCTGAAAAGAGTAAAACGAGATTCAATAGATCCAAGTCTTGAAAGAATTATGAGTATCGTAAAAGTAGGTCATGTCAGAAATAGACTTATAAAGAACCTATCAAAGGGATATAAGCAAAGAGTAGGATTAGCACAGGCGCTTATAGGAGACCCTGAAGTACTTATTCTAGATGAACCTACAGTTGGACTTGATCCGAAAGAGATAATTGAAATTAGAAACTTAATAAAAAATGTAGGAAAAGACAAGACTGTTATATTAAGTTCACATATCCTTTCAGAAATAAGTGCAGTATGTGATAAAGTTTTAATAATAAACAAAGGAAAAGCAGTTATAAGTGGAACTCCTGAACAGCTTTCTAAAAAATTAAGCTTTAGCAACAAAATGCTTGTTAGAGTAAAAGCATCAAAGCAGAGCGCTATCGAAACGATTAAAGCTATTGAAGATGTCAAGATTGTAAAGGAATACGGAGTTTTCGAACCTAATACTGTAGATTTAACTATTGAAGCAAAAGAAGATGCAGATATAAGAGAGAAAGTATTTAATGTATTAAGCGAAAAGTCGTATCCAATACTTATGATGAAGAATATGGATATGAGTCTTGAGGACATATTCCTTCAGGTTACTGCTGGAGAAAAGGGGGAGAAGTAGATGGGAGCAATATTAATTAAAGAACTAAAATCCTATTTTCACTCGGCTACTGCTTATATATTTATGGGTGTATTTTTATTCTTTTCTGGAATATTTTATGCACTAAACAATGTTATTTATGCTAGTCCTGATTATGCATCAGTATTAAGCAGTTATAATTTTGTATTTTTATTAATTGTACCGATACTAACTATGAAGATTTTTGCAGAAGAAACAAAGACAAGAACGGATCAGTTGCTTTTGACAAGTCCACAAAGCATTGGCGGTATAGTTATGGGAAAATTTTTAGCACCAGTTCTTCTTTATGCTGTAACTTTGCTAATAACTGTTTTGTACCCATTAATACTTAGCATGTTTGGCAGTCTGTCTGTTAAAACAATTGTATGTGCTTATATAGGATTGTTTCTTATGGGTTCATGCTTTATATCGATTGGAGTATTTGTTTCATCATTAACAGAAAACGTTGTGTCAGCTGCCGTAGGAACATTTGCAATATTACTTTGTTTATGGCTTGTAGATAGTGTTACCAGTACAGTGCCAAATAGTTATAAAGCAGGTATAGTATTTGCGATTGCTGCAGTTTTAATTATTAGTCTAATTATTTACAATGCTACTAAGAATATTATTGTATCAGCTGGAGTATTCCTGGTAGGGGCTATAGGTATAGCCGTAGCTGCAATAGAGAAAAAGACACTTTTTGAAGGCCTTATTGCAAAATCTTTAGGATGGATTTCGTTAATTAAGAGAAATGATAATTTTTCTATGGGAATTTTAAGTGTAAATTCAATAGTTTATTTTATCTCCTTCATGTTCATTTTTGTCTATCTGACTATGCGTATAATCGAAAAAAGAAGATGGAGTTAAGGAGGTATTATGATGGCAAAGTCGAAAATTAAGATTCCAAAACTTAATGTTAAGGATTCATTTAAGAACAATAAGTTCAAGTATGGTGGATATGCAACATTAGTTACAGTAATTGTGTTAGCCATAGTAATAGTTCTTAATATGGTAATAGGCACATTAGATTTAAAGATGGATCTTTCAAAGAATAAGTTGTTTACTTTATCTGATAATTCTAAGAAGATAGTTAAAAAGTTAAATTCTCCTGTTACTATAACAGGCCTCTACGAGGAAGGGAAAGATAATTCAACTGTTACGCAGGTAAAGGAAATATTGAGGCAATATAAAGATTCGTCAAAAAAAGTGAAGGTTGAGTATGTAGACCCAGTTCAACACCCAGGATATGTTTCAGGCTATAAAGAAGCAAGTTCTATACAAACAGGGGATTTGATAATAAAGAGCGGAAGCAAGTACAAGGTTATAAGCAGTTCTGATTTGTATGACTATAGCTATGACAGCAGTACTTACCAGCAGCAAGTTAAATCAAGTACGGCTGAACAAAAAATTACTTCAGCAATATTGTATGTCACTTCACAGAAGAACCCTACAATATATATGCTGCAGGGGCATGGAGAACCTGATATAAATTCAAATTTAAGTACTGCTCTTGAAAACAATAACTACACAGTAAAGGATATTAATTTACTAAAGGATAGTCTGGAAGCTTCATCTAATAACGTTGTTTTATTTGATTCTCCAAGTAAAGATATTACAAAGTATGAATTGAATAAACTAAAAACTTTCCTTAATAATGGTGGTAAGATGATGTTTTTAGATGCACTTGTTTCTAGTGGGAACAAGACACCTAATATTGATTCGCTTTTGAATTCATTTGGATTAAAAGTTCACAAAGCTCTTATAATTGAGGGAGATGCTAATTATGCAGTAGGAAGTGCCATTAATGTAGTACCTGATTATAAATCACATGATATAACTAATCCACTTTCAAGTTCAAAGGAGTCTGTAATAATAAGTACAGCACAGCCTATAGAGACTGTAAAGATTAAGAGAGATACTTTAAGTGTAAAGCCATTAATCCAAAGTTCAAAGAAGTCTTACGCTAAGACGAACCTTAAGTCAAAGACTTATACTAAAGAAAAAGGAGATTTAACTGGACCGTTCAATTTGGCTGTAGCCGTTACAAATAAAACGGATGCTACGGATTCCAGTAAAGATGGTAAGCTTATAGTTATTTCAACTTCAGATAGCTTGTTATTTAACTCACAGATACTTCAGTACAACAATTCAGCAAACTCAGATTTCTTTATGAATTCTGTGAATTGGTTAGCTGAAAAGAAGGATAATCTAAATATAGAAGCAAAAGATCTACAATCTGAATCATTGACAATAAATTCAGCACAGTCAATATTGATATCTGGTTTTGTAGTAATCATAATTCCTTTGATAGTAGTAATATCAGGAACTACTGTATGGCTGAGGAGGAGACATCTATGAAGAAAAGTTGGCGATTACTTTCCTTGCTTTTGGTCTTATGTGTTCTTTTAGGAGGATACATATTCGTAAAGAATACTCATAATAAAAAGGACGCTAAAAAAAGCACGAGTACTACTAATACTAATTCTGACAAATCGAAAAATGTTTATTCAGTGGTTTCTACGAAAGTAAAACAAATAAATATTAAATCCAAGGAAGCTGATATAACCATTATAAAAAGTGGGAAGAAGTGGAAAGTAAATAAATTGGGAGACCATGCTGACGAATCTAGTATAGAAGCTGCAGTATCTACATTAACTAATATTACTGCTGACAGAGTCATTGAGAAAAATGCAAAGGATTTGTCAGAGTATGGATTAGATAAACCTACATCAGTAGTAACAGTACTTCTTAATAATGGTCAAAAGCAGGCTGTTGAACTTGGAAGTGAAGTGCCTGGAAACTCCATGTACTATTTGAAGTTAGCGGATAAGAATACAGTATACGCAGTTGCAATTAGTTATGGACAAATTTTCAAATATACACTTAATGATTTAAGAAATAAGAAGTTAGCATCTATTGATACAAGCAAAGTTAACTATATGGATCTTAAATTTAGAAATGGAAAAGAAGCAGAGTTTAAGACAAACACAGACAGCAGTGATGCTAGTTACACCCCATATAAACTCTATAAATATTATAAAACTCCTGTAGGTATAGATGGAGATAAATTTACTTCAGCTATTAAGAACCTATCAGAAGTTGACTTTGAAGATGTTGTAGAAGAAAATGCTAAAGACTTGAAAAAATATGGTTTAGACAAACCAGTATTATCACTGAATATTAAGGATAAATCAAAAGGTAAAATAAATCTTCTTATAGGAAATAATAAGGATAGTAATACAGTTTATATTAAGGAACCAAATTCCAATACTGTATATACTATGGATAATAGTTCTGTTAAATCTTTGATAAAGCTTAATGTATTTTCTATGACATTTAAGTTTGCAAACATAGTTAATATCGATCTTGTAGATAAAGTAGATATTAAGAGCAAGGATGCAAATTATGAAATAACAATGAATAGAACAATAAAGAAAGCTACAAAGAAGGGTGAAAAAGACCAAACAGTAACTAAGTATTTCATAAATAGTAAACAGATAAAAGATGAAAGCTTTAAAGACTACTATCAAAAGCTTATTGGTCTTATTGTGGATGCTGAAAATGATAAGGGTATTAAAGGTAACCCTGAAGTTATAACTACCTTCCACTTGAATAAGGGTAAGGATATAGTAGTTAAATATTATAATTATAATGATGATTTCTATACAGTTGATAAAAATGGAATACATCAGTTTATAATTGCTAAAGATAAAGTAAAATCAATGCTTAATGAGACGGCTAAAATGATAAAATAGTATTAGTTTTACTTTATAAATAAGGGGGTACTCGTTCCATGATATCAGAATTTCTGATGTCATGGAACTTTTTTAGTTCGTGAAAATCACTTTTCCTATTTTCTAGGAACATAAATTCAGTATTTATAATAGTATAAAATGAGGTGGAATTTATGATTGAAATTAATAAAAATAGGGCATATAGAAAATTAATAGTGGGCTTGGATACCAAAGTACCATCAGCTAATGGTAAAAAGGTTAATTATATTAATTTTGATAACGCGGCTACGACTCCACCCTTTAAGGCTGTTATGAAAAAAATATGTGAGTTTGCTCCTATGTATTCATCTGTGCACAGAGGTGAGGGATACAAATCAAATTATTCATCAGAGCTGTTTGATTCTACTAGAAGTGAGATATTAAAATTCTTTAACGCAGATGAAAAAAGCAATATTGTGATATTTGTTAAGAATACAACTGAAGGCTTAAATAAATTGTCTTATAGACTTATAAATGACAAAGATTGTGTAGTATTGAGCAGTGCTATGGAGCATCATTCTAATGATTTGCCATGGAGAGATAAGTGTAAGGTCGACTATGTAGAAGTAGATAGTGATGGAAGATTATTGATTAGTGATTTGCAAAAAAAGCTTGAATATTATAATGGAAAGGTGAAATATGTAACTATATCAGGAGCATCAAATGTTACAGGATATGTAAATAACATTTATCGAATAGCAGAAATGGCTCACTCATTTAATTCAAAGATTATAGTAGATGGTGCACAGCTTGTTCCCCATGCGAAGATTGATTTAAAACCAGATAATGATATTCAGCATATTGATTATATAGTGTTTTCTGCTCATAAAATGTATGCACCTTTTGGCATAGGGGTGATAATCGGACCTAAGGAGCCATTCTCATTAGGAGACCCTGAATACAAGGGCGGGGGGACTATTAAAACCGTAACGATGGATTTAGTAGATTGGGCTGAACCACCGTATAAAGAAGAGGCTGGGAGTCAAAATATCATAGGAGTGGCGGCTTTATCTGCTGCAATTAAACAGTTAAACAAAATAGGGATGGCTGAAATAGAAAAATGCGAGAAAGAGATTCTTAAATATGCATTGGAGAGTCTTAGTGAAATAAAAGGTATAGAGATATATGGAGAAACAAAGTTTATGGGTAGTAGATTAGGAATAATTCCTTTTAACATAAAGGGAATACATCATTCTAAGACAGCAAAAATACTATCAGAGGAAGCTGGAATTTCTGTAAGAAGCGGATGTTTTTGTGCACAGCCATATGTTAGAAAGTTTCTAAAATTATCGCCTATGGAAATACAAAAAAATAGAGGATTAGAGTTTGACGAAAAATCTGGTATGGTGAGGTTGAGTTTCGGTTTGTATAATACTAAACAAGAAATAGATATTCTTGTACACACAATAAGACACATTATTATGAATAAAAGTAAATATCAGATATAGAGTGCGGAATAAGAAAAGATAAGGCTGTGGCAGGATTTTACGTAAAGTAAGAACCTGCCCTGTTGAAATATAATATATCTAGAAAGGTATTCTAGTTAAAAATTAATATTGAAAAACAAATGAAGCAACTGCCCGTAATCTAGTGTTTTTATAAGGAATTCTTAGAAATTAACCATTTAATAAATTTAATTGATTCGGATTTATGTTTAGTAGTTGCAGGTATTGCTAATATAAGTTTATTGGAACTGGAATATTTTAAATCGCTAAAAATTTTCAGTGAGGACACGTCTATGCCGTAAGTTTTTTCGCTGGCTTCAGTTTTTGATTTACCTTTAACGAAGGATAAATTTTTCAAACTAGTGTCTTTTTTTAAATTCTCGATATCCATAAAAGTTCCCTGTTTACAGTAGTTATTAAACACATCACCTGGCATTACTAAAACGTCCAATTCTCCAACTGAAAGCTGAGCAACAAGCTTTTGTACTGAGACAGCAGTTTGCTGGTTTCTTCCTTTTAGATCTATTTGCTTAAAATCGATTACTATCTCTTGTTTATTTGGATTTTTTACAAGTTTATCTGTAGCTTCATCAGTAAGCTTTTCAAGCTTGTTATAATCAAGAACCGTACCGATAAAAGAAGCATTAAATACTGTTTCTTTTTCATTAAGCCTGCCTACGATGAAACTAACGAGTGCAGCTATAATAAGTATTCCAACTATAAAATAATACTTATAATAATATACTATATAGTTTATTTTTTCTTTTGTACTCATATTTGCTATCTTTTCTTTAAACGTCTTATGTTCCATAATTCACCACCTAATATGTATATATTATCGTATTTAAATATTTGTATATAAACATTATAGTAGAGTTTTATCTATAAAACAACGTCTTAAATATACCTGTATTAAATTAGTTTTCCATTGTCATGAAAAACAATGAATAGTGCATATAATAAAATGAACTTTATTTATGTATGGGAGTGTTATAACTTGAATATCATCGATCTTTTTGTTATAGCTTTGGCATTATCGCTAGATGCATTTGCAGTAGCTGTGAGTTTGGGATTAAGTCCAAATATTAAAACACGTAATGAGATTATGTTTTCGTTATCCTTTGGCTTTTTTCAATTTCTTTTATCGTACATAGGCAGTTATCTTGGTGGATATGTAGAAAGAAACATAATTTCTGTTCCAGAAGTATTTGGAGGAGGTATAATTGCTTTAATTGGAGTTATTATGATAAAGGAGGGCATGGATACAAAAAAACAATTCATACTATTTTCCTTCAAAATGTACATAATATTAGGGATATCCGTAAGCATTGATGCTCTAGTTGTAGGTTTTTCTTCATTTCATCATATTACTAGTACATATCTTACCTTATTATATACAGTATTTATTGGTCTTGTAACTTTACTTATGTGTTTTGAGGCATTTATATTATCCAAATACTTAAAAAAGATATCAATAATAGCTGAATATGCAGAATATATTGGGGGAATCATACTTATTGTATTTGGTATAAAATTTATGTTTTATTAGTTAATTTTATTTATATACCTAAAATAAATTTTATTTGTGTTATAATTATAACAGTAAATTTTATTTATAAGGTGATAATATGTCATATAATGAACTTCTAAAAAGTAAAAATATGAAGGTTACGTTTGCCCGGAGAATAATATTAGAAATTTTAAGCAACGCTAAAGAAGCTTTAAATGTAGAATATATATATCAAAAATGTAATGGATACGGACATAATATTAACTTATCAACCGTATATAGAAACCTTGAGGCATTTGTAAAAGATGACATTGTTAAAAAATTTGACCTTGGTGATGGAAAATATAGTTATGCTATTATAAAAGATAAGCATAAACATACGATTGAGTGTAGTATATGCCATAAAGAGATGGAGATAGACTGTCCTTTCCAGATGTTTGGTGAAATGATAAAGAACAAGACTGGATTTACTATGACTGAGCATGAGTTTAGGGTAAAAGGTATATGCAAACAATGTAAAGATAAAAAAATATAGAAAATTATATTTAATGGAGGAACTAAATATGGATTTTTCTTCTATAGTTATTATGGAAAGAGACGAAAGCAGCAAACAATTAACAAGAGAGCTAGGAAGCTATGAGATTGAGGATGGCGGAGAATATATATCAAGAGCATACTGTGAGAATAATGTTATATATATATATTTTAGTACTGGAAGAGATGTGGAGGATTGGGAATACACTGCTTTATGTGAAGAATTTGATGAGGATCTTTTTGAGAGTAGTGGATATGAAGTTGGCTTTGATGAAGATGAATTTAATCCAACATGGATTTTCAAATTTCAATTCAGTGAGGATCATAATGAAGTAGAGGGCAAGATATGCGAACTTTGTATTAAATTTAAAGAGGAAATAGAGAGAAGTCTTTCTTATATTGAAGATAAAGATAATGACTATAAATAATATATTAGTAAAGTAATTGCTTTGTCTATACGACAATAAAATGATGATTTATGGTGAAAAAGCTACTATATAGTAGTATAATGTTGTTATTAATGTATTTGAGGTGTAAAATGAGACTTGAACTGATTAATAGAGTTGTAGATGGTGAAATCCTTGGTAAAAGTATTTTGACAAGTGAAGGAAAAGTATTACTAAGGGCAGGAATAAAACTAACGAATCAATATATAAATAAATTAAAGGAAATAGGAGTTATTTATATTTATGTTGAAGATGACAGATTAAATGATATCTGTGTTGAAGATACTAGAATGCTTGAAATGAAAAAGCATGCAATTAAAAATATGGCCAACATAGTAAAAAGCATTAACAACTGTGATAGTAAATTATTTAAAAAGAATATAAGACAGGTAGAAGAACTAATAAATTATATTATAGATGATGGAAATGTAAGCACAAGCGTTTATGACATTAAGACTTTTGATAATTATACATATCTTCATTGCATAGATACAAGCATAATGGCAACATTTATGGGTCTTTCATTTAAATTTAAAGAAGCAGACATTAAGGATTTGGGCATGGGAGCTATACTTCATGATATAGGTAAGACTAAAGTTGGAAATGTTATAGTAAATAAGCCAGGACCTCTTACTCCAGAAGAATTTGAAGAAATGAAAAGACATCCTTCTTATGGAGTAGATATGCTGAAAGAATATTATTCGATATCGCAAAATATACTAGATATAGTCCAGCAGCATCATGAAAGAGTTGATGGAAAAGGTTATCCTAATAAAATTAGTGGAAATAAGATAAATAAACTTGCCAATATAGTCAGCATATGCGATGTGTACGATGCTGTGAATAATGATAGAAGCTATAGAAAGAAGTTTAAGCCTAATGAAGCTTATGAGCTCATCCTTTCAGGAAGCGGTTCTGCTTTTGAAAGTGATAATGTGCTTAAGTTCAAAGAAACATTTGCTGTCTATCCGCTTGGTTCATGTCTTAAACTATCAAACGATATAGAGGGTTATGTTATTAAGCAAAATTCTAATTATCCAGACAGACCAGTTCTAAGAGTTCTTTATGACAGTGAAACTAAGAAACCAATACCTTTTTATGAGGTAGACCTTCTTAAAAATCCTGATATAACAGTAGAAGCTATTATATAGAAATGGAGTGTTCTATTGAAAACCATATTAGAAAAGAAATTAATTAATTTCTTTATTGATAACAGATCATATTTAGTAGATAATTTGCAGGATAATGAAAGCAGCAAAGAAATATGGTTTATATACAAAAATGATAACTATAACCATATAGTTTTTTTTGCTAATGGAAATGATTATAATGAGATACTAAAAAATGCACTAATATATATCGACAGTAATAAAAATAAATTGAAAAATATAAATTTTGAATTTGTAGTACTTACAAATTATCCTCAGAATATAACTGTTTCAGCAGATATAACTAATATTCCATATATAGAAAACATGAGTTTTATAATTGTAGATACTGAAAAACTTGAATTATCATATGCTTATGGAAAATCCAACATAATTAATGACATAAATGATATTGTGCATTATGAGAAGAATAAAAAAAACAGCAGAGGGTTTAGCAAAGCACCGATTACATATTCTATTATTATTATTAACATTATAGTGTATTTTATGATGAGTATGTATGATAATAATCTGTTCCTTATTGATACAAATACTTTAGTAGCTTTTGGTGCTAAAGCAAATTATCTTATAGAACGAGGACAATATTATAGAATTATAACATCGATGTTTTTGCATGGCGGAATCCTTCATCTAGCATCCAATATGTATTCATTATTAATGCTAGGTGTATTCCTTGAGAGAGTATATGGCAAGAACAGGTATATCCTTATATATATGATATCAGGCATATCAGGATCAATACTTAGTTTTGCATTATCAGAAAGTATCAGCGTAGGTGCTTCAGGTGCTATATTCGGCTTGTTAGGTGCTGCATTAGTTTATGGGTTAGAAATACGTGATAGGATTGGAAAAGAATTTGTATTTAATATAATACAAGTTATAGCCATAAATATAATAATAGGATTGAATATAAAATACATAGATAAATTTGCTCATATTGGCGGGCTTATTGGAGGGATAATAGTTGCAGTGCTTTTATCGTTGAAAGATTAAATACTACTAGTATATTTTTGTGGGTATATATGTATTAAGCTGAATAAAAAGTGTTTTACATAAATGTTGTTATTGCTGTGATAAAAGAAGGACGGGCCTTAAGCAAAAGCCCGTCCTTCTTTAAAAAACAAAACAACATTTAAATGTATTACATTTTGTAATTCGTATCTGAAAGAATTTCATCAAGATTGTCAGTATATAGAGTTTCTCTAGCTAACAATTGCAGCGACATATTTTCTAAAATATGCTTATTGCTATTTAACAAATTTTTTGTTTTGGCATACAAATCGTTTATATAGTCCTTACATTCATTAATTATATTATCTGATGGCGGCTTGATGAAATTCATTACGGCTGAAGCTGAAAGCAGACCCATAGAATTTCCCATACCATATTCAGAAATCATTTTTAATGCTAAATCAGTAGCTTGATTTAGGTCACTATAAGCACCTGTAGTTATATGATCTTCACCAAAAGTTATTTCTTCGGAAGCTCTACCTGCAAGCAATACCATTATTCTTTTTTCTAGATATGATTTATTTTGATACAGTCTGTCTTCTGGTACACTTAGTGTGTATCCTCCAGCGCCTTTTGTGCTAGGGATTATTGTAACCTTAGACACAGATTCATTTGGTAACATAAGCATTGAAACAAGAGCATGTCCACTTTCATGGTAGGCGGTTATTTTTTTATCTATATCAGTTATAGAACTTCTATCTTTTTTCTCATAACCTGCAATAACATTTGAAAAGGCTGTATCCATATGAATATCAGTAATAAACGGATCACCGTTTTTACATGCTATAATAGCAGCCTCATTAGCTAAACTTTCTAATTTAGCACCGGAAAAATAGGAAGTTTTTTTCGACCAATCTTTGAAATCAATATTTTTAATTGGTTTATTTTTAAAATGCAGTTTTAGTATATTCTCTCTTGCACTAGTATCTGGAAGTGTAATTTCTATATGCCTATCAAATCTTCCTGGACGAAGAAGAGCAGAATCTAAAACGTCTAGCCTATTTGTAGCGGCTATTACTACAATTCCTGAGTTATCGTTAAAACCTGACATTTCAGTTAATAGAGCATTTAATGTTTGATCACGCTCATCGTTTCCATTACTTTGAGAAGATGCTCTTTTTTTACCTATTGCATCTATTTCATCAATGAAGATAACTGCTTTGCCATGGCTTTTAGCTTTTTTAAATAAATTACGGATACGGCTTGCACCAACCCCGACATACACCTGCACGAAGTCAGAACCTGACATTGCATAAAAAGGTACTGAAGCTTCACCGGCTACAGCTTTAGCTAATAGCGTTTTACCGGTTCCAGGTTCACCGTATAAAATTATACCTCTAGGCATTCTAGCACCGTATCTAGCATACTTATCAGGATTTTTAAGGAAATCCACTATATCTTGAACGCTTTCCTTAGCTTCTTCATTTCCTGCAACGTTATTAAATGTGTATTTTTTTTCGGTACTGGCACTTAACTCCATAGCATCTACCCCCTTAAGCTTATTTGAAGCAAAGGATGGTGATTTCATGGAAAGTATAAAAGTAATGAACGCAGATGAAATAATAATAAAGGAAAGTGTATTAACTAACGATAATGAATTAGAGTTTTCGGATACCTGTATATTCATTGAGAGCATTTTTTCCTTAAAATCGCTGCTCCTTGGATTATCAGTTTTATAGGTAGATCCGTCTTTTAGTTTTATAGTCATCTTAGGAGAATTAGTTAAATAAATTTTGTCAACTCGGTTATGTTTTATATCTTCAGAAAAACTGCTATAGTTTTTTGTACTTACTTTTTTCCCTGAATATATATTGAATACTATCAAACTTGTGATGGATAAAAGTATAAGAATCAGCGGTAGCATGATTTTTAATCTAATATATTTCTTCATTCGTATAATCTCCTTTCAGCAATTGTGAAAAATATATTGCATGCTGCTTGTTCGATTCATAAATGTATTATAGTAACAAATATCAAATGTGTCTAATGATATTCATAAAATTTACTAATGTAAATCTTGGGTGTTTTGTAAAACATGAAAATAAATTATTGTTATTTTTATAATTTGATGTATACTTATTTTATAGGTAAATAGTTATTTGTGGAAAAGAGTGTAACATTATTAAAAATAATGTCATTTTAAATTTGGAGGTAAACTTTTTTGAACATAAGTGGAGCGGCTTTTAAACTGACAAATGAAGATATTTTAAGCATATTTAACGATATTGTAAAAATATCTGGTCTTAGAATAGAAAAAGTAAATATTAATAAATATTTTTACATATTCGGTTCATATAAGAAGTTCATAAAAGTGCCTTTTCAGATAGCTATATTTCTAGTTAAGGTTGAGCAAAACAAATTAGTTTTTCAACTTAGGGAAGTAAAGGTTTTAAGATGTCCGATATTTAAGTGGATTAGAAATTTAATCTTAAAAAAGGCATTAATGGCCCTGAAGAATAACGGCATAGAGTATTCACGAGGTAGTGTATCAGTAGATTTGAATGTACTTCTTAAAAATTTGCCTATTGGGCTAAGCTTTAAATTTAAAGAGATAGAAATTGGTGAAAACGTACTACTAATCGAGACGAAAGATATAGGTATAAATATGAATGGCATAACGGAAGAAGAAGACAGTACAGCTAAGGCTCCAGAGAAAGTAATTGAAGAGAAGAAGTTAATTAAAGCTAAGGAGTCTCAAAATGAGTCAAGCAATGACCAATATAGTATGAGAAGGGAAAGATTAAAAGGGAAAATTCCTGATAAGTATAAGGTTTTCTTTCCTTATATGATGCTTTTGCCAGATATTTTTGTATTGTTTATAAGGCTTTATAACGATTCTAGGGTTTCGTGGAAAATTAAAGTCAAATGTGGAGCAATAATTGCATATCTATCAAGTCCCGTAGATATTGTATTAGATTTCATACCAGTATTTGGACAAATGGATGATTTAGCTATGGCGTTTCTTGTTCTTAATACTATAATATGCGAAGTGCCAGAAAGTATAGTAAGAGAAAATTGGGAAGGTAATGAGGACATAATAGTTATAGTAAGGCGAGTCTTGATATACTTACATAAATTTGTTGGAGAAACGAATCTTTCAAAGCTAATAAGAAGAATAAATAAATTATTTGAACATGATACTAGAAGTAACGTATTTCAAGGAGAAAAATCAAATGAGTAAAAAAGTATATGCAGTAAAAGAAGGATATGATTTTGCTAATGATAGAAAGGTAGAGAATCTAATTCTTAGCTCCTGGAGCGAGTGTGAGAAATATGTAAAGGGAGTTAAAGGAGCTAAATATAAAAGTTTTTTAACTGCTGATGAAGCAGAAAAGTATCTTAATCAGGAAACAGGAATTTCTAAAGAAAAGCTGATGCTGCTGCCAGACGTTTTTTATGCATATGTCGACGGAAGCTACAATGATGCTACAGGAAAATATTCGTATGCACTAGTAATAATAAGAAACAATGTCATAAGATATATAGAAAATGGGTCTGCAGAAGATGATAGTGAAAGGAGCATAAGGCAAATTGCTGGTGAATTGAAAGCAGCTATTAGGTCTCTTGAATATTGTGCGGATAATAGAATTAATGAAATAGTTATTTTTCATGATTATGAAGGGGTAAGACAGCATGCATTAGGAACTTGGTCAAGAAGAGAAAAATCGTCACAAAAATATTATCAAGATTATAACCATATAATAAATAAATATGACATAAAAGTTCATTTTATGAAAGTGGAGAGTCATACAGGTGACCTTTATAATGAAATGGCTGATGAGCTTGCAAAGTACGCTGCTCATATTCCAATAAAGGGAGTGACAAATAAAAATATTGTTAATAACACTATCTTTGTTAATGATACTACAGTGAAAGATAAACTAATGGACATTATATCTCCTGAGAATTCAGATAATATAATCATACTAGAAAAGTAATATGTTTATTTTGATTAAAAATACACATCCTAGTATTATATTTAATAAGTATGAAGGGAGTGTGTTTTATGAGAAGAGGTTTTATTTCAGGTATGACAACAGGAGCTATCATAGGGGCTGCTATGGGAATCATGGTTATTCCACGCATGGATAGAAATACCGTAAGAAAATTGAAAAGAGTCGACAGAATGGTAATGAATGCTGCAGATAATATTTATAGTTCAATAATGAAGTAAATTAATATGTTATCAGCAGAGAGTATATTTTAAATGGCATATGAAATATATAAGTAAAAATATCCTTCTGTATAGCAATTAAAGGTACGGTTGGGTATTTTTGCTTATAACAAAAATAAATTGAAAAAAATGCAAAAAAATATTAATTACATTTTTGATTTAATTAAAGTTATGATATAATATAGTAAATTCCTATAAATTTTGTGTTGAGAAAAGGGAGAGTGGCTATGGAAATATTATCACTTGGGGAGAAAGTAAAGAGAAGAAGAAAAGAATTAAATATGACACTGAAAGATTTGGCAGGTGATCGAATAACTCCGGGGCAAATCTCTCTTGTGGAAACAGGTAAATCGAACCCAAGTATGGATTTGCTTGAATATTTAGCTAGTTCACTTAATGTTTCAGTTGAGTACCTTATGGAATCCGAAGAACATCAAGCTGAAATGATATGTGAATACTATGAAAACATAGCTGAATCATATATTCTAAATAGTGATATGAATTCTGCAGAAAAGTATATTGAAATATCGTCTTATTATGCAGAAAAATACAATATTGAATATAGAAAAGGTAAAAGCTTATATCTTAGAGCGCAGATTCATATATACAGGGAAGAATATGCTCTAGCTCAACAACTCTTACTGTCAGCTAATGTGTTTTTTGTAAAGTTGAATGCTTTTGATAATATCGTTAACACATATTTAGATTTAGGCAAAATTACATACATATTAAAAGCATATTACTCATCTAACTGTTACTTTCAACAGGCAGAAAAAGTTTTTATGGATAATAATGTTAAAGATGACTTTAAATTAGCTATTATTTACTATAATATAGCGATGACATTTTTCAAATTGGACAACGTTGAAAAGGCTATGAATTACTCATTCTTATCGAAAGAAAAATTTAATGCTCTTGATAATAAGGAACAATATGCTAAATCTCTTATGTTACTTGCAGAAGAATATAATAAGAAGGGTGATATATCGAGTGCGATAAAATATTCCCAAAGCACATTAAAAATTCTTAACGAGTTAAATGAGACAAACTATGTAGCAGAGGTAGAGAATAGTCTTGGTAAACTCTTTTATGAGTTTAATAATATAGAAGAATCGTTCAAGCATTTTAATAAGGCAAAAGAAATACGTGAAAGAAATAAGGATGGTAAAATAAGTGAAACATTGGTTTGTCTCTGTGAAAACTATTTAAGTATAAAAGATATAGACAAGTGTAAGGATATACTTAAGAAAATATTGGATAATATAAGTGATGGCGATAATTTCACAATAATTAATTATTATCTTTTAAAGTACAGGGTCCATTTGATGGAGAACAATTCAAAAGAAGCTGAAAATACATTACACATTGCATTTAATTTTGCTAAAAATATGGAATGCTATAAAAACGCTGCTGAAATTGCAATCATGATAGGTAAATTTTATATTGATAATGGTGAAGATACGATGGCGGCAAAGTATTTAAATGAAGGTGTTGAACTATTGAAGACTGCTGAAATATTAAAGGATTAAATCAGGCTTTTGCTTAGATAGGTGGTTTTGTAATGGAAATATTGACTACAGGAGAAAAAATTAAACGTACCCGAATATATAAGGGACTTACGCTAAAAGAGCTTTGTGGGGACAAGATATCTGTATCTAAATTAAGCTGCATAGAGAATGATAAAGCTGAGGCTGAACCAGAAATACTTAGATATATAGCAAAGATTTTAGATATGGATTATAAATATTTGGTAGATAATATAAGTAACCAGATATCAAGAAATATAGAAGAATTAAAAAATATTGATATAAGTAGAGACAACAACTTAATGGATTTACAATATAACCTGAATTATGCTGTCGAGAATCAGTGCTATTCTCAAGCATTTACGCTTATGCATATGTTGTATGATTATTATTTAATTAAGGAACAAAAAGATGATCTGCAGAAACTTACATCCCAATATGTAGACATATTAAATAAGACTAATTCAAGTGAAAATAGAGTTACATATTTGTTTGATGTGGGAAGATATTTTTTTATAAGCGAAGAATATAGTCAAGCTCTAACTTACTATAACGGTGCCGAGAAGTATGCTGCGAAATGTAATGATGTAATTATAAGTCAGATATTATATATAGTACAATGTGAAATTAAATGTATGCTTAATATGAATAATTACACAATGGCAGAAGCAAAGGTAATGGAACTTGAAGAAGTTATTGTAAATAATCCTGGTATAACTGAAGCAGAAATGGCTGATATATATCATACAATAGCTATTGTGTATTTTAAGAATAATAAGGACAAGTTCATTGAATTTTCCGATAAAGCCATAGAAGCATTTGGAGATAATTACTATAGTAAGTGTAATGCATTATGCGATTATTCTGTTCTATGTTTTAGAGCTGGAGAAATGCAGGAGGGACTTAAATATATAAATAAAGGTATTGGCCTTTTTCCAAGAGATAATAGTGAAGAACAAGCTAGATATTTTATAGAGGCTATAGGACAGTTAATCAAGTACGAGTTTATTGATGAAGCAGAAGAGATATGCGATGATGCATTGAATTTATCAATAATATTAGATAATAATATATTTATTGAGAGAAGCTATTATTATAAATCTATAATAATGTTAAAAAAGGGAGAGTTTTCTTCAGCGGAAATGTATATGAATCTTTCTTCTGATGCATTATTTAAATACGCTTCAAAACGTGAGAGGTATGAAAGATATATTGAGCTAGGCAGTATGTATCATAAAATAAATCAGACTAAAGAAGCTATAAAGTACTTTTCATTAGCATTAAAAATTAAAAGAAGTTTAGCTATATAGATGTGACAAGCATAATATTAAGAAAGTCCCTTAGAAAAATTACTTAACTGCAATTTTCAAGGGGCTTTTTAAGTATCCAAGAAAGCTGGAAAAGGCAAGTTTGAAAGTGTATAATTGATATTAAAAAGAAAGATATATAGGAAAAGTGAGAGGATGATTATGGTATGAATATAGATAAAATGACAGTAAAAGTTCAACAGGCTCTATCAGATGCACAGGCAGCTGCTGTTAAGTTTAATCATCAGCAGGTAGATGTCATACATTTGTTTTATGCGCTCATTAGTGATGATGAAGGTCTCATACCAAATGTCTTAGGCAAAATGTCAACCAATGTTGAGGCTATGAGAAATAGTACAAAGAAAGTGCTTGACGGAATGCCTAAAGTACTGGGTGATGCTGCTGGTGCAAGCAGTGTGTATGCTACTAGAAAAATAGAAGAGGTACTCGTTAAAGCTAGTGACATAGCTAATGATTTCAAGGATATGTATATAAGTGTTGAACATCTTATGATTTCTATAATGGATGTTGATAAGAAAGGCAGTACTGGGCAAATATTAGCACAATATGGTGTTAATAAAACTGCTTTTCTTGAAACATTAAAGTCTATTAGAGGAAATCAGAGAGTTGAGAGCCAGGATCCGGAGGGAACGTATGAAGCACTTGTTAAGTTTGGAAGGAATCTTGTAGAGGATGCTAAAAAACATAAACTTGATCCCGTTATTGGAAGAGATGATGAGATAAGAAGAGCGATAAGAATTCTTTCTAGAAGAACTAAGAATAATCCTATACTTATAGGTGAACCTGGTGTGGGTAAAACAGCTATAGTTGAAGGACTTGCTGAGCGAATTGTCAGGGGAGATGTGCCTGAAGGATTGAAGAACAAGATTATCTTTTCTTTGGATATGGGTTCATTAATTGCTGGAGCAAAATTCAGGGGTGAATTTGAGGAAAGACTTAAGGCAGTCTTAAAAGAAGTAGAAAAAAGTGAAGGAAAGATTATTCTTTTTATAGATGAAATTCATACAATAGTTGGTGCAGGAAAAGGTGACGGCGCCATGGATGCTGGCAACATAATAAAACCTATGCTTGCAAGAGGGGAACTTCATTGTATCGGTGCTACTACGTTTGATGAATATAGAAAATATATAGAGAAAGATAAAGCATTGGAAAGAAGATTTCAGCCTGTAACGGTAGAGCAGCCTACAGTGGAAGATACAATATCTATTCTTAGAGGGCTAAAAGAGCGATTTGAAATTCATCATGGGATAAGAATACATGACTCAGCTATCGTTTCTGCAGCTAAGCTTTCTGATCGATATATAACCGATAGATTTCTCCCGGATAAGGCAATAGATCTTATTGATGAAGCAGGCGCGATGATAAGATCCGATATAGATAGTATGCCATCTGAATTAGATGCAGTTAAAAGAAAAGTATTTCAACTTGAAATCGAAAAGGAAACACTATCTAAAGAAAATGATTTTGCATCACAGGAAAGACTAAGAAATCTTGAAAAGGAACTTAGCAACTTGAAAGAAAAAGATGCTGAGATGACGGCAAAATATGAGAAAGAAAAATCGTTTATAAAAGACATAAGAGAATTAAAAGAAAAGCTGGATGAAGCAAGAGGGGACTTGGAACAGTACGAGAGAAATTATGAATTAAACAAGGTTGCCGAATATAAATACGGTGTTATACCTAAACTTGAAAGCGATATTGAGGAAAAGGAGAAACAGCTTAAGGAAAATTATGAAGGTGCCTTGTTAAAGGAGGAAGTTACAGAAGAAGAAATAGCGGATATTGTATCTAAGTGGACTGGAATTCCCGTAACTAAACTTCAAGAGGGCGAAAAGGTTAAGTTATTAAAATTGGAAGATCAGTTATCAAAGAGGGTAATTGGGCAGGAAGAGGCCGTAAAGTCAGTTACAAACTGTGTCATAAGAGCTAGAGCTGGAATTAAGGATAATAAAAAACCAATAGGTTCTTTTATATTCCTAGGACCAACAGGGGTTGGAAAAACTGAACTTGCAAAGACGCTTGCAAATACTCTATTTGATAGTGAAAAGAATATTATAAGAATTGATATGTCCGAGTATATGGAAAAATACTCTGTGTCAAGATTAATAGGAGCGCCTCCCGGATATGTCGGCTATGAAGAGGGAGGACAGCTTACTGAGGCGGTAAGAAGAAGTCCCTATAGCGTTATTTTATTCGATGAGATTGAAAAGGCTCATGATGATGTTTTTAATATATTCCTTCAAGTTTTAGATGATGGAAGACTTACTGATAATAAGGGTAATTTGATAGACTTCAAGAATACGATAATTATTATGACTTCAAACATAGGAAGCGATTATTTACTTGAAAATACAGAGAAGGATAGCATTGATGATGAAATAAGGGAACAGGTTATGGACGAACTTAAAGATAGATTTAAACCTGAATTCCTTAATAGACTTGATGATATTATATTATTTAAGCCTCTTGGAGCCGATGCTATTAAAAAGATAATAGATTTGTTTATTAACGAGTTTGCAGTAAGACTTAGTGAAAGAAATATATCTATAACTGTTACAGATGCTGCAAAAGAGATTATGATCAGTGAAGGTTATGATCCTATTTATGGTGCAAGACCTATGAGAAGATATATAGAAAATACATTAGAGACAGATATAGCAAAGAAAATTATCGCCGGTGAAGTGTACGATGGCTGTCATATGGTTATAGGCAGTAATAATGGACAAATAGAAATAAAAGTATCAAATGACAAATAAATCAAAAAATAAAAACTCAAAAAAATAATTTATTTTTTTGAGTTTTTGTGGTATAATATAGAAAAGGTTTTCTAAAGGAGGAATTAAATATGGCAATATTGATTTGTGGAGGAGCCGGCTATATAGGTAGTCATATGGTAGCTGAGCTTGTTGAAAACGGCGAAGAAGTAGTTGTGCTAGATAACTTGCAAAAAGGTCACAAGAAAGCTATAGAAGGAAAAAAACTTTATATTGGTGACTTAAGAGATAGAAAAATATTAGATAAAGTATTTACAGAAAATAAAATTGAAGCTGTTATAGATTTTGCAGCGGATTCATTAGTAGGTGAAAGTGTAACTGAACCTCTAAAATATTTTAACAATAATGTAGGCGGGACTATCAGTTTATTAGAAGCGATGAAAGACTATGGCGTAAAATATATAGTATTTTCATCAACTGCAGCTACTTATGGAGAACCAGAAAGTGTTCCTATAAAAGAAAGTGACAGAACATTTCCAACTAATCCTTATGGAGAATCAAAGCTTACTGTTGAGAAGATATTTAAGTGGTGTGACAATGCTTATGGAATAAAATACACAGCACTTAGATATTTTAATGCTGCAGGTGCGCACTTATCAGGTAAAATAGGTGAAGATCATAATCCTGAAAGTCATTTGATTCCAATCATATTGCAGGTGGCTCTTGGAAAAAGAGAAAAAATAATGATGTTTGGTGATGACTATAAAACAGAGGATGGAACCTGTGTAAGAGATTATGTTCATGTAATGGATCTTGCTAATGCTCATCTTTTGGCATTAAATAGGATGAGAAAAGGTGGAGAAAGCAGAATATTTAATTTAGGAAATGGAAAAGGATTTTCTGTAAAAGAAGTAGTTGAAGCTGCAAGAAAAGTAACTGGAAAACCAATAAAGGCTGAGGTTGCGCCTAGAAGAGCAGGAGATCCAGCTATACTCATAGCATCATCCGAAAAAGCTATGAAAGAATTGGGCTGGAAACCAAAGTATAACTCATTGGAAACTATTATTGACAGCGCTTGGAAATGGCATTTAAGTCATCCAAATGGCTATGAAGAATAAGCGTAATTTAACTTAAAAAAAGAAACGGTAATATATTCTGAAGTTAACGAATTAAGAGAAGAAGGCAACAGAAGCAATATAATAAAAGTATTTTGTGAACATTAAGAGTCAGGGCATAGAAAATGTTGTGGCACGAAGGAGATATAGAGTGAATTTAGCAATTGTCAGCAAATTTGCATAAAATTTGTGTTACAAGTGCTTAGTGAGCGGATCAATCTCCGTAGTGCCACAACATTTCCTTTTCTATTTAAACTTTGTTCCTAATTTAAACTTCATATGTATATTAAGTCTATTTATCTTACTCAATACTCTTTTTTTATTATAGCCGCTTAGCGGAGTTGGACAGTAATTATTATAACCGCTTACAGAGGAAATACTGCAAGGAATTACTCTAATCTTGTTAGTAATAAGTTTTTTATCTTTGAATGTAAGCCTTGTTTGAAAAATCATCGTGTCTTTATCGGGTGGATTACTATTACCACCAAAGCAGAAATTACCAAGGCTGTAACAAATATATTTTCCTTTGTATTGTTCAACGCTTTGAAGTACATGCGGATGGTGTCCTATAACTAATGTGGCTCCAGCATCTATAGCTGTGTGCGCAATACTTCTTTGAGTTGAATTAGGAGTATATGTACGCTC
Source organism: Clostridium oryzae (assembly GCF_002029235.1). Lineage (GTDB taxonomy): Bacteria > Bacillota > Clostridia > Clostridiales > Clostridiaceae > Clostridium_AE > Clostridium_AE oryzae. Next base: position 22,958 of record NZ_MZGV01000052.1, read on the forward strand.
AATACCCCAATGGAAAGTAACAATAACAATATCTTCTCTTGATTTATACTTACGAATATCTGATGTCAACTTACGTAGAAATGAAGGGCTATTTGACCAGCCGGTGTACCCTAAGAATGCTATTCTTATATTTTTGTACTTTGTTTCCCACACATTACCTTCACCGAAATATGGAATCTTAAACTTTTTTAGTGTTGAAATAGTATCTTTAAATCCCTGAACTCCGAAATCATGTATATGGTTATTAGAAATGTTTACTCCATCAATAGAAGCCGTTGGTATTGAAGCTGCAAAAGCTGGATTCCCCTTAAAAGTGAATTTTTTTATCTGCCTATTATTTGAAGTAGTGAATGTAGTTTCAAGGTTGGCTATGGTTATATTATCTTTTCTGAAAATAGATCGTACATTTTTGAAAAGATAATATTTACTATTTCCGTTTCGCTTAACTACTGCTGGTAAGGAGGTTGATTGGTTGAATTTTGGGTCTGTACCTATTGTACAATCTCCAACAGCACTTATTGTAATTTTAGTGGTTTTAGGTAATGCTTTATGTTCTAATTTATTTACACCAGTTTTAGCTATAAAATTGCTTTTAGCATGTGCTTTAGTGTTTTTTATGCTGTTTGAAGTGGTTAAATTAGAGGATATAGAATGTGTTTTTTTATAGGAATTTGTACGGATGTATATATAAAGCGTTGTGCAGGAAATAAGAAGTAAAATTAACGATAACAATAGAATAACATACTTAAACTTAGGAGATTTAAAATTTGACATAGTATTATCAACTCCAAAATCAAATTTATATATAATATTGCTTATTTTTATTAGTATGCTTAAATAATAAAAGCCTCTATCTTATTGTAAATTATATATCAATATTTTACAATTGTGAGTTTGCGTGCGCGGTAAAAAAATATAAAAAATGCGATACATATAGTAGTTAGTAGAATTTGGTGCAGCTATTTGGTAGAATGATATATAGAAAGAGATAATGGTGGGAGAGGGGCATTGATAATGGATTGGTTATTTTTATTCAAAGCTGCATTGATAGGAATTGTGGAAGGTATAACTGAATTTTTACCAATATCTTCAACAGGTCATATGATAATAGTTGGAAACCTTATAGGTTTCAATAAACCATATGGAACTGAATATTCCAATATGTTCATGATTGTTATACAGTTAGGAGCTATTTTAGCTATAGTATATTTGTATTGGAAAAAGATAAAACGTTCATTGATTGAATTTAAAGATTATGGACTTAAATTGTGGACAACGATAATTATCGCATTTTTACCATCTGCAGTCATAGGACTTTTATTAAATGATGTTATTGATAAATATTTAATGAAACCAGTTACGGTTATATTAGCTTTACTTGTAGGAGCATTTCTTATGCTGTTTATGGAAAAAAAATATAGGCGTAAAGCTAAAATAAAACGTATAGAGGATGTTAAGCCAAAACAAGCTTTAGTAATAGGCTTTTTTCAATGTTTGGCAATGTGGCCAGGGATGTCAAGATCAGCATCAACAATTATGGGAGGATGGTTTACTGGACTCAATAATGTATCCGCATCAGAATTTTCATTTTTTCTTGCTATACCTACAATGGTAGCTGCTACTGGGCTTAAGTTAAAGGATGCTATTTTAGATGGAAATAATATAAATTTTAATCTAAATACAACTGTAGCATTAATAATAGGATTTATAATAGCTTTTTTAGTTGCATTGGTAGTAGTAGATAGTTTTATAGCATTTTTAAAACGAAAGCCAATGAGAATTTTTGCATTTTATAGAATATTAATTGCTATAATACTAATAATATTATTGTTAACAAAAACAATTTCTTTTGCTGTATATTAAGTTTAATTATACATTATATTATTCATAAATCGTTTTATTATTGGAAATGTGTTATACAATTTGGTAAATAAGACGCATATTTGTGAAAATAGAAAAACATAAATAACTATGTTCAAATTTAAAAGTTTACAGTGTATAATTAAAAAAAATGGGCTTGGAGGGATTGAATATATGTCAAATTCAATTAAAAAAATTGCATTACTTACTGGAGGTGGAGACTGCTCAGGATTAAATGCAGTTATTAGAGCTGTTACAAGAACAGCTATACTACAGTATGGCTACGAAGTGATTGGATATAAATTTGGCTATAGAGGATTGTATAATAATGATTTTGTAAATTTAGATTTAGATAGTGTATCAGGAATACTGGCTAAAGGAGGAACTATTCTTTATAGTTCTAATAAAGATAATCTATTCGATTACAGTGTTGAGGAAAATGGTAAGACAGTTAAAAAGGACGTATCAGATACAGCAGTTGAGAATATGAGAAAAGAAGGTGTAGATGCTCTAGTAGTAATTGGTGGAGATGGTACACTTACTAGTGCAAGGGACTTTGCAAGAAAAGGAGTTAAAGTAATAGGAGTTCCAAAGACTATTGACAACGATTTAGCTGCTACTGATGTAACATTTGGATTTAATACTGCTATTGAAGTTGCTACGGAGGCTCTGGATAGATTACATACGACTGCAGAATCCCACCATAGAATTATATTATGTGAAGTTATGGGGAGGAACGCAGGATGGATAGCTCTAGAATCAGGAATTGCTGGAGCTGCCGATGTTATTCTTTTACCAGAAATACCTTACGATATAGATAAAATAGTGGATAAAATAAGACAAGAAGAGAAAAGTGGAAAACTGTTCAGCATAATTGTTGTAGCAGAAGGTGCAAAATCGAAGGATGGAGAAGTAGTTGTAAGCAAAATAGTTGAAGATAGTCCAGATCCTATAAGATTAGGTGGAATTGCTAATAAGCTTGCATACGATCTTGAGAAGATTATTAAGGATCATGAAGTAAGAAGTACAGTTCTTGGACATATTCAAAGAGGTGGTATAACTTCTACATTTGATAGAATACTTTCTACAAGATATGGTGTAGCAGCAGCAGATCTTATTAATGAAGGTAAGTTCGGAAATATGGTACGCCTAAAAGGTGATGAAATATCATATGTAAGCTTGGAAGAAGTTATTGGAAATAATAAAAACGTTGATCCGAATGGTGAACTTGTTCAAATTGCAAAGAAGATTGGAATATCTTTCGGAGATTAATATAGCTAGGAAAATAACTGGCAGTTATATAACTGCCAGTTATTTTAGTTTACTCTTTAGGAAATTATGTTTTTGCCTATTATAGATAACTTTTGGCTAATGATAAGATACTTTTATATAAAGCAAAAAAGATAGTCCTTAAATAAAGAAACAGTAATATATTCTGAAGCTAATGGATTAAGAGAAGAAGGCAACAGAAGCAATATAATAAAAGTATTATTATTTTAAAAATATATTGACATGGAGATATATGCATGTTAATATATGAAAACTGTCTAGCACTTGAAGAAATAAGTAGAGTAATAAGATTATTAAAGCTATGATGGTTTTAAATCTAGTATTTTTGTAAGTAAGTTGGCAGATATTATATTATAATCGCTTATTTTAAATGCTTAACCTATTATGTCAGGTATTTTGCATATGAATAGGGTGAAAAAAGATTTATAACAAAATTTTTTACAATATTCTTAAAAATATTGTTGACATGTAGATACAAAGATGATATTATTAAATAGCTGCGTAACGATAGGCAAACAAATCAGCTACGGAAAGCAGCAAGTGAGTTATAAAAATGTAATTAAAGTTTAGAATTCACTTGAATCAAATTAGAAACGAGCAGGACAAGGAAATAAGGAGTGAGGAGCGGAGTTTGCTGATGCAAATGAGCACTGCAGCGACGAAGTTGACGAAGTAATGCAAAGTTTATAATTTGATGAACATGGTCTTTGAAAATTGAACAGAGAAAAAGGTAAGACAAAGAAATTTGTTAAAATAAACCGGCAATTCTGAGAGATCTCGAAAGAGATACTTGAGATAAAGTAAGTAAGAGCAAGACAAACTTTTAATTTGAGAGTTTGATCCTGGCTCAGGACGAACGCTGGCGGCGTGCCTAACACATGCAAGTCGAGCGAGAGACTTCGGTCTCTAGCGGCGGACGGGTGAGTAACACGTGGGTAACCTGCCTCATAGAGGG
>NZ_MZGV01000053.1 GCF_002029235.1 Clostridium oryzae
GTATAGAAATAAAAATATAGTGATTAATAAATATGAATAGTATGGGACTTATTTCTTGACATATATTTTAGGTACATATATAATTATATGGTGAAACTTTTATTACAATAGATAGTAAAGTAATTGCTATAAAACACCAGCAATAAAGGGGGTGCATGTGAATGTTTATGACATATCAGCCTAAAAAGAAACAGAGAAAGAGAGAACATGGTTTCAGAAAGAGAATGAGTAGTCTTTCAGGAAGAAATGTTCTTAAGAGAAGAAGACAAAAAGGTAGAAAAAGATTGACAGCATAAGGGCCGCTTAAGTGGCCTTTTTCTGTAATTGCAGAAATGAGGAGAAATATTTTTAATGAAACAAGAAAGATTACGGAAAAATACGGATTTTAAAATTGCTTATCGAAGAGGAAAATCTTTTTCTACAGAACTACTGGTGCTCTATGTATATAAGAATAAAAGGAATTGTATAGATGGAAGTCTTTATAATAGAGTCGGCATATCTGTAAGCAAAAAAGTTGGGAAAAGCGTTGTAAGAAGCAGGGTTAAGAGGTTAATTTCAGAATGTTATAGACTCAATAATTCAGGAATAAAGAATGGATTAGATCTAATATTTGTTTCTAGGGTTAGCAGCAAAGATAAAAGTTATGAGGAGATTAAAAATTCTATGCTCAAACTTTTTAAAAAGGCAGGTCTTTATAATAATGAAGAAAATCCTAATTAGATTGATTATATTCTATCAAAAATATATTTCTCCATGGAAAAAGCAAAGATATAAATATTACTGCAAATTCTATCCAACTTGTTCACAATATGCTATGGAAGCTATAGAGCGTTATGGACCTTTAAAAGGTAGTTTTATGGCAATAAAAAGAATATTAAGATGCCATCCCTTCAGTAAGGGTGGATATGATCCGGTAAAATAAATTATCAGGAGGATAATACATTGAGCTTCTTAGGAAATCTACTGAATAACTTTTTCGAATTGATACATCAATTCGTTAAGATTTTTGTACAGGGTGATAACTATTCTTACGGTCTAACCATTATACTTTTTACAGTTATAATAAGGCTTTTAATGTTACCGCTAAATATAAAATCAACTAAATCTTCAGCAAAAATGCAAGAATTACAACCGAAAATGCAGGAGATACAGAATAAATATAAAAATGATCCTCAAAAATCTCAACAGGAGTTAATGAAACTATATAAAGAGCATGGTACTAGTCCTTTTGGTGGGTGTTTACCAATACTAATACAATTTCCTGTATTAATGGCTATGTATTCAATACTATACAGTATTAAAGGAATAGATAATGTTCATTTTTTGTGGTTCACTCTTGGTAAACCAGATAACACATTTATACTAACAATACTTGCAATTTTAACTACTTATGTATCTTCAGCTATAATGATGCCTAAGGGTGATAACCCGCAGGCTAAGACTATGTCCACTATGAATATAATGATGGCTGGAGTAATAGGAGTATCTAGTTTAAAACTTAAATCTGCATTAGTTATGTACTGGGTAGTTAGTAATTTAATACAATTGGGTCAGAGTGTGTTTATGATTAAAATGGGACTTATTAAAAATACAGTTGGAAGTAGCATACTTAATAGGGAAGCAGAAAAGAATGAAGAAACAATAAAAAGTAAAGATTTGAATAATAAATCAGTTAATAAATCCGTTTCTAAAAAATCCTTGGAAACAGCAGTTGATAGTAAGTATAGATCCAAAGCAGAATATAATAGCAAGAAGAATGTTAGTAAAAGTACTGGAAATAATTCAAATGCTACTAAAAATAAAAAGAATAAAACAAATAAGAATAAGAAGAAATAGAATTCTTTTATAATAAGGTGGGTGTTTTAATATGAGAAGTCTAGAAGCAACTGGAAAAACAGTTGAGGATGCCTTAAAGAGTGCTTTGGAAGAATTAAACTTGACAGAAGATAGAGTAGAGATAGAAATATTAGATGAAGGAAGCAAGGGACTATTTAAGATAATAGGCTCAAAACCTGCTAGAATAATAGTAAAGGAAAAAAGAAATAGTTCTTATGAGGCTAAGAAGTTTTTATCAGAGATACTAGATAACATGAATGTAAAAGCTGAAATCAGTATTCAGGACGAAGATAATTTATTAAAAATAGATTTATCTGGTCCTAATATGGGCATAATTATAGGGTATAGAGGCGAGACACTTGATGCTCTTCAATATCTTGTAAGTTTAGTAGTTAATAAGGATCAATCACAGGAATATAAGAGAGTTGTTTTAGACACAGAGAACTATAGAAGCAAGAGAGAAGATACTCTAAGAAGACTTGCTGAAAAAACTGCTTATAAGGTAAAGAAAGCTGGAAGAAGTTTTAAATTAGAACCTATGAACCCATATGAACGTAGAATTATACATGCCGCTCTTCAAAATGATTCTAGTGTAGAGACATTTAGCGAGGGGGATGAACCATATAGAAGAGTAGTAGTAACTTTGAAGAAAGCCTAAAGGCTTTCTTTTTAGGCATATAAGACAAAATTACAAGTGAAGTATCCTCTAAATAAGACATATAAAGGTGGTTAAAATGAGAGAATATGATACGATTGCCGCCATTGCCACAGGTATTGGAGAGGCTGGTATATCAATAATAAGAGTATCAGGAGATAAAGCGCTTAGTCTAGTTAACTCAATATTCAAAGGAAAAACTAATAAAAGTTTGATGGATATGAGGCCATATTCTATGAGGTATGGATTTATAATTGATAAGGATTCAGAGGATGTTATCGATGAAGTTTTAGTTAGTTATATGAAGAAACCAAAAAGCTTTACTGCTGAGGATACAGTAGAGATTAATTGCCATGGTGGGAGTATGGCTGCTAAAAGAATATTAGAAGAGGTTATTAAAAGGGGTGCTCGTTTAGCTGAACCAGGTGAGTTTACTAAAAGAGCATTTTTAAATGGAAGAATTGACTTAAGTCAGGCTGAAGCAGTTATGGATATAATTAAGTCAAAGACAGATATTGCAATGAAGTCGGCTGTTATGCAGGCTGAGGGTAGAGTATCACGCAAAATAAAAGAAATAAGAGATAAGATCCTTGGAATTCTTGCAGAAATAGAAGCTACAGTTGATTTTCCCGAAGAAGGATTAGATGATGTAGTTTTGGAGCAGTTAAAAAGTAATATAAATAAAATTATAGATGAGATAACATATCTCATAAAAACTGCAGATGAAGGAAAAATAGTTAGAGATGGTATAAGCACAGTTATTGTTGGCAAACCGAATGTTGGTAAATCGTCTCTTTTAAATATATTGCTCTCAGAAAACAGAGCTATTGTCACAGACATTCCAGGAACAACTAGAGATATTATAGAAGAATATATAAACTTAGGTGGTATACCAATTAAAATAATTGACACTGCTGGAATAAGAGAAACAGAAGATGTAGTTGAAAAGATAGGTGTACAAAGATCTGTAGATAAAATTGACGAAGCGGATTTGGTAATAACAGTTTTAGATGCTAGTAGAAAATTAGAGGAAGAGGATATTAATATACTTGATAGAATTAGCGGAAAGAAAAATATCGTCTTGCTTAATAAGTTAGATTTAGTAAAAAATATTGATGTAGAAGATTTAAAAAAGTATGGTGTAGAAAAATATATTAATATTTCTATGGTAACAGGTGATGGGCTAGATAGACTTAAAGAGGAAATTAGTAAAATGTTTTTCTCTGGTAAGCTTAATTATAATGATACTATTATTACAAATACACGACATAAAGAAGCGCTTATAAGAGCTAAGCAAAATTGCACCAGCTCATTAGAAACACTTAATAATAATATGGAAATAGATTTAGCTTCAATAGACTTAAAGGATGCGTTGAATAACCTTGGAGAGATTACAGGTGATAGTCTTCAAGAAGATTTGTTGGATAAAATATTTTCTGAATTTTGCATAGGAAAGTAGGGAAAAAAGAATGAGCTATTTTGGGGGAGAATATGAAGCAATTGTGGTAGGGGCAGGTCATGCCGGATGTGAAGCAGCACTGGCATGTGCTAGAATGGGGCATAAAACACTTTTGTGCACTATGAATCTTGATAGCATTGCGTTTATGCCTTGTAACCCTAACATTGGAGGTACTGCAAAAGGACATATCGTAAGAGAGATAGATGCTCTTGGCGGAGAGATGGGAGTAAACATTGATAATACTTATATACAGTCTAGAATGTTAAACACGTCAAAGGGTCCAGCAGTACACTCTCTAAGAGCACAGGCGGATAAGAAAAAATACCAGTTTAGAATGAAACACGTATTAGAGCAACAGGAAAATTTATATATCAAGCAAATAGAAGTTATATCTCTAGATGTAGAGAAGGATAAAGTTAAGGGAGTCATCACTAAAAATGGGGCTTATTACTCTGGAAAAGTAATTATTCTAGCTACAGGAGTATATCTCAAATCTAAGATAATTATTGGTGAAGTAAATTATAGCGGTGGTCCTAATGGGATGTTTGCCGCCGATGGCTTATCACAATCATTAATTGATAATGGTATAACTATAAGAAGGTTTAAAACTGGTACACCATCAAGAGTAAATAAGCGATCTATAGATTTCAGCAAGATGGTAATTCAAAGTGGTGATGAAGTAGTTACTCCATTTTCATTTATGAGTGGCGATATTGAGAGAGATCAAGTTCCATGTTATTTAACGTATACTAATGAAGAAACACATGACGTTATAAGAAATAATATTAATAGATCTCCTATTTATAATGGATCAATAGCTGGTATAGGTCCACGTTATTGCCCTTCGATTGAGGATAAAGTAATGAGGTTTCCAGACAAGGACAGACATCAGATTTTTATAGAACCTGAAGGTGAAAATACTGAGGAAATGTACGTTCAAGGGATGTCTAGTTCTCTACCTGAAGAGGTTCAGGTAAAAATGCTTAGAACTATTGAGGGACTTGAAAATGTTGAGATAATGAGGACTGCATATGCAATAGAATATGATTGTATAGATTCAACACAGCTTAAATTATCACTTGAATTTAAAGCTATAGAGGGACTTTTTGGTGCTGGACAGATAAATGGTACATCTGGTTATGAGGAAGCAGCTGGCCAAGGATTAATAGCGGGTATAAATGCTGCATTAAAATTAGAGGAAAGAGAACCTCTTATTTTAAAGAGATCAGAATCATATATCGGTGTTCTTATAGATGATCTCATTACAAAGGGAACAAATGAACCTTATAGAATGATGACCTCTAGAGCTGAATATAGATTGTTACTAAGGCAGGATAATGCTGATTTGAGATTAACTGAAAAAGGATATGATGTAGGATTAGTTAGTAAAGAAAGATATGCTAAATTCTTAAATAGAAAAAAAGCAATAGAAGATGAGATAGATAGACTTAAAAAGCTTCAGATAACTAATAAGAAAGAAGTAAATGATATATTAATAAACTTGAATTCTACAGATCTAAAAAAACCCATATCATTATATGAACTTATAAAACGTCCAGAATTGGATTATCAATCTGTCATAGAACTAGATAAAGATAGACCGGTTTTAAGCAGAGACATTATTGAGGAAATAGATATTATATCTAAGTATGAGGGATATATAGAAAAACAGCTTGAACAGGTTAAACAGTTTAGTAAGTATGAAAATAAGATAATACCACCTGATATAGATTATAATGATGTAAACAGCTTAAGGATAGAAGCGAAACAAAAGCTTGGAAAGATAAGGCCTCTAAATATTGGTCAGGCTTCCAGAATATCGGGAGTATCGCCTGCAGATATTAATGTGCTTTTGATATATATTGAGCAATACAATAAGAAGGTGGGTAAAGATTGGAAAAGGTAGATGATTGTTACAAATTACTTAAAAAGGCTTTCGGCAATGAAAAGTTAACATTTAATGATATTGTATATGCTAGATTTATACAGTATAAAGAACTTATTAAAGAGTGGAATGAAAAAATAAATTTAACGGCAATTACTGATGATAAGGAAATAATTCAAAAACATTTCATTGATTCGATAAAGTCATTTCAGTTTTCGAAGTTGAATAATTGTAAAAATATAATAGATGTAGGTACTGGAGCAGGTTTTCCTGGTATACCTATTAAGATAGTTAATGAGAATATAAATGTAACATTGTTAGATTCATTAAATAAACGAATTAAATTCTTAGATTGTGTTATAGAAAGTCTTGAACTAAAAGGTATAGAGACTTTTCATGGAAGAGCAGAGGAGATGTCAATTAAGAACGAGTTTAGAGAACGGTATGATTGTGCTATTTCGAGGGCTGTAGCTAATTTGTCGTCATTATCCGAATATTGTTTACCATTTGTGAGAATAAATGGATACTTTGTAGCTATGAAGGGACCAGCAGTTGAAAAAGAGATTTTGGATGCTAAAAATGCTATAAAAGTTTTGGGTGGAAAATTGGAGGAAGTAATTCCGGTAACTATTGAAGACACAGAATTTATGCATAATTTGGTGATTATTAAGAAAATACAGTCCACACCTGATAGGTTTCCACGAAAATCGGCAAATATTTCTAAAAAGCCTATTATTTAAAGTAAAAATATGTTAATATTAGTCATACGAAATATTAGACAAAAAGAAGGAATTTTAAAAAATAAATAGAAAATATTAACAAATGCAAATAGAGGGATGGATTATATGCAGAAAGAAATTATATATGTATCACCGAATAAAATAGTACCTAATTTGTACCAACCTCGTAAGAGTTTTGACGAAGATTCCATTGAAGAGTTGGCTCAATCAATTAAGCATTATGGGATCATTCAGCCGTTATCGGTTAGGAAGCTTGGCAATGATTCATATGAACTAGTGGCTGGTGAAAGAAGACTTAGAGCTGCTAAAAAGATAGAGTTAGAAGAAGTTCCTATTATTTTAGTTGACGTGAATGATAAAGAATCTGCATCCATAGCATTATTAGAAAATCTTCAGAGAGAGGATTTAAACTTTCTTGAAGAGGCAGAGGCATATTATAATTTAATAAAGGAACATGGATATACTCAAGAAAAACTTGCAGAATATATAGGCAAAAAGCAGTCAACTATTGCTAATAAGTTAAGACTTTTGAAATTGTCAGACTCTATAAGGAAGAGGATACTGGATAATAGACTTACTGAAAGACATGCAAGAGCTTTTTTGAAAATATCAGATGACAAAGTTCAACAGGATGTATTAGATGTTGTGATAAAGAAAGGTTTAAATGTTAAACAGACAGAAGATTTTATTGAATCAGTATTAATCAAAAATGAAAAAGAAAAGTTTAAGAAAAGAGTAAAAACTTCATTTAATACTAGGGTGTATTTAAATACTATAAAGCAAATATTTGATAAGTATGGAGTAGGTGCTAAATATAAAACAGAAGAATCAGATAGAGATGTAAGAGTTACAATAATAATTCCCAAAAAATAGAAATGTTTCACGTGAAACAAAAAGCTGTTGTGATGCTAATATGTATTACAGCAGCTTTTTATGTGTGCTGAAATGAAAAATCAAGATTCATTTAATTTAGGCTGAGATGATATTATTTTCTATATAAATAATTTTCACTCAGTTAGTTGAAGTTGTACCATTATAAATATATAATATTATTATGTTTTACAAATGAACTCTTGTAGAAAGGAGGTAAAAACTTAAGAATTTATTCTTTTAGTTAGAAAAAATGAAAATAATATGTGTATTTAATCAAAAAGGTGGAGTTGGAAAAACTACTACCAATATTAATCTTTGTTCGTATTTAGCTATGGAAGGGTATAAGGTATTAACTATTGATATAGACCCACAAGGTAATACTACTAGCGGCTTAGGCTTTGATAAGAAAAAAATAAAAAATTCAATATATGATGTATTAACTACAGATATAGATATTAATGAAACAATAATTGAAAGCAGCCTTATCAAGAATTTGTATGTTCTTCCGTCTATAGTTTCCTTAGCAGGTGCAGAAGTAGAACTTATTGAAAAAGAAAACAGAGAAACAATACTTAAAGATAAATTAAACAATATTAAGGAAAAATTTGATTATGTTTTTATAGATTGTCCACCATCATTGGGCTTTCTAACTATTAATGCTCTTACTGCTTCAGACACTGTATTGATACCTATTCAGTGCGAATTTTATGCATTAGAAGGAGTGGGACAACTAGTCAATACAATCAATCTTGTTAAGAAGTCGCTAAATAGACATATAGAGGTTGAAGGTGTCATACTTACTATGTATGATAGAAGAAATAATTTATGTAATGATGTTACAACTGAAGTTAAAAAGTATTTTAAGAATAAGGTTTACAGTACAACCATACCAAGAAATATTAGACTTGCTGAGGCTCCAAGTTTTGGATTACCAATAATGTTATATGATGAAAAATGCAAAGGAGCAGAAGCTTTTTCATTAGTATCGAAGGAGTTTTTAAGCAGACAAAAGGAGAGTTGATATAGTGGCTGTAAGAAAACATGGATTAGGAAAAGGATTAGATGCATTAATACCTAAAGAAATTTCAATAGAAAATGAAAGAGATGAAGTAACTAAAATCAATATTAATAAAATTAAATCTAACGATGATCAGCCTAGAAAATATTTTGATGAAGATAAAATTGCAATACTGGGGGAATCTATAAAAGAACATGGATTAATACAACCAGTAGTTGTAAAACAGGATGGAGAATTTTATAGTATAATAGCTGGTGAAAGAAGATGGAGGGCAGCAAAGCTTATTGGGTTAAAAGAGATACCAGTCGTTATAATGAATTTAGATGATAGACAAACCTTAGAGATATCATTGATTGAAAATATACAACGAGAAGATTTAAATCCTATTGAAGAAGCAAATGCATACAAGAAATTAATGTATGACTTTGATATTACTCAAGAGGAACTGTCACAACGAATAGGAAAGTCAAGAACAGCTATAGCAAATTCTATTAGATTAATTAATCTAGATGAACGAGTAAGAAACTATCTAATAGATGGTGTTATCAGTGAAGGACATGGCAGGGCGCTACTGTCAGTGAATGAGGGGAATCTTCAGTATGAGCTTGCTCAAAGAATTATAGATGATGGGTTGAGTGTTAGACAAACTGAAAAACTTGTAAAAAGTATAAATAGTGAAAATAAATCTAAGACTAATAGAAAACAGGATTATTCAATATATTATGAGAATGTCAAAGAAAAATTAGAAAGTTATTTTGATACTAAAGTAGTTATCTCCGCAAATAATAAGAAAAAAGGAAAAATTGAAATTGAGTACTATTCGGAGGAAGATCTAAACAGAATCATAGATCTAATTAAGATGTAAAACTACTTTAATGTTTCACGTGAAACAATATGCAGGAGGTAAAAATGGATTACATTTTAGACATTATAAAATATTATGGACCTATCATAGATTGTGTACTAGCTTTAATAGTAATAATATTGTTTTTTATGCTTATTGCAGTAATGAGTTCTTTAGGAAAATTGAAGAGAAAGTATAGATCATTCATGCGTGGTGTAGAAAATAAGAATCTTGAAGAAACAATACTTCAATATTTAGATAAAGTAGAGAATGCAAGTAGAACTTGTGAGGATGTAAAAGGATTGTTAAGCGCAATTGAAAGAAAAGTAGATACATGCGTACAAAAGATATCAATAATAAGATATAAAGCTTTTGAAGATGTAGGAAGTGATTTGAGTTTTTCAATAGCATTGTTGGATAATAAGAACAGTGGAGTTATCATTACAGGAATATATGGTAGAAATGATAGTACTACATACGCGAAGCCTATTGATAAAGGGCTTTCAAGGTATGATCTATCTGATGAGGAACAAGAAGCCTTAAACGAGGCTATGCATAAATAATAAAGGGGAAGTGATCTCTGTTGGCTAAAAATTGCTGGCATGATCACTTTCCCTTTTCATTTTAAGAAATGTTTTGAATAATACATAATATAATGACAATAATATTTAGTGGAGGTGAAAAAAATGAATATATATATACTTGATAGTGATTTAAATATAAAAGATGATCTTGAAAAAAAAGGTTATAATATAATAGATGATCCTAAAACGCCTTGTGACGCAATAATATGTAATTTAAAAAATTGTGATTTAAGCAAAATTAATTCAAAAATTAATTATAAATCTGAAGGGACACTAATAATTGATTATGGAAATAAAAGTGTAGATGATATAGAAAATATATTAAATAACAGGTTTTATTCCAGTGTAATGTAAAATTATTTTATAGAAGCAAATTCGGAATTATCACAAAGTTTTGAAACAGAATTAAAAATGGAAGTTGAAATAAGGTCTGCTAGACGCATAACAGTATACAATCGAGTATTCTGCAGAACCATAAATTCTAAAGAACCGCTTATATTAACAATACCAGTTATGCTAAGGTCACCTACAGGCGGTAACTTTTTATTCATAGCTGCACCAGGAGTTAATGGCTTGTTCTCAATAATAATTTTCCCAACATTATGAATAGAGCCAAGAGAAGCATCTATAGCAATAATATAGGGATCAGTATAACTTATTTTTATTAAATTAAGTGTATCTTGCAAATTCTTTGCATGAACTGGTGATTTCAAATTACCATAGATCACAATTCTACTGTGGTTTAGAAAATCAAGCTTATCTCCAACTAGAGGACCTAAACTATCTCCTGTAGAACGGTCGGTACCTATACATAGAAACACTATAGTTTTACCACTTGCAAGTTCTATATTCATACAATCATATAATAAATTCATAAGTATATTAACAGAGTTTATATTATCACTATCCAAAATAATTTTATCTTTATTCATAGAAAACCCTCCTTATTAGAAGTTTATCCAATAAGGAGGAAATATATTCTATATCACATTAACTTTTCTAAATATATTATAAAATACAACTAAGAATATGCAGAACATCATACCGATAACGCCATAAGCCTTTAATCCTATGAAAATCGCTGCAAGTACAGAAACAGGATGAAGACCTAATGAAGAAGATACGATCCTAGGTTCTGAAATCTGTCTAATTATAAATACTAAAGCATAAAGTATACATAGAGCAATAGCTGTTATGTACTGGCCATTTGAAAACTGAACAAATACAATCGGTATGTAAACCAGAGGCATTCCAAGTACAGGCATAAGATCAAGGATTGCACAGAGTAAAGCTAATACAAATGCATAATTTATTCCAAGTATGATGAACCCCATAAGTGTTACAATAAAAGTGATTGTAACAACCAGTAAATATGATAAAATATAATTCAACAGCATTTTTTTTGTTTCATTATAAATATAAATAATCTTTGAAGCACTATCGTTAAAATTAGACAACAATTTTGAATTTTTATCTGATTTTGATAAATCTTTGGTAAAAAAATATGTAGATATTAGCGTAAACACAAAAAGCATAACAAAATACGGAATAGACGAAACAAATGATGTTAACATTGCAATAACGCCTTTTACTAGTGTATTAATCAAAGTTGTAATTTTTGAAGTAATACCAGATAGAGAACTTTGTATTGCTTTAATAACGGTAGGATCTAAATTATTATAATATGTTTGTATCTTATTGATTATATGGGTACTATAGTCGGATATATCAGGTATGTAATTGGGTACATTTCTTCCAAGCTCAACAACTTCTGAAATAATAGAGGATGATGCCCAAAACAGCAGCGAAAATAGAATTGAGTAAAAAATAATAGTCGTTACCAAGGCAGAGATGGAAGCTGAAATTTTAAGATTCTTTGAGATAAATCTAGTAGGCTTTTTCAATATAAAAGCAAATAGTAAAGCAAGTACAAATGGCAACGTGAAGCCTAGAGTTTCAATAAATGTGAAAAAAACTATAGAATAAATAATAAAAAATAATATAGTTTTATCGAGATGATCTATTAATTTTGACATTATAAACCTCCTTATACTTTGTTTGTCTATGATATAAACAAAGATTCTACATAATACTATTTATTAAGAGAATTTAATGATAAAATAGAATTGGGACAGTGTATTAAACTTAAGAAGTTTTTTACATTAATCTTATTATAAATGTAAATTAATAGAGTGTCTATATTACAGGTGGTGGTTTGATTGGAAAAATATTATTTAATAACATTTGAAAATTCTAGTGGAGCAATGAAGACAGAGAGATATCTAAAAGCACAGAATTTTAGACTGGCTGTGATGCCAACACCAACTTATATAACAAAAAGTTGTGGAATAAGTATAAGAGTTGAAGAAGAACAAGGTGAAAAAGTAAAACAATTGCTAGAAAGAGGAGAAACTATCTACAAAAATTTATATAAAAAAGAAGAAAATGAAATGAGAAAAATATTATAGTATTACTTAAATGGGGTAGAAAATTTTTATGAAGAATAATGAAGTGATAAAATTTATTACTAAAAATTTAACTGAAGATAATATTAATAATGTACTTATAAATCTACTAAGCATAATCGCTATAATTGTTTGCATGTATATATCTATAAAGGTTGGAACAATAATTATAAAAAAGGTAGCAAGAACTCAAAATAAGCTTAGGATATCATTAGACGAAAGCAGAACCAAGACATTAGTAGCGTTATTGACGAGTATATTAAGATATACGGTTTATTTCATTGGAATAGGAGGTATTATAACTATACTATTTGGCAAAATAGGTCTTACTTTTGCTGGAATAGGTGGTGTTGCAGTTGGATTTGGAGCACAGAGTTTAATTAAAGATATAGTAAATGGATTTTTTATTCTGCTTGAACAACAGTATGTAGTTGGTGACTATATAACAATAGGAAGTAAGGATGGAATAGTTGAAAGTTTAGAATTGAGAATAACGAAAATAAGAGATTTTAATGGTGATTTACATATTATTCCAAATGGACTTATAACAGATGTGACTAATCATTCAAAAGGTGATATGCGTGTTATGGTAGATGTAGAGATAGCTTACGATGAAGATACAGATAGTGCAATTAAGGTATTAGAGGATGCTGTAGAGGAGTTTAAGAAGAGTAATGATGATTTGGTAGAGGGACCGGATGTAGTCGGTATAGTATCATTAAGCGGAAGAGGAGTCAGCATAAGAGTAGTAGGTAAGGCCAAGGCTATGACCCAATGGCAATGTGAAAATGAGCTTAGAACCTTTTTAAAGAAGGAGCTAGATAGAAATGGAATAAGATTTCCACAGGTTACAACAAATTATTCAAGTGTAGATAAAGGAGAGGGGAAATAACATGTCAAAGGTATTTAATATTGGAGATATTGTGGAGTTTAAGAAACAACATCCTTGCGGCAGCAAAGAGTGGGAAGTGATAAGACTTGGTGCAGATATAAAGGTTAAGTGCTGTGGGTGTGGCAGAATAGTTATGCTTCCGAGATCTAAATTTGAAAAAGACACAAAAAAAGTAATTAAAGAAAATAAAGAAATTGAAAAAGATGTTGAAAATTAAAAATGAATATGATAAAATCAATAGTTGTAGTCCCTGCTGTAACGAATATTACGTTATGGCCGTTAGTCCAGGGGGAGGAGGTGATTTGATGAGAAAATATGAAACTATATTCATATTACATCCATCAACTGACGAGGAGAGCGTAAAAGCTAGTATCGAAAAGTTTAAAGGTGTAATCGAGAATGGTGGCGGAGTAGTTGACAACGTTGATTTCTGGGGTAAGAGAAAACTTGCTTATGAAATAGATAAAGTTGGCGAAGGCTTTTATACGTTAGTAGAATTTAGTGCTAATCCAGAATTACCAAAGGAATTAGATAGAATATTCAGAATTACTGATGGTGTTATAAGACATATTATAGTTAAGAAAGAGAAATAGGGTGGTGCCATAATGAACAAGGTTGTTTTAATTGGTAGATTAACAAAGGATCCGGAGTTAAGATTTGCTCCTGGTACTGGAAATGCTGTTGCCACCATAACTTTAGCTGTAGATAGAAGAATGCCTAATAGAGATGGCCAGCGTGAAGCTGATTTTATTCCTGTTGTAATATGGGGAAAGCAAGCTGAAGCCACTGCTAATTACATGGGTAAGGGACGACTTATGGGAGTTAGTGGCAGAATTCAAACAAGAAATTATGAGGCTAAAGATGGAACAAGAAGATATGTTACAGAAGTTGTTGCTGATGAAGTTCAGTTCCTAGATAGAGGAGACAGAACAAATTCAGGAGCAGGTATGAACAATAACACAAGAAACAACAATAATTCTGATTTTGGAGCTTCAGGAGCAGGCGATTCATTTGATATGGATATGACTCCTGTAGACGATGGAGATATACCATTTTAAAGGTAAGGAGGGATAAAGCATGAGTGATAGGAAAGAAAAAGATTCAGCAAAAAGAGGCGGATCCAGAATGAAGAGAGGCAAGAAAAAGGTCTGTGCATTCTGTGTAGATAAAGCTGAGTCAATTGATTATAAAGATATAAACAAACTTAGAAAGTATGTTACTGAAAGAGGTAAGATATTACCAAGAAGAATTTCCGGTAACTGCGCTAAGCATCAAAGAGAACTTACAGATGCTATTAAGAGAGCTAGAAACATAGCATTATTACCATTTACAACAGAATAAAAAACTATGTTTAAAGAACTGCTGATGGAAGTTTAAACTTTGTCGGCAGTTTTTTTATTGTTGCAAAAACTGTAAAAGAAACTTAAAATAGAGATTAGGGTAATATGTAAGGGGTTGATGGTATGAGAAAAGAAGATTTTAATATTATGTCTGATATTAAGATAATTGAAGAATTAAAGGCACAGCTACTTTGTATAATAGGCGAATTTTTCAGATTGTTAACTAAAGGCAGTAATGTTGCTCAAGAAGCTGTTTTGGAATGTATTTCAGGCGCAATAATAATTCTTTATGTATTAGCCGATAGGTTGGGATATTCATATACTTCTGTAGACGAGAACATAAAGAAAAAATTAAGAGTTGGAATAATTGAAGAAGATACTATTGAGAAAAATGGTAAGAGTTTAAGCAGACTTAACAATCATATAAAAACCAAATAAAAAGATTGACGATAGTAGCAATACTGAAAGGCGGATAAGAGAATGGATAATAATAAGTATAACTATTTCTCTACAAATAATATACTATATATGTTGATTATGGCTTTGGTTATATCTTTGCTATTTTACTATAGGCATATTGTTGTTGGAATAGTAGTACTGACTTTATTTGCTATACTAGTAGTCTATAATATAAGAGCTATAAAACTGCAAAAGCATGAGTGGAAAAAATTTATAGAAAATTTTTCATTGAAACTTGATGTAGCTACTAGAAATACATTAGTAAATTCTCCATTTCCATTGATTATAACAGGAAGTAATGGAAATATTGTATGGTATAACCAGAATACAACCTCAGTATTAAAACAGGAGGAAATTTTAGGAAAGAATATAGAGAATATAATAAAGATAGTAAATCTAAAAAATATAAAGGAGCTTAATGAAAAATCATATAAGGATGTAAATATAAAAGATAGATTTTATAATATATATATAAGCTTAATTAACGTTGATGACAGTAGAGATGAAAATGATAAGATAATATTATTCTATTTGAATGATGTGACTGAAACGAAAAAGATATATGACAACAGAGAATGTGTTATGCTCATAGAAGTTGATAATCTTGACGATGTAGTAAAGATGACCGAAGAGAGTGAAAAGCCTATCCTCATAGCTGAAATAGAAAAATGCATAAACAATTATGCACAAAACCTGAAAGCTATGCTCAAAAAATACTCTTCTAACAAATATGTTTTATCTGTACAGCACAAATTTATTACCGAGGAAATAAGAAAAAAGTTTGAAATATTGGATACTGTAAGGGAGATTAACGTAGGAAATAAACTTGCAGTGACATTGAGTATAGGAGTTGGAATGGGAGGAGAAACTCCTATTGAAAACGGCGGTTATGCTAACTCTGCTAAGGAATTAGCGCTTGGAAGAGGAGGCGACCAAGTAGTTGTTAAGGACGGAGAAAAACTATCTTTTTTCGGTGGTAAAACTAAAGAGGTAGAGAAGAGAACTAGAGTTAGAGCTAGAGTGATAGCTCAAGCTATGCGAGATTTAATAAAGGAAAGCAGTACTGTATTTATAATGGGACATAAAAATCCAGATGCAGATTGTTTTGGTGCCGCCGTTGGTTTAGCATCAATCATAAGAAATTTGGATAAGAAATGCAATATAGTATTAGAACCACCTATAAATGGGATAAAGCAGCTTCTACAAAAGTTCAGCGGTGATATAGACTATAGTGATATTTTTATAAATACAGATGATTTTAAAGAAAAATTTGATGAAAACAGTTTGCTGGTTTTAGTAGATGTACATAATAGAAGCTATGTACTAAGCGAAGAAATAGTAAATATATCCCGAAGAATTGTGATTATAGATCACCATAGAAAGGCACCTGACTATATAGGCAATACGATACTAAGTTATATAGAACCATATGCGTCATCTACATCTGAGCTTATAACGGAGATAATTCAATATATAGAGGAAAAAGTTAATGTGAAACAAGTGGAGGCAGAAGCACTTTTAGCTGGTATATGTGTAGATACAAAAAATTTTTGCTTTAAAACTGGAGTAAGAACCTTTGAGGCGGCATCCTTTTTAAGGAGGCTTGGAGCAGATACTGTAGATGTTAAGAGATTATTTTCAGATGATCTGGATACTTACATTAAAAGAGCACAAATACTACAGTCTGCTGTAACAGAGAACGATGTGGCAATAGCTGTATGTCCAGAAGATATCAATGATACAGTTTTAGCTGCACAGGTTGCTGATGAACTTTTAAATATTAGGGGTATTCAAGCATCATTTGTTTTTGTTAAAATAGATAATGATGTCCATATTAGTGGAAGGTCATTGGGAAGCATAAATGTTCAGATGATAATGGAAAGTCTGGGCGGAGGCGGACATATGACTATGGCTGGTGCAAAGCTGGAAAATACATCGGTGGATGAAGCAGTAGAACAACTAAAAAATATAATTAATAAAAAATTAATGGAGGATGAATATAAATGAAAGTAATACTTTTAAAGGATGTAAAAAGCGTAGGAAAAAAAGGTGAAGTAATAAATGCTTCAGATGGATATGCAAGGAATTTTCTTTTCCCAAGGAAGTTAGCTGAAGAAGCAACTGATGAAAACATGCATATATTAAACCAGAAGAATGAAAAAGAAAGAAAGAAGAGATTAGCAGAAATAGAAGAAGCTCAGAGATTAGCTGACAAATTAAAAGGAAAAGAAATTAAAATAATAGCTAAAAGCGGTGAGAACGGAAGACTTTTTGGAGCAGTAACTAATAAGGATGTAGCTGATGCTATCAAGAAACAATATGCACTAGATGTAGAAAAGAAAAAAATTGATATGGATACGATAAAGCAAACAGGTATTTATGATATTGAAGTTAAGCTGTATTCAGAAGTAAGCACGAAGATGAAGGTTATTGTAACAGAAAAATAGTTGCTTATTATAATAAGCTAAAACTAGGAGGATATATATTGAAATCTCAGTTTAAAATAAATGAAGGGCAGCTTGAGATAACAGAGGAATCATCCATACAGGCACAAATTAATGTATTATATGACATTGCTAATAATGTATTAGATCAGGGTGCAGTAAAAGCTAGAACAATAAAGTATAAGCTTCAGAAGTATGTAAATAGTAATGATATTTCTAAAAGAGTTTATGCCCTTAATAAAATAATAAGCGATGGTAAAGGAATAGCTACAAATGTTCCAGAAAGTGATGAGGAAATAGAAGATATTTTAAATGATACTACAAATAAATGGATTGTAGAGGCCGTTGCTAAAAGGTATATTCAAAATAAGATAGAAGCTCAAGTTGAGCAGGCTTTAGTAGAAAGACAGGATAAATATGTTGATGATGTAAGGCTCAGCATTATTAGAAAGCAAAAAGGACCTGAGAATGCTAAGACATTAAAAAAATATGAGAATCTTAAAAATATAAGTAAAAACAAATTAGCAAATAACATTCAAAACATATTGAGGCCTGAAGGTTTTAATGAAATAGTTGGACAAGAAAGAGCTATTAAAGCTCTGCTTGCGAAGTTAGCATCGCCATATCCACAACACATAATTCTATATGGACCTCCTGGAGTCGGAAAAACCACAGCTGCTAGATTAGCTTTAGAAGAGGTTAAAAAATTAAAATATACTCCATTTAAACAAGATGCAAAATTTATAGAAGTTGATGGTACAATATTAAGATGGGATCCAAGAGAAATAACTAATCCATTATTAGGATCTGTTCACGACCCCATATATCAAGGAAGTAAAAGAGATTTAGCAGAAGTCGGTATTCCTGAACCTAAACCGGGGCTAGTAACCGATGCAAATGGCGGCATACTTTTTATAGATGAGATAGGGGAATTGGATAATATACTTCAAAATAAGCTTCTTAAAGTTTTAGAAGATAAAAAAGTAGAATTTTCATCAGCATATTATGATCCAGATGATGAAAGTACACCTAAATATATAAAATATTTATTCGAGAATGGAGCACCAGCAGATTTTATACTTATCGGCGCTACCACAAGAGAGCCTGGAGAGATCAATCCTGCACTTAGATCAAGGTGCGCAGAGGTATATTTTGAGCCATTATCTGCAGAAGATATAAAAAATATCGTTATAAATGCTGCTAATAAACTTAATATAAAAATAGAAGATGGAGTGGCTGACACTATAAGCAGATACACAGTAGAAGGAAGAAGAGCGATAAGTATATTGTCTGATGCTTATGGATATGTAGTTTATAATAATAAAAACTGCGAAAATATAAGGGTTACCTTGAAGGACATTGAAAATGTTATAGCTGTCCAACGTCTAGTTCCTTACCAAAGCATTAATGATGAGGAGGAATATGCGATAGGACATGTATACGGCCTCGGGGTGAGTGGGTATTTAGGCTCAACTATAGAAATAGAAGCTGCTGTTTTTGAGACAAAGAAAGGCAGCGGGCATATCAGGTTTAATGATACTGCCGGTTCTATGGCTAAGGATTCAGTATTTAATGCAACTTCTGTAATAAGAAAAATTACAAATAAAAACATTAATGATTATGATATTCATGTTAATGTTATAGGCGGAGGAAAAATTGATGGACCATCTGCAGGAGCGGCTATAACAATTTGTATAATAAGTGCTATACTTAACAAACCGATAAAACAGAATGTGGCAATTACAGGAGAAATATCTATCAGAGGTAATATAAAGCCTGTGGGAGGTATTTTTGAGAAGGTTTATGGTGCCAGAAGAAAAGGGATAAAGACAGTTATTCTCCCTTATGAAAATAAGAAAGAGGCTCCTCAAAATCTTGAAAATATAGAAATCGAGTATGTCAAAAATATAGAGGAGCTTATGAACTTTATTTTTTAGTAATCGTGGAGGAGACAGTTTTTTATGGAAAATAAAAATGGAACAGATGAAAATAAAAATAGCACAAATGTAACTGCATCGCTTAGAAGTCTCCCCCAGAATGTTGAGGCGGAACAATCGGTTATCGGTTCTATGATAATAGATAAAAATTCGATAGCAGAAGCAGTAGAAACACTTAGAAGTGAAGACTTCTATAGGGATGTTCATAAAGTCATCTTTAGTGCATTAGTTGCCTTATTTCAGAAGGACACCCCAATAGATTTAGTAACTCTTACAGAATATTTGAAAGCAAATGATAAGCTGGAAGCAGCCGGAGGAATAACTTACATTACTCAAATAAGTGATTCGGTTCCAACGACGGCGCATTTACAAACTTATATAAAGATAGTTGCTGAGAAATCTATGCTTAGGAAACTTATACGTGCTTCTACAGAGATAATAGAGGATTGCTATGACAAGCAGGATGATGTATCTAAAGTTCTTGACTTGTCTGAAAAGAGGATATTCGATATCGCTGAAAAAAGAAGCACTGCCGATTATGAACCAATAAGTTCAGTCCTTGAAAGAGGCTTCCTTGAAATAGAAAAAGTATTTAATAATAAAGGAAACATTACAGGGGTTCCGTCAGGGTTTAGTGATCTTGACAGTAAAACATCCGGATTCCAAAAGGGTGATATGGTTCTTATTGCAGCAAGACCTTCCATGGGAAAAACCACATTTGCTCTAAATATAGCAGAAAATGCAGCACTAAGATCTGGTAAAAGCGTTGTTATATTCTCCTTGGAAATGTCTAAGGAACAGCTTGCGTATAAGTTATTGTGTTCTCAGGCTAATGTAGATATGTTAAAACTAAGAACAGGAAATCTTGAAGATGGTGATTGGGAAAACATAGCTAGAGCTTCAGGACCACTTGCAGCAAGCAAAATATTCATTGATGATACTGCAGGAATGTCAGTCATGGAAATGCGTTCTAAATGCAGGAGAATAAAGCTTGAGTACGGTATAGATATCATAATGATCGACTACTTACAGCTTATGAGTGGAAGTTCTGGAAGTGAAAGCAGACAGCAAGAGGTATCAGAGATATCTCGTTCTATTAAAGCACTTGCAAAAGAAATGCAATGTCCAGTTATAGCATTGTCCCAGCTATCCAGAGCTCCAGAGCAAAGAGCTGACCATAGACCGATGCTTTCAGACCTTAGAGAATCAGGTTCTATAGAACAGGATGCTGACGTGGTTATGTTCTTATATAGAGATGAATATTATAATAAGGAAACAGAAGACAAGAATGTGGCTGAGTGTATAATAGCTAAACAAAGAAACGGTCCAGTAGGTACAGTTAAATTAGCTTGGCTTGGTCAATTCAGTAAATTCGCTACGCTTGATTCTTTTCATCAGGAGTAAAATTAGAAAATGTTGTGTCGTAATTAAGATATTTCATCTGCATAGATCTTTAAATCTATGTTAGATGAAGATACTCTTAACGATGCAGCATTTTTTACTTAAATAGACATAAATGTAAAAAAAGTAACTTTATTAATTATAGAAATTTCAGAATAATCTGTTATTTTCATTTATATTATGTTATAATATAGCAAATAAGTACTTATTTATTATACGCAGCTGAAAACGTTTTAAAACGTAAAAAACACAGAAAGAAGAGGCGGTATATGACCATTAAGAAAAAAATAATGTTATTTACTATTGTTACTTTAATTTGTTCTATGACTATAACTACAGCTATTTCAGCTATATTTACTACAATGTCTTATGAGGAAACGGCTAAAGGTGATTTATCGCTAGTTGATGAATCTTTGGGGGAAACTATAGGTGAAGTTATTAATAAGGAAAAAGCAAATGTCACTGCACTATCGAAAAATACTGATATATATCAGTTTCTAAAAACTAAAGATCAAAAGCTGTTGAACACTGTAAATGATGAACTCACCAAGTATGCTAATAAGCAGGGAAATCTGGAGCACGCATTTGTAGTTAATACAGATGGTATTATTGTTGCAGATACTGATTCAAGATTGATAGGACAAAATATAGGTGAAAGGCAATATAATAAAGAATCTCTTCAATCATCAGGAAAGGCAGTAATGAGTGAAACACTTATATCAAAATCAACTAAGGCCCCTATCATAGTATTTACATATCCAGTAATGGATAAAACCAAATTAATTGGTTATGCTGCAGCTGCTGTAAAGGGAGAAACTTTTAATAAGTATTTTGAAAAAATAAGGCTAAAGAATGACGATTCAAGCTATGCATATTTAGTAGACGAAAAAGGAAAAATGATTTATCATCCTATTAAATCTAAGATAGGAAAACCAGTTGAAAACGTGCAAATAAAAGAAGTAGTGAAGGAAAACAGCAGCAATAAGGCAAAATCAGAAGATATTGTAGAATACAAATTCGATGGGTCTAAGAAAATAGCTGCCTATAAAATAGTGAATGGAGCTAATTGGATAGTAGTAATGTGTAGCACTGTAAGTAAATTTAATGCTCAGATCACTAGAACTACGATTTTAATTATTGCAGTCAGTGCAGTAATTGTTGTTATTGCATCGTTACTAGCTTTTGTCATATCTGCTAAGATAGCTAATCCTATAGTTGAAATATCTAAACTCATAGATAAGACAGCAAATTTGGATTTAACTAATGATAAAAATTATGACAGGCTGAGGAAGAGAAATGATGAAGTGGGTGTCATTGCTAAATCGACAGATAAAATGGTTAAACAACTGAATGAATTTATGATTAGTATGGTTAATGCTTGTGACAGTATAAATAAAAATGCAGTTCTAGTAGAGGATTTGACAAAGAATCTAAGTGAGAAAGCAGCGATGAATTCCGAAACAACAGAAACTTTATCAGCTGGAATGGAAGAGACAGCAGCTACTATTGAGGAGATTTCAGCTTCTACAGGAGAAATGAGCCAAGCAGTTGCTTCGATGGCCAATAAATCAGGAGATGGATTACAGAAAACAGAAGATATATTTACCAGAGCTTTAGACGTTAAAAATAAAACCAGTGAAGCTATAGAGAAATCTAATAATATCTATAATGATATAAGGATAAAATTACAGAAAGCTATCGAAGGAAGTAAAGCAGTAGAGGAGATTGATAGCTTGTCAAAATCCATATTGGATATAAGTAACCAGACTAATCTACTATCCTTGAATGCTGCTATTGAGGCTGCAAGAGCAGGAGAAAGCGGAAGAGGATTTGCAGTTGTTGCACAGGAGGTTGCGGCATTAGCTGACCAATCGGCTGAAACTGTAGGACAAATTCAAAAAGTAGTTGAAAAAGTAAAGGAATCTGTAAAGATATTAAATGAAAGTTCTTCACAGGTATTAATGTACATCGAGCAGAATGTCAATAAGGATTACGATAATATGATTAAGATTGGAGACAACTATAACAGAGATGCAGAGGATATCAATAAGTTCATGGTGGACTTCAGCGCATTAGCTGAAGAGCTGAATGCATCTATAGACGGTGTAGCAAAAGCAATTAATGAAATGGCAGAAACTATTAATGAAGGGGCTACAGGTACACAAGGTATATCAGATGAAACTGCTAAAATGGTTCAGCATATAGATGAGATTAGACAAAGTGCTAAGGATAACTTATACAGAGCTAATGAATTGAAGAGTATAACTTCAAAATTTAAGCTTGATATGTAAAGGATAAAGTTAATATACCAATGATAAAAGCCAGCTTAATTTAGAATTAAGCTGGCTTTATAAGCGATTACTAGTGATTATTCAGCATATAGTCAACCAAAGCATCAGAATGTATATCTGTAGTGTTTAGAAACTCCAATCCAAACGAGCTCTCAGTTAAGATAAGTGGAAGTTCAGTGCAACCTAAAATTACGCCATCAAGATTAAAATTGTCTTTATACTTCTTTATTATGGATAGCAATTCATTCTTTGTTGAACTTTTTATTACTCCATGTTCAAGCTCAGAAAAGATCCAGTTATCAATTCTATTTATATCCTGTTCATTAGGAGTGATGAGTTCAATACTATTTGCTGTAAAAGCTTCCTGATAAAATTTATGAGTCATAGTATATTTAGTTCCAAGTAACAGCAGTTTCTTTAAATTAAGTGCTTTTGCTTTGTGAAACGTTGCATCTACAATACTTATTACAGGTATTGGCGAACGATGAGCTAGAGGTTTGTAAACTACATGAGGAGTGTTTGTTCCTATAGCACAAAAGGTTGCACCAGCCTTATATAGTTCGTTAACTTTATCAAGTAAAAAATCGGTAAGTTTATCTAGCCGGTTTTCGTTTATGTAGGTTAACAGAGAATATAAATCTACACTGCTTATTAAAAATTCAGGAAGCTTTGTACCAACGGAATTGTTTTTCTGTTGATATTTTTTTATTATTAATTTGTAATAGTCTAATGTTGATTCAGGGCCTAAACCGCCTATTAGTCCAAGTTTTTCCATACATATGTTCCTCCATCTATTCTATATGCTTGTGGTCATACAGATGATCCATGCAGTATTCGTGATCCCCGCTGCATTTTGAACAATACCTGAAATCCATATCTGGATCGTCAAGTTCAGTTTTACCGCAGACAGTGCATTTGTGCATATAGGGACGTGAAGTTACCTTTGCACTGAATTTTTTTCTCCTAAAATAGGATAACCCATTAGTTTTCATTCCAGATACTATATCAGGACCAAAGAAGATGATGCAGTTTATAACAGAAGCTACAGCTGCTGCTTTTGAAGGCACAGGAAGAAATATAATACTATAAGCTATATACGCAACATCTAGTAAGCCAAGGTACTTCATTTTTACCGGAAGAATAAAAAAGAGCAAGATCTCAAAATTCGGAAAAAGGTATGCAAAGGCTAAAAATAACGACATATTAATAAACGAAGCAGTGGCAGCAGAATTAGTTAAAAAAGAAGCTGCAATAGTTGCTATTATTCCGATGAAGTAGAATAGGTTAAATTTAAAGCTTCCCCATTCATGTTCAAGAGAACTTCCTATAAGATAATATAGATACAGTGAAAAAAGAATCCATATTATTGAACTGCTTGGAGGAATAAATATGAAGGTTATGAGCCTCCAAACTTCACCTTTAAGAACAAGAGACGGAATAAGCATCAGTCTAAACTCCACATTTGCTTCTGGATACAGATAAGATAATGCAAATACCGCTAAATTTATAGTTACTATATAGAGCATTATATTCCTTAAAGCATACCTTCCAAAACGTCTTTCGAGCTTATCTAAGATTTTCATAGTATACCCCCTAATATATTTCTTACCCGTTGAATCTCTCTCTATAACCACATCTTTTGCATAGAGCCTCAACTATTTTACCATTGGAAAAACCATCAAACATGTTTTCTGCCCTAGGACTGCTTAAGATTTCACTAAAGGAGCAGAAGTTGATGTTTCCAAGAGGTATATCACCATCATTGTCAAGGCAACATGGAACAACAGTACCATCCACAAGAAATCCCATATGACTTCTAAGACCATAACAGAAGCCTTTTGTATTTTCTGAAGTTATGCTTAAATCAGGCCATTTGAATTCGTAATCTTGATTTAAAAAGACCCTGTCCCTCAGCTTTATTCCGCTATTTAACGCTATGGTTTCCTCTATCTGAAAATCTAAATTGAAGAAATTTTCGATAATGGATAGAAGGTTTCTGTTTCTTTGCCTTTCAGAGTTTCTTATGTCTGATTTGTCAAGGTTCCAAAGCCTCAAAGCTATAATAGTATTAGAATTTTCAACGGATTTATTTGTGAAACATAAAACATTATTTAAGTAATCTTCCATAGTAATAAACTTATCATTTGAAGAAAAGCTATGCAGCGAAAAATTTACCTGTCTTAATGCTGGTTTATTTAGAATCTTTTGCTCAGCTTTATCTATCAAAGTACCGTTGGTAGTCAAATTAACCTTAAAACCCATATCATGGCTTATGTCTAGAAATTTATCGATTTCGGGATGAAGCAGAGGCTCACCCTTTATATGAAAACATAAATGTTTAGTATAGCCATATATATTTTCAAGAATATTTCTAAATGTAGTAATATCCATGAATTGAGGCGATCTCTTAGTTTTAGGGCAAAATGTACATGAAAGGTTACATACATTTGTAATTTCAATATATATTCGCTTAAAGTGTCTCATTAGATTCATCCTTTGTATAAAATAATAATAGTATTATACCATATATGCGTACTTAAAATAACAGCATAAACAAGGTTATAGTTTACGTGAACTAAAAAATGCTGCTTCGGTATTTGCCGAAACAGCATCTATATATTAAATATTAATTAATGTGCTATATATTAAATGAATTGTGTTTATTTTGATGTCTAAGATATTCTAGAAGCAAAATTATATAGCCTTAATTAATATCTATTTTTCTTTTAGTTACAGAAGTTTTCTCAAGTTTAGGAAGCGTTATTGTTAAGACACCATCCTTGAAGCTTGCAGAAACGTTGTTAGGATCAACATTATCTACATATATGGTTCTTTTGAACACCCCATAGTGTCTCTCCTTTCTGATATAATTATCTTTATCCTGTTCTGTGGAATCATCTCTTTTAGCTGAAATAGTAAGATAGTTATTAGAGTATTCCACATCGATAGCTTCTTTATTAACTCCAGGAATGTCAGCTTCTACAACGTAATCATTTTCATCCTCTTTTAGATCAAGGTTAAAAGTAGAGCTATTCCAAAGATTATGCGGCATAAAACTTTCATCAAAGAAATTATTCATGAAGTTACTAAAGAAATCATCACCTCTTCTTCCTATTGAATTTTTATGAAATGGAACTAAATCGAACATATATATCAACCTCCAAAATTAATTTTTTTACCCTTTTATATAGTTTACATTTTTAATTTATATAATGTAGAATCACTATTACATTTTAATTAATCTGTATTTTTCTTTTATTAGCAATATCTTTATCAAGCTTAGGTAAAGTTATATTTAATACTCCATTTTTAAAGCTTGCAGATATTTTGCTTTCGTCAATATTGTCTACATAGATAGCTCGTTTAAACTCACCATAGTGTCTTTCTTTTCGGATGTAATTATCTTTATTTTCTTCTATAGAATCATTTCTTTTAGCTGAGATTGTAAGATAGTTGTTTTCATATTCAATATTGATTGCATCCTTATTAACACCAGGAATATCAGCTTCTATAACATAGTTGTTTTCATCTTCTCTTAGGTCAAGCTTAAAAGAAGAAGTGTTTAAAAAGCTTTGCGGCAGAAA
Organism: Clostridium oryzae; assembly: GCF_002029235.1. Classification (GTDB taxonomy): domain Bacteria; phylum Bacillota; class Clostridia; order Clostridiales; family Clostridiaceae; genus Clostridium_AE; species Clostridium_AE oryzae. The sequence goes on from NZ_MZGV01000053.1 coordinate 26,708, forward strand.
ATCTTCATCGAAGAAGCTATTCATAAAATTATTAAAGAAATCATCTCCTCTTTTAAGTGAATTTCTGCTAAATGGAACTAAACCGAACATAATTATCAACCTCCCAAAATAAATATTGTTTTACTTTGACTTTCTTTGTCCTTACACGTATATATTAGTATTAAAGTCAAAGAAAGTCAAAGGATAAAAATGTAACTAACAGTATGAAATTATAAGAAATAATT
>NZ_MZGV01000054.1 GCF_002029235.1 Clostridium oryzae
TGCCCTAATTGTGATGCAGATTTTTATTATTCAGGAGAAAAGAAAGTAGAAGAAGGTTCGTATTTAGTTGATGAGAACGAACCTTTTCCATTCTAAAACTCATAGTCCCCGGTAGGGGATTTTTTTATTCCCATCTTTTAAATAACAATGAAGCGTTATGCCCTCCGAAACCAAAGGAGTTACTAAGAGCGTATTTTATATCTGCTTCCATACCATTATTAGGCACATAATTCAAATCACATTCAGGGTCTGGTGTTTTATAGTTAATTGTAGGAGGTATAAATCCCTCTTTAACTGAATATGCAGATATTATAGCTTCAATAGCACCAGCAGCTCCGAGCAGATGACCAGTCATAGATTTTGTAGAACTTACTGGAAGCTTGTACGCATATTCACCGAATAAAGTTTTTATTGCTTGAGTTTCTGTTTTATCATTAATTTCTGTGGAAGTACCGTGGGCATTTATGTATCCAACTTCCTCAAGAGCTATTCCAGCATCATCTACGGCCATTTTCATGCAGCGCACAGCACCTTCACCATCAGGAGCTGGAGCGGTTATATGATAAGCATCAGCAGTACAGCCGTAGCCAACAACTTCAGCAACTATGTCAGCACCTCTTTCAAGTGCATGGTTAAGTTCTTCAAGAATAAGAATTCCTGATCCCTCACCCATTATAAATCCATCTCTATTCAAATCAAAAGGTCTGCTAGCCTCTGATGGGTCAGTGTTCCTAGTCATACTTCTATTAGCACAAAATCCAGCAAGTCCAAGTCTTGTCATGGAAGCTTCAGAACCTCCTGTAATCATTATGTCAGCATCTCCGCGTTGAATAACCTTAAATGCATCTCCTATGGAATTTGTAGATGTTGCGCAAGCAGTAACTGCACATTCAATAAAACCCTTTATTCCATATTTTATTGAAATAAGAGATGAAGCCATATTACAGATCATCATAGGAACAAAAAATGGACTTATTCTTGACGGACCCTTTTCATATAAAACTCTGTACTGATCTTCGATAGCTTCTATACCACCAACACCAGTACCTACAATAGTGCCTGTCCTTTCTAAATTTTCTTTATCTAAATCAAGTTTGGAATCTTTAATTGCCATTTCTGCGGCAATAAGTGCGAATTGTGTAAACCTGTCCATTCTTCTTACTTCTTTTTTATCGAGGTATTTAGATGGATCAAAATTCTTTATCTCGCCGCCAACCTTGGTTATCATATCAGATACATCTGTTCTTTCAATCAAGCTTATACCACTTATACCATTTTTTATGGATTGCCAAAATTCATTTGCGCCAATTCCAAGTGAGGTTACAGCTCCCATGCCTGTAATAACCACTCTTCTTTTCATTGAAATTCCTCCTATTTATCTAGATAAGTCCTTAATGTTTACTTTCAATATTGTAACATATATAATAGTTAAAAATGAACAATAATTGCTTTTTAGCGTTGAGGTGTTATAAATGGTAAGTAATATTAAAGATGCTGTTATTTGGTGTATCAATTATATAGAAGATAATCTTCACAACAAGCTTACACTAGATGATATATATGTAAACACTGGAATATCAAAATTTTATTTGTCGAGAATGTTTAAGAGCCTTACCGGTGAATCCGTTATGGAATATGTACAGGCAAGAAAGCTTACGTCAAGTATTGATGAGCTTGTTAATACAAATAAGAGAATAATTGATATAGCAATGGATTATGGGTTTGATTATGAACAATCATACATAAGAGCTTTTAAAAAGTTGTTCGGATGTACACCGCTAAAAGTAAGAGCACCTAAAAACTTTTTCGGGCTTGAGATTAAAGAAAAAATAAATCCTAGTGATTTATTATGCATAGATAATTCTATAACCTATAAGCCAAGGTTTGTATTTTTAAAAAATTTCTGCCTTGTAGGCGAGAAACACAAGATTATAAGCAGATTTGGTACCAAAGCAGCTAATAGCTTTGGAAGAGAATTTTTTTACAAGCATAAGAAAAAAATTAATAATATAGTTAACCCGGAAGCGTATTTTGGATATACAGATTGGAGCAACAGTAATAATGGATATATATATTACATGCCTTCCGTACAGGTTTCTGATTTATCCCAGGTACCTGATGGCATGACAGGAATAGAAATAAAAAGCAATAAATACGTAGTATTTAAATTTGTTGGCTTTTTCAATCCGAATGAGATAAGTGGAAAACACCTAGCGAGGCTTTTAGTACAGCTATATAGAAGGTGGATTGTCGACTCTGATTATGAATTCGCTGGAACGTATAGGCTAGAATACATTGATAACTCCATGTGTAAGGACAATTACTGTGAATTATACATATGTCAGCCTATAAAATAGAACTAACAAAGGTCGCGTTGAAAAGGTATACTGCCTATTCAACGTGGTCTTCTATTTGTATTAAGGAAATTATGGATAACTTTTAATTATAATCAGGTTATACCCCTAAAGAGTAAGAAAAATGGGAATTAAATAAGAAAACGGTACAGCATGTTTACGAAGAAGTTAAAAAGAAACAGTAAAATATTCTGAAGTTAATGAATTAAGATAGAAAGGTAATAGAATTAATAAAATAAAAGTATTATGTAAAAATTAAGAGTTAGGGCATTAAAAATGGTTACATCCGACGGAGGCATTTGGAGTGAGTTTAGCAATTATCCGTGTCTTTTAGGCAAATTTCCGTTAAGATTAGGGCAGTGTTTGAGGCGCAGCCGAGTTTGCCCTAATTAGGAAATTTACATAAAATTTGTGCTACAAGTGCTTAATGAACGGATCAATCTCCATAGTGCCACAACATTTCATTTTTAACTGCTATTTTAAACTTAATTTTACATAGATGTAAACAAATCTTAATAAACAATAGATATAATCTATCATATAAAGTTTATGGAGGTAAATCTATGAAAAACAGAAATATTAAGCTTGCTTCTTTAGTTATACTTATTACATTGGCTGTGACAGGATGTGGAAGGGCGGAAGGCGATAAAAAGGTTATGGCAAAGTCACAAAAAAAGATTAAGATTGAGTATTGGCACGTTAACGCAGAAACACAAGGGGGAAATACTGTTGATAAGCTAGTTAAGGATTTCAATGGTAAGAGCAAAGATATAGAAGTAGTTTCTAAATATAACCCAGATATGTACAAAGGGCTTATGCAGAACCTTCAGGCAGAAGCCGCTGCGGGAAAAGCACCGGCACTAGTTCAGATAGGATGGGCCTTTTTAGACTACTTTTCCAATAACTTTAAATACGTAGAACCGCAGAAGGTAATAGATGAGAATTTTACTGAGGATAAGAATTTCTTAAAGGATAATTTTTTATCAAACATACTGTCACTTGCTAAGAATAGCTCTGGAGAGCAAGTAGGAATACCGTATTCGCTGAGTACACCTGTCCTTTACATCAATAAGGATTTGTTTAGAAAAGCCGGAGTAGATGAGAATGGACCCAAAACCTGGGAACAGGTAGTTGAGTTTTCAAATAAGATTAAAGAAAAGACGGGTAAATACGGTTTCTATCTTCAAGAACCGGAAGATAACTGGGCTACTGAAGCTTTGCTAGAAAGTAATGGAGCTAAGATGTTGACAGATGGAAAAGCTACATTTGCTTCAGAAGATGGAATAAAGGCATATCAGATTTATGCAGATATGATTGTAAAAACAAAATCTGCGCTCCATATATCCTGGGATGAAGGCGTAAAATCTTTTATCGATGGAAATGTTGGTATGCTATATACTACGATAGCTCAGAGGGAGAACATACAAAAATCAGCTAGTTTTGATGTGGCCGCCGTTAATTCACCTTCTTGGGAAGGAAAGCAAGCCCAACTGCCGGCAGGAGGATGCTTTTTAGCAATAACGGCTCAGAATAAGGCAGATCAGATAGCAGCTTGGAAGTTTGAAAAATATCTTTATAGTGTAAAGAGCATGGCAGAATGGACTAAGGGGACAGGTTATGTACCGCCTAGGAAGGACGTAGCTGATGATCCAGATGGGCTTAAAGATTTTCTTCAGCAAAATAAAATGATGGCAGCAGCAACAACTCAAATGGATAAAGTAGTTCCGTGGACATCTTTTCCCGGGGATGCAGGTTTGCAGGCAGAGCAAATATTGCTAGATACTAGAGATAAAATACTAGGAGGAAAAGTATCTGCTAGAAATGGGCTTGTGGATGCTCAGAATAAAATAAACGAATTGCTAGCAAAATAAGTCTTCTGCATCGATTTTATACTATTGGAGGATTGTCATGAAAGTAAAAAGTAAGAATAAAATTGGCAGTAAAAAGACAACAGTTTTTGCATATATGCTTATTTTACCATCACTTCTTGTGTTTGCTGTATTTATGTTTTATCCGCTGATAAGAACAATTTATCTTAGCTTTTTCTCCTGGAATATGATCAAACCCACAAAAGATTTTGTGGGCTTGAACAATTATATGCAGCTTTTTAAAGACCCTATAACCTATAAAATAATGGCTAATACAATGTTCTACATTGTCATATTATTAGTACTAAACTGGGTGGCCCCTTATATATTGTCCTTTATCCTTGCTGTAATAATTAAAAAAGGCAAAGGTTTCTATAAAAGTGCAATATTCTTACCTAGTGTGATCTCATTGGTAGTAGGTTCTATATTATATTTATGGATTCTTAATCCAATTTCCGGACCAGCTGCTATTTTAGCGAAAGCTTTGGGAATAACATTACCTATATGGAGTAAGACTGATGGACTGGTCATCGTTGTACTCAGTATAATAACCACATGGAAGGTATTTGGATATAATTTTATAGTTGTGCTTTCAGGAGTCATGGGGGTATCATCAGAAGTTATTGAAGCTGCGAAATTAGATAAGGTACCGATGCATAGAATCTTCATTGATATAGTACTGCCAATGAGTAGTGCTACAGGAATTTATGTTTTTATAATGACGGTAGTTCAAGGACTTCAATATGTATTTACACCTATAAAAGTCATTACACAAGGCGGTCCTAACTATGCCAGTTCTAATGCTATTTACAATTCATACCACGAAGCGTTTACGCTGTATAGAACTGGAAGAGCATCAGCTTTTGCAGTTGTAACAATGGCAATATTTATACTGCTGCTGATACTAGAATTTAAATATGTGGAGAGGAGCGTGTACTATGAAAACTAAACGTACTTCGGAGTTTAAATGGCACGTACTCCTTCTCATACTGATTTTTCTATCGCTGTTCCCTATAGTGTTTGCTATTTTAAGCTCCTTTAAAAATTTAGATGAGATATATAAAAATGGGTTTACGCTGCTGCCTAGACATCCAACTCTAAAGAATTATGCTGAAGTGTTTAAAAGGCTTCCATTTGCACAGATATCCTGTAATACCTTTATTATTGCTTCGACAGTAACAATATTTAAGACTTCTACAGCAATATTGGCAGCCTATGCTTTTGTATATTATGATTTCAAATATAAAAATTTGATATACTTTGTGATTATTAGCACTATTTTTGTACCATTTACAGTTACAATGATACCTAATTATCTTGTTATATCGAAATTAGGCTTGAGTGATAAATTGTTTGGGGTTATCTTGCCGCAGCTTAGCGATGCAACTGGCATCTTCTTAATAAGACAAGCCATGAGGACAATCCCATTTTCTTTAATAGAGGTAGCTGAGCTTGAGAATGTAAACCGCTTAAAAATAATGAGAGATATAGTAATACCTCTTGTAAAACCAGCCATCATATCTACTGGAATAATGTTTTTTATAAACTCATGGAATGAATATGTTTGGCCTGTACTTATATTAAAATCAAAAGAAAAATATACACTACCGCTGGCACTACAGCTTTTTATAAGTTCTGAAGGTGGAACGGACTTTACAATAGCTATGGCAGTATCGGTAATCACAATGATAATACCATTAATTCTATATATAATTTTTCAAAAATATATTATTGATACTTTTGCAGCATCTGGAATTAAGGGATAGGAGGGAAATAATGAAAGAGATAGTATTTAACAATGTATGTAAATTCTATGACAAAACTCAAGTCGTAAGTAATTTGAATATGAAGATAAATGAAGGCGAGAGATTGATACTTTTGGGTCCTTCAGGCTGCGGAAAATCTACAACGCTCAGAATGATAGCAGGACTTGAAGAAATAACTTCTGGTGAGCTGTATATGAATGAAAGGTGCGTTAATAGAGTGCCAAGTGGAGACAGAAATGTATCAATGGTTTTTCAAAATTATGCTCTTTTCCCGCATATGACGGTATCAGATAATATAACCTATGGCCTTAAAGTTCACAAAATTGATAAACACGAGATAGAAAACAGGCTAAAAACTGCTTTAGATATGCTCCATTTAAAAGGACTGGAAAATAGAAAACCTAAAGATTTATCGGGAGGCCAGCGCCAAAGAGTTGCACTGGCACGGGCTGTTGTTAAAAGAAGTGATTTCTTTTTGCTGGATGAACCTCTTTCCAACCTGGATGCACAGCTAAGAGGACATGCTAGAAAAGAATTGGTTAAAATTCATGAAATATATCATCAAACTTTCGTATATGTAACTCACGATCAAGTAGAAGCTATGACTATTGGTGACAGGATAGCACTTATGAGAGACGGTAAGCTGCAGATGATTGACACCCCTTCCAATGTATATAATAGACCAGCCAATATTTTTTCTGCTAAGTTTATTGGATCGCCGTCTACAAATATTTTATATGTAAACTACAGTGAAGGAAACATAATATTAGGACGACAAAAGCTGTTGCTGCCTGACATTTGGGCAAATAAGGTTAAGATAAGCAATATAGAAAACTTAGCCATAGGCATACGACCTGAACATGTAAAAATAAGTATGAGACCTGAGAAAAATAGCTATAAAGGTATAGTCAAATATATTGAAGATTATGGAAATAAGTTTGGTATATATTTTGAAATTGAGAAGAATGAAATCATTGCAATAATGGACGAAAATCAATTTAAGCCTGGTGATGAGGTGTATTTATCATTAGATTTTTCTAAGATTCATATATTTAATAGGGATACAACTGAGTCTATAGGGTATCCAGAGGAGGGATGATATGGATATTTATATCAGTACAAATATGTATGTACCTATGGAACTTGAAAATATTTTTTCATTAATGGAAAAACTTAAAGACTGTGATGTTGGCATAGAGCTTTTCGTAGAATGGCAGGATGAGAATTTTATAAAGGTTATTGAAAAGAACATGAATAAATTTAAACTTTATAAGAGTTCTCTGCATGGTCCTTATTACAGTACAGAACATTCAAAAAAAATAGGAACCAAGGAGTATGAGCTTTCAAAGAAATATTTTATTAAAACTTTGGAGCTTTCAAAAAAGTTAAATAGTAAACATATAGTATATCATCACAACAACTGTAAAGTGACACCAGGAAACAGAAAGGACATGCTAAAGCATTCAACAGATAATTTAATAGAACTTACCGAATTAGCTCACAAGTATGGAACTGATGTAGTTGTAGAAAATACTGGGACTGTATTTAATAACAATTTACTTTTTAATGAAACTCAATTTATTGAGATGGCTAAAAGTATAGAAAATAATATACTAATTGATATTGGACATGCATTCATTAATAGGTGGGATATGCATAGTGTGATTAAAAATTTAAATAATAAAATAACAGCATACCACCTCCATAATAATTATGGAACTGTGGACAGCCATAATAGGATAAAAGATGGAAGTTTAGATATAGATAAGTTTTTTGATCTGTATGAAAAGTACACACCTGCTGCTGATTTGATTGTTGAATATGGTAAAAACTGCAATAAGGACGAAGAAGGAATTGTGGAAGACATTAAAAATATTTTAGAATTACCAAGTCAATTATAATCTAATAAGGCAGCATTAGTTTTTTACGAAACGAGTTGTATTATATACAAGGGATTACTTTTATAGCTAGAAAAAAGTAATCCCTTATTTTATAATACTATATTGTAATTAAATCAATTATTTATACACATATAGCAGGACTCCATTAAAGAACATGCTTTTCGGAAAGTATTAGAATAAAAAAGCTGCTTAAAATAATATCAATATATATTTGTATAGGAGGACAAAATATTTTGAAAATATATGCATATGAGGTTCGTGAGGATGAGCAAGAGTATCTTGAAAAAATAGCAAAAAAGCTAAAGGTAGAAATTATGTACACTACTGATACGCTTAATATGGAGACTATCGATAATGCGTCTGCGTATGATGGAATAACAACATTAGGACAAAGCAAAATAAGTGATCAGGTTTTGGATGAACTAAAGAAAAGGAATATCCTATACTGTGCTACTCGCACTATTGGCTATAATCACATAGATATTAACCATGCAAAAGAGATTGGAATTAAGGTATGCAATGCTAATTATGATCCAAATGGTGTAGCTGATTACACAGTAATGTTGATTCTAATGTCTATTAGGCGCTATAAACAGGCATTGTGGAGAGGTCAGGTTAATGATTACTCTCTAATAGGGCTTCAAGGTAAAGAGATGAGAAATCTTACTATAGGAATTATTGGAACAGGTCGTATAGGAAATGCTGTAATCAAAAATCTGACTGGGTTTGGATGCAGAATTTTGGCTTATGATGCATTCCAAAACGATAAAACAAAGGAGTATGCTCAGTACGTAGGTTTAGATATTCTATATAAGGAAAGTGATGTAATTTCAATTCATACACCGCTGCTAGATAGTACCTATCATATGATAAATACAGATACGCTGGGAAAGATGAAGGACGGTGTAGTGCTTATAAATTGTGCAAGAGGGGAACTTATGGATAATAAAGCATTAATTTATGGAATTGAAAGTAAAAAAATAGGTGCGCTCGCGTTAGATGTTGTAGAGAGGGAAGAGGGAATCTATCATCACGATAGAAGAGTTGATATAATTAAAAATCAAGAAATGGCTTATTTACGTCAATTTCCTAATGTGATTATGACACAGCATATGGCCTTTTACACTGATGCTGCAGTAAAAAGCATGGTGGAATGCGCTGTTATTGGTCTTAATGACTTATTCGTTAAAGGAACCTGTAATACAGAAATAAAATAATCAACGTCTCCTTATGCAAGGAAAATTTACTCATTGCTAAATTGTGGTTGATTTCCATAAATATTCATAGTAATATAGTAGTATAAAATATACAACGCTATATTAGGAGGAAGTTTTTTATGGGAGATATACTTGAATGTTTGTGTAAGTTGAATTTTACCAGCCTTGAGGCAAAAATCTATATTACACTCTTAGAAAGAGGCAAGCAATCCGGGTATCAGATTGCAAAAAAGATTAATATGTCCAGACCTTCTGTTTATGCAGCACTTAATCATATGTACGAACAAGGTTCGGTTTTGCTTTTATCAGAGGATGTACAGATATATGAAGCGCAAAACCCTGTTATTTTGTTTAGTCAGTTAAAAAAGCAATTTTCTAAAAATGCTGACTTTGCTTTATCAAATCTTCAGCATCTATATGAAAATAAGCGAGAGGAACGATTCACAAACCTGAAAGGTTTTGATACTATAGTTGCAAATGTTAAAAGCCTTTTACAGTCGGCTGAAAAAGAGGTTTATATGAACACTGATTTTGATCTACAGCTTTTTTCTAAAGAATTTAAAACTTTGAGAGAAAGAAATGTCCGCATAGTTATTTTTTCTTTTTCGAAGTTGGACCATGATGGACTTGATATAGAGTTTTACACTCATAATGATCCTATTTGCGAAGAGCAACGCCCTTCGCGTATTATGCTTGTAGCAGATATTGATGTTACTATTGTGGCTGATAAAAGCCAAGGCAAAGATAACTGGTTTGGGACTATAACAAATAATGCACTTATGGTATCCATCATGGCTGAGCATATTCATAATGATATCTATCTTTTAAAATTGAAACAGAAGTATGGTAAAAATATTATGGATGATAAAATATTACTGGACACAATGTTGGAAAGGCGATGAGGTTTCATATGGTTAATCAAGTGTTTTTAAATAAAGATGTACGTCATAGTCTACTGACTATCGCTATTCCAATTTCCCTGCAAAGTCTTTTTCAGGCTTCTCTCAGCGTGATTGATCAAATTATGGTGGGTCAGTTGGGAACGAACAGCATAACCAGCATTGGTCTCGGATCAAAATTTCCTAACCTATTTCTAATAACATTAACGGCTATTGGAACAGCTGCATCTATTATGATTTCTCAATATTATGGCAGCGATAATCCCATAGGTGTAAATCGCGCTTTTATTGCTAATGGAATTTTAGCATTTCTGGTTACTGCATTCTTTTTTATTCCATCTGTTTTTATTCCTAAACAGATAATGAGTATGTATTCAAATGATGCTTCGGTAACACGATTAGGTGCTCAATATCTTTGTATAATTGCTATAGGATATATACCTATGCTATGTACCACGTTGATTTCTGCCATGATGCGTAATACTGGCTATGCTAAATTCCCAACTATAGCTAGTATTGTATCTGTTATCATAAATACGTTTCTTAATTATATTTTGATTTTCGGAAATTTTGGTGCACCAAAGCTCGGAGTTAGTGGTACTGCAATAGCAACAACCACTGCGCGAATGATAGAATGCTTGATTTTATTTGTACTTTTCTTTAAGTTACAGAAAAAAAGCAAATTTAGGATTCATTTTAATTGTACAGTAACTACAGAATTTAAAAAACAAACATTAGTTATTGCGATTCCAATTGTCATTAATGAATTTTTGTGGGGGTTAGGAGATACCTTATATGCTGTTATATATGGTCACATAGGCACAGGCGCAGCTGCTGCAATGACACTTACCTTTCCTATACAAAATCTTTCCATTGGGTTATTTACAGGTGTGTCAACGGCAGTTGCAATTATGACGGGAAATTATTTAGGAAAAAGTGAGAATAGACAAGCTTTATCAGTTTCATATGATTTTATTAAGCTGGGCGTGATGGGATCAGTTTGCTTTGGCGGTATTTTGTTTTTGTTAGCAAAAATCTATTCTAATCTCTTTAACGTGTCCGCGTCAACAAAGCACACTACTATTTTACTTCTTTGGGTATTTGCTGCGATTCTCTTTGTGAAGGTTTCGAATATGATTTTAGAGGGGGGTATTTTAAGAAGCGGTGGAAATACAAAATACACTTTATTCTTAGATATATTAGGTACCTGGGGAATAGGTATTCCGTTAGGTTTAATTACAGCTTTCTTTTTACATTTTTCTATAGTTTGGGTGTATTTTTTCATTTCACTAGAAGAAGTTGTTAGGTTAGTGCTGGCTGTCTTTATCTATAAATCGAAAAAGTGGATGAACAACATTACAAGTATTGTTTAGTAATTACGCATGTTTTTTGAACAATGTTAAGGATACACCCCTAAAGAGTAAAGAGAAAAGTGAAAGTGGGAATTCAGCTGCGTTGAATTCCTATGTGTATGAATAAATTATAGGTGCTGTTAAAAGATGTAACTATATAAAACCCGAAGTAATATGAAGATAGCTCTTAAGAAAATACTAGTAAATAAATAAACAAGAAAAATAATTTGGGAGAAGTAATATAGAAAATAATACTTTGTAAATGCATAGAGTCGGCATAGGGTAGGAAGTGGTTGGAGGAGGCATTTTCCAGCCGACGGAAATCACTTCCTACCCTTTTTACTCTGAAGCAGCCTTTAGTGCTTCTGACATAGATATCTTATTAACCTTTCTCTTACTTAATGCCTTTGAAAACTCATAGGTAATATATATTACAATAAAGCCGATGATAACAGATGAATAGTTCATTGTAATAGGAAAGCTTAGATTCATACTTGAGGTAGCAGATTTTATTAATGCAGTTATAGAGACTAGAAGCAGTGGTACTCCTAAGATATAACCAAGCACAACGATAAACGAAGAACTGTTCAGTATAAGAGAATATACTTCTTTCTTTCTATATCCAAGTACTTTCATAAGAGAAATAGAGTTTCTATTTTCCTCTATGATAAGTGAGGTCACTACATAGATTATCATTAGACCTATGACAAAAGCTAGAAAAGATATTCCTCCAACATAAGTTTGCAGAGGTTTAGTTAAAGAGTCGAAGGCCTTCTTAAAATCATTCATAGAGGTAGTATTTAAAAGTTTATTTTCATCTATATGCACTGGGGTTTTGCTCCAAAGTCCTAAATAGCTGTCCGTTGGATAATTGAGCATGGAATTGAAGTTAGTAAGAGGCATATAGATATATTCTCCTACGTAAGTATTGGCAACGCTATCGATTTTAATACTATATTTCTTAGAATCCAGTTTATTAATAGCATAAATTGTATCACCAGATTTTACCTGAAGCTTTTCTGCTAAAGGTTTTGTTATAATTACTTTGTTTGTAGATAAATTTTTATCAGTTTTATCCTTCAGAATTATATATTTTGAATCTTCGTTTATACCATATACAGTGAAATGTGTTTTAGCATCTGATTTTAATGCAAAAGAAGACACTGAAAATTTTTCACCTTGCGGAGGATTTCCTTGATTCAAGGAATTAAAAAGATATTGGTACTTATATTTATAAGTGTTTTCATAAGCTTCTTTCATCATAAAATCTATGGAGTTTTTCATTACAAAGCCCATTAGCAGCAGCATGGTTGCAAAGGAAACCCCTACAAGCAGAAATAGACTTCTAGGGACACTTCTTAATTGCTCTCTCATTTTAAACTTTGTTGAAAATTTAAATCTATCTAATTTCAAATACTTTTCTATAAAACCAACTTTATTTTTTCCCTTACCTCCACGCATTAAATCCAATGGTGAATACTTTAAAGCTCTGTTTATGATAAAATAACCGGATATCATAAGAAAAATTATCGGCAGCAGCAGGCTTATAAGCACATATAAGGCATTGAAATTTATTTCGGCTACAGGTATATTAAAGTATGATACCATAAGTTTAAGCATAGGAGTAAGTGTGACCGCACCAAGCAGCGTACCTATGATACCTCCAGCAATAGCTATTACCAGTGGATAGGCAAGATAATGCTTCATTATCTCCTTTTTCTTATATCCCAATGCATAAAGCGTACCGATAGATATAAATTCTTTTTTAAGCAGCCTCCACATAACTATTCCAGTCAATGTGCAGGTCAAAAGAAGGATAAATATTGGCAACGTGGAACTTACGCTGCTAATGCTGTCAATTTTAGCCGTAACGTAAGTGACTCTTGGATTTTCATCTATATTAGTCCATTTAAGAACTACTATGTTTTGTCCCTTAAGATACTTTTTAAACTCTGCTATTTTGTCATCTACTTTAGATTTGCTTCCCTTAAATTTTATTGCATAACTGGGACTTGCTGATTTTAAATCCCTAAAATCCTTTTTTGATATCACAGCTATTCCAAAATGTTTTGGATCATTAAGCAGATCGCTTTCTTGTTTTAGTGGATAGATATAGTCCGGGAGTGACATAAAACCGGATATGGTAAACTCTTTATGGTTAATTTTTATTGAATCGCCTATATGAATATTATTTACTGAAGCATAGGCAGGATCAATCATAATATTATCATCAGTCAAGGTTTTACCTTTAACTACAGCGGGAATATTGATTTTTGTGTTTTCGGTAAATACTCTTAGTGTTTTATTGTCTGATGTATTGTAATCAAAAGAACCTGTTTCTTCTATAACCATATTGAATTTTTTCTCTAGAGCAGCTACACCTGTAAGCTTTTTATCAGATATAAAGCTGGCATCTTCCTGAACATAATTTTTTTCAAAGGAAGATGTGAGAGTCTTCATATTGATGGCAAGCTGGTTAAACATTGTGTAGAGCATACAGCTTATAATGATCAGCATCAATGAGCCTAGGTATTGCGACTTACTTTCTAACATAGTTCTTTTTATTTTATGATTAATGACCATTACCACTCAATCCTTTCTGCAGACTGAACTATTTCGTTTGCTATGGCATCTGATATTTCACCATTTCTAACCTTGTATATCTCATTCGCCATACCACCTATGGCACTGTTATGAGTTATCATAAGTATAGTTGTACCATAGTCCTTATTTATCTGTTGGAGCAATTTTAATATTTCTATTGAAGTGCTGTAATCAAGAGCTCCTGTAGGTTCATCACACAGCAGCAGCTTTGGATTTTTAACTACAGCCCTTGCTATTGAAACTCTTTGCTGTTCGCCGCCGCTTAGTTCTTTAGGAAATCTATATTTTTTATTATCCATACCTACAGCCGTAAGAATTTCATCAGTGTTTAGCGGAGTCTTGCTTATATTGGATACAACTTCAATATTCTCGCCAACGGTAAGATTAGGAATCAAATTGTAGAATTGAAACACGAAGCCTATCTGCTCCCTTCTGTAATCTGTAAGAGCATTATCTGATAACTTTGTTATATCCGTTCCGTCTATACCTACATAACCTGAATCTGCTCGATCTATTCCGCCGATTATATTCATTAGCGTGGATTTTCCTGAACCAGAAGGACCAAGAATAACACCAACATGTCCTCTCTCAAGGTAAAAATCAACCCCTTTTAATACCTCAGTTTTAATTTCTCCTGTTTTATAACTTTTTTTCAAATTATCAATTTTAATAAACATAGTTTATACCCACTCTCATATTTGTATTATTTATAAAACGCTAATCTTTAGGAGCCATACCGTTTTTCATCAGTTCCAGCATAGCCTTAACTTCACTGTCTACTTTTTCAAAACTTTCATCTAGCATATCTTCTCCCCCTTCTCTGGCTCTGTTCAGCATATATTCTTTGAATTTAAGAGAAACACCTGTCATAAAAAGAGCAAGCAGCTTATCGTCCATATCTTTTCTTATGTGTCCATTCTCTTTACCACTTCTAATAAGTTTTAAAACATATTCATCAGAGGCCTTAAGCATATAGTCCATGGACTCGGTTGGTATATTTTTGTATTTACCAAGAAACACATCCTGAATAAAAATAACTAGATCTCTTTCATCATTTAATTGAGACCACATTTGCTTAGAACTGTAATAGAAGTGGTCAAACAAATTTACATTTTTATCAGTCCCCACATCCAAGCTTTTACCGTATTTGTCCATAAGCAGTTTAGCAGCCCATTCTATCGAAAATAAGAATAGCTCTTTCTTATTTTCGAAGTACTGATACATGCTGCCTTTAGCAGCTTCTGCATTTTTTGCAATAGTACCTATATTGGACTTTTCAAAACCATTATTTAAAAACTCTTTTATAGCAGATCTCATCACTTTTTCTTGTTTTTCATTGCTTAGATTAAAAAATGTTTCTTTGGGCAATTTATCACATCCTTTTATTGTATGACTCATGGGTCACATGACTCTGTAGTCACATTATATAATTTTTATTGATCCCAGTCAATATCCTTATGAAAACTATTAATGTTTTATAAATAGATTAAATGTTCAGAAGGGATAAAAACACAGCTTTTAAAATCAGCAGACAATAACCTATACGATAAAATGTACTGTAAAATAGAATAAATTTAGATATTAAAACGCATTCTATAGATAAGCAATACGAATACTCAGCATGCAAGTTGTGAGACATCGACCATCTATCATTTTTTTCAATTTAAATGCTGATAGTTAAGGTTGTTTATCTATAAATATATTAGGAGGAATGGAAATGTCTGATGAGGATATAAAAAATTCTTATAAGAATGCGGCGCAAACGATGAGAGGTGATAATACTACATTTGGTACTAAGTTAACCAATGAACATTCTAATGATCCGAATACTCATAAGGATATACATAACCGTATTAATGTTAACTATGACAGCATAGAAAAATCGCCTGGTATGGAGGAAGTACACAAATGGCAGAGGCAGCATGTGGATAAAGGCGATCAATCTAAAGAAAATTATCCTATGAATATAATCATAGATCCTGCTATGAGAGAGATGTATCAAGTCGTCCATAATTCGGGTATGACAAATGTATTTGACAGATTCAGTCAACAGCAGCCTATTCAATGTAAATTCTGTATTGAAGGTCTATCTTGCCAGCTTTGTGCAAATGGACCTTGCAGAATAAGCGAAAAGGTTCCAAGAGGAACCTGCGGTGTAGATGCTCATACAATGGTAGCAAGAAATTTTATGTATAGACATGTTACCATAGGTACCTCTGCAAATATATTTCACTGTCATCAGGCAGCAAGAACATTGAAAGCTGCAGGAGAACATCCTGAGAGCGGCTTGAAAATAAGAGATCCTGAAAAATTAAAGAAGTATGCTGATATGGCCGGATTAAATACCAGCCAGCCAATAGAACAATTAGCAGTACAGTTTGCAGATTGGGTAATGAATGATATTCATGCACCTTTTCATGTGGAGTCTAAAACTGTTGAAGCTTTTGCACCTACACAAAGGAAGGAATTATGGAGAAAACTTGGATTGTTTCCAGGAGGCGGTTACAGTGAAGTAGCTTTTGCACAAACTAGATGCATGACGAATTTTAATTCTGATCCGGTAGAATTTCTATTAAATGCAGTAAGACTAGGAGTAGCGAATGAATATCAAGGATTATTCCTTCTAGATATAATTCAAGAAATACTGATGGGTACACAAGAAATAGCTCAAAAGAAACAAAACATGGGACTATTAAAACAAGATATGATAAATATTGTAACTAATGGACATATGCCTTTATTGGCTCATGTCGCTATAGATTTAGCTTCCACTGACGAATGGCAGCAAAAAGCAAAAGATGCTGGCGCCTCTGGAATACAGGTTTTAGGTCATGTTTGTGAAGGTCAGCAATTGATGAATTATCAAGGAACACATAGTCAAAAAGGCTATGGAGGACAAGAAGGAGAATGGCTGTCTCAGGAATACCTCCTTGCAACTGGTGCTGTTGATTTATTTATGTTTGATTATAATTGTACTGTTGCAACTATGCCTTTATTTGCTAAGCGGTTTGGAACGAAGCTATTAAGTACTCATCCTGTAATAAAACTTCAAGGAACTGAAACTTTAGATTTTGTTCCTGAAAAGATGAAGGAGCAGGCCGAAAAAGCTCTAGATAAAGCAATAGAAGCTTTTAAAGAAAGAAAATCGCAAAACAGGAAAGTCTATATTCCACCACATGTTTCAGATTGTACGGTTGGGTTCAGTACTGAATCTATAAGAAATGCTCTTGGAGGAAGTTTTGACCCGTTAATTGAACAAATTGCCAACGGAAATATAAGAGGTATAGCTACTATAGTTGGATGTACTACTGCAAGGTATGGTCAGGGTGGCAGCAACATATTTAAGATAACAAGAGGATTAATTAAAAACAATATTCTTGTACTTTCCGGAGGTTGTACATCATCTGTTATGGAATATACGGGTTTAACAAATCCTCAGGCTGCAGAAGAGTGCGGAGAAGGTTTGAAAGCTGTATGCAAGCAGTTAGGCATCCCTCCAGTATTGTCTTATGGAGCTTGTGTAGATATTGGAAAGATGACTCATACAGCAAAAGAACTAGCAGATGCATTAAAGGTTGATACTAATAAACTGCCTCTAGTTATTGGTGCTCCTGAATATCTTGAACAGAAGGCTGTAGCAGATGCTTGTACTGCTGTAGCTTTAGGCTGGTTAGTTCATGTTGCACCAGTTCCGTCTATTACTGGAAGCGATGTGGTAGTAAAAACTCTTACTGAAACCACTGAAAGCCTCGGATTAGGTAAAGTTGTTGTTGAGCTCGATGCAGAAAAAACTGTTCAGATATATGTTGACCATATAGAAAAGAAACGTAAAGAATTAGGATTAAATTAATTAAGGATTACAGAAATTTATTTATCATAGCAAAAGCAATTGGGATTAGAACTATATATTCTTAGTCCCAGTTGCTTTTGTATTTTTTCACCCTTTGGGAATTTATATATTTTGGCAATTGCTATCAAATTTTATGTAAATTTTCGTTAAGATTTGGGTAGTGTTTGAGGCGTAGCCGAGTTTGCTCAAATTAGAAAATTTGCATAAAATTTGTGTTACAAGTGCTTAATGAACGGATCAATCTTCGTAGTTCCACAATATTTCTTTTTTTATAAAAATTTAAGAATTTAATTAGTGATAGTTAAGATATAGCATGTACAATTGATTTATGCTCTAAAGAGAACAAATTAGTTTATTCAGGGGGAATATATAGATGAAAAAGAAAATAATCGCACTAGTTATATCTGCAGCTGTTATAGCATCATTGGTAGGTTTAACTGTCATGACAAAAAATAAAAATAAATATCAGCAAGTAAAGACTACAACCGTTTCTCGAGGCGATATTGATGTATATCTTTCTACCACAGCAGCAATTAAATCGCAAAGTACAAAAGAATATTATGGACCTCAGGCTAAAGTTAAAAAGGTGAAAGTTGAAGTTGGAGACAAGGTTACAAAGGGGGATGTTTTAGCTACTTTTGAATCGCAGGACTTAGAAACTCCAGTAGAACAAGCCCGAATTCAGTATAATAATGCATTATTGCAGAAGCAAGAATTAGTAGAACAAAATAATAAGGTTAAGAGCAATATAAGCGATTTAAACAGTAAAATAGATAAAATAAATAGTCAAATTAAGCAGATTGATAATAATATAAACAAATTAAAGCAGTTGAAAAATCCTGCAAGTGCGACACAAATTGAACAGCTTAATGGACAGAAAAGTACTTTGACTTCTCAAAAGGCAACTCTAGTTCAGCAAAAGGATTCATTAAGTACAGTGTCTGATGTAAAATTTCAAGAGGCGGATAATGCAATAAAGCTTAACAAACTTAGTCTTGATACCGCAAAGAAAAATCTTGCAAGTGGCATTAAGAATATAATTGCCAACAGAAGCGGGGTAGTAACACAGATAAATATAGTTGAAGGTGGCATATCAACTTCTCAGCAGGCAGCTATTGTTGTTCAAAATTTGGATAATCTGAAGGCAGTTCTTTCAGTTAGTCGATATGATGCAGCAAAGGTAAGGCTTCATCAGAAAGCTGTAATAAGCAATTCTGATGAAAACTACTCTGGTAGAGTTTCATATATTGCGCCTACTGCAGAAACTTCAAAATCAATAAATGCAGATGATGCTACGTTAGAAGTGGATGTAAAAGTTACTGATAAAAAACCTGATTTAAAAGTAGGATTTCAAGCCGATGTGGATATACTTCTAAACAAAGCGGAAAATGTAATTAAGATTCCTGTAGAGTGTGTTAAGACTGATAAAACAGGTAAGAGTGTAGTTTATGTGGTTGAAAATAAAAAAGCAGTAGAGCGAGAAGTGAAGGTAGGAGTTAAATCTGATACTGATGCAGAGGTTCAGGGAATAAAGGTAGGGGAAAAAGTTATTCTTAACCCTACAGACTTAATTAAAAATGGAACTTTTGTAAAGTAGGTGATAGAAATGAATGAAATTAATGTTGTAGAGGTTAAAGATATTGTTAAGATATACAATACTGGAGAGGTAAAATATGAAGCGCTTAAGGGTATAAACCTTAGTATTTCAAAAGGTGAATTTACTTCTATCATGGGTACTTCAGGTTCTGGAAAATCTACATTTATGAATATACTGGGATGCCTTGATAAAATGAATGAGGGACAGTATATGTTAAATGGAAAAGATATATCCAAGCTTACTGATAAAGAATTAGCAAGTATTAGAAATAAAGAGATAGGTTTTGTTTTTCAAGCATTTAACCTTTTACCAAAGATGTCCATACTGGAAAATGTTGAGCTCCCAATGGTTTACGCCGGAGTTTCAGCTAAAAACAGAAGAAAAAGAGCCATGGAAGCGTTAGAAAAAGTAGGATTGCGTGATTGGGTAAATCATAAATCTACTGAGATATCAGGAGGCCAAAAGCAGAGAGTAGCTATTGCTAGAGCTATAGTGAATGAGCCTTCCATAATTATGGCTGATGAACCAACAGGAAACCTAGACTCAAAGTCTACAGTTGATATAATAAAAATTTTCCAACAACTAAATGACGATGGTGCTACTATTATAATGGTAACCCATGAACCAGATGTGGCTATGCATACTAAGAGAATAGTAAGGTTCAAAGATGGGGAGATAGTTGAAGATAAGATTGTAGAAAATAGGATCAGATTATAAGGAGTGTGAAACATAATGAATTTTATTGAAAATTTTAATATGGCCGTAGAGAGTATCCGGTCAAACAAAATGCGCTCCTTTCTTACGATGCTGGGAATAATTATAGGAGTAAGCTCTGTTATCACAATTATTGGGCTAGGCAGCGGAGGTAAAAACAGTATTACTGATCAATTTGCAAAGATGGGTACTAATAATATAACTATAACTGTGGATGCAACAAAAGCGGTAAATAGTGATTATATTACGTTAAAGGATATTCAAACTATTAGTGACAAAGTTGATACTGTAAAATATATAAGTCCTTCACTGCAGCAACAAGGAAAAGTATCTACTGAAGATAACTCAAGGCAGGCGAGTATTGCTGGAACAAATGAGCAATATAATCAGATAAATAACTTAACAATAAATAAAGGCAGATTTTTTAATGAAGATGATGTACTAAGCGCAAAATCTGTAGGACTTATAGACGAAAGTTCAGCTAAAGTCTTATTTAACGGCCAAGATGCTATCGGCAAAAGCATTAAAATATTTTCTGGTAATTTGAGTAAGAGTGTTACGATAATTGGAATATTAGACTCTCAGTTTATGAACAAGCAGCGTGAAATTGCATCTGTAATAATTCCTGTTACTACCTTTCAAACTATATTCACTGATTCAACAAACATTTCCTCCTTAACTATTACAGCTATGTCTAAGGAAGACAGTGATTTGGCTTCACAAAGTACGCTGAATATATTAAAGAGCAGGCATAATAACGGAGATAAAGATGTATACAAAGCTGAAAGCATGATGAATATGCTGTCACAAGTAGACAAGATACTTGGTACGTTTACTTCGTTTATTGCAGCAGTAGCAGGAATATCATTATTGGTAGGAGGCATTGGAGTAATGAATATAATGCTTGTGTCTGTCACTGAACGAACAAGAGAAATAGGAATAAGAAAAGCTATAGGGGCTACTACAAATACGATACTTATTCAGTTTTTGACAGAATCTTCTATAATCTCGTTAATTGGAGGACTTATTGGTATGATAATAGGATATATTGCCGCACAATTAATCGGATTAGCTGCAGGTATAACACCATCTATTTCTATTGGAGTGGTAATGGGAGTAATTCTATTTTCATCAGCAATAGGAATATTCTTTGGAATTTACCCAGCAAGAAAAGCTGCAAATCTGAATCCAATTGATGCATTAAGATATGAATAAAAGTTTATGATAATATGGAGGACGTGAAATAATGTATATTAAGAAACGTTTGGGATTCTCCTATGCAGCTATGTTGATTATTCCATTTATTGTTATTTTATTTTCCAATATGGTACTATTTATGTATATTGCACAAAATACATCCAATAATTCTACTGCCAGAATAATATTTAGCAAGGTGAATTTTTTCAATGACATCCTTAAATCTAATAGTACATTTTCGCGAAAGGTGAATAATCAGATACTGAAAAATCCTGATGGGCTATTGCAAAAGGGGTATATTTACGATCTGGAAAAAAGTGTAAACAGAAGTTATTCAGCAATTGTAATAAGAAAAGATGATGACATAGTTTACTCCTCCAAAGATATAAAAAGTAAACTTAACAAAATTGCATTACCGAAGTTTGGTACAAATGCTGTAACTTACGCTAATACTGATAAACACAGCATAAAGACAATGATTCTAAATCAACAGGATTTCTACTTAAAAGATGGCAGCAAGGGCACTATATTCTACATATTAAATCCTGCTAAAACCAACCAGTATATCAGAAGAAATGTGTTTTTTATTGGAATATATATATTAATAATAATTGCTCTAACTAATGGAATACTATCTTATGCAGTATCAAGAAGTATTATTAAGCCATTAAATATTCTCGGTCATGCCGCTAATGAAATAAAACAGGGAAATTTGGATTACCAAATAAAGAAACGCTCACAGGATGAAATAGGAGAAGTGTGTGATTCTTTTGAAGAAATGAGACTTAGATTAAAAAAATCATTAGAGCTTCAGCAGCATTATGAAGATAACAGAAAGGAACTTTTGTCGAACATATCCCACGATTTAAGAACTCCAATAACATCGATAAAAGGGTATATAGAAGGAATAAGAGATGGTGTAGCCGATACACCGCAGAAGATGAATAAATATATTGATACTATCTATAATAAGGCGACCTATATGGATAATCTTATAGAAGATTTGTTCCTATTTTCAAAATTAGATTTAAACAGATTACCATTTCATTTTCAGAACATCAACATTGTGGATTTTATAAATGACTATTTCGAGGAAATGAGTTTTGATTTAGATAAAAATAGTATAGAATTAAAATTAGATATACCTAAAAAGAATATAGTGGTCAACGCAGATGTACAGAAAATAAGAAGAGTATTTATGAACCTTATTGAGAATTCAATAAAATATAGAAGCGGTGACAAGCTTAAAATAAATATAAAGCTTTACGATTACGAAAATGAAGTTGCAATTAAAGTAAGTGACAATGGCAGAGGAATATCCAAAGATGCATTACCTTATATATTTGATAGGTTTTACAGACAAGATGCTTCAAGAGACACTACCACTGGAGGAAGCGGACTTGGACTTGCTATTGTAAAGAAAATAATAGATGAACATAATGGAAGGATATGGGCTGAGAGTGAAGCAGGTTGTGGAACGAATATGTTTTTCACGCTATTAAAGGAGTAGGGGGGATCCTTGTTGAGTAAAATACTTATAATTGAAGATGATATCAGCATAGCCGAGTTGGAACGGGACTATTTAGAGATAAATGGCTTTCAGGTTGATATTGAGAACAGCGGAGATAAAGGGTTAAATAAAGCTATTAGTCAGAAATATGATCTAGTTATTTTGGATTTAATGCTTCCGAATATGGACGGCTTTGCAGTATGCAGAAAAATAAGAGATGAAAAAGATATTCCGATACTGATGGTGTCTGCCAAAAAAGAAGATATAGACAAAATAAGAGGGTTGGGTTTAGGGGCAGATGATTATGTAACTAAGCCCTTTAGCCCTAATGAACTGGTTGCAAGAGTGAAGGCACATATATCTAGGTATAGAAGATTAGTTTCAAACAGTGAAAGAAATGTGAAGGATATAATAGCGATAGGTGGCATATCTATAAATAAAACATCAAGAAAAGTATATGTAAATGAGCGGGAAGTAGAGTTTACTTCTAAAGAATTTGATTTGCTGCTGTTATTTGTCAGTAATCCCGATAGGGTATTTTCAAAGAATGAATTATTTGAGAGAATATGGGGGATGGACTCGTTAGGTGATATAGCTACTGTAACAGTGCATATAAGAAAGCTTAGAGAGAAGATAGAATTTGACCCATCTAATCCTCAATATATTGAAACTGTATGGGGAGTAGGCTACAGATTTACTGCATAATAGTATATATTAATGTAACGTTGATATTATGTATTATGTAACTATATATTCTGAAATATATATAAGCCAAGTAGAAAAATTGAAAAATTAGTGCTTGTCTCATATTGAATCATTCATGAGTTAATGTTACTATATAAGTGATAAATATAAATTAGCAAAAGGGAGATTTTTATGAGTGGAGTCATTCTTAACTAAGTAATTTAATAACTAAGTCTTTAAAAATTTCTAAAAAACCTGTGTTGAATCAGGTTTATTTGTGATAGATTTTTTAAGGACTTGTATCTTAGGTAAGAACACGGATTCACATTCTTTTCATCCATATAGATAAACAGCTTAAACTGGTTATTTAGGTTTATATTGTTTATTAATAAAAATACCGTGCGTCTGCACGGTATTTTTGTCTTGTAATATAAATAAAGTACGAACTAAATGCTCTAGACGGAATCGTTAAGAGAAAGTGCATTAAATAGAAGCTTAATGAGGAATTATAAATGAGGAATTGTGGATGAAATTCTGCTGCGCAGAATTTCTACAATTTGATTTTAATCATTCATTCATCATTAATATAAAGCATACACTAACTACTAAATATTATCCTCATTTAATTTACTTTCTTAGTTCGCAATTTATTTAAAAGCTGATGAATTTAAGACTGCAGGTGATATCTTATTACCTGCGGTCTTTTTATTTATCTTCAGAAGAATGGGATACTCATAAAAACTTCAATTAAAGATTGGGAGGAATCAAAATTGAATATTAAAACTATTGAATTATTAGAATATGATAGAATAAAAGAAAATTTAAAGAGTTATGCGATATCAGATCTAGCTAAAGAGATGATAGATAAGTTAGAACCTTATGTGGATATGAAGTTTATTGGAAAATGTATGAATGAAACTACAGAAGCCAGAACTATAGCTAACATTAGTTCAAGTATTCCTATACACGGACTTAATGGGATAAAGAATGTTAAAGAAAAACTGCAAAAATGTATGGTACTGTCCCCAGAAGATTTAGATGTGATAGCTGGGCTATTGGGTGATACAGAAAGGCTTAAAAGGTTTATGGAAAGTAAGGAATCAGCTGCGCCTGTAATAAGTCAATATGCTAGGTCCTTTTATGTACTTGATGATTTAAGAGAAGAAATCATAAGGTGTATAGCTTATGGAAGGGTGGACGATAAGGCAAGTTCAAAGCTATCAAAGATAAGAAAAAAATAGTTATTCTTGAGGATAGAATTAAAAGTAAATTAGATAGCGTACTGAAAAATGAAAGATACAAAGGTTATATTCAGGATAGTGTCGTAAGTCAAAGAAACGGCAGATATGTTATACCTGTAAGAAGTCAGTACAAAAAGGATGTCGATGGAGAGATTCATGATAAATCAGGCAGTGGATCTACTGTTTTTATTGAGCCGGCAGAAGTGAAAAAAGCTCAGGATGAACTGAATATGTGGAAGCTTGAAGAGGAGAAGGAGGTCTATGTGATTTTATCAACGTTGACCAATATGGTTGCTGAGTATATCAGGGAATTGAATATAGATATAGAAGCTATGGCTTATTATGATTTTCTGTTTGCAAAGGGCAGATACAGTAAGTCTATAGACGGGAGAAGTGTATCTTTCAATTCTAAAAGCTATATAGACATTAAGCAGGGAAAGCATCCTCTGCTTGGAAGAAATGCAGTACCACTTGATTTTACGTCCGGAGACAAATACAGAGCAGTAGTTATTACAGGACCAAACACTGGAGGAAAAACAGTAGCTTTAAAGACAGTTGGTCTGCTTACCATGATGGCACAATCAGGACTCCATGTACCTGTAGAGCAAAACAGTGAATTTGCAGTCTTTGCTGATATTCTAGTAGATATCGGAGATGGTCAGAGCATAGAACAGAATTTAAGCACATTTTCTTCACATATAAAAAATGTTATAAACATTCTAAATTGTGCTGATAACCATACTCTTGTTATTGTAGATGAAATAGGTTCAGGCACTGATCCAGAAGAAGGTATGGGAATTGCAATAGCAGTACTCGAACAGCTATATGATAAGGGGGCAGCTATATTAGCAACAACTCATTATAGTGAAATTAAGGATTTTGCCAGGAATCATGAAGGCTTTATTAATGGTTCTATGGAATTTGATATAAATACGCTGAAACCATTATATAAGCTTAATATAGGTAAAGCAGGCGAAAGCAATGCATTTTTAATAGCTTTGAAATTAGGAATGAATAGAAATATCATAGAGAGAGCTCATGAAGTAACGTATAAGGAGAAAAAGGATTATTCTCAATACAAATGGGAGGATAAACTAAAAGAAAATTACCAGGAAGTGGAAATTCATAAACAGAAGACCGCTGAGTTTAAAGAAGCAAAAAAGAAGAATGCAGCTATAGAGAGGACTAAGGCAAAATCTAAATTTAATCTTGGTGACTGCGTATATATAAGCTTTATGAACAGGACAGGAGTAATTTGTGAAACCGAAAATTCAAAGGGAGAGTATGGAGTTATGGTAATGAAGAAGAAGCTTAAGATAAACCAAAAGAGACTTTCACTTTATATTTCAGGAGAAGAAATGTATCCAGAGGATTATGATTTTGATATCGTGTTTGAATCAAAACAAAACAGAAAAAATAAAAAGATATTAAGTAAGAGGCATGAGGAGGGAGTTGAAGTAATCATAAGCAAAGGTGATAGCAGGTAAATTACAATATAAATAAATTGCGAACCAACGATGGGGGTATGACCTACTGGTCATTGCGCCCTTCGGGTTCTGTAAATTAAATAGCTGTTAATTATTTAATGTATCTTTTAAATATAAACTAAGTGCTATTGGATAAACGTTATTCTATGGAATAACAATTTTTTAATTTCTTCGAAGAAAACTAAAGTGCATCGCTAATTTTTTAGAAAGATAAAAAAACATCTTTTTAATTTGGAAATTGCTAAAACTAATATCCATTTTAATAGAGATAACCTTAAAAAGCTATTTAAGCAGGACAGGTCTTGGCTTCGAAGACCTGCTTCTTCGTAGAGCCCTGTCACGATTAATAGGCTTTTAAGTAGTTGGATTATTAAAAGAAAGTTAATTATAACAGTTTCCATATTGAAGAGAAGCCTTTAACTCTCTTTATAATTAAGATCACACTTAATAATCTACGAAGAAAAATTAAAGATACAACTTCATCAAATAACGTCTGTAAAATTAACGTGTAGAAATTTTAGAGACGGTACTTTAAAACTAGCAATCTATATAATTTACAGAGCCCGCAGGGAGCGTT
>NZ_MZGV01000055.1 GCF_002029235.1 Clostridium oryzae
TTTGTCATGCTGTCAAGGGTGGCGGCTTCCTTCACCTACCTATTTTTCCTTGCTTTTTTTCTTCTTTTTCTCTTTTCAATCCTACTTTTTTTCTCTAAATTTTTTTCATAGCAAACTTTACACTATCGTATAATTGTTTTATATCTAATATAATAAATTTTACAAAAGTTTCATAAGTGAAAAAATATTTGCTATATTTAATTAGGTTGCGTAAAGCTAAAGATGTTTTCCAAAGCTAACTTTAGTATTAGTTTATGCAATTACCCGTTTAATGGTTACAAAAAATTTGCTGTACAAGAACATAATAAAAGTGCTTTTGGTTTATGTTTAAATTGATGTATAATGTAATAAAGGTCTTATTATGATTAATTATGCAATAGATTTGGAGGAAATTGTATCATGGTAATCAACCCAGTATTTAGAGATTATATATGTACTACTGCTCATCCTAATGGCTGCAGTGAAAATGTGAAAAATCAGATAGCTTATGTTAATAGCAAAGATAAATTTAATGGAGCTAAAAAGGTACTGATTATTGGAGCTTCCACGGGCTATGGGTTGTCTTCAAGAATTGCTGTAACGTTTGGAATGGATGCAGCAACTATAGGTGTGGTATTTGAAAGACCTGCGTCAAATCGCAAAATTGCAACTGCAGGCTGGTATAACACTGCAGCTTTTGAAAAAGCGGCAGATGAAGCTGGATATTATGCAAAAACAATTAATGGAGATGCTTTTTCTAATGAGGTAAAAGATGAGACCATTGAGGCTATTAAGAAGAATTTTGGTAAGGTAGATCTTGTTATATACAGCATAGCTTCACCTAGAAGAAAAGATCCCAATACCGGTGAGGTATTTTATTCAAAGCTAAAACCAGTTGGCGAGTCATACACAAATAAAACTGTAGATTTTCATAATAAAGTTGTTTCGGATATAGAGCTAGAACCGGCAACAGAAGATGAAATCAATGGAACTGTGAAGGTTATGGGCGGAGAAGATTGGGAACTTTGGATTAAAAGACTTAAAGAAGCCAATGTTTTAGAGCAGGGTGCGAAGACAGTAGCTTATTCTTACATAGGACCAGAGATTACATATCCAATCTACAGAGAAGGAACGATTGGAAAGGCAAAAGAGCATCTTGAAATGACTGTAAGTAAGATAAATACTCTTCTTAACGGTATAAATGGAGAGGCTTACGTTTCTGTAAACAAGGCACTTGTTACTCAATCAAGTTTGGCTGTACCGGTTGTACCTCTTTATATATCCTTACTTTATAAAGTCATGAGAAAAAAGCAAATTGATGAGAACTCTATAGAGCAAATGTATAGATTATTTTCGGAAAAATTGTACACTAAGAAGATACCATTGGATGAAAAGGGCAGAATAAGACTTGATGATATGGAAATGAGAGAAGATGTTCAAAAGGAAGTTTTAGATACCTGGGAAAGAATAGACACAGAGAACTTGACGAAAATGACTGATATTGATGCTTTTGAAGATGAATTTTTTAAACTATTTGGTTTTAATTATCCTAATATAGATTATGATGTTGATGTAGATACTGATGTTAAAATACCAAGCTTAATGGAATAATAAATTTAAATATAAGGCGAAGCAGCGAGGTGAGCGTGACCATGCAGGTCACGCTCCTTCGGCTTCTGTAAATTAAATAGTGTACTCATATATTGGTATTTTTAAAACTTATGGAGGTTTAAATGGACAAGGTATTGATTATAGAGGATAACAAAGATGTAAATATGCTTTTAGCAGAAACCTTAATTGATGAAGGATATGAAGTAGTATCCGCTTTCGATGGACTAGCTGGATCAAAAACAATCAGGACAAAAAAGTTTGATTTGATACTCCTTGATATTATGCTTCCCTATAAAAGCGGAGATGAAATATTAAGGGAACTTCGAGAATATAGTGATATACCAGTTATCATCCTATCTGCAAAAGATATGGTTGGTACCAAAATAGATTTATTAAAACTTGGAGCTGACGATTATGTGACTAAACCTTTTGATCTTGGAGAAGTTGCAGCACGTGTTGCGTCGAATCTACGTAGATTTCATAAACTTGAAAAGGTGAATTCTGTTTATAATTATAAGGATGTTGTATTAGATATAAGCACCAAACGTATTTCAGTGAATGGCGAAGAACTAGATTTAACTGCAAAAGAGTATCAGATAATGGCACTTTTGCTGCAAAACCGAGGAAAGGTATTTTCTAAAGCAAATATATATGAAACAATATGGAATGAGGAATACCTAGGAGATGATAATGCGGTAAAGACTCATATGAGTAACCTGAGAAACAAATTGAAGAAAGCTAATCCTTCTGGAGAATATATAGAGACAGTATGGGGACTTGGCTATAGGCTGTATAAGGATTAAATATAATTGGATATCTACCATTTACTTGGATGCGGTAATTAATATAGTGGTACAAGGTTTTTATCTTTATCTTTACTATCTTATTGATTTTCTTAACTTTTTCTAAACCTTTTACTGTTAGAATTAAATCATAAACAACAGGACAGGTAAATAGTCTATGTTAGTACAGCTTAAAAGCAGATAGGAGATTATTATGGGTGAGTGTATATTGAAAACAAAAAATATCACAAAAAACTTTCGAAATTTTACGGCACTTAAGAATGTATCTATTACATTAGAAGCTGGAAAGATTTATGGTTTAATTGGGCAAAATGGTGCAGGAAAAACAACATTAATGAGATTGATTGCGGGATTAAGTTTTCCGACGGATGGAGTATTAGAACTATTTGGACATGCCGGTGAAAAGGAGATACAGGAAGAACGAAAGAGAATTGGATGCTTGATTGAGTATCCTAGTTTAAATGGTAATATGACAGCAAAAGAAAATTTGAAGTTACACAGAATAATGCACGGAATTCCAAATGAGGAGATAGAGGGTGAATTACTTTTGCTTGTAGGACTAAAGGATACAGGAAAGAAGAAAGTAAAAAATTTCTCTCTTGGAATGAGGCAGCGTCTTGGAATCGCAACAGCTATGCTGGGAAATCCCGAATTGGTAATACTCGATGAACCAGTAAATGGTCTTGATCCTGTTGGAGTTGTCGAGATACGTAACCTTATTAAGAAAATGTGTGAAGAGCGCCACATAACAGTGTTGATTTCTAGCCACAATCTTCCGGAACTTTATCAGACCGCTACAGATTACATTATTATTAATAATGGAGAAATCAAAGTAACTTTAACGCATGCTGAATTAGAGGAATGCTGTGCAAAACATATCCGTATTGAATGCAGTAAACCAGAGCAGCTTGTAGAAGTATTAGAGACAAAGCTCAAAACTACTAATTTCAAGGTTATGCCAGATAAGAGTGTAAAATTATATGATTATTTGAAGGAGGAAGAACTGGTAGCAAAGACTATTTTTGAAAATGGAATTATACCAACACAATTTTCTACTGATGGAGATACACTCGAAAACTATTTTCTTTCTGTAATTGGAGGTGGAAAAGATGCTTAATTTGATTCATGCTGATTTATACAAACTAAGGAAATCAACTGGAGCTAAAATCTGTTTTATTATTACTTGTATTTGTGCAGTTGCATTTGTTTACGTTGCACATTGTATAGCTATAGGAAAATTGAGTTCTAATGTCAGTGGCAGTGCCTCTGGATTAGCTGATCTAATGCTTATATGGCTATTCGGCTCCTTAATGGCAGGAATTTTAGTTTGCAGCGATTTTGAAACAAAGACGATTCATGGTGCTGTATCCTGCGGAAGAATTAATATTGTTATCAGTAAAGCTTTAGTATATTTTATAATTATAATATTATTAGTTTTACCTTATATGCTAGTTACGATTGTTGGATTTTGCTCAGGAGAAAAGTTTGGAACGCCGTTTGTAGGATCAGTATTCCTTGGTATCTTAGCAAATGGGAGCGGACTTACTGTAACTGTAACTACAATCTGTAAGATAATTGTAGTTTCTCTGGTTGAAATGATTTTATATACCGCTGAATTGAGCATTTGTCTGCCGCTGGCATTTAAAATCAGAAAGCCTATTGTTGTTATGGCAATCGGTTTTAGCTTTGGATTTTTGGCTAATTTAATTATTACGGCGCTACAAGATGTTCCGGTGCTTAAATATGTTATTAAAAACACGCCATATTATTTCGGATTAAATATTATAACGGTTAAAACAGCAGCAGGGACTTTATTAAAAGTTACAATAATCAGCATAGTTTTCTTTACAATTATGGTGGCAATCACTCATTTACTGTTTAGGCGTTCAGAGATTAAGTAACTATATTATTGAAAGGGTTGAGATTAAGAGTGGCTTATATGGTTGGTATTTTAGTAGCAGCAATTATAATACTTTTAGCTTATATAGCTTATGTTCAGGTTCAGATACGATGTATCAGCAAACAACTTGATAAGCGTTTGAAGGAACATACACGCCAACCTATAAGTATAGAATTATTTAATTCTAATCTAAACAAATTGGCTGCGAATATTAACAAATCTTTTAAGACGGAGGAAGAACTCCGTCTAAATGTCATTAGAAACGAAAAAGAATTTAAGGAATTGATTGCTAATATCTCTCATGACCTAAGGACACCGCTGACGGCTATCAAAGGTTATCAACAGCTGATGGATAAGGGAGAACTATCCGATAAGCAGAGAAAAAATCTTAGTATTGCAAATAAACATGCAGAAGAATTGGGACAGTTAATTGAACATTTTTTTGAGTACTCCTACATTTTGAATATGCAGCCTAAATTACAGATGGAAAGGATTAATCTTACAAATCTAGTGACGGAGTGTATAATAGCTTCTGTTACGATATTTGAAGATAATGGCATATCTGTCAACTTTGAAGAAACTCCTCCTATTTTTATTTGTGCGGACAGGGAGAAGGTTACGCGTATTATCCAGAATCTTATTAGAAACTGCGTGCAGCATTCTGGAGGAGAGATTAAGGTTAAACTATCAGTAGACACAAAAGCAGTAATATCATTTCAAAATCCAATAAAGGAGTCACCACACATTGAAGCAGACAAAATATTTGAGCGTTTCTATACAGGAGATAAAGCGAGAAGCCATTCTACTGGGCTTGGACTGTCAATAGTAAAACTTTTAGCAGAGCAGATGGGAGGAAGTGCTTACGCTGAATTGAATGGTGAAATGCTAGATATTAGAGTGACTCTACCGATGATAAGAGAAAAGAGAAAAGAGATAAGAGGATTAGGGGCTTGTTTCTTTACTCTTACTTTTAAAAAAAATTAAGGAATAGAAACGACTTTACAAGAGTATACTTTTATGCAAAACTATAAACAAATATATAAGGTGGCATATTAATAATTTTGCTAAGGAGGATTATATGAGAAAGAAATATTTATTTTGTGTTCTAATGATAATAATAGTATTTAGCATGGGATGCAGCAGAGGTGACAGTCCTAAAGAAGCGTTCCAAAGATATATAGCTGCATGGCAAAAACATGACTATAAGGGGATGTATAGTGCATTAGATACATATAGCAGAAAAAGAATAGAAGAAAAGGAATTTGTATCTAGATACACAAATATATATAATGGCATAAAGTTGTCACAAATTACGATAACACCTGAATACCCTAAGGTATTCAAGAAGGATTCTAATGGAAATACACCTATTCCTTTTGAAGTAGTAATGAATACAGCTGCAGGTGAAATAAAATTTAAAGATACTGCATATTTTATAAAGGATACTTCAACAAAAGAATGGAGACTTAGCTGGAGTTCAAAATTGATATTTCCACAGCTTAAGAATGATTATAAAGTTCGCATAACAACTGCCTATGGCAAGCGTGGTGAAATCAAAACGGCTGATGGCAAGTATCTTGCTCAAAATGGATATATATACTCAGTAGGAATAGTGCCAAATAAATTAGGAAAAGATTCAAAGAAAACTAAAGATACTATAGCTAAAATATTAAATATTGATAAGAGTTTTATTAATAAGAGGTTGTCAGCTAAATTTGTTAAACCTTATATGTTTATACAGATTGATAGTATTTCAATGGATGATGAAAGAGTATATAAATTAAAACAGATAAATGGTGTTATGCTTCAGAAAGTGCCAGCAAGAGTTTATCCGTTAAAGGAAAAAGCAGCTTTATTAACTGGATATGTACATCCAATCACTGCAGAGGAACTCCAAAAATTAAGAAAAGAAGGTTATGACGAAAATGATATTATAGGCAAAGCCGGGCTTGAGAAGATATATGAGAAGCAGTTAAAAGCTACTGATGGAAAAGAAATTTATATAACTGATGAAAATGGAGATAAAGTCAAATCACTAGCTAAGACCGTTAAGAAAGATGGTAAGGATATTCACTTAACTATAGATGCTGATATTCAGAGTGAAGTTTATGGTCAGTATAAAGCAAGTTCAGGTGCTGCTGTTGTAATGCAGCCTAAAACTGGTGCTGTACTTGCACTTGTGAGTGCACCTGGATATGATCCCAATGATTTTGTTTTAGGAATGTCCTCTGATAAGTGGAATTCGCTACAGAACAATGAAAAGAAACCTTTTTTAAATAGATTTCAATCTACGTTTGCACCAGGGTCTACTTTTAAACCATTGACTGCAATTATGGGGTTAAAAACTGGGAAACTTAATCCAAATGTCGATGCTAAAATATCGGGACTCAAATGGCAGAAAGATAAAAGCTGGGGAAAGTATCATGTTACAAGAGATGAAACTTATAGTGGTCCTTCTAACCTTCTGAACGCACTAGTATATTCTGATAACATATATTTCGCAAAAGCAGCTTTAAATATAGGTAAAGAAAATTTTATAGATGAGACAAAAAAATTAGGTATTGGTGAAAATATACCGTTTGAGTACGGACTTAAGACTTCGCAGATATCTTCAGATGGGACAATAAAAAGTGATGTACAGCTTGCTGATTCAGGATATGGTCAGGCACAGGTACTGATAAATCCTGTTCAGCTAGCTTCGATATATACTTCTTTTGTAAACAATGGGAACATAATTACTCCTTACTTAAATGTGGATACTGGAACACCGTCAAAGATATGGATATCACATGTGTATTCAGAAAATATCTTAAATATGGTGTTTAATGACATGAAGCAGATAGTAAAAAATCCTGAAGGTACAGCACACAAAGCATATATGGCTGATTTACCGCTGGCTGGTAAGACTGGTACGGCTGAAATAAAGAAAAGTCAGACAGACACTACTGGTACAGAGAACGGGTGGTTTGTGGCGGTAAACACTGATAAACCTAAGCTGCTTGTATTGGAAATGCATGAAAATGTGAAGCACAGAGGTGGAAGCGGGTATGTAGTTCCTAAAGTAAAAGAGATATTTGACAAGTTCTGCAAATAGGCAAATATATATCTATAAAACTTAGAGTAGCAAATAAAATAATTGGATACACTATAAATATATTGCGAACCAAATTCTCAGAACGTATTAATAAAGAGAAAGTGCATTTAACAGGTATGAGAGTAAAGAGAAAAGAGTAAAGAGAAAAGTGAAGGTTAAAATTCAGCCGGGCTGAATTTTGATTGTATAGAGACTCTTAATTATTTAGATAATTCTTTTGTAATACTAGGCATAGTCTTAGTTTTTAAAAAGTTATCGCTGGTAATCAGATTTAAATTCTTAGAAATTCTGCATAGCAGAATTTCTTCCTTCACTTTTCTCTCTTCTCTTTACTCTTTTCTCTTAATATGGTTCGCAATATATTTATTTTGCGATATATGTATAAATTATGGTACAAAGCTATATTTTTGTATAATCAGAAAAAATAATAATTATCATATAAATAATGGTAGTCAAATCATAAAAATTATTATATAATATTAATATAATATTGGTGAGGAGATGTTATTATGAAAAAATATGTTTGTATAGCATGTGGATATATTTATGATCCAGCAGAAGGAGATCCAGATAATGGAGTAGCACCAGGAACTTCATTTGACGATGTTCCGGATGATTGGGTATGTCCTTTATGTGGAGTTGGCAAGGATCAATTTGAGGAAGTAAATGAATAGAAATTAGAACATAAAATCTCCCGGCGTTTAAACACCGGGAGATTTTAATATTAATATATATAAGTTCTATTTTTCACCTGAAAATAGTTTTTTAAACTTTGAGTTTTTTTCAATAAAACTTATTAGCACAAGACCAAGTATATAGGCACATACGAATTCGCCTATTCCTACTTGAAGCATTGTAAGCAGCAAAGGAAGCTTCAAAATATAATTGAGTTCAAAGCCTACAACTAACGCATTAATTATTACAGGTGGAAGTGGAGCTAAAAACTTTTTGTATTTAATACTGCTTTTACCAATTAAATAAGTTAGACACGCAGAAATAAGTGTAGCTAAGGAACCTAATGCTATGTCGATGACCCCTAATGGACTTCCTAAATTAGAAATTATACATCCAATAAACAGAGATGGTATGAATATTGGAGAGAAGTACGGCAGTGCTGTAAAAGCCTCAGCTATTCTAAACTGGATAGATTGAAAGCTTAGAGCGGGTACGATAAAGAGTGTTACAACCACATATATGGCTGCAACCATTGCAGAAGTTACCAGTTGTTTTGTTGAAAATTTCATTTTATAATACCTCCATAGTTTTGTTTATAGACAGGATGGTTACGAACTGTCTTATAATTTTAATCCTTGTCCATTCTATCAAAAGCTTACTTATTAGTCAAATGAGTTTTTTACTCTTTAGGAATTTATGGTTTTTGCGAATTGTGGATAACTTTTAGCAAATGTCAAGATACACTCCTAAAGAGTAAAAAAGATGGGTGCAGGGAAGGCACTTCCCGCCTCAGTAAAGGGGGGTGTCAGGGAGCGTAGCGGACGCCGCAGGGGTTCAAGGCCTAAATGGCCTTGAACGAGCTATCTACGAGTGGCAACGAGTGAGATAGATAGCTCCGGTCCGGAGGACATAGGTCCCCCTCCGGAATCGGCATCTGGTTTTGCCGATTTTTTTATAGAAAACGTCATACACATATTTATTTAAAAACATTTACTAAATAAAATTATATAGTACAATAGAAATGTGATTAAATTTTATTTGAACAGGAGAAAGAATGAGTTATAAATATTTTGATACGAGAGAGTGCAGACTTAAAAATGGCTTAAGAGTCGTTTCGATAAAAAAAGAAACTGGCCTTTTTTCCTTAAATTTTGGTGTGAAAGTTGGTTCAGCATATGAAAATAATGAGGAAAGAGGAATAGCTCATTTTATTGAGCATATGCTTTTTAAAGGGACCCTTAAAAGAAATAATGAGGAACTTAATAGAGAACTTGAATATCTAGGGGGATCCTATAATGCATATACTGATTATACTTGTACAGTATTTACGATTACAGCCTTAAAGGATGAAATAGAACAAGCTATTGAATTGCTTGCAGACATGGCAATAAACTCTAATTTTGATGAGGCAGAAATCACTAAAGAGAAGGGTGTAGTAATTTCAGAATTTGATGCTAGTGAAGATGATCTTGAGGGTTATAGCTTTAAGATGGTGAATAAGATTGCTTTCAGCAAAAGTCCATTGAAATACGATATAATTGGTACTAAAGAAAGTATAAAGTCGATTAGCAGGCATAAGATAGAAGATTTTTATAAGAAATTTTATGTTCCCAATAACTGCTGTATCACTATTGTATCATCTCTGGAACATAATCAAGTAATAAGTATAATAGATAAGTATTTTGCTAAGTGGCAGCAAGAAAACTTACAGCCGATATTTATATTAAATGAAAAGAATAAGCATGTACTGAAAGTAAATTATAGAAGTAATATAGAACAAAGCACAATAACTTATCTATATACGTTTTATGATTTGAAAAAGGAAGAGGAATTGGCGTTAAAGATATTAAATCATAGACTTGGGGAGAGCACTAATTCTATACTTTTCAGAGAACTAAGGGAGAAAAGAGGCCTTGCCTATGATGTATACACCCATTTAGATATATCTGATAATGTAAGGACGCTTTATATCTTTACAGCGGTAAAAGATAAAAATGTTGAAGATAGCATAAAAATTATTGATGCAGCTATACGCGATCTGAAAATTAACAGACAGGGTATAGATGAAGAAATTATGTTGCTGATGAAGAAAGTTTTAAAGACTGAGATAGAAGCTATGATGGAAAATTCTGAGGATTTTGGAGAATATGTACTTCAGCAGTGCCTAGAAAATGAGGATATTTATAGCTTTGAAAAAGATTTGGAAGCTATGGACAAAATTACGGTAGAACAGATATATGATGTTGCTGTGAAGGTTTTAGAAAAACCCAGTGTACATATCCTTAAGCAGAAAAATAGAGGGGAAGATTATGAAAAGTAAAATAACTGCTATAGAAGTGCAGAAAAAAAATAAGAAAAGAGTTAATATTTTTTTAGATAATGATTTTGCATTCAGCTGTGACGCAGAAATTATCTTTAAGTATCAGCTAAAGACTAATGAATATATAGAGGCAAGAAAAATAAATGACATAGCTGCCGAGGATAATTTTATAAGGGCTAAAAGTTGTGCTATAGCTTATATACAAAAAGCTCTGAAAACTGAAAAAGAGGTTAGAAATAAGCTGAATGATAAGGGCTATGATCAGGATATAATAACAAGAGTTATAGAATTCATGAAAAAATATGATTTAGTGAATGACGAAAGCTATGTAAAAGCTTATATTAACACGGAAAAAAGTAAAAATGGAATAAATAAAATAAAATATAATTTACTAAGGAAGGGAATTCCTGAATGTATAATTAGCAGTGTATTAAGCGATGTTTGTGAAGACGACCAGATAAATTCTGCTAAAATAGTAGCAGAAAAAAAGTACAAATCACTTTTGAAATTAGAACAGGATAAGGTTAAGTTATATAATAAGTTAATTAGGTTTTTGACAGGCAGAGGTTATTCCTATGAAATGTCTAAGAAGCTTAGTAAGGAAGTTATAAAATATGATGAAGAATAAAGAGGTGATTAACCTTGAATATAAATTTAATTTCTGTTTTCTTGGTTCTAGTAATTGCAATTCCTTTAGTTAAAGGATTTTTTATGATTTTTTCATCTGAGGATTTGAAGGAGGATATAGTATCTTTTGAATCCAGCGTTACATTTATAATTTCGTTAATAGCAGCATTGTTTTTCATTAAAAAAATTTTCTTGGAACATAACTATGGTATTTATAAAACTATATATGAGAAATTGCTGACTTATGATATTTTTAACTCACAATATAACATGTACGCTGTGTATCTAGCAATAATGCCATTATTGATATTTATTATTTTTGAAGTTATTAGCTTTATTTTCTTTTTAATAAATTCAATAGCGGTTTTCCCTACATTGAAGTTGCTAGAAAGAGGACTTGCAAAAAGGAGCAAACTAACTAAAAGAATAATATCTTTAGTGTTTTCAATTCCTAAATCTGCTGCTTATCTTATATTTTTCACTGTCGCATTAAACATCATAATAATGTTTAATGTCAGTAAGCCGTTTAATAAATATATTGCAAAGTCTCAAATATACAATAGTGTATGTAAGAAAGTAGTTGTACCAGTTGCAAATTCTCAGCTAGCAAAGCAGATACCAAATATATTAGATAATAGCTTTAAAATTGAAAAAAGACAGATTCCGAATGGAACAGGAAAAGAAAAATTTACAGGTAAAACTATTGTTTATTATAACGGCATAACTATTGGACAAGGTGTTAAATCTAATAAAGAAATAGATAGATTTACAAAGGAACTTCTTGCAGGTACGGTAAATGATTATGACAAAGCGAAAAAGATATATGAATGGATTGGTCAAAATATAAAGTACGATAATGTTAAAGCAAAAAAAATACTAAATAATGATTTTGATGAAAAGTCTGGGGCCATACCTACATTTGAAAGTAGAAAGGGTATATGCTTAGATTATTCCTGCCTTTACGTAGCCATGAGCAGAAGTGCTCATTTGAAGGTGAGGCTCATAACTGGTGAAGGTTTTAATGGAGTAAATTGGGTAAACCATGCATGGAATCAAGTTTACGTAAATAATGAATGGATTAATTTAGATAGCACTTTCTATAATGGAGGATATTACTTTGATACCCCAAGGTTTTTATTAGACCATCGATATTCTTCAATAGCAGGCGAATGGTAAGACTTAGCTGGTTTTACTTCTATAATTTTGAACGATTAGGTTAATAGCTTTCTCACAGTCTTTATCATCATTATCCAAGCACCAAGCTCTATTGAAATAGATGAGAGCCATTTTATTATTTTTAGTCATAGCATAGCAGTAGGCTAAGTTAAAATAGTACTTGCTTTCATCTCTTATTTTTAGGGCTTTTTTTAAAAGCGCCATAGCGTTTTGATAATCTTTAAGTTTTATTAGGCAAACGCCTGAATTGTAATAGGCGGAAGCTTCATTATCTTTTGACTCTATAGCTTTTTTATAAAATTCTAATGCTTTTTTATAGTCTTTAACACTGTAAAATTCATTAGCTTTCTCAAAATAATTCATAGATTTACCTCCTAATATTATTGGTAAATAAATTTTCCAGAAATAAGTTTATATTTTATTGGATAATAATATATATTCTGGAAGTACCATGTTATTACATTAAATTATTGACATTAAAACAAAAAATATACTAAAAACGTATTAATAAAGGAATACTAACTAATAAGAAATACTAATTAGAAATAACTAAATATTTGCTTATTATCGTTTTTGTGTATAATTAATATCATTGACTAAGAAGTATGTTGGTGTTAGAATTTCTTAAGTGATCATATATTTAAAAGGGTAAGACTTAAATTTATGAATGTTAGATTTATTAATTTAAAGTAAAGATTTGTCTGTTTTGTTATGTTAATTTAGCATTTTTTGATTATATTGCTTAAATATCACATATAGGAAGAAAAATCTGAAAATATTTTAAATAAAAATATATGATTGAAACAATAATTTTCTTTATTTATTTAATGAAGATGGGATGGGTTAAAATGAAAGAAATTTATCATCTTGGTATGGATGTGGGATCTACCACAGTCAAACTGGTAGTATTAGATAAAAATTCGGACATTATATTTAGTAAATATAGGAGACATTTCTCTGACATAAAGAAGACAATAGCTGGTTTGTTCGAAGAGGCTTACAAATTATATGGAAAAAATCAAATCACAATAATGATTACTGGTTCAGGCGGACTTTCTGTATCAAAATGGCTAGGTATTCCATTTATTCAAGAAGTTATTTCATGCACACATACTGTAGAAAAATACGCACCCAATACAGATGTAGCTATTGAGCTTGGTGGAGAGGATGCTAAGATAACCTATTTTAGAGGTGGTCTTGATCAGAGGATGAATGGAAGTTGTGCTGGAGGAACAGGAGCTTTTATTGATCAGATGGCTTCATTACTTCAGACAGATGCAGCTGGTTTAAACGAATTAGCTAAAAATTATAAGGTTATATATCCTATAGCAGCAAGGTGCGGTGTGTTCGCAAAAACAGATATCCAGCCTTTGCTTAATGAAGGTGCTGCTAAGGAAGATATTGCTGTCTCAGTGTTCCAGTCAGTAGTAAATCAAACTATTAGTGGACTTGCATGTGGAAAGCCAATTAAGGGAAATGTGGCATTCCTTGGAGGACCGCTTTATTTCTTGTCAGAATTAAGAAAGAGATTTATAGAAACGTTAAAGCTTGCGAAGAATCAGATCATTTTTCCGGAGAATTCGCAATTATTTGTTGCTATTGGAGCTGCACTTCAATCCATGTCTGGTAAGGTTATAGCATTTAGTGTACTAATGGATAGATTATCAAGTATGGCAGACAATACTGATAATGCAATACAAAAAATGCCGCCATTATTTAACAATGAAGAAGAACTAAAGTTATTTCATGAGAGACATGATAAAGATAAAGCTACATATGGAGAGTTATCAAGCTATAAAGGTAAATGTTATTTTGGAATAGATGCAGGCTCAACAACTACCAAAGCAGTTCTAATCGGAGAAAACGGCGAGATATTGTACAGCCATTATGGAAGCAATGAAGGAAGTCCGCTAAATCGTGTTATAGGTATATTGAAGGAATTATATTCTAAACTACCGAAAGGTGCTGTTATTGCTAATAGTGCAGTTACCGGTTATGGAGAAGGACTTATCAAAGCGGCGTTAAATGTGGATATTGGTGAGATTGAGACGATAGCTCATTTTAAGGCGGCAGATTTCTTTTTACCAGGAGTAGAATTTATTCTGG
This sequence comes from Clostridium oryzae, assembly GCF_002029235.1. Taxonomy (GTDB): domain Bacteria; phylum Bacillota; class Clostridia; order Clostridiales; family Clostridiaceae; genus Clostridium_AE; species Clostridium_AE oryzae. Next base: position 14,292 of record NZ_MZGV01000055.1, read on the forward strand.
ATATTGGTGGACAAGATATGAAATGTCTTAAAGTGAAAGATGGAGTAATTGACAGCATACTTTTAAATGAAGCCTGTTCGTCAGGATGTGGGTCTTTCATAGAAACTTTTGCACATTCACTTAACATGGAGATTAAAGAATTTGCTGAGGAAGCTTTGAAGTCTCAGAATCCTGTTGATTTAGGTTCTAGATGTACAGTTTTTATGAATTCGAGGGTTAAGCAATCACAAAAAGAGGGTGCAACTGTAGCAGATATTTCAGCAGGGTTATCTTATTCTGTAATTAAAAATGCACTGCAAAAGGTTATAAAAATAAGAAATCCTGAAGAGATGGGCGAGAAGATAATTGTACAAGGCGGTACTTTTTATAATAATGCAGTACTTAGAAGTTTTGAACTCATATCTGAAAGAGAAGCAATACGACCTGATATAGCAGGACTTATGGGTGCCTTTGGTTCTGCATTAATAGCTAGAGAGAGATGTGAAGAAAATCATACTAGTTCCATATTGAAGATGGAGGAGCTTGAGAATTTTTCATCTAACTCATCTATGAGAAGATGCGGACTCTGTGCTAATAATTGTCTTCTTACTATAAATGAATTTAGTGATGGTACGAGATTTATTACGGGAAATAGGTGCGAAAGAGGAGCCGGAAAGGAAATTAATACTGTTAAAGCTCCTAATTTATATGAATATAAGTATAAAAGAGTCTTTGACTATATTCCACTAAAAAAAGAGGAAGCTATAAGGGGTACAGTTGGGATTCCTAGAGTTTTAAATATGTATGAGAATTATCCATTTTGGTTTACTTTCTTTACACAACTAGGGTTTAGAGTTGAACTTTCTCCAAGATCAAGTAAAAGAGTATATGAACTTGGTATTGAAACCATACCTTCGGAATCTGTTTGTTATCCTGGAAAGTTAGTACATGGACATATTATGAGCTTAATAAATAGAGGAATACAGTTTATATTTTATCCTAGTGTTCCTTATGAGAAAATTGAAGATAGCAGGGCGGATAATCACTATAACTGTCCAATAGTAACTTCATATCCTGAAGTAATAAAAAATAATATGGACATTTTGAAGGAAAAGAATATAAACTACAAAAATCCGTTTTTATCATTAAATGATAAGAAAAAGCTTTATGAACGGCTCTATAGTGAGCTTAAGGAGTTTAATATAAAGCACAGTGAAATTGTTACAGCGGTAGATAAGGCTTGGAATGAAAGAATCAATTTTGAACATGATATAAAAAATAAAGGAAAAGAGATACTTGAGTATATAGAAAAAACAGGTAAAAGGGGTATTGTATTAGGAGGCAGACCTTATCATATAGACCCTGAAATAAATCATGGTATTCCTAACCTGATAACTAATTTTGGAATGGCAGTACTCACTGAAGATTCTGTCGCTGATGCAGAACTATTAGAAAGACCGCTGAGAGTTGTAGATCAATGGGTTTACCATTCAAGAATTTATAAAGCAGCTGCTTTTGTTGCAGAACATTCAAATTTGGAGCTTGTTCAGTTAAATTCTTTTGGCTGTGGACTTGATGCAGTAACTACTGATCAGGTTCAGGAAATTCTATCGGCTAAAGGAAAGATATATACCGTTTTGAAAATCGATGAAGGTAATAATTTAGGTGCAGCTAGAATTAGGATGCGTTCTCTTAAAGCTGCTATTGAAGAAAGAGATAGAAATAATTATAAGCCGGTTATTACTGAGCCGGACAAGCAACGTGTATTGTTTACAGAGGATATGAGAATGATGCATACAATATTATGTCCACAGATGTCACCTATTCATTTTGAACTTTTGGAAGAAGCATTTAATGAGTCAGGTTACAGCATAAAGGTTCTTCCAGCAGCAGATAAACAAGCTATAGAAGAAGGACTTAAGTATGTAAACAATGATGCATGCTATCCATCTATAATTGTTATTGGTCAGCTTATTTCAGCTTTGAAATCCGGTAAGTATGATATTAATAATACTTCGGTAATCATTTCTCAGACCGGAGGAGGCTGCAGAGCTACAAATTATATAGGATTTTTGCGAAAGGCATTGAAGGATGCTGGATATGGTAATGTTCCTGTTATTTCATTAAATGCTGGTGGACTTGAAAAGAATCCTGGATTTAAGATAACACCTACATTGCTGAATAAATCAATGATGGCACTAGTATATGGAGACTTGTTTATGAGACTGCTTTATAGGACAAGACCTTATGAAAAGATTCCTGGATCAGCAGAATCACTTTATAGGGAATGGGTTCGCAGATGTAAGGAGTCTATTAAAACTGGAAGTCGGTCATTGTATAAGAAAAATGTTTATGATATCGTTAGAGATTTTGATAAATTGAGAATTAAGACATCTCCAAAGCCTAAGGTTGGTCTTGTAGGAGAAATACTTGTAAAATTTCATCCAATGGCCAATAACAATGTTGTTAAAATCGTAGAGGATGAAGGTGCTGAAGCAGTTATGCCGGATTTAACGGATTTCTTGCTATATTGTGCTTATGATGCTAATTTTAAGCATGACTATCTGGGAGATAAAAAATCAAAACAGATTGCTAGTAATGCTGCGATAGTAGGAATTGAGTACTATAGGAAGCATATGAAGAAAGCCTTAGAAAGCAGTAAGAGGTTTACTGCACCAAAAACCATACAAGAGTTAGCAAAAGGAGCATCTGAAATATTATCATTGGGTAACCAGACTGGTGAAGGATGGTTCTTAACCGCAGAGATGATAGAGCTTATTGAAAGCGGAGTTGAGAATATAGTATGTATGCAGCCATTTGCTTGCTTGCCTAACCATGTTACTGGAAAGGGAATGATTAAGGCATTGAAAGCTAAATATCCTATGGCTAACATTGTTGCAGTTGACTACGACCCAGGTGCTAGTGAAGTAAATCAGCTAAATAGAATTAAGCTTATGATGTCTACTGCTTTTAAAAACCTTAAATTGAAAGAGGAAGAAAAAATAGAAGAGGAACAAAATTTTTCTGCAAATGATGAAGTTGCAGGTGGAAAAGCAAACTAATTAGGAATTCCTAATTCTTAATTAATTATCCTATGTTCAAGAGAATTTTCAAGGTTAAGTAAATAGTGTGTTAAAAAGAGATGCGGCATAGCTAACTATTTTGCTCCTTGACAGATATATAATTTACGTTATAATTGTTTATATGTGGTTATCACGCCTGTGATTCACAACATAAAAGAATATATAAAAGCTTTGATAAAGAGGAGTAGGGTAGATTCATATTAAGAGAGGAAAATTCATAGGCTGGAAGGTTTTCTATATGATATATTTCGAATGTAGCTTTTGAGCATTTTTACTGAAATTTATATATAAGTTTTACGGAAGCTGATAGCTTGAGTTACTTATGTTATTAGGTAAAAACGGAGTTTCAACCGTTATTATATGAGAGCCCATTTAGTGGGAATAAAGGTGGTACCGCGAGTCTTCGTCCTTTGGATGAAGGCTCTTTTTGTCGGAACTTTTAAAATCTATTTATAAACAATTAGGAGGATAAATTAGAATGGAAGAGAAAAATATTTCAACAACCTATAATCCAAAAGAATTTGAGGAAAAACTATATAAACTTTGGGAAGAGAAGAAATACTTTACACCAAAGGTGGATAAAAATAAGAAGCCCTATACAATAATTATGCCACCGCCAAATATAACTGGAAAATTGCATCTAGGTCATGCGTTAGATAATGCACTTCAAGATATGCTTATAAGATTTAAGAGGATGCAGGGCTATAGTGCTTTATGGCTGCCAGGGGAAGATCATGCCAGCATAGCTACAGAGGTGAAGGTTGAGAAAGAACTTCTTAAAGAAGGTATACATAAAAAAGAAATAGGCAGAGAAGCTTTCCTTGAAAAGGTATGGGATTGGACTTATGAATATAGAGACAGAATAAAAGAGCAGCTTAAAAAGATGGGGTGTTCAGCTGATTTTACAAGAGAAGCCTTTACTATGGATGATAATTTAAGCAAAGCGGTAAAGCATGTATTTGTAAAATTGTATAATGAAGGACTTATATATCAAGGAAATAGAATAACTAACTGGTGTCCTAAATGCCAGACTGCTCTATCTGATGCGGAAATAGAATACCAAGAACAGCAAGGAAATTTTTGGCACATTAAGTATCCTATTATAGGTACAGACGACTATATTGAAATTGCAACTACGAGACCTGAAACAATGTTAGGAGATACAGCAGTAGCAGTTAATCCTACTGATGAGAGATATAAGCATCTTGTAGGAAAGAAGCTTTTGCTTCCTTTAGTTAATAAGGAAATTCCAATAATAGAAGACAGCTATGTAGATAAGGAATTTGGAACTGGTGCAGTTAAAATAACCCCAGCTCATGATCCTAACGATTATGCAGTAGGTAAGAGACACGATCTTGAGGAAATAAATATATTAAATGAAGACGGAACAATAAACAAGCTTGGCGGAAAATATGCTGGTATGGATAGATATGAGGCTCGTAAAGCAATTGTTGAAGACTTGAAAGCTCAAGGATATCTTGTAAAAATCGTTCCTCATACTCATAATGTAAGCTGTCATGATAGATGCGGAAGTTCCATTGAACCAATGATATCTAAGCAGTGGTATGTAAGAATGAAAACTTTAGCTGAGCCAGCTGTAAAAGTTGTTAAGGAGAAGGAAACAAAATTTGTTCCAGAGAGATTTGAAAAGATATATTATAACTGGATGGAAAATATACAAGATTGGTGTATTTCAAGACAACTTTGGTGGGGACATAGAATACCAGTGTGGTACTGCAAAGACTGCGGAGAAGTTATAGTTTCAGAAGAAACTCCGTTGTCTTGCTCAAAATGTGGCAGCCAGAATCTTGAACAGGATAAAGATGTACTTGATACTTGGTTCAGTTCCGCACTTTGGCCGTTTTCTACCCTTGGATGGCCTGATAGAACGGAGGATCTTGAATATTTCTATCCAACAGATGTGCTTGTTACTGGTTATGACATAATATTCTTCTGGGTTGCCAGAATGGTATTTTCAGGCCTGCACAACATGGATAGAACTCCGTTTAATACCGTGTTTATACATGGTATAGTTAGAGATTCTCAGGGAAGAAAGATGTCTAAATCTCTAGGAAATGGTGTAGATCCATTAGACGTAATCGACAAATACGGTGCAGATGCATTAAGATTTATGCTTGTATCAGGAAACGCTCCAGGAAATGACATAAGATATTATGAGGAAAAAGTTGAAGCAGCTAGAAACTTTGCTAATAAGATTTGGAATGCTTCTAGATTTGTTATGATGAATCTGGATAGAAATATAATGGATAAATATAAAGCTTCACAAAACTACACAGCCGCTGATAGATGGATAATGTCAAGACTTCATACAGTTGTTAGTGAAGTTACTGAGAACATAGAGAACTTTGAACTTGGTATAGCTGTTCAAAAGATTTATGACTTTTTATGGAATGAATTCTGTGATTGGTATATTGAACTTTCAAAGCCTATACTTTATGGTGAAGATGAAGCAGCTAAAGGAGTTACGTATAATGTTTTGTTTAACGTGCTTACTGCAGGCTTAAAATTACTTCATCCTATAATGCCATTTATTACAGAAGAAATATATATGCATCTTGGTGGAGAGACTGAATCAATAACTATCGCTAAATGGCCTGAAGCTTCAGAATTTGCTAAAGATGAAGCAAGTGAAACAGTTATGAATCATATAATAGAAGCAATAAAAGGTATAAGAAATGCAAGACTTGAGATGCAGGTACCAAACTCAAGAAAGGCAAAACTTATAGTTTACGGAAAAGAAGAAATTCAAAACTATTTTGCTGATGCTAAATTGTATTTTGAAAAGCTGGCTTCTGTTAGTGAAATAGAGCTTATAGCGTCTAAGGACAGCGTTCCTAAGAATACTGTTTCGGTAGTTACGCAAGGAGCAGAATTATTTATACCTCTTTTAGACCTTATAGATGTAGATAAAGAACTGGAAAGGCTTGCAAAAGAGCAGGATAGACTTAATAAAGAAATCGAAAGAGTAGATAAAAAGCTAAGTAATGAGAGATTTGTAAGCAAAGCTCCTGAAAGTGTTGTTGCGGAAGAAAGAGCTAAAGGAGAAAAATATAAAGAGATGCTTAAGGCAGTGCTTGAAAGAATAGACAGCCTTAAATAGGAGAATTGAAGATGGACTATGATCAGATGAGAGAGTATCTCAAAGCATCGGCTGGCAGCAAATACGGGATAGACACAACTAAAAGAATACTTGATAAACTAGATAATCCTCAGGATAAAATCAAATGTGTTCATATAGCAGGTACTAATGGTAAAGGTTCCACTACAGCCATGCTGTGTTCTATATTAAGAAGCGAGGGATATAAGGTTGGAATGTACACTTCTCCTGCTTTGGAGGAGTTTGAAGAGGTAATTCAGATAAATAATGCGGGAATAACAAAAGCTGAACTTAGTTCTGTTGTAGAAAAAGTGAAGGAGGCAGCTCAAAGAGTCATAGCTGAAGGCTTTGACTCTCCTTCTGAATTTGAAATACTCACGTGTGCAATGTATTTGTACTTCCATCAGCAAAAGGTTGATATAGCTTTAGTGGAGGTAGGACTTGGTGGAGAACTTGATGCTACCAATGTTATTACTCCTGTTCTAAGCATTATAACTTCAATCAGTTATGATCATATGAATATATTAGGGAAATCTTTAGCAGATATCGCAAAAGCAAAATGTGGTATTATTAAACCAACGGTTCCTGTAGTAACCATAGAACAGCCTGATGAAGCTGCAGAAGTTATAAAAGCGGTATGCAATGAAAAACAAAGTTATATAGTAATTACAAGCAAATCTGCTGTTAAACTGAAGGAAGTACGTGACTATAAACAGTATATTGAGGTTACCACTAAAAATGACTATTACGAAATTGGACTTTCGTTACTTGGATTGCATCAGTTGATTAACTTAGGTCTAGTCATCAACGCAGTAGAACTTCTACAGCAAAATGGATTTACAATAAGTAGAAATAGCATTTTAAGCGGATTATCTTCAGTTATTTGGAAGGGTAGATTGGAGGTACTTAAAAGAGAGCCTCTTATAGTAATCGATGGAGCACATAATGCGGATGGTTTTAGTTATCTTAAGAAAAATATAAAGACATATTTTAAATATGATAAACTGTATTTGATAATAGGTATACTGGCAGACAAAGAAGTTGAGACTATGGTAAGCTCTGTAGCTCCGATGGCTGAGAAAATTTTTACTGTTACACCTAAAAGTCCAAGAGCGGAGAAAGCTGAAAATTTAAGAAAGATAATACATACAATAAATAGTAACTGTGAAGCTTTCGATGATTATGAAACTGCTTATAAAAGGGCACTTGAACTATGCGGCAAAACAGATATGATATTAGGCTGCGGGTCCTTATATATGATAGGAAACTTAAGGAAAATAATAGGAAATAACTAAATATTTCCAGGGAAAAGTTAAAAACCACTATGGTACAGGAAATGTCCTATATCGTAGTGGTTTTTGTTAGTCCTCTTAGTAATACATCAAAATGATGCTGTATTAGCCTATTTTTTTGGTGCTCAGAAACTTCTTTTTCTATAATCAGCCTAGAAATAAGACCGTGAGTAGAAGTCCAAATAATTTGAGCAGTTAGTTCAGGGTCCATTTCTCTAAAATTACCCTTAGTTATTGCTATAGATATTAGTTTACTTAATCCACCAATAGTTTCTCTTTTGGAAGAAATACCTTGTTCTAATATATTTATTTTATGTTGAATCGAATCAATATCACTCATTAATATTATTTTAAATAACTGGGGATTTTGCAGCATAAAATCAATATATCTTTTTAATGCTTCTACTAATGTTTCTGAAGGATTTTCTTCATTTATTGGTACTGAAGATATCTGCTTTAGAATTTTTTTATATCCTATTTCTACAATACAGCTCAGTATATCAGCTTTATCTTTAAAATAGTGATAAATGATACCTGGTGAATATTCTATTTTATTAGCTATTTTCCTTATAGATAGGTTTTCATAGCCTTTGTTTTTCATTATATCTGCAGCGGCAGTTAGAATCTTTTCCTTTAGTGCCTCTGCTTCTGCTTGCTTTCTTTCTGCTATACCCATTTTTCACTCCTGAAAAAATATTTTCTATTAAACTAAATGCAATAAGGAAGCCTATTGTTACTTCTCATTGTTCATAGCTGCTGCAAATTCGTCTATCTCCGTATCCAATAGATTAAGAATGTCTTTAGAAGATTTGGTCACAATCCTAATAATCAATTTCTCAAAAAAATTCATATCTTTTATTGTGATAGCACCACCAAAGAATGCTTTTGCAGTCGCAGAATTAATGAGCGATTCGGGATAAAATTGACTATATTCAGATAATACTTTTTCTTTATCGCTTAATCCACATAAGAATAATCCTAATTTTTTTGTTTCTAACACATTTAAATTATTTGAAACAAATTGCTTGACTTCGGGCATCACTTGTCCCATATAAACAGGCCCGCCGATTATTAAGCTGTCATATTGATTAATATCTGGCAGCCTACGCTCCTTTAAATTATATTTTTCTATTGTTCCTTCGAGTTTTTGTGAAAGCCGCTCTACGCATTTTTCTGTAAAGTTATGTTTTGTAATATATAAAATTGCTGTTTTCATTGTATAATCTCCCATCTAAAAAATATTAAACAGTGAAAAAGTATTAAACAGTGTTCAATAAAGATTATAACAATATATATTTATTTTAGCAAGCAGACCATAATAAATAAATTACTAAGTAAAAGAGTAAAGAGTAGAGAGAAAAGTAAAGGAAGAAATTCTGTTGTGCAGAATTTCTGAGAATTTAAATCTGATTATCGGCGATAACTTTTTAAAAACTAAGATAATACCTAATATTCCAAAAGTATTATTAAAATAATTAGAACTATCTATACAATTAAAATTCAGCATAGCTGAATTTTAACCTTCTCTTTTCTCTTTACTCTTAACTCTCATACCTATTTAATGCACTTTCTCTAAACTATTCTGTCTAGAGCATTTAGTTCGTAATTTACTTAATTTGCGACTAAATAAATTAGGTTGTCCTAATTAAATATATAGCTACTTGTTATGACAAGCACAATACTCTTCTAAAGCTGTAGCTAGCTGATCAGGACAGGAAGTACCTTTTGAACCGCATTTTACACCTTTTAATTTTTCAATTACATCAGCAACTTTCATTCCCTCTGTAAGCTTGGCTATACCAAGAGTATTACCAGCACATCCGCCTACGAATTCTACAGAAGTTACTGTGCCTTCATTTATCTCGAAATTGATTGCCTTTGAACAAACGCCTTTTGTAACATATTTATTCATAAAAAATCCTCCTAAACTAAGTTGTACATAGTCTAAATTATAGAACAAATTTAGAAATATTTCAAACTAATAATATGTACTAAATTGTTATTGCTACATATTATGGAATTATGGCTATACAGAATTGGATGTGATAAATTTGGATTATATGTTTGTATGCAATACAGGTTCTGATAGTATATCAAGAGTAAACCTGAATTCGTTTAAAGAGGATAGGAGAATCAAATTAAACAATATCTCAGGGAAAGTAGGACCCCATGGTTTATGCAGCTGGAAGAGCAATATTATAGTTGCAAACAGCTATAGCAGCAGTATAGTTATAATAGACATTATGTTTAGAGATAAACTGGAAGAATATTATATTGGCGGACATTGTAATGATGTAGCTGTTATAGGTAACACGGCCTTTATTGTATGTGGTGAATGCAATAATGTTATTGTATTTGATTTGGAAAGCAAGAAGGTAGAAGAAGAGATTCCCTGTGGTGATTTTCCTCATAGTATAGAAGTTGATAAAGATAATAAGTTTATAGTTATAGCCAATATGAACGAAGATAGTATAACTTTAGTAGAAACGGACAAAAGACAGGTGATAACTAATATAAAAGTAGGAAATTACCCAACTAAAGCTATATTTACATCTGATTCAAAGTACATTATGGTATGTGAAAGTTATTTAGGCAGCGATCAGGAAGGCAGTATAAATGTAATAGACTTAGATACTCTTAGGTCACTTAAAGTAATAAAGAGCGGAAGTGGCCCCGTAGATATCTTTCAGGATAAAGATATGTGTTATGTTTCTAATTTCAACGATGAGAGTGTTAGCTGTCTATATATAGACGAATTAGAGGTAGTAAAGAAAATAAAGTTAGAAGGTATGCCAAGAGGAATATGCAAAAAAGGAAGATATCTTTATGTAAGCGATAGTTATAAAAATAAGCTAATTTGCTATGATATATATAATGAAACAAAAAAGATAATAACCGTAGGCAATGAACCTACGGACATAATACTAATCTGAGTTCTCAATCAAAAGTTTCATTATTCCATTATATATTTGAGAGGAATTTGACTTCCATTTGTCACATAATTTTATTGCATGCTTTTTTGTAGGTACAGCCACATTTATATCTATCAATACAGAAGAGTTTTCTTCAGCTCTTAAATTAACTAGGAAAGAGTTATTACTGTGAACAGTATAATCTGAATGCAGCGATATCTCTTTTTTGATTTTTTCATTATTTATTTTTAAGTATGAATCTATTTTTGCAACTGTATCCTCAGGCAGACGTGTGATAAAAAGATTCAGCACTTCAATGCCCTTTTTAGTTATACTAATTCGGTTTTTTGTGTCCTTTAAATGTATTTTTTCTAAAAGCTTAGAAACTATTAGTTCATCTAGATACTGTTGAAGCAAAAAATAATTTAGAAATCCATTTTCAAGAACTATTTGAGTGATTTGATTCTGAGAAATAGGAACATTTATCTTATTTATAGTATAAAGCAGTAAAAGCTTATTTTCTGCCAGTATATTTTGATCCTCGAACATTAAATATAAGCCCCCTCCAGTAAAAAAATAAACAAGGTTATTATATCACAATGAAATAATCTTTTAAATAATTTCCAAGCTTGGAGTCATAAAAATTACATTTTGTTATCAAAATAAATATTCGCTACAATTGGACACCTTTTTCATGTATAATAATATTATCAGATAATTAGATAATATTATTTTGAGTAAAATTATGGGAGGCCAATTATGAAGAAAAGGATAATTGCAGCTGCTATTTTGATTTCAGTTTTTCTTTCCTCCTGCGGATCAGGAAAAGCAAATAAAAATAATATAAATAAAACTTCTTCAGTTAAGACAGAAACTACTGTACAAGATAATAGCAAATATGTGTCGATGGTCAAAGAGGGTGAGCCAGATAAATATAAAGGTGAAACCTATGGTGAATATTTTGATAAATATTTCGAAAATCCATCTTGGATACACAAATCTAAAGATGGCAATGATTATGTGCAGTTTTCAGGAAACTGTACATATAGGAATACAAATGTTACTGCAAAAATTTTGTTTTTAATAGATACTGAAATAAATACATTTACTTTGGATAAAATGACATTTAATGATGTACCACAAGATCAGCTGACAATCGATGAGCTTATGACTAAGGTGTTTGGTAAACAGATATCACCTAACAATAGTGGTGCAGAAAATAAAACCCAAGACAGTAATAATAGCAAAAAGGATAGTTCTTCCAATAAAACTGATAAATCTGCTGACAATAAAACAGAAAATGTTAATACTTCAAAAGACAGCGCTTCAAAAGGTAATAGTTCAGGAAATAAATCTACTGGGAATGTTGATAATGACCGAATTGATAAAGAAAGGGCAGTGCAATTGGTAAAAGATTATTTGAAAAGAAAAAATGAGTATATGCCTAAGGTTATAGAAGTAGACAGCGAAGATGATAAAAACTTCAACGTGCACTGTTACGATGTAGTAGATTCAGGCAAGAGCAGTGAACATACGGCAACAAGCGGATGGTATTATGTAGACAAGAAAACAGGAAAGGTTACTTCAATGTTTTAAAATTTTAATATAATATTTAAGGAGAATATTTTGCACATTAAATATGACAAGATATTCTCCTTTTACTTTGTACAAATATATATTATTATATATTAAGAAATTTATTACAGATAAGCCGTTTATCTTATTACATGGTCATTTACGCCACAGGCATATACATAATTTAACAGTATATACA
>NZ_MZGV01000056.1 GCF_002029235.1 Clostridium oryzae
CATATCGAGACGAACTGACATTCGATTTTTTATTAAAAAATCCGAATGTTTATTTCTTGCACCCTTTTTTAAGAAAAACATATCGAAACATTTAAAAAAACTATCTTGACATATTACCAGATTGCTCATAAAAAGAATAGCACAAAGTACTAATAAAATCCTTGCAGAGAAAGTAAATTACAGCAAGAATATTACGGTATTTTTATATTCCTCCATATTTTTATATATTAAAAAGTACTCTTGTACTCCTGAATACTTATAGAACATGCAGATCAAGTGTTATGTTTCATCTCTTGATTTCCATATATAACCATATAGCGGTAATCATATACCAATATTTATATTATTACCAACTGCTACGCAATAGTTTTCTATTGCGAAGCTTTTTCCATAGTCTTAATGGTAGTTTCTTCATCTGCTGTTATATATTCTTTTTCAACAGCTTTATTTAATTGTGTTTCTGTAAAATTAGGGTTAGTTGTCCAACACAAAACAAAGTAATTATATAATCTACTCACTTATAACTCCTCCTATAATCCTAATGCTGCATTGACAGCATCTTGCATAGCTAACATCTGTGTTTTTAGACTTTCTATTTCTTCGGCTTGTAGCTGTTCTTTAGTTTTTTCAGTGTCTATATATTTATAACTTAATTCTTTAGTCTGAGGATTGTACACTAATACAGCAATTTTGCCCTCTTGAACCATTGCTGTAGGTACGCTTTCCACTATAGCTCCACTCTGATTTAATTCTTCTTCTGTCTTACCTAGTCCGTTCACTGGGTCAAAGGGCATATTATGTATATACCCAACTTCCCATTCAGTATCGTTATTCTTTATAAAATTTCCTATAAATATCATTGTGTCCTCCCTAATTTAATATTTTATATTCCGTATATGCATGTAACTTTCTTACTGTTTTACCACTCGAATTACCATAAGCAACATAAACATTACCATTAGAATCTACTGCTATATTATGTGCGTATAAGACGTCAGAATTGCTCCATATTCTATTAAGGGCATTAGAGTCATATTTCTCTACTGCGTTCCCTGAATCTTGATAATAAGCAACATATATATATCCGCTATTATCTACCGCTATACGAACCAAGGATGTAAATGGCATAGTAAATATCACATATCCACTACTATTTAACTTTTCGATAAAATACCGACCTGAACCATAACCAGCAGCATAAACATTATTATTGTTATCTACTACTATGCTCTGTGCATCAGACATATCAGATTTGCTCCATACTTCATTTCCACTAGGATTTAACTTTCTTACTGCTTTACTACTCGAATTGACATAAGTAACATATACATTTCCGCTAGAATCTACTGCTATATCTTCAGCATACGGGACATCTGAATTGCTCCATATTTCACTTCCATTTGAATCTAGTTTTCTTACTGTTTTACCAATTGAATTCATATAAGCAACATAAACATTACCACTAGAATCTACTGCTATATCAACAGCATTTCCTACATCTAATTTACTCCATACTTCATTTCCGCTTGAATCTAGTTTCCTTACACTTTTAGAACCTATAGAATTCTCATAAGCAACATAAACATATCCACTAGAATCTACCGCTATGCCATATGCCTTAGATACATCCGAATTGCTCCATATTTCACTTCCACTAGGATTTAACTTTCTTACTGCTTTACTACTCGAATTGACATAAGTAACATATACATTTCCGCTAGAATCTACTGCTATATCTTCAGCATACGGGACATCTGAATTGCTCCATATTTCATCCCCACCTTTATACAACAATTGTAAATTCTCTAAATAAATGCTTTTTCCTACATCATATTTTCCGCCACCACTACGAATAAAAAAATTGCTACCTACCCTCACTAAACTATAAGGTTTTCCAGCTTTTAAATCTCCTGCTGCTATTGCAGTACCATCCTGCTTAACGATTGTTAAAGCACCTAATCCATTAACATTTAATGTAGGTGTTGCTCCACAATCTACATGAGGTTTTATAGTTATATTCATACCGTCTACGTATGCTGTAGGTGCTGGACTTAAAGTTGCTGTGTACGCTGTAGAAGTACCGCTTGTAGTCGCAAAAGCATTATTAGCTACATAATCACTTTTGTTCGTCTTATCTGCCAATTGCGAACTAAACTCTTCTTTATCCACTTTACTAGCTAGCTCTTTCACCACCGTACTGCTAAAATTAGCATCATCCCCCAATGCATTGGCCAATTCCTTCAACGTATCCAAAGCCTCCGGAGCACCTCTCACTAATTCCTTTATTCTATCATCCGTGTACCCTTTAGCTTCTACCAACTTTGCCGTAATATCCGTATCAATCTTTGTAAAATTGTTATTCAACACATCTATATCCGCCGTCTCATTTCCAAGCGGCAAATCATAGCCTAAATTTGTTGTCTTATTCGGCATAATATCATCCTTTCTTTAATTATTTAAATTTCAATTTTCATCACATATCATAATTAGAATCTATCGTTTTAAATCATATTCTTAGAAAAGTCTAAACATATAAAAAAAATCGCTGCTAATAGCGATTCTTTTTTATATGCTTCACATCTATCTAATTCTTACTTTATAAGCTTATAATTTTATTTTCATCTAAAGGGTTTCTGTATCGAAACTTAATTTATACATGTACTAAAATCTCGGCTTCTGGAGATTATAGTGCATATATAAATTAATAGTTGAGTTAGAAACCCTATAGTTTTAACGTTTATAACTTTTTCTTTTTAGCTATTTTTTTAATTTTTCTCCTGATGATGCTTCCATTATAAACCTACACTCATCACAAAAGCTTTTAATAAGTTTCTTAGGTCTATCACCCTCAAACACGTGATCATCATAGCA
This sequence comes from Clostridium oryzae, assembly GCF_002029235.1. Classification (GTDB taxonomy): domain Bacteria; phylum Bacillota; class Clostridia; order Clostridiales; family Clostridiaceae; genus Clostridium_AE; species Clostridium_AE oryzae. The sequence goes on from NZ_MZGV01000056.1 coordinate 2,872, forward strand.
ATATAAATCGATAAAGGCTTGTACATTATTCAAAAATGATTGACGCTCGTTAACATCTTTTACAGCTTGCTAAATATCCCTAATTTCCATCACAACGATATTAGCAGCTTTTCTCTTTTCATCATTTTTTGAAACTTATATATAATAAATCGTTATTCATCATAAGAATTTTGCCTATAATATTTACATAAATATGAATTAATAGTTTCTATCTAGTTGGAAAATTATGATGTTTATATGTTCAATTAGTTCGTAATATACTACTTCGTACTAACTATAGCATCATGCTCTTCCTGAGTTATAATTTCACTACTCAATAGCAAATCAATATCTGCTGTTGTTTTCCCCATAGTAAGCATCCTTTTCCAAAACCTAACTATATACATTCTCATTATTTTGTACCTCCTACTTTAACTTGTAAATCAGCAACAATCATACTCATATCACTTATCTGCTGCTGGTCATTTGCCAACTGTGTAGTTAAATCTGCTATTACCATATCTTTATCGCTTTCGCTTTGTTTTTCCTCAACTATTTGCTTATTTATATACTTTGCCATATCTTACCTTCCTCCTTAACCAATTGCATATTCTAAGCCATTTAATCTTGTGCCTACAGCAGATATTAATAAGTCTGCTATTGTAGTATCTAAATTATCCGCTTTATATACAAATTTTTCAGAATCTATATTAACGAGTGGAATGTCTACATTTGTCTGTTTTGCTTCTATATCCACTATAGTAACTTTATCACCATCAGCAAGTGTTACTGGGTTGGTCATTATTAAATTATATCCTAACCATGCAATCCAAGTTCCATAGAATCCTATTTTAAAAGGCATCATATTTTGATAAATAAATAGTGGTTCTGAAAAATCCAAGGTGAAAGTATTATCAAATAAGGTATTAGGAAATTGCGCAGATTCTGTAGTATTGATTGTGACATTAGTTATACTTCCCCAAGTTCCATCTGAATATTTTATTTTTCTAATATTATAGTTAGAAGTTGAAATAGTAGAATCAAATCCTTGCCAAACAATAAATATTTCATTATTTTTGTTAGCCGTAATTGAAGGATTGCATTGATGATAGATATTACCACTAGTTAACTTTTGTGGAGCACTCCAAGTTGCTCCTAAATCATCAGAATAAGAAACTTTGATATTACCATAACCAGTATCAATACTATCATATCCATACCAAGTTACCCATATACGTCCATTTGCTAATCCATTTATTGATTGAGGTATATAAATAGCAGAAGGACATACTTGAGATTGAGAACTATTAAAATACACCCCCCTGTATGACCAGTTTGAATTAACAAGCGAATTGCCTGTAGTTAAAGTAGAATCTCGTTTTAAAAGAGTGATAGCATATCCCGTTTGGTAAGTTGACTCTGTCAGTGCATTTTGTATTTGGGAAACAAAAATACAAGGAATATTATTTTTATCTAGTGTGATACTTGGATACAATATAAAGTCAGGGTAATTTGAAACATCCCATGTAGTTACTTGTTCTACCATTCCCCACACTACAGAACCATCACTAGCAATAATTCCTTTAGCATATCTTACATTATAGCCATGACAGGCTGAATTTTCACTAATCCAACATGTATGTAATTCTGTACCCCCAGAATTTACTATTAGAGAACATCTATTTATCGTTGTTTGTGAAGTATCCACAAGTACGTTAGTAATAATACTATCTCCACTAAAACTTAAAAAATGAACAGCCACATTTTCAATATTTTCTAGAACAAATAAATGAACTCCATCTGTAGCTAAACAAATGTCTTGAACTGAAGTATGTCCAATGGCAGTAAATGTACCCCAAGTTGCTCCATTATCAACACTTTTATAAATGTAAATGTGTGTAGAATTTCTAGTACAAGAAAATAAAGTTCCATCATTTAATCTTACTAATTTTCTTCCTCCATTGTTATTAATATCATAAGTATTAGAATTCCCTATAATTGTTGCATCATTTATAGTATTTGTTCCGTAATTATTTGTAGAACTTACTATCTCATTTTTAGCACCATTAACAAATAATTTATCTCCTGCATACAGTTTTTTATCTACTGCTGTGTTTGTAAGTACTGTGGTTGAATTATTTACTGCTCCCTTAATAGTTGCTTTGCTTATCTTATTAGGGTATACATTCAACTCCAATGATTTAAAATTACCAAATGTCTGTGGTAACATTTTAAGTTTTTCTGCCACTTTGTATAACGTTAAAGCCTGTCCATTAGTAGTTGTTATTGGAGTAGTTACTGTTATATCATAAGTGATGGAATCTGCTATCCATGTCCCATAAAAACCTACTTTAGAAGTTTGTAAATTTTGATAAACAAATAAAGGTTCTGAAAAGTCTAGTGAAAAAGTATTATCAAATAAAACAGAAGGATATGCAGCATCTCCTGTTGTATTATTAGTTACTGTTGTTATATTTGTCCAAACACCATTGGCATATTTTATTTTTCTAATGTTACGATAAAAAGTTGAGTTATTAATAGCATACAAATACCATACAATAAATATTTCATTATTTTTATTACAAGTAATTGAAGGGTATGCTTGTGCATAACTATTACCACTAGTAAGTTTTTGTGGACTGCTCCAAGTTAGTCCTCCATCATCAGAGTAAACAACTTGAATGTTATATGCATCAGTATCTGTACTATCCCTTCCGTCCCATGTTACCCATATACGACCATTAGTTAATTCATTAATAGAGCGCGGTACGTAAATAGCAGACGGGCTACCTTGAATAAAACCTCCGCCATTATAAACTACTTTATAAGACCAGTTTGAATTCACATAACCGTTACCAGCTATTAGCGTAGTATTTCTCTTTAATAAAGTAATACCATTTTTTGCTGTTATTGAAGTTGCGTCTAAGCATACATTTTGCTGTTGTATAAATATGCATGGTATATTATTTTTATCAAAAACAATACAAGGAAATATTGCAAATAACGGATAATTTGCATTATTAAAAGTTGTCACTTGTTCTACAGCTCCCCAAGTTACATTTCCATCTAGGCTTATTGTTCCTTCACAATAACCAATATTATAATTGCTAGAAAAAGTAGAATTTTCACTACTCCAACAGGCATGAAGTTTTGTTTCTACAGGATTGATGGCTAGAGAACACATAAATGAGCTAGTACAATTAGTAATAGACTGCTTAGATACTGATAAATTATCATCTGATACTGTCGTTGCATCAAAATGAAATAAATCAACTGACTCCCCCCCTACATTATAAGTAACCAGAGTATATACAAATGTTCCTTTAAAAGCCAGTGATAATCCAAAAACCGCAATTGCATTAATATAGCATATTTGCATCCACGTTGCTCCATTATCTTTACTTACAAAAAATCTTATTCTATTATTCACTGTATCAATAACGGCAGAAATCAACCAATTATTGTCAAGTTTAACTAATCTTCTTGAATTATTATGACCCGTAAAATATGCACTTCCTACAACTGTTATATCTGTACGTTCTACTGTTATATCATTAGTTTCTTTTGGATTTACTGCTGTAACTTCATTTGTATTATCTATCTTATCCCCCACTTTTACTTCTGTGTCCACATTTATTGTGGATGCATTTGTATAAGCACTCGTAGTTTTAGCAGTATAAGTTCCTTTATCCGCAAATGAAACTAGTTTATTTGTATTATCATAAGTAGCTGTAGTGTTTCCAGTATCTATTTGACTATTGTCAGCAAATGTATCATAAAAGCCAACTCCTGTCTTATTGATAAAACTTACAGACGCTTGTTCCTTGAGTTTTAATTTGATATCCATAATTTCAGAACGTGCTTGCATATCAGCTTTCGGTTGATTTGCTAAATCTGCTAAACGTGTCTCTATAGAGCTACCATCTGCAGCATTAATATCGCTTGCAGACAATACAACTGTACCGGTTTTACTATTAACCGATGTTACTTTTACATCTTCCTGCAGCTCTTTATATTTAACATCAATTATATCCATATTTGCATTGATCACGCTAATATCTGCAGTTTCATTTAAATCCGATTTTGTTAGTCCTAAATTTGGTGTTTGAGTTGCCAATTATATCACCTTCCTTGTTTTAAGTTCTTTCCAGGTTCCATTCTTAACCTGCTCCCAGGTAAGCTTCTTCACTTCTTCCCACAACGTATAGGTAAAAGTATAGATGACCTTCAAATGAGCTGGCTTTATCTCTTCTACAGCAGCTTTAAGGTCATCAATATTGGTAGGAACTCCTCTAATATCATTAAATTTTACTTCAAACGTATAAGGAGCTGTGTTTTCAGTAACGGCAACTCCTCCATTTCCAAAGCTCTCTGCTACATTCTTAATAAGGCTTACCGTAACAGTTCCAGTTCCTCTAAGCTTTGCTTTTATAACACTTCGTCTATCGCCTTCAGGCTTAGTTTCATCCACAGCAATTCCGAGAAATTCCTCCCAGTATTTGAGTCCCCAGGTGGCTTTGTCAATGAAGCATTGGTCTGCTATATCGTCTATTGCAGCATTGTAGTTATCAAGCTCTTTTTGCTGCGCATTATAGATAGTTGTAAACACTTTGCTTTTCAGTAAAAAAGGTGGCACATAGTCTTTAAGCACTAGTAACCACCACACTTCCTAATACTGCTACAGAGCCTTCTGCAATTTCTATATTAGCAGTACCGTTATTCACTGTAAGGCTTGAATAATCTATTATCGGAGGAATATCCATCAAAACATTAGCTATCCTCGTATATCTGACCAACGGATCATTAAAGGCAAGAATCTCTAAATAATCCTTAAGACCTTGTTCTATCTGCGTTTTTACTGTCTCCAGTGTTGCACCGGAGGCTAGCTGCAGCGTTACATTTACATTAACAGGCACCTCTACAGCACCCTGCACTGTAACCGCAGCACCAATAGGTCTGTTTTCCTCTATATGTTTTTTAACACTTTCTATAATCTGCTCTGAAGGTGTGTGTTTATTACTATCCAGCAAAATCACTTTTACAGTTCCAGGTCCATCTGAAAGAGAAATTACTATGGCATCACCAACTCCATTTACCTCTGTTGCCCATATCTTATAATGACCTGCGTTACCGCTGGTAGCCGGTGTCTTAACCTTAAGCAGCAGTCTATCTAATAGATCTTCATCTGCTTCCTCTTCTGTACCTCCTGTAACCGGGCTTATGTTTTTAACTCCAGTTACACCAAGTATCTGTATCGGCACCTCGGTTATAATGCCAGCAGGTACATTATATTTATTGCCTATATCAGTAGCTTCAACATCTACTACAGCTTTCCCATCTACAATAGTAGCCTCTGCAAGAGTTTTATACTGCAAGCCACCTTCTGTCTGGAATATGCTTCCTGCTGGGATTACAGTATTATCACTTCCATATACTTCAGTGCCATTCTCTAGACTGGCTTTTGTCCCAGCTTTCCTTGTAATGCCAAACTCTGAGGCCTTTAACTCAAGTTCATCACTATAGCCATTCTTTGCCGCTGAAATTGCAAACACCCTGTTAAGAACTTCATCCAGCTGAATTTTGCTCTGAGCAAGTTCCTGGCTTATAGGTGATAAACTGTCAAAAATAAAAGAACCTTCTGAGCTGTCAGCATCAGAAGGAACTTTCTCCAGCATTCTATCCAATATATCTTCACTGTCTTCACTATACATTAACTGTCACCTCCCCGTATTCCGTATTTATCGTAGCTTCAATATTTACAACATCGCCATTTCTTGTTGCCGTCACATCTTCTATGCCTGTAATATAGGAATTAACGCTCAGACATTCCTCAATAAGTCTTTTACATTCACTTTCCAATGCATCATCGCTTAAGGTATTTCCAACAAGTTCATCAAACTCCTGACCATAATCCCAGCTATAAGCCATGTATCTATACCTTTCAGTAGAAAGTGCCTTATATATCCATATTCTTATGGCTTCAAGCCCCTCCACTACTTTAAATTTCCCATTTTCATAGGCAAAATCATTCCTATTAAAATCCCAATCATACTCCTTAAATATAGTTAGCTCCTGCTCTTCCTCTGTGGTGTTGTCAACTACATCATCATAACTTGCATCTTCATCAGGAAATATGCTATCCATCACGGCCTCACCACCTTACATAGTATAATATATGTTTGTCTATCCTCCGTAGCCATTACCGCTACAGTGTCACCTGCATCAATGCCATCAGTAAAATCCAATTCAGCATCCTTTATGCCTATGGTTTTTATAGATTCCTCTGTAGTAGTACCTGTAGCATCGGTAGTCGGAAGCTTAATCCTTCTTTTGTAATTATTCAGTAACAAATCGGATATATAAATATCTTCCTCAGTTAACTGCAAATCGCCTATCGTAATAGTTAAAGGCTTGCTGCTTATAACCTGTCCAAGAGTTACGGCAGGAGGATTATAAGCTGCTCCGTGCTTTTTTATCATACTTATCATATCTGCATATGGATTGTTCATCTTATTCCTCCTCATCCATTTCATTATCAAAATTTAGTGTAAGCTGCATAGTATATTTATCAGAACCAACCTCCCAGGTATGTGTATCCTCGTCAATATACATCGCATGTTTTATTAGGCCGCTAAGATAGCTTATTCTAGTATCAACTTCATAGCCGCTCCTGCATCTCCAGTCGCCAAGACACTCCACTGTGAATTCCCTGTCAATGCCATGAAGCATATTCTTAGCCGCAGCTTTGGCATTAACACCATCTTCTTTTACGTAATTCTCCTGAAGCAAACCAAATTTCTTTTTCCAATCTTCTCTATAAACTTCACCAGTGTACTTTTTCTTATCATTATATATTTTTACTTTGTTTATCATGTTGTCCAATGTATCGTTATAGGTAGTACTTATAATATTAGTATCAGGCCTTATTTCAAAATTTTCGATATGCGTTCCCTTCTGTATTACCCTCAGCTTTCCGTCCTCAAATACTATCATATATTTCTTTCCAGTACTCTTAGCTGCCTGTTTATATAAAGCCATGATGGCCTCATAACCAGTCTGCTGAGATATAATCAGCTTCTTAACTACAACCCCTGGTGATGCAAGTTTTCCTATCGACACTCCCAATTCGCTGCAAATGCTTTCCACAGCTTTTTCCGCAGTGGTGTTTTTAACATTGCGGGTTACCTTACTCTTTAAAATATAAATCAGATAATCATAGGCAGTAACACTGAGTTCATTAGATGAACTGAATTCTCTTTGCCATACTACTCCCTTAAATATCTCTTTGCCATTATATTTTACTGATATTTTAGATCCTAATGGAACAGCATATCGATCATGATTTTTATCCAGTATACTGTACAATAGTTTAATTTCCAATTTTCTTGCAACTTCAGATTTACTGCCGCTGATGCTTACCGATTCGCAAAGCTTGGTTACGTTAATAGTCTTATTTTTATTGTAATTAAATATCTCTATCATAATTTCAACACCGTCCCAATCTGAAGATTGAAATAATTCTTTATATTGTTCTTTTTAGCTATTACTGTATATTTTGAACCATCTCCATATACCTTCTTTGCAATGTTGTAAAGACAATCGCCTTTTTTAACTTTATAGGTTTTAGCCGTCGCTTTTTTGTCTCCATCCCTAGACCTAGTTTTTCTATTTGATTTTTTGTTGCTATTACTTGATGATACTTTAATGTCAACTTTTCTATACTCCTTAAGCTCTATTGTAAAGTTCACATCGCCTGTACCATCATTCTCACCATAAACAAAACTTTCAATATAAAACTGTTTGCTTTTACCTATATCTACGCCTGTAATACTAAAGTTCACTGGTCCATTTTTCATAAAACTTCTAATCATCTGTACACATTTATATGGTTTATGAAAATGCTTGTTTTTAGAAAAATAATATTTTTGAGATGGAAAAAAACTACTTATGCTTATTGTAGTGAGTTTAGGCTTTCCTAATAGATTTATTTCTCCTATTTTTTCCACTTCTACTGTAGTATTATTATTTCCAGTGTTTATTTCAAAGCTTTCAGGAGTAACAGGAAGAACTAATTTTTTTGTTTCACCCTTTATTTTTGCGCTTAATATAAATTCCAACACCTATCACCTCCTACACCGCGTTGCAGCCTGCAGTCTTAAGTTTTCTAACAAGTGCATCTGTTATTCTATCTATATCAGCATCCTCACGAACTATTATCTTATCTGCAAGCTTGGCTATACTTATCGTACCTCCAAGCTTTTGAGAAGCCCTTGCATCATGAACCCTGCTGCCGCTTGGAAGATCTACAACCTCCGGACCATGTTCACCAACTAATGTGGAACCACCATGCCAATAGCTTGTACCAAGAGCATTGTGACCTGTTAATTTTCCAAATATATTACTAGCGATATTCATAGTTCCTTTTATGGGATTTTGCAAAAATTTCTTTATCTTTCCCCATATTTTCATTATTGTTCCTGCAAAGCTTTTTACGCCTTTAACTACATTAGAAAATACTTGTTTTATTCCTGCTACTCTTTCCTTTATGAAATCTATAACTGCCTTGGTTTTTTCTCTTATTCCTCCAAAGTTGGTCTTCCAAGCAGCATATAACAATATAACTACTGCAATTATTGCTGCAATTACGGCTATTATTGGGTTTGCTATCATAAACGCTGTTACCCTTGTAAAGATACTTATCATTCCTCTTCCCAATTCCTTAGCCCTATTTAAAAGCTTTCTAAAGTTTTTTCCTATTAGTGAAACTCCATTTTTAATTATATTTCCTGCGCTCCTTCCAAACCCTTTCATTTTACTTAGAAATGATTTTAAATGAGCTTTAGTCTTTGATAACATCTGTCCTACACCAGCTTTAAGTTCTTTGAATGAATTCTTCACTGATCTAGATGTTCTCTTTGACTTGCCGCATAATGCTTTTTGAGATTTGTTCATGGAACCAGTACTTTTCTTAACACCTTCAGCTACCTCTTCTACAGTTTTGGATGCGCCTTTTGCCTCTTTTGCTTTTTTTAACATACCAAAAAAGCCTTTAACTTTTCCCTTAGCAGTTAAAAACATCTGAGTGCTCTTTCCTAGTACAGCTGTTCCTAAGCCAACTTTTACTATTGTACCTTGAATTGCAGGGTCTAGACTATTAAACCAGTTCACCAATTGAGTTCCTTTATCGAGAACTTTATCTAATATAGGCATCACATCGCTTGCAATTATGATTTTTGCCTTACTAACCGAATCATTAAACTTACTCATCTTTTTACTAAAAGTCTCAATATTCTTTATAGCATCTTTAGAGACCTTTAGCTTATTAATCTCTCCTGTTGACTTACCTGCCTTTTTAGCATCCTCCATAGCCTTCTTATATTTAGATGCTTCATCAATGGTGCCTTTGAAAAACGCAATAATTGGATTACCTACTTTTCCTCCAAAATCGCCTAACTTAAACTTCTTTGCTTCTTCCTCAGCTTCTCTCTGCTTCGTCATATAATCATCAATATTCTTGTTAATATTCTCTAACGGTTTTAATGCGCTATTCATATTACCAAGTGGTTTAAAATCCTTAAGCTTATCTTCTTTTTTCTTTATTCCAGTTAAGCCCTTATTAATGCTCCCAAATACCTGCGCATAATTACTGACAAATCTTATTGAAACATCCATCGAATGTGCCATATCACTCACCTCCTTATTTTTGAGGTCAAGCACTCAATACTTACATATTATTAAGTGCTTCATATTCCTTATTTCTCTCCTCTAGCTCCTGGTGAAGAAAAGCGCACACTATCTTCTTTTCTCCATAACCCAGGTTATAATACTTGCTAGGTTCCCATTGCTTGTACCGAAAAAGAAGGTACATAAGCTGTACCTCCCCATCGGTCTTTATGAGTTTTTTATATCATCCTCATCGTCTTTTTCATAACCGCTCAATTCATTTATAGTGTTGTAAAGTTCATCGATCTCACCAGAAAGCAATAATTTCTTTATCAATTCCTTAGGTGTCGGAGCATCAAAATGACTCATCACTTCTGAACTTTTAAAAATATCAGGACAGCCTTCAACAAGTGTCCTGATTTTCATCTCATACATATTTATCTTCTTTATGTCACCTTTTCTTATTTCTATTGAGCCTTCCTGAATCTCTGCATATAGCTCTGCATCAATCGCCTTGCAGGGAAAAACTATCTCTTCTCCTCCAAGCCTGTTCAATTTGAGCACTATATCTTTTTCTGGCATTTTAAGCTTTTTTGCATCTAGCTTTAATAATTTTTCTACTGTATTCATCTGCTATTCCTCCAATTTACTAATTTATTTTGTGCTTGTACCTTCTTTTCCTATTACATCACGTAATTCCCAATCACTGAACGTAAAAGGTATGCTTTCTTCACCGTTCTTTTTAGCTTCCCAGTTAGCTAAAGTAAGTTCATCAAAGGTGCAGTCCTTAAGAACTACCCTTTCAGCTCCAAGAGCATCTGGATCATCTAGTTTGCTTATAATAGTAAATGAATTCTGTCTTCCATTTTTCATATCGTCACTCAGGAGATTAATAAAGAAAGATGAAACCTTATTTAGCTTAATAGTTCCTTTACCCTCCATTCCCGTAACCTTCTGAGCTTTCATAAGTCTTCTTGTCATATTTACATCTGCTTTTGTAAAGGTAACCTTCGCCTCCAAGGCTGTAACCTGAGCCAAATAATTTCCATCTACCCATAACTCTCCATAGGTACCATTAATAACATTTTGTGGATTATAACTATTCATAGATCAATTTCCCCCTTATATATAAAGATTAAGTGCTAAATCTTCCATAGCATCTAATATTTTAATATTTCCTGCTAAATAAACATTGCTGCCTGTATTTGCTTCTTTTATATCTTGCTCCTTAAGTGAATCTACATTTTCACCTTTGGCTTTCAAATAAGCTTTCTGAGCATCTACATCAATTCCCACATCGTTTTTACCCTTGTCCAAAAGCAGCTCATTTTCCAGCTCCTGAAGGTAAGAATTAATTGCAGTGATTAAAATGCATTTGTTATCATAATTATTTGCTACCTTACCTATATAGTTGTCTTCTGTTGTTTTTCTGATATCGCTGTAAAGAAGGTCCATAATATCAACTATTTTTATCTTCTTAAAATCCGAACCTTTGCTTTGTGTTGTAGTTACTAAGCTGTTAACAGCTCTAGCCGCCTTCACCTTTTCACCATCGTTCATAAGCACAAATTTTCCGGCATCAACTAATGCATCAAATTCATTCTTTGTATGATGTGGTACGTCATCAACTTCAGGAAGTACTGCATAAGTTGCGCTCATGCTAAGAGGTGTACCTGCAATTAAACCGGCGATTCTGCTGCAGTACTGAGCTGCAGTGTAAGTAGTATCTCCGACTCTTACGTCATCCGTAGCAAAATTTATGATTCCTTCATGATCTGCTGTGCAGTTAGGTAAAATTGCTTTTACTTTAAGTCCTTTTGTATCTCTGCAATCTTTAATCCATTGTGCAAATGCAGTTACTTCGTCTGTAGTTATTTGAGGCACAGCTATATAATCCCATTTTATAGCTTCAAGAGCTGTCTGTGCCTTAGTATAGTCCTTAGCATCAGCAGCAATTACATAAGCAATGACCTGTTTAGGCGGATTCTGATATCCCATAAAAGCTCTTTCTATATGTCCTTTATTCTCATCGCTAAGTGCAGCTGGTATATCACCTATACTAGTCATTTTTATTGGATTTGTTAGTGTAGCTGCTGCTGCATCCTTTAATATAAGCGCAACTAGACCTCTGTCTCCTCTTTCTATTGCATTACTTGCAACTGTTTTAAAAAGTATTTCTATGTTTGGTAATCCCATTATTCAATTCCTCCTTTAATATTTAAATTCAATTTTTCTGCTATGTCGGCATCAGATGTTGTTTCTCGAGTTTTATCATAGAAACTCAAATCAAACTTGAAGCTCATAACATGATCTTCTACTATGCTCATTCTCAATTTTCTGCATATAAGACTTCTATCCTCTACAATAAGAGCCTCACTGAAAATAGTCCTGAGTACATCATACATCTTTGCATTCTCAATATCTGTCTTATCCACAGAAAAGTAAGCTATTTCAACAGTGTACAGATTTTCACAGAAATTTCTGTTCACTATTTCGGAGCCTAAGCCCACTATTTGCACAAAAAAACAAGGCCTTTTAAAGCCTTCGTCAATTTCGGTTCCATATATCTTAAGCTTCTGACTCTTAAGAGCTGAAACCACGGATTTTTTAATTTTTTCAAGAGTTATCATTTTATCACCCTTTTTATTAGTTCATCGAATTCTGCCATTACATTATTATTAACTTTGGTATATGCATTTTCCAGCATATGTTTCCCCGGTACATAACCATTAACATGACCTTTTTCATTCATTGTCTTATAACCTGCTTCCAGTGCATTAAAATCCGCACTAGAATTACTTACTCTCACAAAAACTTTGTCATTACCAATATGTTTTGGTTCTGATACTCTGTAACCTTTTATAACCTTTTGAGCTCTAGCCGGAGTATTTTCAATAGCTAAAGCTTCCACCCTTTCTCCCAATTCAGATAGCTTTTTCTCTACTTCACTGTGCATATCTGAACACATTTTCTGAAGCTCCTCTATAATTTGCTCACTTCCAGATTGACTTGATCCTGTTGGCACGAGTGTCCACCTTCTCCCTGCACATAAGAATAAGCTGGTTATCAGTGCTGTCTGTATTCAAGATATCTAGTATTTCAAAGGTCTTGTTTCTAAACTTAATTAGCATCTCATCATTAACATCACTGAAATATCTTGTTACTATTCTGTAAGTAAGCTCTTCTCTCAGCTTTTTAGCTTCTTCATATTCAAGACCATAAAGCGTTGTTACAGCTGCCCATACTGTTTTATAGTCCTGAAGTATTCTTGTAAGCTCACCGGTATCACTTTCCTGCTGAGTATATCTCTGAAAGGTAACTCTTCTATTTAACTCTGTTATATTCATGACTTAGTACCTTCCGTATTATATTTTGTTGAAGCTGCCAGACTGGTTTTTAGCGAATTATACCAATCTCTGTATCTATTTGCTTCTTCATTACTTATGCTGTACTCAGCTTTGCAGAACGTCTTAACAGCCCTTATTATGAGCGGATCTGTCTCAACTATATTGCTTTTAGCTACACCTGAAAGTTCAAGATCAGCCTTTGCAGCAGCTATGCTGTCCTGAATATCCTCATCCATAGTGCTGTCATCAATCTTAAGCGATAATTTTACTTTATCAATCAGCATATACATACCTCCTTTTAAATTAGTTTATTGTTTGTTGGTTCTCTGGGCAGCCTTTTAATTTTTCTCAATGATAAATAAGTTTTCCTCATTTTTAATTGCATCACCACCTTTCAATGGTATCAAGTACCAAAAAAGCACCAGTATCTCTACCAGTGCTTTGAAAACTTTCAATATTTATATATAAACAACTTCAGCTATTGAGAAACGCGCGCTGAAAGATCGCTAAACATTCGATATTTCAGCACGCGTTTTTCAAGTTTTCGTATTGTTTATATGTATTTTCACTATGGCTCTATTATAACATATTCATACACAGTTAAAAGTCACGCCAATTGTCAAAATATTTAATTCCTACTGAGCAAAAAATTATAATTACTTTATTCAGTAAGTTATCTGCTTAATAGCGCCGCCGATTCTTTTATATACTCTTTCATTCATGCATTCCTTTAGATTGTCTGTCACTTTTATCTTTTGCACTTTCTTGCTGTTACAATATGGACATGTAATATATCTTTCTTTTCTCATCTTGTCCATTTCTTCTGACAACAATATAAATTCGTTACTGCACACTCCGCAGCGATAGCTTGTATATATCTGTAACATACATCTGCCTCCTTTCAAATACTTTATTTTAAAATGGAAGGGGACACATCATAGATTTATGTCCCCAACAACAAAAACACTGATATTTCTATCAGTGCTTAAAGTACATTTATTTAATATTTTAGTTTAAAAGTTAAGTTTCTGTGCTCTTGTCTTTATTTTCGCTATAGCTATATTATAGCACATACATATACAAAGTCACTGCCATTTTACTGCAGTAAAATCAGCTTATATTTACTATGCAAATGATATACTATAACACACAAAAAAGCAAAAACAGCTGGTAAGGGGGTCTAACCAACTGCCATAATGTAGTTAATATTCTATTAAATTAAAGGGGGTTCTTGTTTCTATGTTTATATATTAACCAATATTTGTGTCAAATGTATGTCATAATTAAATACTCTGTGTTAACTTACTATGTCTATTCTTTTAACAAATATTTGCTGCTTATTCACATCTATATCCTTGAAGATTTATACTGCCTTTATACCATGCAGCTGAATGGCAAATACCTTCAAGGCTTTACTTTTACATCTATAGAAATTTCGTTCACTGCAGCCTGTATGGGTAAGTATTGTGTCACCTCTAAGACCATCTATGTACCAGGAGCGAAGTATATTTCTATCAAGCTCAGGAAGCTTATCTATAACCTCATCCATTTTTTCAAGCATCTTTCTTGTTAATGCATATTCATTTTTCTTTACTTTAAGCTTGTACATTTTGTTGACAATAACATCATCAGGAAGATTTGCACTATCTCCCTTTGGCATATCAGAGTACTTAATCCCCTTCATTGCCCCAGATTTTAAATCAAGATTTAATTCCATTATGTCTAGTTTTAGATTTTCTAATGATCTTTTTAGGTTATCATAATTTTCAAGATATTCAACTGCATCTCTAATATAATCCATATTATACCTCTCCTCTCAACAAAATTCTTATTAGTAAAACATCCTTTTCGTACCATAGATGTTTTGCATTAGTTAATACTCAATTTCGTATTTAGCAATTTTAGTATATGCTCAATTTCGCACGTTGTCAATAATATTTAAATATAAAAGTGTGCAATATTGTATCTTTATTATTTACTTATGCCTATAATTATTGTATTATATTATCATAGTACGAAATATCGTATATCTGAAAGGGGCATAAAAATGGAAAGAACTGAGGTTCTTAGAAAATTAATCGATAATTCAAATATGAGCGTAAAAGCATTTGCTTCCAAAGCAGACCTTCCCTATTCCACGTTGAGATCAATCCTAGAAAGGGGCGTAGGAAACGCTTCGGTTGATAATGTAATTAAAATATGCAAGGCATTAGGAATAACTCTTGAACAGCTGGATGACATGTCAGAAAAAGAGGATATTTGTATAAATGAAACATCAGAATTCAATTCGCCAGAAGCTGCGATGCAGTTTATATTAAAGCAGCCGGCTCTTGCAGCCTACGGAGGCTATGAGCCGGAAAAAATGTCTGATGATGAGATAATTGAATTTGCTAATGAATTGCTAAGACAACTTAAACTGCTTGGATATAAATACAGCAAATAGGCAGTTGCCAAAGGAGATGGAGTTTATGGAATGGATTGACGATATTGTTTTAGGGTTGGTGGATGAATTTAACACGAATGATGTGTATGAACTTTGTGATTATCTAAACATAAGCATAAGGAGGCTTCCCTCAGATAATATATTACTAAAAGACAAAGCTGGTTTCTATTATAGAGATTTTGAAGATAATGAAGCAATTTTTATAAAAAACGGATTACACCCTTCATTAGAGAGATTTGTTTTGTCCCATGAACTTGGTCACGCTTTATGCAACACAGATCTTTTAAACGCAGCATTTTCTCTATGTAATAAAGGTAAATTTGAAAAGCAGGCTAATTATTTTGCTTTTAAACTAAATGATATCAACTTTGACAAGGTGGAGCTTGATGGTATGTCGTTAGAACAGGTGGCCACTTGTGTCAATGTGCCCTACCAAGCATTGCTTCAACTTATTACATAAAAAATGGTTGCACCCTATGTCGGCTAGTTCCGCTCGTTAAGCAATTTTACCGCATCTTTTAGTCAAATTTCCTAATGGCTCATAACTCGGCTACACCTCAAACAATTCGCCATCTTAACGGAAATTTGCCTAAAAGACACGGATAATTGCTAAACTCACTCCAAATGCCTCCGTCGGATGTAACCATTTTTAATGCCCTAACTCTTAATATTTACAAAATACTTTTATTTTATTAATTCTATTACCTTTTTATCTTAATTCACTAACTTCAAAATATATTACTGTCTCTTTTTAACTTCTTCGTAAACACGCTGTACCGTTTTTTTATTTAGCAACCACCTTTTCTCCTATTTAGTGGTGTATCTTGATATTAATTAAAAGTTATCCACAATTGGCAAAATACATAAATTCCTAGAGACTAAAAAAGGGTAGGAAGTGGTTTCCGTCGGCTGGAAAATGCCTCCTCCAACCACTTCCTACCCTATGCCGACTCTATGCATTTACAAAGTATTATTTTCTATATTACCTCTCCCAAATTATCTTTCTTGTTTATCTATTTACTAGTATTTTCTTAAGAGCTTTCTTCTTATTACTTCGCATATTATATAGTTATATCCTTTTAGTAGCATATACATTTTATGCAAATTTGCTAACAATTGCTAAATTCACTCTATATCTCCGTTGGTTAAAGGCCTAAATGGCCTTTAACGGGTTATCTGCGAATGATAATGAGCGTGCTTAGATAACCCCGGCTGTAAATGTCTCCCACGCTATCTCGTTAATTATGAATTTGATGCCGTAAACATTCCGGTGTTTGTAGTTATTTTAATTGCACCTGATCTATTGATCTCCGCTTCTACGTATTTATAGAAACTGTCTAATTTGTTCTGAGACATTAGCAGCTCCCTTACTACATTGCTTGATGTTACATAAGCTACGACTGGTTCTGCTTTATAAATCACAATTTGTCCATTAAATTCTTCAGTGGATATATTTTTAAAATATTTTCTAAGCATTTCACCGCCATTTTCCAATCCAAATATTTCAGGGAGTTTTTGCAGATTATACTTAATATTCTTGTCGTAGCTCTTTACAAGTGCGGCTAATTCCTGCATATGAGCTTTTCCGTTTGTAGAGACATATAACTTACCAGCAGGCTTAAGTACTCTTCTTACTTCAGAAAGTGCTTTATCAATATCAGGTACATGATACAGCATATGTCTTGCGATAACAATATCAAAGACCTCATCATCATAAGGAATATCCTGTATATCAATAATTTGATATTTTATATTTTTGAAGTTTAGATTTTGTTTTGCACTTTGAAGCATTCCTTGAGAAAGGTCTGACAAAATAATATTCCAATTCTCTTTTATCATATTTTCATTTTTCTTCCAAAGCAATCCATTTCCACAGCCCAGTTCAAGAACCTTAGCATTTTCCGGTATATTCATATTATTAAAAAACCAAACATTCCAATCAGTCTTATTAATATTAAAAGTATGCAAATTAATTCTTGCATTTAGGTTATCACTATTCTTATACTGTTCCTTTACAAAATATTCATTATTATGATTTTCCATATTCTCATACCCTTTCTTTTAATTCTTTATATTCCTTAATATAGAGCTTTATTTTTTTAGCCAATTAGTCTTTCATTTTTGATAATTATACCACATAACTGTAAACATTTCATTTTTGACTCATAAACTAGTTATTAGACTAGGGGGTATGTATTATGAGATCATTTACAAAAGTTCACACAAATCACTGTGACCCTTGTAAAAAAGAAACTCTTTGCCCAAAAATCATAAGAAGCGGTTATTCGGGTTTAACAGTAATTCCAGCAGGTACTATTTTAGGAACTACTTTTACTGTCAACTCCCTTACTATTGATAACTCTTCTCTGGATAATTCATGCATTAAAATTAGCTTTTCCAGCAATATACTTTCAGAGGATTTTGAAGGAACTCTAGTATTTCAATTTTACAAATACGGCAGAGAAAAAAACATTAAGATACCTGTTGGACCTCAGTGGACTTTTTCAGTAAAAGCTTCAGAAGCTAAAGCAGTATCCTTCTCAGTTTACGATTGTGATTTAGCTGACAACAGCTATTACACTTATGTAGTAACAGCAAAAGTGGCATATTAAATGAATGTAAAACTCCTGATTTCTTTTTAATGAAACAAATATTGTAAAGAAGGTAATAAATATGAGTGCAGACTCTGAATTACATTACAGTTTAGATCCCAGTCACAGCTATGCCATACTCACAGATTACGGAGGCTGGTCTAGCAGTGTTGAAATTCCATCTACGACTTACATTAATGGAATCGAATATCCGGTATCAGCTATCGGCAGTCAAGCTTTTGAGGGTTGTTCTTCTATGGCAAGTATAAAGATACCAGACAGCATTAAAAGCATTGGCGAAAATGCGTTTAAAAACTGTGCCGGTTTAAGCAGTGTCACTATTCCAGACAGTGTTGAAAATATTGGCGATTTTGCATTTCAAAATTGTTACAGTATGACTGGTATAGGCATTTCTAACAGAATAACTGCTATTGGTAATTATGTATTTGATGGTTGTGCCGGCTTGAGAACTGTCGTTATTCCTGATAATGTTAAATATATTGGCAGCTACGCATTTAGAAGTTGCCAAAGCATGAATAATGTCACTATTTCTAAAGGTACAGCTGTAATCGGCGAGCATGCATTTGAGAATTGCGCAGGTTTTGGAAATATTAATATTCCCGATGAAGTTACCGATATTGGAGATTACGCATTTAAAAATTGCCAAAGTGTAACCACTATCACAATTTCTAGAGGCGTTACCAGCATCGGTAATCATGTGTTTGAAAATTGTGCTAGCCTGAGAACTATTACCATTCCAGATAATGTAACCAGCATCGGTGACTATGCCTTTAACAATTGCCAAAGTATGACCGATATCACCTTTTCTAAAAAGATTGCTCTCCTTGGTGCTCATGCATTTGAAAATTGCTTTAGTTTAACAGGTATTACTATTCCGAGAAGCCTTTCAAGCATCGGTAACTATGCCTTTTCATCATGTAGAAATTTAAAAAGTGCCTCGTTCCAAGGAAATGCTCCAATCATGGGAAGCAAGGTATTCTTAGATTGTGATAAGAATTTTGTTGTCTATTTCGTTTGTGGAGCTAAGAACTTTTCTAGTCCAATCTGGCAGGCAAATTCAACTGATAGTTACAATGCAGCTACACAGTGTAGTGCAACATTTGGAGAAGTAAAAATATCAAATACATTAATGATAGGAGTAATAACGTAGAGCATTCAATTTAATATTTTGTTTATTATATAAGGAGAATTCTTAAAATGGATTATACACTTAAATATGAATATATTTCCGGTTCTTACCCTACTGCAACAATTATTGGTTGGGAAGGTAGTCCCGTTGATGTAACTACTGCCTTTCATACAGATTACAATGGAGTTCTCTACACAAGATCTCCAAATCAACTAATACGCTGCCCTGAGGGCAAAAACGTCACGTTATTCATTCCCAATACTACTACTTCCATTAGTGATTATGCCTTTCAGGCTTGTGCGAAATTAACACAAATAACAATTCCAAATAGCGTTACCAGTATAGGTCTCTGTGCCTTTGAAGCTTGTTATGCTTTAACATCTATTACAGTAGAAGAACCTTCGAATTATTCAAGCATAGATGCAAATACCTTTTTAAACTGCCCAGCTAATCTAACCGTGTACTACCACCAAGGTGCCGCCGGTTTTAATACTCCTATCTGGAGGCACTATAACCCAACTCCATTATATTCTGTAACCTATAATGGTAATGGAAATACTGATGGAACTGGTCAAAAATATACTGCCAATCGAAGTTTCCCTATGGGAACAGACAATATTACTCTATATGCCCAGTGGGCTCAAACTGGCCAGCTTAGATTATTAGGGAATATCATTGTAGAAATATACTAAGTCTACAATGATATTCAGAAACGAAAATTACTTATGCTCTTTCCATAAGCACTCTGTCCCCTTCATTTCGGTAAATACAGCTTTAAACGAGCCTTTGCTAGGTGAACATGCTACCAAACCAATGTTAATTTCTTTGTCTCCTTCAAACAAATGAAAGATTCTCATCTGCTTAAAGTTAATGCCATCAAAAGAATTCTCAAGACAATAATCACTTTCTCGTCTACTTAGCCTGTACCACATGCATCTGACGGATGATCCAATATCTGTAGTTGCCCAATCAGAATATCCATGGTTTGTAACAACACTTCCAAGCCAAGCAGTATTATTATCATGAAATTCTATTGCTGCCTTAACCCAATTTTCGCTGTTTTGATAAATTGCAACTCCACACTGGTCAAACAGTGTTGTACTATTAAACTCTGTCTTTACTGTAAATGAGAAATATTGCTCATCTGTTGTAACATAAAGAACGTGAGCATTATCGTTTCTAAACCCATAATAAGTCCTCTGCCAGAAATCTGTATTAGGTTCCGTTACAATTTCAACTTTATTATTATCGATCCTATAATTTTGAGGTTTAAAAAACCATTTTGCTTCTTTAACATTAAATTTAAACATTTTATCCTCCTAAAAATTCTTTGTATTATATAATTATAACTTTATTCATCTATTACTCGCTAACCTATCTTTGTTTTAAGTATATCTAAAGAATTTCCTTTGCATCTTTAGGCAGCTGCCTGATATGCTCAGCAAACTCCCTGCTTCTTTTTGCATCAGCGTACTCATAGCAGAAGTCAAATTCTTCAGCCACCTTTAATGCAATTTCTTCAAACAACTCATTCATAATAAAAATAGAATTCCAAACTGCTTCCTTTTCTGCGGCTGGATATGTCTTCAAATACCTTTTCCAAATGGCTTTAGCTAAGTACTTATCTAAGTACTTTCCGCATTTTCCAACACTGCAGGAGAAATTAGTTAGTATTCCAGCATACCAGGAAATCATTTTAAATAATTGTGGGCGTACCCAATTATTTAAAAAGTCCAACGAAAATAAAATTTCATCTCTCCAAAGCCCTTTAGCAATGTATAGCATAGTCCACCAATATTCATTGCAGCAGCAACTATATAGAGCCTTATCAGGCTTTTTAACCCAATAATCCTCGTCTGTTGGAGGAGCTATTTTAGGCAGCTTATTGTCTTTATCCATCAGCACTACTGTCAGTTTGTCCGATTTCACCTCCTCTAAAACTAAATCTAAAGTCTCAACATGTAAATCAATCCTGTTTCCATCATCAAACTGCATTAAATAACCATAGCAGCGCTCAAAATGTGTTTCATATCCTAAGTTTTTGTCCATTTCATCAGGAAATTGAAAAATAACAGGTTCACCAAAAACCTTTATCCAATCTTTATCTTTAATAAAGGATTCTGTCTCCGTAACCAGATAAACTATATCATAATCCTGAAAAATATCTTTAGGTACGTTAGGATTGGCTCGTGAACCATTCATTATCACTGCACGGATTCTAGTATCGTTTCTTGCAGTATTTAAAATTAAATCAAACATTTCTTGTTCCGTTCTCATTTTTATTCCTCACACTCCCCTTATTCAATTTTCTTCCAATATAGAGCTGCTGCCTCTTTTAGCACCTCAATATTTCTATGCTTACATAGTCATTCCTTTGTTCTCCCTCTTTAACCATATTCATAATTTTTTAAAAGAATTTATATGCAACATTGTAACATTAATGGTAATTATACCATATTATTAAAATACTTTATAATATCTCATCAAAAATAAAAACAGCTGGAAAGGAGGACTAACCAACTGTTTTACATATTATTAATTTCTATTAAATTAAGGGGGTTTTCGTTTCTATGTTTATATAATAAACAAATTTTGTTACAGTTATATTACATATTTGAATACATCCTGTTAAGTAATTGTATATAAATTTTATTTATTAGTAAGCTTAATCTATATTTTTTCTATTATATAGTTATCTCTTCCCCTATATTCCACAGTTCATATTCGCTCATATCAATATCATCATTCCAACTTATTCCATAACCACCAGGATCAACTTGCACTTGCTCAAACAATATTTTGTCTTTCAAATTTTCATACACTGATTCATCTAATTTTTTAAGGAGACTTACTTTTTTGGTGATTCCATTACTAAAGCACACTATTAACGAGTATTCTTGAGATATGGGCTTGACACTTATAACCTTAGGAACATTTAAACTCATATTCTATTCAAGACCTTCTAACTTCCTAAATTCTTTTTTATTCCACATATCCATCAATTCCTCTTGATATTTATTTGCCCATTCCCTAATTAATTTCAAAGCTCTATTTGATAAATCTCCTTCTATCATTTCTAATGTCTTTATATCAATCATTCCCACACATTCCCCATAAATTGCATGAAAATGAGGTGGCAAATGATCGTTTGGATACATCTTAATTACTATACCAAAAAATCTTGTTATGACTGGCATTAGAATCACCTCTCTATTTCTTGTTAATATAGGTATATTATATACTAAAACAAATTAATAATGAATCACTCCATAAAAATATCCTTTAGCACTTTAGAGTTTGTATATGAACCATTCATTATTACTTCTCGAATTCTATCATCGTTCTTGGCAGTATTTAAAATTAAAGCAAATATTTTTTATCAACTAAAGGCATCATACTTTTTTAACGGCTATTTCCCACACTACTTTTTTCATCTTATATCTGTCCATCTCAGTTTCCTTTATGAACTTAATATCCCATTCCTTAAAAAGTTCCCTTAAGGAAGCTTCATCAAAAAATCTTTTTAATTCTCCGTCGATGTCATAAAAATTCTTTTCTATCTCTATTCCCTGGCCCGCACCGTAATTTATGTCATTGGTGGAATTAACTCTGCATAATAAAGTGCCCTCATCAGCTAATACTCTCTTAATCTCTTTAATTATTTCTTTTGTCTTGTCCCACGAAAAATAATGCAAGGAAAGATCAGAAATAATTACTTTTGTACTGTCATTTTCAAATGGTAATCCATCAGTCATATCAAAGCATATAGTATTTAAATCTTTTATAAAACTTACTAATCGTATTAAGGCTTGTTCAGAAAAATCACAGCTTATAACTTCATATCCTCTTTCTTTGAGGTAAAGTGTATCATTACCAAAACCACAGCCTAAATCAACAATAGGAGTATCCTTAGATTTTGCGAGTATATCCTGATATTTATCCAGCCATAAATCATACTTTGGTTTTATGTCAATAACTTCTTCATATATTTTGTTCCAATTCTCTTTTTGATGGTACATTTTATATCCCCCTTATATCAAATGTTAGTGTAAAGTTTTTTACACTACTCTTTTAAAAATTTCTTTATATATCAAGGGTTACAGAGTTTTTTTGTATAAAAAAAACAATGACCCCCAATTTCATGTTATAATTGAATTTTCGACCAAAC
>NZ_MZGV01000057.1 GCF_002029235.1 Clostridium oryzae
AAGAACATCAGGTAGATAGGTTAGAGGTGTAAGTGCAGTAATGTATTAAGCTGACTAATACTAATAGGTCGAGGGCTTGACCAATAAAATTCTTATGTGCAATTTTGAGAGAACGAAAAGTTCTCAACATGGATGCTAACCGAGGTCATATAAACGGCTAATAAAGGTTAGGCACTCTATGGAGTTTTGTTAGAACCGAGCAGAACAAGGAAACGACAGAGCGAGGAGCGGAGTTGGCAGGTACGCCAATGAGCACCACAGCGACGGAGTTGACGCAGTAATGCGAAGGTTATCACAAAACGATTATCTGGTAATGATGGAGTAGATGTTACACCCGTTCCCATACCGAACACGAAGGTTAAGCTCTACATCGCCCATGGTACTGCCCGGGAAGCTGGGTGGGAGAGTAGGATGTTGCCAGGTTGCCTTTTATGGCAAACTAAAATACTTAATATACCTATAAATTTCAGCTAAGCTGAAATTTTATTGTATAATTATAACTTTATATTAAGGCTCCTTGGTCAAGTGGTTAAGACGTCACCCTCTCACGGTGAAATCAGGGGTTCGAGTCCCCTAGGAGTCATGGTTATTAAACACTGTAGTATAAAAATACTATAGTGTTTTTTTAGTGATAAATTACAAATAAATTTCAAATATATACAAATTTTTTTTAATTTCATAAAATTTATAAATCTTATATGATTTAGTAACGATAAACCATATATAGAATATAATTATATAATATAGAATTAAGTCAGGAGTGATAAAATGAAAATAGCTATACTGAGTAGATGTAATAATAACGATAATGACGGAAAGGCATGTAAAAAGATTATTCAGTATTTAAAAAAGGCTGGAAATGAAGTTTTTGAAATAACTCCTGAAAATGTGCTTACAGGAGATGAGGATTTACAATCTCAAATTTCAAAAGCTAGTGGATGGGGAGCTGAGCTAATTATTTTTTGCCATCTCAATTTTCAGTCGAAAGAAGGATGTAAGATCGTATATAATAAAGCTTCAAAGGTAACGAGAAAATACGCTATAAAGGTAGCAGCGTTTATAGAAAGTTTAGGGTTTATTAATAGAGGTGTAAAACAGGATTTACAAATTGCTAATACTAAGTTGCCAATCATTATGATAGAACCGCTAATATAAGATTTCAATTGTTACCTATTATAGAGCCACCTATACTAACTATAGGGATTAATTGTAAACTACATCTAAAATGTATAACTTAAGTAACAATAAAAATCAGTCTTACTTCTATCCAGGGTTTTAAATAAATAGCTCTGGATTTTTAATTAATGCTGTGGATAAGTGTTGATTATGTTGATAACTTCTGTGGATAAGTGGATAACTTTTATGAATATAGTCCAGATAAATTTCATATAGATTAATTATAGTATTAATAGAAGGAGCTAGTCTTTTATAAGTATTGAAAGACTAATAGGTTGTAATAAATATGTGGAAAAATGATCGTAAAAATATAGATAACATTACAGAAGACTTAATAAATGTTCTTATTATAGCACTAGAGGATTTAAATGAACTACAAAGACAATTTATCGCAAAGGATTCCTTAATAAGCATAAAGGAATTAAAAACAAAAGGTAATGAAATAAAGAAAATAATTAGAAAATTTAGAAGTGAAGTTATAGTATTACATGATGAATTTGACAGAAATTTTAAAAATATAGAGTGTATAACTGAAGAGAACATAGACGATGCTTTAACGAAGTGTATTTTATATGAAGATTCAGAACAAGCAGAAGGAATCATCCATAATATGTGTTATACATTAAGGGAATTTATAAAAAAGTTAGATACATAATATTCATAAAATTATAATATTGACAAGTTATACACAGATTTGTGATGAATGTCTGTGGATAATGTGCATAAGTATGCTATAATGTGTGTATATGTAGCATATTAAGGAGAAAACTATGTGGATAAATAAAAAAGTAGTTAAAGCAAAGTTTCTAAGAAGACCTAATAGATTCCAAGCATATGTAAAATTAGAGAATCAAGAAATAGAAGAGTGCGTACATGTGCCGAATACGGGAAGATGTAAGGAAATACTTATAGCTGGTGCAAAAGTTATATTAAGAGAGGAGCTTAATCCAGCTAGAAAGACAAGATATGATTTAATTGCTGTTTATAAAGGAAGCAAATTAATAAATATCGACTCGCAAATTCCTAATAAAGTGGTTGATGAGGCACTTAGATTAAACAATATAGAGGGTTTAGAAAAATATGATATTATCGAAAGAGAAAAGACTTTCGGAAACAGTAGATTTGATTTTAAACTTAAAAGTTCGAAAGATATGAAGGAGTATTACTTAGAAGTGAAGGGGGTAACACTTGAGGAGAATGGGCATGCAATGTTTCCGGATGCCCCGACAGAAAGAGGACGTAAACATGTAATTGAATTAGAGCAAGTTTTAAGACATGGAAAAGGAGCTGGAATTTTATTTTTGATACAGATGGAGGATGTGAATAACTTTTCGCCGAATGATATTACAGATGTAAAATTTGCAGATAGTTTGAGACATGCATATAACTGTGGTGTTCAGGTAATGGCATATGCATGTAAAACAACAGAAAGATCTATTACATTAAATGAAAGGGTGCAGGTTATTTTGTAACCTGTATTTCTTATATATAAGCTATATGCAAATATACATGCTTTTGTGGTAGAATAAATGTATTAGAATGTGGAGTTAATTAACGAGGTAGATAAGATGAAATTCAAGTATTGTCCTAAGTGCGGTGGAAAACTTATAGAAAAATATAGCTGGGATGAGGGTGGTGTTCCTTATTGCCCTATAGATGATGAAATGTATTTTGATACGCCTAAACCTTGTATAGTAGTAGCAGTTATAAAAGATGATGAGATATTGCTGCTAAAGCAGAGTTACATATTTAAAAATTCAAAGGTACTTATCTCAGGGTATGTATCTAATGGAGAGTCTGTTGAAGATACTGTTTACAGGGAAGTTAGGGAAGAAACAGGAATTAGTATTGATGAAATAAAATATTTGGGTAGTGAGTATTTAAGTTCAAAAGATATAATTATGTTGACGTTTATGGCTAAGTACATAGACGGTGAGATAGTAAAATCTGAAGAAGTTGAATTTGCTTGTTGGACTAAGATAAAAAATGCCTTAGACGAGATGAAAGAGGATGAAATAGGAAAGCGAGTTGTTAATAAGGTGTTATGTGAGCTAAGCACTAAACATGATTAAAGAAACATTTGCATACTAAAGACGTAATCTCTTTAAGACGAGACTATAGGGAAACAGCTTTATCTGTTATGAATTAAGTGAAAAGGCTTATTTAATATTTAATATGATATTTCCCTGTATTAATATATTTTTATTAATTTTATTTTGGAGGAGATATAGGTATGGCTAAATTTGTACCTGAAATAACGGGATCATTAAGAAATCATATAATTGAACTCCCTAATGTTATTAGAAATGCAAGTGGCATAAAAGTTTTCGGAAAAAGATTAAAATCATTTATATTTACTACCGATGTATCTATAATTAGGAATCACAATGCGGATGCGATCATTGCAGTATACCCATTTACCCCACAGCCTATTATTACACAGTCGCTTATAGAAGCAGCAGATGTTCCGGTATTTTGCGGAGTTGGAGGGGGTACAACTACAGGAAGACGGGTTGTGGATTTGGCACTAGATGCAGAATTTAAGGGAGCATTAGGCGTGGTTGTGAATAGTCCGACATCAAATGATATTATCAGAGAAATGAAGAAGAGACTTCAAATTCCAATAGTTGTTACTGTAGTCTCAGAATTTGAAGATATAGAAGCTAGAATAGAATCAGGAGCTACTATATTTAACGTTTCTGCAGCTAAAAGGACTGCATATATAGTGCAGCAAATAAGAAGTAAATTTCCACAGTTTCCTATAATAGCCACAGGAGGTCCTTCATCCGATAGTATAAATGAAACGATAGCAGCAGGAGCAAATGCAATAACCTATACACCTCCTACAGCTGCTAAGATAATGAGTGGATTAATGACTAATTATAGGGAAGTATATAAGAATGAAAATAACGATCTATAGTCGTTGTTAGATAGTTTGTAATATATATATAATAGTGATTGGAGTGTTTATAGTGGCAGTTGGAGGAGATAATTGTAAGCAGTGTCCTGAGTTTATTGAAAAGAAATGTGACGGAAAGGCAACAGATTGTTTGTGCAGAAGATGCCCAAGAAGTCTTGGAAAGTGTTTGAGCATGAGATATTGTTCCGAAACAGAATCAGTTATGTAGAAATACAATGATTGGTAGAAGATTGTATAGTGGGGGAATATAATGAATAGTAAGAAAGTGGAAGAGTTTAAAGAATACTTAACAAAAATTGAAAACTTAAATAATACTATTGCTTTAGTAGATTGGGATATGAGAATATGTATGCCTAAAGGTTCCATAGACAGCAGAGGAAATATGCTTGCATATTTGTCTGGTGAGGATTATAAAATGAGAACGTCAGAGCGAATGAGGAGTTTTATAGAGAGTCTTAAGAATGAGAAGGATTTAGATGAAGTGACTAGCTCGTCAATAGAGAACTGTGAGAAAGAATATAACAGAACTAAAAAGATACCAGCAAACAGATATACAGAATATGTTAAACTTGCATCAAAATCCAGCAGTGCATGGGAAGAAGCTAAGGAAAAGTCCGATTTCTCGATATTTCAACCTTATCTTGAAAAAATGGTAGAGTTCCAGAAAGAGTTTATTAATTACTGGGGATATGAAGATAACAGATACGATACACTTTTAGATTTTTATGAACCAGGATTAAAAGTTAAAGATTTAGACATTACTTTTAATAAGCTTAAGAAAGCTATTATTAGTATTTTAGATAAGATAAGAAATAGTGGAGTTAGTCCTCGTTATGATTTTTTACAAAGATATTTTTCGAAAGAAGAGCAAGAAGAATTCGATATGATGCTTCTTAGAGAGATGGAGTTCAACTTTAACATTGGTAGAATGGATGAAAGCATACATCCATTTACAACATCGTTTGGTAATAAAGATGTAAGAATAACAACAAACTATCATAAAAATGAATTTGTAAGTGCTATGTTTAGCTGTCTCCATGAAGGTGGTCATGCTCTTTATGAACAAGACATACCTGACGAATTGTCTGGCACGTTGCTAAACACAGGTGCATCTATGGCTGTACATGAGTCCCAGTCTAGATTCTATGAAAACATTATTGGGAGAAGTAAATCATTTTGGAAGTACTTCTTTCCTAAGCTTAAAGCTAAATTTAAGCAGTTTGAGGACGTTAGTTTTGACGAATTCTACAGTGCTGTTAATAGGGTTGAACCTTCACTTATTAGAACAGAATCAGACGAATTGACTTATAGCCTTCATATAATAATAAGATATGAAATAGAGAAAAAACTGATAAATGGAGAAATAGAGGTAAAAGATTTGCCTCGTATTTGGAATCAAAAATATAAAGAATACTTGGGTGTTGAGCCTAGAAATGATGCAGAAGGAGTACTTCAGGATATGCATTGGTCGGATGGAAGTTTTGGCTACTTCCCGAGCTATGCACTTGGAAATTTATATGGAGCACAGTTTTTTGATAAAATGGTAAAAGATATACCGGATTTATATGGCAGAATTGAAAGAGGAGATATAGGAATTATTCACTCGTGGCTAAAGGATAATGTACACAAGTACGGAGCTGTCTATAAGCCAAATGAACTTATTAAGAAAGTAACTGGAGAGAATTTAAATGCAGAATATTTTATTAATTATTTATATCGAAAGTATTCTGATATATATAAATTTGAAATATAAAAGATAGTTAATAAAAAGGGACCTTTTGGTCCCTTTTTATTAACTGTAAATATAATAGTTCGCTACTTATGAGATTATAAAATTTATAATAATAAGAATGTATATTGGGAAAAATAATTTCCATAAAAGAAATTTGTTATGGGAAGTGTGAATTATATGGTTGATGAATTCAAAGGTGTGATTGCTCAAAATTGTTCAGAATATAAAAGTTTAAATAGCTTGAAGGGAGAAATAAGTGTATATCTATATGGTGCTAACTGCATCAATTGCAGCAATTTTAAAAATGAAAAATGTACTAAGAATTTATTTGAAGCCATAGCTAAAACTATCAATAACAATTAAATAAATTTTCTGAAAATAGAAGTATTTATTAAATTGTCATGCATATTATATTCTAAATAGACTATTTAAAATCATACTAGCATTCATCTCAAGAATGAAAGGACAATAGTTAATAAACGTCCTTGAGCTACGGACACTAAGGCATTTAAAGGGGTGATGAAATAAAAAAAATCTAATATAAACTTTTGACAAATTACAATTGAACGTAGTATAATGATTATAAAATTTTAGCCAATTGAATAATTTGAATTGAAAACTTGTATTTATTGAATAATATATCTGGTCAAAATATTTTCAATAAAGCATTAGAAATAGCATGCTAAATTAATTAATAAAGATTGTTTAGTCAATTGGTAAAAAGCTAGATATGTTTGTTAAAAATAAAACATTTATATCATATGAGCTTCTTATTTAGTATCAGTTTTAATTTTTATATATCCTTATAATGAAATTATTATTTTAGGGCTTAGGCCTGAGATTTGGAGGGGAAGAAATGCATAAAAAACTATTTATACCAGGACCGGTGGAAGTTCTTCCAGAAGTCTTAGAGAAAATGGCGACACCTATGATAGGGCATAGAAGCAAGGATGCTTCAGCGCTTCAGAGAGGAATAAGCGACAAATTAAGAAAGGTTTTTTATACCGAGAGTGAAATCCTTTTGTCTACCACATCAGGAAGTGGACTTATGGAGGGAGCTATAAGATCATGTACTGCTAAGAGGGCAGCAGTATTTTCTATTGGTGCGTTCGGCAAGAGATGGTATGAAATGGCTGTAAACAATAATGTTCCCGCTGATTTATTTGAGGTTGAGTTTGGTCAGGCAACTTCGGCTAAGCAAGTAGATGAAGTACTATCTACAGGAAAGTATGATTTGATAACTATAACTCATAATGAGACTTCTACAGGGGTAATGAATCCTGTTGAAGATATATCAAAAGTTTTAAAGAAATATCCAGAAGTTGTATGGTGTGTGGATGCTGTAAGTTCTGCTGCAGGTTCAAAGATTGAAGTGGACAAACTTGGAATTGATATATGCATAACATCTTCGCAAAAATGTCTAGGGTTGCCTCCTGGATTAGCAGTTTGTACTTTTTCTCAGAAGGCTGTTGAAAGAGCAAAGCAGGTGCCAGCAAGAGGTTATTATTTAGATTTACTTTCGTTATATAATTATATACAGAAAAAAGATTATCAATATCCATCTACACCTTCATTATCGCATATGTTTGCACTTGATTATCAGCTAGATAGAATATTAGAAGAGGGTATCGAGAATAGATTTGCAAGGCATATAGCTATGGCGGAGGAAGTAAGAGCTTGGGCTAAGAAGTATTTTGATTTGTATTCTGATGAGGAACATTTATCAAATACAGTTACAACTGTAGCAAATACTAGGAATATAGATGTTTCAGATTTAAACAAAAAGCTTGGAGAAAGAGGTTTTCAGATATCTAATGGATATGGAAAACTAAAAGATAAGACTTTTAGAATAGCGCATATGGCTGATTGCCAAATTGAAGATATAAGAGAACTTCTTAAAAATATAGAAGAGATATTAGGACTATAATTGGGGGAGATTTTGATGTATAGAGTTCTTGCAAGTGACGGCATGGATAAAAGTGCAGTCGAAAAATTAAAAAATGCGGGTTTTGAAGTAGTTGAAAAATTTTACGAACCAGAGGAACTTGGTGCGGCACTTAGGGATTTTGATGTACTTGTAGTCAGATCTGCTACAAAAGTTAGAAAACCGATTATAGATGAGGCTGCAGGCAGCAAATTAAAATTGATAATAAGGGCAGGCGTAGGTGTTGATAATATAGATGTCACATATGCTACAGAAAAAGGTATTAAAGTTACTAATACACCTAACTCAAGTAGTGCATCTGTGGCAGAACTAGCACTTGCTCATATGTTTGCGCTTGCTAGATTTGTAAATATCTCAAATGTAGCTATGCGAGAAGGAAAGTGGGATAAGAAAAAGTACAAAGGTATTGAGATAAGTGGAAAGACACTTGGACTTATAGGCTTCGGAAGAATATCCAAAGAACTAGCAAAAAGAGCAGAAGCTCTTGGAATGAAAATCTTATATTTTGATATAATAGGTAAAGCTGAAGGATTTGATCAATATGAATATTGCAGCATGGAAGATATTTTGAAAAGATCTGATTTCGTTTCACTGCATATTCCATATAATAAAGAGAAGGGTGCTGTTATAGGCAGTAAAGAAATAGCAATAATGAAAGATGGCGCTTATCTTATAAACTGTGCAAGAGGCGGGGTTGTATGTGAAAAAGCACTTCTTGAGGCATTAAATACAGGTAAGTTAGCTGGAGCAGGAATTGATGTATTTGCTGAAGAACCTACTAAGAATGAGGAATTAGTTAACCATCCTAAAGTATCTGTAACACCTCATATAGGAGCTCAAACAGCAGAAGCACAGGTAAGAATCGGAGAAGAAACAGTAGAAACTATTTTAAAATTTTTTAAATAGAGCAGTGTAATATATACAAATTTGAGGTGAAAGTTAATGGCAGTAGTTAGACCCTTCAGAGCTTTTAGACCAACAAAGGAATTAGCTCATAAGGTTGCGGAGCTTCCTTATGATGTTATGAATAGTGATGAAGCAAGAGAAATAGCAGACGGCAATCCTTATTCATTCTTGCATGTGGATAAAGCTGAAATTGATTTAGAACCATCTGTTGATATATATGACCAAAGGGTTTACGAAAAGGCTAGCGAAAATTTGAACCGAATGATCGAAACGGGTGTATATCTAGAAGACAAAAAGCCATATATGTATATCTATAGAATTGCATCAAATGGAAAAAGGCAGACGGGAATAGTGGCATGCACATCTATTGATGATTATATCAATAATGTAATAAAGAAACATGAAAAAACAAGAGCCGATAAAGAGGAAGACAGAGTAAATCACGTAGATTATTGTGATGCAAATACTGGTCCTATATTCTTAACGTATAGGCATAATGCTAACATTAATGCAGTAGTGACGAAATGGACTCAGAAGTCACCAGAATATGATTTCACAAGTCCAGATGGTGTTCAGCATACTGTTTGGGTTATTAACGATTTAGAAGATGTAGATTATTTGACTAATCAATTTAAATCTGTAGATAATCTTTATATTGCTGATGGACATCATAGAGCAGCATCTGCTGTAAGGGTAGGACTTAAGAGAAGACAACAGTATCCGCAATATACTGGGAAGGAAGAATTTAATTTTTTCCTGTCGGTAATATTTCCGGATGAAGACCTTAGAATAATGGATTATAATAGAGTTGTAAAAGATACTAACGGATTATCTGTAGAGGAACTTATAGAGAAAATATGTACAAAGTTTAATGTGATTTCATATCAAGGGGAAGGAGCATATAGACCGGAAGAAAAGCATACCTTTGGGATGTATATTGAAGGAAAATGGCATAAGCTTATTGCAAGAGAGGGAAGTTACGATGATAAAGACCCTGTAGCAAGTCTTGATGTATCCATACTTCAGGACAACCTTCTTTCACCTATACTTGGCATCGAAGATCCAAGAACGTCAGATAGGATCGATTTTATTGGTGGAGTAAGAGGTTTAAAGGAATTAGAGAAACGTGCAGCTGCAGATATGAAACTGGCATTTTCTATGTATCCAACAACAATTTCTGATTTGATGGCTATTGCTGATGCAGGAAAGATAATGCCTCCTAAATCAACTTGGTTTGAACCAAAACCAAGAAGCGGGATATTTGTTCACAAATTAAAATAGAGCACTAAAAAGCGGGCTAAATATAGATTATTATAAAGATAGGATTTGGGGAAATCCTATCTTTTTTAGGCTATAGAAATTTAAATGTTTTCAAGTTTGAGAATTAAAAGAGGAAGGCAACAGAAGAAATGCATAGAATTATATGATATAATAAACGTAAAAATCTTAATTTTAAATGCAAATTAAATTATATAAAAATGGTAATTTGATTAAAACGTTTTTTCTATATAAAATAGTCCTGTTAAAGACTTGTGATATTAAGAAATGCTTTTTGGTTCATTAATAAAATGTAGCAGGGGTGGGCGGATTGAAAAGAGTAATTGCTTTTTTTAAAGATTTAAATGTAAGTTGGAAGTTTGTTGTTACATATTCTGTTATTCTATCTGTACAAATGATATTAACGGGAGTTTATCTCTATATACAAGCTTCCAATTCTACGATAGATCAGGCTAGGTTAATGATGAAACAGAATTTAATGCAAACTAGAGAAAGCATATTAAAAAAAGGGAAAGTTATTGAAAATGCGGCATCTATAATTACACTTAGCGATGATATACAAAATTTTCTGGACTATAAATATGAAAATGAAACACATAGAATTGAAGATTATCAGTTTAAGTTTTCACCGTTTATTGGTACTATCATTAAAACGAATGAAAATATAAATTGTATTCGAATATATATGAAGAATTCTGTAATTACGGAGAAGATGAACAGTTATTATAGCACGTACAAAAGTGAAAATTATACGCAATATAGTGAGATTATGAAAGAAAAACCGAAAAAGAGTGGGTGGAGTTCTACTCATCTAGTAGGAGTTGATAATAATAATCCTGAGAATGTAATTTCTTTCATTGGTACAATTACATCTAAGTCTTCGTACAAGCGTATTGGTACAGTTGAGATTCAGACGAGGGAAGATGTACTTTTCAATATGCTTCGAGGTCAGGTTATAAATAAATTAGGCAAAGTTTTCATCGTAGATAGCAATAATAAAATAATATCAAATAATATAAATGGACTATATAAAAAGGATGTTTCAAAGGTTGGAATCAATAATTATCTTTGGAATAAAGAATTAAATTGTATAAAAAAAATAGACAATAAAAAATGTATTCTGATATCTCTGCCTATAGAACAGGCTGGATATAGTGTGGTTGGGGTATTTCCAGTGAATAACTTCAATAGCAGTGTTAGAAAATCAGTAACCTATATTGTTTTGGTTCTTTTGGTTTTAGCACTAATACTTGGGATAGTTATATATTTAATAACAAATATGCTTTTGAGTAGAGTAAAGATACTTGCGAAGGCAATGAGACAAGTTAGACAAGGAAATTTAAATGTGTCAGTGGAAGTAAAATCAAAAGACGAATTTGGAGAATTAGGATTGACATTTAATCATATGACTAAACGAATATATAACTTAGTTGAAACTGTATATAAGATTGAAATTATGGAAAGAGAAGCTGAACTTAAAGCTTTAGAAGCCCAGATAAATCCTCATTTCCTATACAACACCCTAGCTACTATTTCATGGATTGGCAGGAAAGAGAAATCGGCAGATGTAGTAAACATAACAAATTCGCTAGCGAAATTTTATCGATTGATATTAAATAAAGGACGTACGTTGATCAAGGTTAAAGAGGAAATGGATATTTTAGCAGCATATTTATCCATACAAAAAGTACGATTTGATGATGCATTTGATGTTATTTATGACGTAGATGAAAAGATATATAATTATGAGATAATAAAAAATATACTTCAGCCTATAGTAGAAAATTCATTAAGTTACGGCATAGAGCCAAAGCGTGGACATGGTACTATAGTAATTAAAGCATGGGAGTCTGAGGATAAATTGTGGTTTAAAATTATTGATGACGGTGTTGGAATGAGTAAGGAAGTACTAAATAGTGTACTATCATGGAAGGCCAAAAGTGAGAAAGGGAATGGATATGCCATTAAAAACATAATGCAAAGACTTAAAGCTTATTATGGGGATGAATGTTCCTTCGAAATATTCAGTAGGTTAGGAATAGGGACTGAAGTTTCGATAACAATAAAAAAACATATAAATTTACCGAACAGATGAGAATAAATGAAAATATGAAGAGGTGATTTTGTTATGTTGAAAATGGTGATAATTGAGGATGAGAGATTAGAAAGAGAAG
Organism: Clostridium oryzae; assembly: GCF_002029235.1. Lineage (GTDB taxonomy): Bacteria > Bacillota > Clostridia > Clostridiales > Clostridiaceae > Clostridium_AE > Clostridium_AE oryzae. The sequence goes on from NZ_MZGV01000057.1 coordinate 12,132, forward strand.
GACTTGTTGACTACTTTGACTGGTCTAGTTTTGGAATTGAAATAGTAGGTACAGCTAGTGATGGCATAGAAGGTATTGAGTTAGCAGAGAAGGAGAGACCGGATATAATCATCACTGATATAAAGATGCCAGGAATGAGCGGCATCGAGATGTGTAAAGAGATTAGAAAGTTTTTGCCAAATACTAAAATAATTATACTATCTGGTCATGATGATTTTAATTATGCTAAAGAGGCTATATTGTTTAAAACCAATGCATATGTTTTAAAACCAATAGTTGACGAGGAAATGCTTAATGCTATACAAAGAGTGGTAAAGGAATGCACATTTGAGCAGGAAAAGATTAATGAACAGATCCATACAAGGGAGAAATTAAAAAAAGAATATGGCAGGGCAAAACAGAAGCTATTTAATGATTTACTTGAAGGTGTTTTGGATAAAAAAGAACTTCGAGAACGCATGCTTTATTATGGAGTAAAATACAGCGAAAAGAATAAATTTGTTGTTGTATATATATCATTTAAGGACAATCGACTAGAAAGTCCAGAACAGTTTCAATTAGAATTTTTGAAAAACTTAGAAAAGTACGCTATTTTCTCCGAATATAGGACTAAAAAAGAAATGTGTACTATATTAAAATTTGAAAGCGAATATTATGATACTCAGATAGATAATGTAATTAATTATCTTATAGAATTATGTAATAAAGATACATTCAATGCAATTACAGCAATAGGAAGCAGGGTCGATAATTTATATGATATAGATAAATCTTACAAGTGTGCTGATGAGGCACTTACCTATGCTGAATTTTGGGGACTTAGCGGAGTAATTAGATATAAAGATGTAGTAGAAAAAAACAAGGTATCTAATGAAGATATAGGAAAATTTATTATACAGGGCAATAAGTTTTCAAAACTGTTGGTTCATGATGTGAGTTCAGGAGACTGTGAAAAAGTAGATGAGGACTTAGAGCAGATGTTTGATTACATTGCTGCTAACAGAAAGATGAGTGTAGACTATATTAAGAATTATCTGCAAAATGTAATATATGAAATTTCTTTGCTTAAGTATAATTTGAATCGAAAGAGTGAGGATGCTATTGAGGTGCCTAGTGATAGCGATAGTGTATTACAGCTAAAAAGCTTACAGTTGATTAAAAAGTATGTACACGAAGTTTTTAATAATGTATTGGCTATTTTGGAGGATAAAAGAAAAAACAAAGATGAAAATGTCATAAAGAATATAGTAAATCTAATAGAAAATAGGTATATGGAGGATATAAATTTAAAAGTAGTAGCAGCTGAAATGTTTTTTTCTCCAAACTATCTTGGGACTATATTTAAAAAATTCACTGGAAAGTCTTTTAATGACTATTTGACTGAGTGCAGAATGGATAAGGCAAAAGAACTTCTCACTAAAACTAATAAAAAGGTTTCAAGGGTAGCTAAAGAAGTGGGAATGTCTAATACATCTTACTTTTGTATAGTATTTAAGCATACTTATGGCATGACACCTAAGGAATATCAAGAAATGAGTTTAAGATGATAAAAATATATGAACAGAGACGTATCTGAGTTTGTTTACAAACCTAGATACGTCTTTCTTTATGTAGACTAGCTTTAAGGATAGAAGTAATAGAATTATAGTAATTTATTCTATATTTTCGCACAAAAAAATGTAAAAACTCACAAGTGAGTTGATTATTAAAAGTATAATTGATTTTTAGCATATACATTAAAACGCTAGACATGCTAGAATGTATTACAGGTTGTAACTGTTTACACTATTAATACAGTCGTTTTGGCCTATAAAAGCAAAATAAAATGGAGGCAAGCGTATGAATTTAACACCAGATACAATTAAATCAGAGACTATTAAGCCACAACACAAAAGATCAAATCAAAAATATGTATTATTTTTTATGGCACTACCATTTCTTATATTAGTGTTTGTTTTTTCGTATTTACCACTGTATGGGTGGAAATATGCATTCTACGATTATAGACCAGGAATACCATTATCCCAAAGTTCGTTTGTAGGGCTGCAATGGTTTAAATCCTTAATTTCTAATCCAACACAGAGAGCAGAAGTCATACGTGTCTTGGAAAATACTTTTGCTATGAGTACTTTAGGAATAGTAACATCCTTTATACCTTTGCTGTTTGCTGTTTTCTTGATCGAGGTTAAATCAGAGCGATTCAAGAAATTAGTTCAAACATTGACCACTATACCAAACTTTATTAGCTGGGTTCTAGTATTTTCTTTCGCTTTTACATTATTTTCTGTAGACAATGGAATAGTTAACAAAATTCTTATATCATTGGGAATTATTCATAAGGGCATTAACTTTTTAGCATCAGATAGCCATACATGGTTAACAATGTGTTTATGGGGATTATGGAAAGGCGTAGGGTACAGTGCAATAATGTATTTAGCTGCTGTAACAGGAATAGATCAAGAAATGTATGAAGCTGCAAGAGTTGATGGTGCTGGACGTTTCAGAATAATGTGGAGCATTACCATTCCAAGTCTTTTGCCTACTTTCTTTGTACTTTTATTGCTTTCAATAGGTAACTTTATGAATAATGGAATGGACCAATATTTTGTTTTCCAAAATTCATTTAATAAGAACCACATAGAAGTACTTGATCTTTATGTTTACAATATAGGTTTTAATAATGGCGGAACTAGTTTTTCTCTTGCAACTGCAATAAGTATGTTAAAGTCCATAGTCAGTGTAGTTCTTTTATTTTTCGCAAACACATTGTCCAAGCTATTGCGTGGAGAGTCACTGATATAAAACAGGAGACACAATTATTTAATGGAGGGATAGTTGATGAAGAAAAAATACACAGCTGGCGATATTGTGTTTAATATATGTAATTATGGTTTTTTTGCACTTTTTACATTAATATGTATATTTCCTTTTTACTATATCTTTATAAACACTATAAGTAATAATGATTTGAGTGCTAGAGGATTAGTAACCTTCTGGCCTAGAGGAATTCATTTTGATAACTATATTAACGTATTAAAGATTCCCGGATTAGGTCGTGCTGCAATGATATCATTAGGAAGAACAGTTATAGGTACTGTACTGACTGTATTAGCATCTGCCTTTCTTGGATATTTATTTACAAAGAAAGAGATGTGGGGAAGAAGAGTATGGTACAGATTTGTAGTAATAACTATGTACTTTAATGCTGGTATAATACCATGGTACATTACAATGATGAACTTGCATCTTACTAATAACTTTCTTGCGTATATAATACCTACAATAGTATCACCATTTAATATAATTTTGGTTAAAACTTTCGTTGAATCAATACCGGCTTCTTTGGAAGAGTCGGCACAGATAGATGGTGCAGGTTATATGACTATATTTGCTAAAATACTTTTACCACTAATAAAACCTATTTTAGCAACTATAGCTGTATTCTCAGCTGTTGGACAATGGAACTCTTTCACTGATACACTTTTCCTTGTTACAGATGAAAAGTTATTTACATTGCAGTTTCAGCTATATAAGTATTTGAATGAATCTTCCTCATTAGCAGCTGCCATGAAAGGTGGTACTAGTGCGGCGGCAGCAAATCTTGCTCATATGCAGACATCTACATCAATCAGAATGACAGTAACAATGATTGTTGTACTTCCAATATTATTTGTATATCCTTACTTCCAGAGATTCTTTGTAAAGGGTGTAATGATTGGAGCAGTAAAAGGTTGATGAATTGTTAATTTGTATTATTAAATTAAATTGCCGATAAGCTTCAGACCAACAATCTGAAATTTATTAATAAAAAATATATCTTTAGGGGGAGTAATGAATGAAAAGGAGTTTAAGTAAAGTCTTAACGTCAGTAGTTTCAGCATCAATAGTTATTACAATGACTGTAGGATTAGCTGGCTGCAAAAAAAGCAGCAATACTTCAAATTCAACAAGCAAAAATAAGGTAGACAAAATCGATGTGTTTTCTATGACAGCAAACTTTGCTGGTATGCAGAAAGGATGGTTTGGCAAACTTGTAAAGGATAAGTTTGGACTAGAAATGAACATAATTGCTTCTCAGCTTCAAGGTGGAGACAGCAAGTATGCTACAATGATGGCTGCTCATAACCTAGGTGATATAGTTATATTTGGTGATGATGGTCAGAAATATACAGATGCAATCAAAGCAGGTTTAGTATTAGATTGGACTAAAGATGGTCTAATGGACAAGTATGGAAAAGATATAAAGAACTATCCAAAGGCTATTCAGAAGGCTAAAACTAACTTTGGTAAAGGTTCCAGTGTGTATGGTTTAGGATACGCAGCTGCTAATGAACCAGTTACGAAACCATCAGAAGGTGCAGATATGACCTTCGGTCCGATAATAAGATATGATCTTTATAAAAAGATTGGATCACCTAAAATAACTTCTTTGGATAACCTTCTTGATGTGCTTAAGAAGATGCAGAAGATATGTCCTAAGAGTGAATCAGGTAAGAAGACATATGCATTCTCACTTTGGGCTGATTGGGATGGAAACATGATGAACGCCGCTAAAAACATAGCAAATATGAGTGGTTGGGATGAACTTGGCTTCTTACTTGTTAATGCTACTGAAAATAAATACCAAGATATCCTTAGTAAAGATGGACAATATGTAAATGGACTTAAATTCTTAAACAAAGCTAACCAAATGGGTTTAGTTGACCCTGACTCAATTTCACAGAAATATGATGATGCTATGGGTAAGATGAAGGATGGTGCAACATTAGCAGCTGAATTACCATTTACAGTAGGTGAATATAATACTCAAGACAGAAAGAATGCAGGCAAGGGTATGAAATTTGTACCATTCGCTGGTGAAAAAATTTACTCAACAGGTTTTGCTAGCTATGGTGGAAACAGAGTAATTTCTATAGGATCAAAAACAAAAGTTGCTGATAAAATAATGAAGTTTATTAACTGGATGTATACTCCAGAAGGCATTGAAGAAGCAAACTATGGACCTAAGGGCTTAGCTTGGGATATCAAAGATGGTAAGCCTTATGTAACAGATTTCGGTATGAAGGCACTTCCAAGTAATGAAGTTGCTGTACCACAGAAATTCGGCGGATCAACATTTAAGACTGGTATGAATCAATTGGCATTCAATAATGTAGTTGTAACATCAACTAATCCTGAAACTAAGCAACCATATGAATATGATTTATGGCCATCATACTTGAAAGCTTCAGCTACAAAGATTGATAAAGAATGGCAGAGTGATATGGGTGCATTGACTCAAAAGGATTATGTTGTTAAGAATAACATGATAGCTACAGCACCAGCTCTTATGACTAGTACAGATACTCCAGACAGTGCAACTACTCAGAAGCTTAACCAGATAAATGCAATTGTTAAGCAGTATTCATGGAAAATGGTATTCGCAAAGAATGATTCACAATTCAACAGCTTACTATCAGAATTGACTAAGAAAGCAAATGGACTTGGATACAAGGATGTTGTAAAATTCTATGAAGGACAAGCTGAAAAGCAGTTTAAGGAAAGAGACAGTATAAAATAGTATATAATAATATGAAAGAGACTCTCAACAAACCTCAGAGAGTCTCTTTTATTTATATTCGTTAAATGTAATACAGAATCTAATTTTTAATAACCTAATTTGATCTGATCGAATAAGGCATAAAATGTCTAATGCCCTTCCAGACAAATTGAATTAATATGATTTGAATAGGAAGCATTAACAGACTTTTAATAATACGTAGAGGCAATAAACCTATAAAAGCTTTATGCATCAATATTGAAAGCCATAGTGAATTCAAACCTATATCAACAACAATTATAACTGTAATTATGGCAAGGATTGTTCTAATGATAGAAGCTTCCTTTTTATACATGAAGATACCATAGATAAATCCAGAGATAAATGCACTTAATGTAAACCCTGGGAAATATACTCCAGAGGGAAAAATCAGCATACCAAGAATATCAGCAGCTACACCTATAATACCAGAGATTACAGGACCAAGTAATATAGCAGAAAGTGCTACAGGCAAAAAAGTGAATCCTATTCTTAATATAGGAGTTTGTATAGATAGGAATCTTGTTAGTATTACTTCTAATGCAATAAATAGTGCTGAGAAAGCAATGATTTGTACTTTTTTCAATAAAAAAACCTCCCTTTATGGCATGATGCCACGAAAGAGAAGTACATTGCTCTTTTGTGGCAGCGGAATGCGAAGATTAAATCGCAAGTCATTTAAGACTTTTCGTTCAGCTAGCAACTTCCCGTCTAGCTGACACTTTACGTATAACCTTCTACTCTGCCGTGTCGTATTATTAATTTATACCCTAATTATATGATAAAGCTTATATAAATACAACAATGCGTAGAAATAAATAAATAAAAGTCATATGGAAACATTGTGATAATTTGAAAAAAAAATAATATTATGATATCATCATATAATATAATATTAAATATTTTTAGGAGGAACAATTAATGGAATCTGAACCTGAGCCTGACGCGAACATTACAGGACAACTTATATTGATAGCAGTATTAACGTTACTAAATGCTTTTTTTGCAGCAGCTGAGATGGCCATAGTATCTTTAAATAAAAATAAGATAAAACATATGGCTGAGGAAGGAAATAAAAAGGCAAAAGCCTTAGAAAAACTTATAGCTGAACCAACGAAGTTCTTATCAACTATACAAGTTGGTATAACTTTAGCCGGATTTTTTTCAAGTGCTGCCGCAGCAACCGGTATTTCAGGAAACTTGGCAAAATATTTAAAAGGTCTTTCTATACCGTATAGCTCTAAAATTGCATTGGTATTAGTTACAGTTGTCTTATCCTATATCAGTTTGGTTTTCGGAGAATTATATCCCAAAAGAGTAGCTCTTCAGAAGTCAGAAGCTATAGCAATGTTTGCTGTAAGACCAATTTTATATGTATCGAAGATAGCTGTCCCTTTTATTAAATTATTATCTGCATCTACTAATATGTTAGTCAGAGCTACTGGACTTGATAAAGAAGATTTAGAAGAGAAAGTATCCAAGGAAGAAATTAAATCCTTAGTAGAAGTTGGACAAGAACATGGAGTTATTAATGAGACTGAAAAGGAAATGATAAATAGCATCTTTGAGTTTGATGATAAGTTAGCAGAAGAAGTTATGACTCCAAGACCTGATGTATATATGATCAATATAGATACTCCAGTCGAGAAATATGTAGACGAGCTTCTTGAGGAGAAGTATTCAAGGATACCTGTATATGAAGGCGATATAGACAATATTATAGGTGTGCTATATATGAAGGATTTCATAGTTAAGGCACGTAAGGACGGCTTTGAGAATATTTGTATAAAGGAAATTTTGCATAAACCATATTTTGTACCAGAAAAGAAAAATATCGATAGCCTATTTAAGGATTTACAGAGATCTAAAAAGCATATGGCTATTCTTATAGATGAATACGGTGGTTTCTCAGGAATAGTAACTATTGAGGACCTTATTGAAGAAGTAGTAGGAAACATCAATGATGAATATGATGATGATGAACCTGAAATAAAGAAAATAGGTGATAATACATTCATTGTAGATGGTTTGATTTCTGTAGACGAATTAAATGATAAACTTCATTTGAATATAGATACTAATACGGAAAATTATGAAACTGTCAGTGGTTTTCTTATAAATATAATAGGTAGAATACCTACGAGTGCAGAAGAAAAAGTTATAGAACATGATGATGTTATATTTAAAATAGAAGAGGTTAAAGAAAAGAGAATAGAGAAAGTTAAAGTATGTATTCAGGAAAAACAGCAGCAAGTTGCACAATAAAAAAGAACTGTATGATGAACGTAAAGATTCATCATGCAGTTTTTTTACTCTTTAGGAATTTATGTTTTTGGCTAATGCTAAGATACTTTGAGTCAGCTGAAGGGGTGAGTGACCGTAGGAGGCATTTTTGAGCCGACGAAGGTCGCTCACCCCTTATCTTATTTCCCGGGAAAATGGCAGGCTACACTTCTACCATCTTTTTCAATTAATTGAGGTTCTTCTTCAGTACATATTTTTTTGCAATATGGACATCTAAAATGAAATCTACAGCCAGAAGGCACATTAACAGGACTTGGAATATCACCCTGGAGAATTAGCTTTTCTTTATCACGATCATGAGGATTCATAATAGGAGCAGCAGCAATCAGAAACTTAGTATATGGATGAAGAGGATGGGTATATAATTCCTCAGTGGGACCAAGCTCCATAATTTTACCTAAGAACATTACACATACTCTGCTTGAAATATATCTTACTACACCTAAGTCATGAGAAATAAAAAGGTAAGTAAGATCTTTTTCTTCCTGAAGGTCCTGAAGAAGATTAATTATCTGAGACTGGATAGACACATCCAATGCAGATACGGGTTCATCACATACAATAAACTTAGGATTAAGAGCAATGGCACGAGCGATTCCAATTCTTTGCCTCTGTCCGCCGCTAAACATGTGAGGATATCTGGACATATATTCTTTTCTAAGACCAACAAGCTCCATAAGCTGCCCAATATAACTTTCCTTTTCTGACTTTTTTATGATTTTATGTGTTAAAAGAGGTTCCGCTATTATATCTCTTATATTCATTCTAGGATTTAGAGAAGAAAAGGGATCCTGAAAAATAATTTGCATTTCCTTTCTTATTTGTCTTAATGCTGAACCTTTTAATTTAGATATATCGTTGCCATTGAACGTTATACTTCCTGTAGTTGCATTAATAAGACGTATAAGAAGTCTTCCAAGAGTACTTTTGCCGCAGCCGGATTCACCTACTAACGCGAAAGTTTCTTTACGTTGTACTTCAAAACTGACATTATCAACGGCATGAACAAATTCATGTTTACTATTAAAAGCACCATTATCAAGTGCGAAATGTTTTGTTAATCCTTGGACTTTTACAAGAGTGTTTTCCATGGTTCACCATCCTCTATTTTATATATTTTAAACACCTTACACAGTGATTGTTTCCAATATCTATAAGATCAGGAGCTGTATTTATACACTGTTCTGTAGCATCAGGGCATCTTGGGTTGAACCTGCAGCCTTTCGGCGGATAGAGCATGTTTGGTACCATACCTTTTATTGTGTATAACCTTTTTTTATCTTCATTTTTATTGATTGTATTTAAACTACTATTTGGCATAGAATTCAAAAGTCCTAATGTATAAGGATGCTTAGGGTTGTCGAACAGATCAAAGACATTAGTATGTTCTACAACTTGACCTGCGTACATGACATAAACATCGTCACATATTTCTGCTACTACTCCAAGATTGTGAGTTATCATTATTATTGAAGTATTAAGTTTATTTTGTATGTCTTTCATAAGCCGAATTATCTGTGCTTCAATTGTAACGTCTAGGGCTGTGGTAGGTTCATCTGCAATGAGAAGCTTTGAATTACATATTAGTGATATGGCAATCATGGTTCTTTGCCTCAAACCGCCTGATAATTGATGAGGATATACATTGTAGCGCTTTTCAGCTTCAGGAATACCAACAAGATTTAAGGTGTCAATGATCCTTTTTTTGGCGTCAGTCTTACTTATGTTTTTATTATGTGTAAATATAGCTTCTGAAAGTTGGTGACCTATAGTGTATACCGGGTTTAATGAAGTCATGGGTTCCTGAAATATCATTGATATGTCATTTCCACGTATGTTATTCATCTGTTTTTTATTAAGCTTTAAAAGGTCTTGACCATCAAATACAATTTCTCCACCAACTACTTTCCCGGGTTCTGAAACAAGCTGCATTATGGAAAGAGAAGTTACACTTTTGCCACAGCCTGATTCTCCAACAAGGCCTACCACTTTACCTTTATCTACGGTTAGACTTACATCATCAACAGCATGTACAATACCGCTGCGAGTGAAAAATTGAGTTTTCAGATGGCGTATTTCTAACAGTGAATTGTCATTTTTATTCATGTTTAATCCTCCCTATTGTTTTAGATATGGATCTAACACATCACGCAGTCCATCTCCAAGAAAATTAAAAGCTAATACAATTATCAGTATGGCTATTCCGGGAGCTATAGCTACCCATGGAGCGTTGAACAAATACTCTTTACCTTCGGATACCATAAGACCCCAACTGGAGGCGGGCGGCTGAGCACCTATACCTAAGAAACTTAAACTTGCTTCAGATAGAATTGAACTTGGTATGTTTAGTGTAAATAAAACAAGCAATTGAGGAATACAGTTAGGGAATATGTGCCTGAGCATAATTACTGAATTCTTAACGCCAATGGCTCTTGAGGCTTCTACGAATTCTCGATTTTTTAGGGACATTGTTTGAGAGCGTACAACTCTAGCTGTACCCGCCCAACCAATAACACTTAGCGCAATGAAGATGTTGATTAGGGTTGCACCTAAAGTGTACATAACTACCATAGCTAGTAATAATGATGGAAAAGATAAAACCATATCAGAAACCGCGCTTAATATAAAGTCTACTTTACCACCATAATATCCTGAAATTATACCTATTATAGTACCTATTGTCATAGAGATTAGTGTAGGAACAAGGCCGATGAGTAATGATATTCTTGATCCATAGATCAACCTTGAGAAAACATCTCTTCCATAAAAGTCACAGCCTATAATGTATTTAAGACTAGGCTTTTCAAATTGAAGCTGCAAGTGAGTTTTATTTGGAGCATGAGGAGATACTAGTGGAGCAAATACAGCCATAAAAATTATTACTAATATTACAACCGCACCAACAACAGCCACCCTATTCTTAAAGAAAGAATGTTTGAAATCCGACCAGAATGTGTTGGTTACCATTTTATCACTTGCTTCTATTCCGTTGTTTACAAATATATTTTTACTTATTTTCATATTCTGTTCCTCCAGTTAGTTGTACTTAATGCGCGGATCTAAATAGGAATATAGTAAATCAGCAGCAAGGTTTCCAAGGATAACTAGAACAGTTGTCAAAAATACTGAACCCTGCAGAAGAGGCATGTCCCTATTTTGTATTGCGTTAACAGATATACGTCCAATACCAGGTATACCAAATACACTTTCAGTAATGACTGCGCCAGATAAAAGTCCAGCAACCTGAAGAGCCATTACTGTTACAACTGGTAAAAGTGAGTTTTTCAATGCATTGTTAAATATAACTTTGATTTCACTTAATCCTTTAGCTCTAGCTGTTCTAATATAATCATTTTTCATGATTTCTAAAAGGCTTGATCTGGTCAGTCTCGCTATAGTACCTGCTGAGCTCCAACCGAGCACGATTGCCGGCATTATAAGGTATTGAGGACCTTCAAAACCTGAAACCGGAAGTATGCCAAGCTTTAAGGAAAAAATATACTGGAATATTAATGCTGCCCAAAATACAGGCATAGATACACCCAGCAATGAAAATCCCATAAAGAAATTATCTAGAAAGGAATATTTTTTAACAGCTGATAATATTCCGGCGGGGATGCCGATAATCCAAGAGACTAAAGCTGCTGTTACTGAAAGCGCAAGCGTGTATGGGAAGGCTTCTAGAAGGAGAGATGATACTGGCCTGTCTAGTTTATATGAAATTCCAAAATCACCATGCAGTGCGCCGAATAGAAACCTGAAAAAACGTATGTATGCTGGATCATCTAAATGCATTTGAGCACGTACCCTGGCAACTACATCTGAACTTATATGCTCTTTCATCATAAGAGATACAGGATCACCTGGTACTACGTTTAGAAGTATAAAAGTTGTTAATGCTACTCCTAGAATAATAGGAATAGAAATAAGTACTTTTTTTATAATATACTTTAACATGAAAAATCCTCCTGTCTTTGTTAGGTAATACAACTTGTAAGCATGTAGAAAATGCAATAAACTATATGATTCTGAAACACAAAAAGCGTAATATGGATACTGCCTCTAAAAAAGAGGCAGTAAAAATAGATAAATATTATTTTACAGTTACATCTGAATACTTCATATCTCCCCAGCCATTCCAAGCAACGTTAAAGCTCTTAACGTATGGCTGAATAACAAACATTTTTGTTCTTGAGTAAAGTGGTATCCAAGCTACATCATCATTAACAATAGTCTTTTCAATGTCTTGATAAAGTTTTATTCTAGCAGACTGATCGGTTATTTTTCTTGCCTCTTCAACTTTATTAAATACAGCTTTGTTTTTATAATTAAAGGATCTAGCAAAGGAATTGTCTTTTGCAAAGAAGGTGTATATAAAGTTATCAGGATCGTTATAATCTGCAGCCCATTCGGAGGTGTATGTTGGCAGAAGCCCTTTGGCACGTGTAGCATAATAGGTTGAATCATCAATCTGTTTTATTTTAACTTTTATTCCGACGTCAGCCAACATAGCCTGAACCGTTTGATTTAGTTTTAATGTGTTCGGACTATCTGTATCTTGTGCTATCTCCATAGTAAAACCATTTGGGTAACCCGCTTCCTTTAATAGCTGTTTAGCTTTAGTTTTGTTGTATTCTATTTCTGGAAGATTTGCATTGAATCCATCTAAACCATGAGGCATAATACCATTCTCTAATTGACCATTACCATTTTGAATTTTTTCTAATATAGTCTTCCTATCAATTGCATATTCGATTGCTTTTCTTACCTTCACATTGTCAAGTGGTTTGAATTTTTCATTTAAAGCATAATAATTTATACCAACTCTTTGACCTGAGACTATGTGGTTTTTCCATTTTGGACTAGTTTGAAAGTATTTGGCTTGAGAAGATACATTATCTAAGTCTAATACGTCTAATCTACCAGTTTCAAACATCATTTTTTGAGTCTCTGCATCAGGGACAACCTTTATATTTAGTTGAAATAATTTTGGTGCACCTTTAAAATAATTTTTATTTGGTACAAGAGTTATCTGGCTGTTTAGCTTCCAAGATTTAATTTTAAAAGGACCAGTACCAACAGTTGTAGAAGGTGATGTTCCAAATTTACTACCGGCTGCTTCAGTTGCTTTCCTATTATATATAGAGCAAGCTGGAGTTGCTAAATCTGCTATAAATGGGGCAAAAGGTTTATCAAGAGTTATCTTTATTGTGTAGTCATCTAATACTTTTATACCGCTTACGCTGTTTGCTTTTCCGCTCATTCTAGCTTTTGCACCTTTTATCATATCCAAGAAGTTTGTGTTTAAGGCTTTTGTTTTAGGATCAAGCATTCTATCAAAAGTGAATAGAACGTCATCAGCCTTAAATTCTTCTCCATTTGTAAACTTTATGCCTTTTTTTAAGTGAAAAGTATATATTAAACCATTAGAGGAAACATCCCATTTAGTGGCTAGGCTAGGAACTTGTTTAGGCTTGCCATCAACAGTCTCTGTTTCTACAAGTCTATCATATAAGTTAAGTGGCATTAAGTAAGTATCGGTTCGCTTTTGAGCATCTGCCGTTCCAGGATCTTCCGAAAAACCTGCTATATTAAGTACGCTTTCAGATTTTTTACTTGAACTGGATTTGCTGTTATTGCCAGTACAGCTGGTAAATACACTTGCAGCAATCAATAAAGAAGTAATTAATGTAAAAGTCCGTTTGAATTTAATCATTATCATCCCTCGTATCTTTTTATTTACAGTTTCAAATAAAGTGCATTAAATAGATAAACTGTATGAAATTATATTTAATGTATAAATAAGATATACATGTTTTGACCATGAATTTAAGTAAAACAGTACCAAAGTTAATTTTTTATTTCAATATGTTGATAAAAAAACAGCTTAAATTTTCATTTAATCAAAAATGTGGCACTAATATTGATAATTTATCAATATTTCTTATGCCTAGCTATATAATATAT
>NZ_MZGV01000058.1 GCF_002029235.1 Clostridium oryzae
TTTGTCATGCTGTCAAGGGTGGCGGCTTCCTTCACCTACCTATTTTTCCTTGCTTTTTTTCTTCTTTTTCTCTTTTCAATCCTACTTTTTTTCTCTAAATTTTTTTCATAGCAAACTTTACACTATCCATCGTATTTAAAAAAATATTTTTATGTGTTATAATGGTTCAATAAAATATCACAGTTTAATTTTATGCCCTTTAAATTGGATTTACAAGTACGATTATGAAACATACTAAGTAACATCGAAAATACCGCAAGGAGGCTATTTATGGATCAACAAGAAATATGTCCATTCGCAACAGCTCAAAGGCTCATACAAGGGAAATGGGCTATTCTCATCATGCATTATCTAAGTGAAGAACCATTACGCTTTAATGAGCTTCAGAGAAGAATGCCAAAAATGACACACGCAACCTTATCCAGCCAATTAAAACAACTTGAGGCAGAAAGATTAGTTATAAGAACAGAATATATGCAAATTCCCCCAAAAGTTGTGTACAGCCTTAGCGCAATAGGAAAAGAATTTCAACCTGTACTAGAAAGCATTAAAGATTGGGGTGAAAAATATATAGCATTTCAAAAACAATAATTATTTATTCATATACAGATAAGATACAAATTCCGATTTGTCGCTATCTGTATCTTATCCCAAATAAAACAATCAAATATTGACAATGAATACAATTGAATATATAGTCAAAGAGCAGATGGTACTCAAATAAGTCTCCATCCGCTCTAATAATTATCATAGAATTCCCTATTTACAGAAAAAATATTTCACAGGCTCAAGCCAGAAAATAGAATTCCCCATCACATCCGGTTGTCACTATTATATCAACGCCGGTTTTTCTGCCTCAATCGCGCCACATACAGTCAGATTTCCTTCCCTGAAGAAACCACGATTATTTTTGTAATCAATCAAACTGACAATACTATTTAAAATTTCTAATTAAGTCAGATTACGGATTTGGATTTGAGAGAGAGACCTTATCTAATGGAACTACAGCTATATTTCATGGTGGCTCTAATAGAGGATGGGAAGCTCAATTCGAGACGATACCTGGAAAGAAGGATGGAATAATTATCTTTACCAACAGCGACAACGGGCTTGACATTATAAATGATGTATTTAATCAGTGGAAGGGATATGAAACAGGGAAAATTCCGCCAATATTTTATAGTTATAAAAATATTGAACTTGTTGCTTTTGTTGCACTTATGCTAGTTATAATATTATCAGTAATTTTATTGGCAGCTTTAAATAGAAGTGTAAAGCACGGAAAGAGAAGCTTTGTAAAAATTAGAACTAAGTTTATGATAAGGTTTGGTATTGGAATGATTGTCTTTGTTGCATGGATTGTACTTTTTTATGTCTTTAGACTTGCAGTTTTAGTACCATATGCAGCTAGAATGTCAACTTATGCTATTTTAATACTTGCAGTTACAAATATCATTTGTGGACTGTTTCCAAAAATTAATTTTATGGAGCTTGCTGCAAACAGAAAATCATGATAGCATTGAAAGTGACAGGCGCATTATAGAGATTGTAAAGGAATCGCTTGGATATAGCGATATTGGATGTGATGACTGCAGTGCTGGTTATGGCTATGATATGTATCAGCCATATATTGATGGTGAAAAAGAATTATCAGAGATTTCAAAAGGTTTTAGAGCTTCTTATGTTAGTGAGCATTTGGATGATATGAGCAGAGGCTGCATCATGGGGAAATAAACATTCTGCGGTTAGAAATATAAAAAAAGGAGAACTTTTATGCATTCAAGAACTAAAGCAAATATAAGTGAAGAAAACTTGTTAAAGATGATTGAAGCAGCTGGCATCAAGGATTTAATTAAGATAGAGGAGCTAACAGGCGGGGAATTTAATGTTGCTTATATGATATACACAAAAACTGAAAAATATATACTAAAGATTGGACCCAGTGAAGGAACAAACATGCTTACCTATGAAAAAGGTATTATGCAGGTTGAGCTTTGGGCTTATGATCAGCTTAGAAAGCATACGGATATTAATATACCAGAAATAATATACAGTGGGCACGATATAATCGGTAATCATTGGTTTATCATGAGCGTGCTACCAGGAAAACTGCTATGTGACGTAAAGCTCACCGAAGAACAGATGTATCATTGGCAATATCAGTTTGGAGAGGCTTTGGCTCAAATACATAATATCAAGAATGAAAAATTTGGCTATACTCAAGTAGGGCTTCATGATACTTGGAAGGATGCATACTATGATATGATATTCAATCTTATAGAAGATGCTGAGAAACAAGGAAATATGCTGCCAGAGCTTTCTCAAATACTACGTTTTATAAGAAAGTGGGAAGGTGCACTTGAAGAGGTAAAAGTACCTAGACTTATCCATTATGATTTGTTTGATAACAATGTATTTATAGATGAAGCTGGTAATTTTGCTGGGCTTATAGACACAGAAAGATGTTTTTTCGGCGATTATTATGCTGATTTTTTTGCCATAGATTATCTTGGATATCTTGAAGATAACAAGGGTTTAATAGATGGATATAATTCTGCTGCTGAAGAAAAAATACAGTTTACACCATATGCAAGAGCAAGAGTGGCTCTATCTCGCTTGATGCTTGGTGTACTAATGTTCACGGAAGGAACCACAAGACTTGCACTTTCTGATCCGCAGCATTGGGAAAGAAAACATCTAGCGTCGCTTATAATCAATTTTGCTTTGCATGAGCTTGACTAAATACAGATACTTGAAACAACTAGCAATAAAAATTTAAAATAGTATTTTCAAGAGTTAATAAATCCAGTAGATCAATTTCTACTGGATCTTTTTTTATAAATGCATGTAAAAAATTATATTTTACCATTTCTTGAGTTTGAAAGTTTATATTGTTCTATTTTAATGTGTTAAAAAGTTAAGTATTATTATTTTAAAGTTAATGTTAATGAAAAGAGACTAGGCATATATAGTGCTAAACATGAGGATTAAGCACAAGATAGGGAGTTTTCTTGCAATTCAAAGTAAAATATATGCATAAAATCAAGAATAATGTAATTGAAGTGATATAATATGAGCTTAAAGTGTAGAAATGAGGTGACATATGAAAACACAACACAAAGGGAAATTTCATGAATTAACCTTTGAACAACAGATAGAGCATTTAAAAAATGTAGGAAGACGTGCATTGATAAAGTGGGGATATCCAGAAAATGCAAGCATGAAATTATTAAACTTTACTGAAAATGCAACTTTTTCAGTGGAAGCAGAAGAAAAACCAAAGATTATCATGCGTGTTCATAGATTGGATTACGCAGAAGAAGAATCAATACGTACAGAACTTAGGTGGATAATGGATTTGAAAAAAGAGACAGATATTAATCTGGCAGATCCTATTCAGTCAGAAGCAGGAAAATATGTTGAAGAATCTGAAGAAACTCTGCAATTGTATGATTGAACTGATTTTTAAAAAGCCGATTTAAGTATATTTTATTCATATTTAGCTTGTTTGCTATGCCATCAAGGGAAATCTTTGAGTGATATTCTTTATAAATTGCAAGTACGCATTTTTTTATAGTATCTTGCTGCAAAGAAGTTGCGTAAGCTATTGGAGTAAAGAGCTTAGATGCAAGCAGCCAGTTAAGCTCGTCTTCAACACAAGGGAAGGAAAAGATAAGTTCTTCCTTGAAAAATAAAAAACACAAAATTTGCAGGTGCATACGGATATATGCCAGAACAGAAAAATCATAACCTGATTTTATGGTATGGACATATATATCGTGTAAAATATACTTTGCTGATTCAATATCACAATCTATAAGGTAATTTAATAATAATAAAAACTGATTTTTTAAGCATTCAGTGCAGGTGAAGAAGCTGGATGCTGCAATGTTTCAAAGCTTTTACTCTCTCCCTGTAAAAAATAGAGGAGAGGAATATTATCTACAATTTCAGCAAGTAAAGGTTGAAGTTTTTTCCAAGAAATATTTTCCTTGTAAAACAAAGCGGTTTGCTGCCCTAAAATATCAAATACTATAGAAGAAAGCAGGGTAAAGTTAAACTCTTTTTTAATTTGAGAGCGATTCATATAAAATATGGCTATAGAATCTGAAGTATGGATCAAATGCAGATTACAAAATGGAAGAGCCTTTGTAATCAGGTTATTGCAAGAAGTAATATCAAGAAAGTGATTTTCATCAAAAGTCTTTATTACAAGAATATGATAAGAATCTGGATTAATCAAAACAGAGTGCTTTCCATTCCAGTTAAAAGTAATACAAGTGTTTAGATTCTTTAAGGAAAAAGAATGCTCTTTTATATTGGCTATTATTTCATGAAAAAGTTCTCTGCTTATGGTGTCTTTGTGAGCGAAATATACATTTTCCTTCTTTGGATAGACAAGAGAAGGCTCATGAAAGATAAGCAGAACATGAAAAGGCCAATTATATTGATAAATTTGCTCAAGTATATTTTCAAAAGATAAAAATACAGAAGTATCTAATATAACAATATCCGCATGAGTATCATAAAAAGCATCAACGGCATCCATGCTGAAAGGAACGATATTAATTCGAAACAAAGAGGGATCTTCTAGCATTTCATATATTTTTTTTAAAAGAATTCTATTTTCTGAAATTAACACAACGTGGTACAAAAAAATCACCTGCGATTCTTATAAGATGAAGTTTTATTGTTTTGTAAAAAATAAAGGCACTATTTGTAAAAAACACAATAAATTATGTTTATTTTTAATATAAACAAAATTATACTACCATAAATATAGAAAACTAGCAAGAAGATAAAATTGAATTTTTTATAGCCAATGAATATCATATTGCGGTTCTGATCAAGTATTTCAGAGAAATTGAGCAGGTTGTAGCTAGCTGCAATTCTAGCATCTTGAATCATGGTTTTCATTTCATCCGTCGACTGTGTGGGATGCTTTGAGCGAACGGTAAAGCCCTTAGTCACCTGTGTATCAGGAGTTTCAAACTTATCTTCCAGCGAATATGGGGCCATTACCAGAAAAAGGAGCGAATTCTTCTTTTTCAACACGGAGCTCCCTAGGATGGGGATTATATCAGGCGGTACGGTATTGACGAACTTAACGCTTACGTTTCGTCTCTGTTTCATCTTCGTTCCAATTGAGCCCATTCATTTTTAGCATGCTGCAAATCGATTCAGAGGTGAGCATATGGAAGAAATCAAGATTCGAGGAGCACGAATCCATAATATCAAGAATATTAGTCTATTAAATTCAAAGACGGGGAGGTATCTTATATGATCTTAAAAATGAAGATGGAAAGGATAATAAATAGCAGCTATAGCAATATTGGAGGAATATTAGTACTGAAAAATGGTCAAACATTATATGAAAACTACTTTAACGGATGTACTGTTACTAGCACTTTCCATGTTTTTTTAGTTACAAAAAGTATTATTTCCATATTGCTTCTTTTTTTAAGCAGGGAGCTAAGGATAGAATAAAACTTATTAAAGAGTATATTGAGCCAGTGTTTGAAAATTGTAAATGACAGATAAAAAGAGATGAGATAATGTTGTAACTAAAATTGTTTAAAGTGGATAATAATGTTATAATTGTTTTGCAATTTAGGTTTAGTTATAGACAGGTTATTTATATTTTGTGAGATAATTATGTACTGCAAAAAACAATATAAAGCGTATAAATATAGTTCCACAGTAAGGTCTTGCAGCAGATGATTTTTTCTGCAAGGTATTATTATGAAGGCTGTGCTATATTATTGTCGGAGGTGAGATAAGCAATGGAATGGTTAAGTAAGATGAATGATGCTATAAATTATATAGAGTCGAATCTGGAGGGCAAAATCGACTATCGCGAAGTTGCTCGTATCGCTTGCTCCTCTTTGACACGCTTTCAAAGGATGTTTACTTTCATGACAGATATCAGCATCAGTGATTATGTTCGGTTCAGGAAAATGTCACTCGCGGCGGAGAAGCTAAAAAACACCGGCATCAAGGTAGTCGATTTGGCCGCGAAATACGGATATGAATCTCCAGAGGCGTTCACACGGGCGTTTTTGGCGTTTCACGGTATGCCGCCAACTGTCGTCCGAAAGTTGGGAATATCAAAGACCTATCAGCAGATCTCCTTCCAAATAAGTATAAATGGAGGTAATATGATGACAGGTTCAAAACCATTGGTTCGTATCGAGGAATTGAATAACTTAAGAGCGGTATTCTTTCAGGCAAATTGCAAAAATCCTGAAACTCTGGTGTGGAATTGTATGCGTGAATGGGCAACTAAAAATCTGAGTGACTATGAGGCCAGAAAGTATATTGGTTACGCTCCCTTCGGGCATCATCCCGAAGACAGTGAAGAAGATGTCCATGAATATGTTGCAATGATGCTTTTGCACGGCGAAGAAGGAGCGGAGGAGACCATGTTCGGCGCAAAGGTGGCAAATGCACCTAAGGGGCTGTTTCTTGTGGGTGATGTGGTGCTTAATGAATTCAATAATGAGGGAACCTTAGATATAGGTGAATCTATGAAAAAATCATCTCAGACCATATATGAATGCATGTTGGATATGGGTAACTATGACTTGAATTTTGATGGACGAACCTATTTGGAGGAACATATTTTCAGTAAAGACTGGTTTTTAGCTGATCATCCGGAAGAAATACAAGCAGAATATAGATTTTGGCTGCCGATTAGGCAAAAATAATGTCCCAGGTTATAAGGAGCTGTAAAACACCATGTATGAAAGAATGTTAGACAAACTGATGGAGCCGATTTATAACTCACTGGGGGATTATGGTGTTTTCGTATTGACATAGCGATATGAAAAAATGTATTCTTTATGAGTACCTGACGCATGTGAAATGCGTTTGTGTTTTGAAGGAGAATAAGTGAAAAAGCACACTAAGAAGATTTGAATTGAATCTTTTTGAAGATTAATTAGAGGAGGATACATGATGAAAATTTCAAAGAAAGATGCGCTGCAATGGTTTGAATTTTTTTCAATATTGCCAGAGGATGAGGAAGTTATGACAAAGCAACAAGAAATCATTTACTCTACCTTTGCACAAATTGAGGAAGCAATAGACCATAGAAATGATATGCTAATGTCGGAAATTAGAGGCTTGAAAACCTTGGAAAATAGAACTTTTTTCGTGGGAAATGAAAGCAAATTCCCCCAAGGATGCCGTTCCTGTCTGTTGGGAACCGGTTTGAGTGCAATTAGGAAAACCAATAAATGTAACTTAGAGTGTAAGTTTTGTTATAATTATGGAGAATTAGATGACATTCCTCCCATTGGTGAAGGAATGTGGGAAATCGGAGATACAAAATTTTATGAAAAGGATATTGATTTACTTCTTTCCATCTACAAGAAACCTACTGGTATTTCCTACGTTTATTTAGAACCCTTCATGGAAATTGAAAAATACTATTCGATTATAAGGAAATTTAGGGCTGCAGGAATTCATCAACATCTCTATACAAATGGCACTTTAGCTACAGAAGAGGCCTTGAAAGCATTAGGAGAAGCTGGTCTTGACGAGATACGTTTCAACCTGGGTGCCTCAAATTGTTCAGATAAGGTTATTGAAAATATTGGAATAGCGAAAAAGTATATTAAAAATGTAGGTATTGAAACTCCAATGACTCCTGAACTTTTCAAAGCATTTTTTAAGAAGCAGCAGGCAATCCTAGAGACAAAACTTGATTTTATAAATTGTGCAGAATTACATTTAAATGAGAATAACATAGACAATTATTATGGGGAAAACATGTATATTTCCAGACAAGGCTATATTTCTCCCATTTGGAGCAGAGAATTAACTCTGAAATTCATGAAAATAGCTGATGAAGAAAACTGGGACTTAGCAGTTCATGATTGCTCAAACTATACAAAATTTGCCAGAGGCTTGAACTTGAGCAGCAAAGAGGGCAAATGGTTCGGAGCCAATGATTATGGCTGTGAATTTTCTAGAATACCATATGAAGCATTTTTACCAATACTACGTGATGACAATTTTAAATTTTTAAGTGAAGAAGAGTTGCCTGAGGGCTATAAGCCAGGTGAGTTGATAATTTAGGGTATAGATTTGGAGGTGGAACGGTAAAATAAAGCATTGCGAATTAATGTTAAAATGCACTAATTTTTTTAAGTGAAATTTTTTTGTTGAATAAAAACATAAAATATTCAAGAATATGGATATTTTATGTTTTTTGTTTACATGCTGCTTTGTTCGAATTTTGAAATATTCACTTCCTTGAAATTCTATCTGGTCTTTATGTAAGTCTGATTTTATTGATACTGAGTAAGATTTTGATTTAGCTCCTTCAACTCAATAAGTTCTTTGCCGTCAACTTTTTCTCATGTGGTAATTACTGCTGCAGTAATTATGTGTTCTTCTGTCATAGCAAGGTGTGACTTGTATCCAAAAAAGAAGTATCTTTTGTTTTATGCCCCAATTTTGCGTCCTTATCTTTTGACAATTGAAGGTTTTCCACGTTCGTTTTTTACACTATATCTACTATGTCCGTCATAATTAAATAAATATTAGTTTAGTTTATGTATGATATTTATAAAGCATATTTTGAAGATAGTTTTTTGTGTTAATCATAATACAAACATTCATAGAATAATATATTAAGAATACAATATTGGAGTGATAAGATGCAATCGGAACCAGATAGCATTGATGGATTAGATGTCGAATCAAATAAATGCATTGTGACGGAGGATATTAAAAAAGAAAACAAGAATAAAATTGCATTTTTCGTAAAAGACGGGCTAGACAGTTTCCTTGGAGATATTATTGAAAGTTTAACAGAAAAATATGAAATAAAGAAGATTGTAGTAAAAGAGTATAGGCAAATTGATGAGGGAATGAACTGGGCAGATATTTGCTGGTTTGAATGGTGCGACGATTTAGTAGCCTATGGAAGTAAAGTGGATTTAGCTAAAGCAAAAAAGATTATATGCAGACTTCACAGCTATGAAGCTTTTACGGATTATATAAGTAATGTCAATTGGAGGAATGTAGATAACTTAATAGTAATCTGTAAGCATATAAAGGATTTTATAGTTGAAAATTTTAATATAGATGAGGAAATGATCAGTGTTATACCAAATGGTATAGATGAAACTAAATGGAGATTTGAAAAGAAAACAAAAGGCTTTAATATAGCCTATGTAGGATATATAAATTATAAAAAAGGACCGATGCTTTTGTTGCACACCTTTAAAGCTATTTATGACAAAGACTCCAGATATAAATTATATATTGCAGGAGCTTTTCAAGATAGCAGGGATGTGCTTTATTATAATCAGATGATACGGGAATTGGGACTTCAAAACAATATTATATACGAAGGCTGGCAGAAGGATTTAGATAACTGGCTTGAGGATAAAGCCTATATTTTGTGTACCAGCGTGCTTGAATCACAAAACTTAAGCGTTATGCAGGCTATGTGCAAGGGGATAAAGCCTATTGTACACAATTTTGTTGGAGCCAAGAATGTATATGATAAAAAATATATATGGAATACGATTGATGACGCAGTTAGTATGATTGAAGCAGAAGATTATATTTCAGATGAATACAGGAAATATGTTGTTGATAACTATAGTCTCACACGGAATATAGATAAAATTATACAGTTAGTTGGTAATCTAATTGTAAATCTAATTGTAAATCAAGAAGATGAAAAGTTACTGGAAGAACCTTTAGTTACTATAGGTATCATTAATTATAATTATTCGAAATATTTAGATGAATCTGTAGAATCTGTATTAAATCAAATTTATAAAAATATTGAAATAATTATTGTTGATGACTGTTCAGTTGATGAATCAATTGAAAAGATACAAGCATACGAAAAAAAATACAAGAATATAAAGGGTATATTTCATAAAGAAAATAGCGGAAGTGCCTACAGAGGAATAGAGGAAATAATGGAATCTTCAAAAGGTGAATATTTTATGATGCTATCAGCTGATGACTTTTTGGTAGATATGAAAGTAATAAAAAGATATGTTACAGCTTTTGTATTAGATAGTGACTTAGATTATGTTTATGGGAATATAAAAGTTTGTGATGAAACTGGAAATGATAAAGGAATATGGAGTTATAGGAATTAT
Organism: Clostridium oryzae; assembly: GCF_002029235.1. GTDB lineage: Bacteria > Bacillota > Clostridia > Clostridiales > Clostridiaceae > Clostridium_AE > Clostridium_AE oryzae. Next base: position 10,134 of record NZ_MZGV01000058.1, read on the forward strand.
ACTGATGATGAAGTAATATTTGAAGTGTTTAACAGGAAAGGTTCAGGAGTGATACCTTTTAGCGCCGGCTTATTTAAAAAGGATTTTTATGAAAGAAATAATTTAGCTTTGCTAAAGGATGAAAATAACAGAGTGGCGGGGGATACTTTAAATACTTTAGTAAATTTAAAATATGGCTGGAAAAGAAAATATGTAAATTGTGATGCAGTTTATTATAGGCATCATGATAGTAACATGACTTATGATTTAGAGAATAGAGTAAAATCCATTATTTCTGTTATGGAATATATAGTAGATAATTTTGATGAAACAAAATACTTAAAGAACTTAAATCAGAGCGGTCTTGACAAGAAAGCTCAAAAAAGCAGAAAGTATTACCTTATTGGAGTTAGCTATTATGAAGCATATACTATCTATTTAAATGGTAACGGTATGCCATGGGAACATAGCTCGGATTTTGATATGGAACAGATAAAAGTGTATGTCCAACCGTTTATCAATATTATAGAAAAGTATATGAGTAAGAGCTTAATTTATAGTGATTTATACCATAAAGATATTGAAAATATACTAAACGAAATCAATACACATAAATTGGATATTAGGATCAATAGAATTGAGAAGGAATACATGCGGCAGGCTGAAATAACTAATAAAGGTAAAGAGCTAAGAAGAAATTTGCTTGGAAAATATAGAGAAAAATATAAAAAACATAATCTGAAAATATTAATTAATTCGGTTACAAATGGATTCTGGAAATATAGTTTTTTATCATGGAAACAGGTTTTAAACTATATGGGAATTAAAGTGGATATAATATACGAAATAGATCCGCATGCTAACTATGATGATAATGACATTTTTATAAATCTGGCTGATAAAGTTTATATAGATAATTCTCATTTCAATAAATCGATAGAAGGTATAAAAAATAAAGTTGGATTAATTTCAAAACAAGCTAGTGCAGAACTGGATTTAATTAATATACAATTATGCAAGGAGTTTAATTATAAATTTTTGATATCTCCATTAGCGGAAGAAACAAATACAAGCTATTTTGGTAATTGGACTAAAAATAATATTAATATAGTAAATGTTCCCTTTGGATTTAATCCATTAATTTATTATCCTGAAAATACTGATAAAATATATGATTATTTTTTTGTTGGAACTAATAGCTATCTAAAATACAAAGAGACTGAAAAATATCTTATACCTATTTTAAGTAAATATAAAAATGGAATATTAAGAGGTTCAGGATGGGGAAATATAGGAGAAGAATTAAACCCTGGCAATTCAAAGTTTTTTTATAATAGATCTAAAATAAATCTAAATTATCATATGGATATACAGAAGCAAATGAAGAATGAAGTTAATGAAAGAACGTTCATTATTGGAGCGTGTGGAGGATTTCAATTAGTAGATAATCCTAAATTGATAGATGAATTGTATACAAAAGATGATATGGCAATAGCAAGTGATGAATATGAATATGAGGAAATGTTTGAATATTACTTGAATAAACCGTTAGAGAGAGCAGATAAAGCTTATAATGCATTAGTAAAAACTTATGAAAAAAATTATAGTTTATTTGACCGTATAGAAAAAATTTTACAGGAATTTGTCTAATCTCTAAGACACTTTTTAAAGGAGTGTATCCGATTGATAAAAAATAAAAAAATATTATTAACTGGCGGAGCAGGATTTATAGGTACTAAATTATGTGGCTTGCTTAGTGAAAACAATCAGATTCTTATCATTGATAGTTTACGCAGAAATTCCATAAGAAATACAGACTTATTGAGTAGAGGCAATATAAGATTAATTAAAGGTGATGTTTTGTGTTTAAGCTTTCTAAAACGATCGATAGATGAATTTAAGCCAGAAATAGTTATTCATTTAGCCGCAGTTGCTGGAATAGATACCGTTATAAAAAGCCCAGTGAATACGATGAGGGTTAATATGATTGGAACTTACAATATTCTTGAAGCATTAAAAGATAGAAAAATAGAAAGATTTATCGATTTTTCTACTTCAGAGGTATTTGGCTCTTATGCGTATAAAGTCGATGAAGATCATACAACGAATCTAGCGCCAGTAGGAGAAGCAAGATGGACTTATTCTGTTTCCAAGCTCGCTGGAGAACATTTATCGTACAGTTATTACAAAGAATATGGCATTCCAGTAGTAACAGTAAGACCATTTAATATATATGGACCTGGTCAGGTTGGAGAAGGTGCGATTCATCAATTTGTTGTTAGAGCTATAAATAATGAACAGATACAAATTCATGGTGAAGGTGATCAAATAAGATCGTGGTGCTATATTGATGATTTTATATCAGGTATAATGTTATGTTTAAATAATGACAGAGCTATAGGACAGATATTTAATATTGGCAATCCAAGAGGAACTATTACTATAGCAATGCTTGCAAAATTAATAAAGAGAATAGTTAAATCTAAATCTGAAATTGTTTATGTACCCAAAAATTATGTGGATGTTGAACTTAGGATTCCAAGCATAGATAAGGCCAAAGAGGTTTTGAAATTTGAACCTAAATATGATTTAGATGAAGGATTAGAGAAAACAATTGAGTGGTATAGGGGTGTTTAAATGATAAAGCTTGCAGCTCCAGATATAGGACAGGAGGAATTGGAAGAAGTAAAGAAGGTTTTTGCTTCAAAATATTTAGTGCAGGGAGATAAAGTTGAAGAATTTGAGAAACAGTTAGAAGAATATTTACACATTAAGCATGCTATAGCGGTCAGCAGCGGAACGGCCGCTTTGCATTTGGCTTTACTTGCCATCGGGATAAAGTCAGAGGATGAAGTAATAGTACCAGATTTTACTTTTCCAGCAACAGCTAATGTAGTGGAAAATGTAGGTGCTGCAACTAAGTTTGTAGATATTAAACTAGATAGCTTATGTATAGATACGGATAAAATAGAGAATGTAATTACTGATAAAACAAAGGTGATAATGCCTGTACATGAATTTGGGCAATCAGCAGACATAGGAAGGATAATTACTTTGGCACAAAAATACAATTTAAAAGTTATAGAGGATGCAGCCTGTGCTATGGGAGCAGAATACAGAAGCAAAAAAGTTGGTACTATCGGGGACATAGGGTGTTTTAGTCTTCATCCAAGGAAAGCAATAACAACTGGTGAAGGTGGTATTGTAGTCACAAATAATGACGAATTGGCAGAAAAGATAAAAATACTTAGAAATCATGGTATTAGCTATGCAACAGGAAAACCAAAATTTGTAGCGGCAGGTCTAAATTATAGGATGACCAATATTCAAGGTGCTATCGGAACAGTGCAAATGAAAAAGCTTGAAGCTATAAATAAAAAAAGAATTGAATTAGCTAATAGATACAGTGAATTGCTTAAGAATATAAATGGGATAACGCTTCCGAAAGAAGAAAACTATGGTAAACATGTATGGCAGACATATCATATATTATTGAAAGAAAGCATTGATAGAGATGAATTGATTGAAAGTTTAAGGCGGAAAGGGATAGAAACTAATTTTGGAGCATATGCGGTGCATGAACAAAGTTACTATATAAATAAGTATGGCTATGGCAATGATAAATTTTTAAAATCATTATATGCGCATAAGCATGGTCTGGCTTTGCCTATTTATGGAAGCTTAAGAGAGGAGGAGGTTAAATATATCTGTGATAGTTTAGAAGAAGAGAGTGGTAAATATAATGGTTGAAATAATAGAGAATGACAAGAATACCAGCATAGAACTTAATAAAAATGAGCAAAAAATATCGATAACTGTGGTTATAAATGAATTTGATACACAGCATTTTGGTATTACTATGGCCACATTGAATTGGAGTCAAACCGAGAATATAAATTCTTTTAATATAATTGAAATGTTTCAACTTTTGGAGAAATGTATTAATTATTGCCTGTCAAAAAAAATTAAGCATGTTGCTTTAAAAACTAGTACAAAGGACTATAAGGTGATAAGTGCATTAGAGAGTTGTGGTTTTAAACTTGTTAATGTAAGTCTTGGATATGAATTTGATTATAAAAAGCAAGCAATAAAAACAGTAAAAAATTCGTGTAAAATAAGGAACTCCAATCTGAATGATTTAGAGGCAGTTTTAAATATATCAAAGAATACCTTTAAGAATTTTAGTAGATTTCATTATGATGAGTTTTTAGATGATAAAAAAGCAGATGAGCTATATGTAAAGTGGATAAAAAACTCGTTTAATGGATATGCAGATAAAATTATTGTAGCCGAACATAATAATGAAGTTGCTGGGTTTTGTACAATTAAAAATAAATTTACTGAGCTGAAAGGAGAAAATGCAGCAGGTGCAATACTTGCAGGGGTAGATGAAAAAGCAAGAGGACTGGGTGTGTATAAGAGCATGCTTAACCAAGCCGTTATTGTTTGTAGTAAGCTAGAGAATACAAGATATCTGGTATCTTCAACTCAAGCACAGAATATCTTTGTACAAAGAGCCTGGAGTGATTTAGGACTTAAGCTTTATAATTGTGTATATATTTTCCACAAATTATTGGGGGAAGTGTAAATTTGAATATAGACGATATAAATTTAGATTCTAAAGAAAGTTTTACTAAGACAATAAGCGAAACAGATGTCTATTTATTTGCAGGAATTACCGGAGATTTTAATCAATTGCATATAAACGAAAGTTACGCTAGCAAAACTAAATTTAAAAAAAGAATCGTTCATGGTATGCTAACAGCTAGTTTAATATCAACGATCTTGGGAAATAAGCTTCCAGGAATAGGAACTATTTTATTGGAGCAGAACTGTAAATTTATTAAGCCTGTATATATAGGTGATACAATAACTGCATATGTAAAAACCAAAAACATAATCAAAAATAGCGGAATAGTGCAATTTTACACGTTTTGTAAGAATCAAAATGATGAAATTGTTTTACAGGGAGAAGTAAAGGTACTTGTAAAAAATTAGAAATATTATATTGGAAAGTACATTCTTAAATATATTTTGTTAATTGTTACATTTTTAAAGGTAAGTGATTAATATGTTTGAATTTAGTTATGAAACTTATAGTAAAATTATAAAAGAAATGAAGAAAATAAATAAAATATACAATTTTAAATCAGCAGATAGTTCTGTTAAAAATGGCTTTTTATTGAGGCATGATGTTGACATCGATTTAGATAAGGCTTATAAAATGTGCAGTATTGAGAAGAATATAGGTATTACTTCTACGTATTTTTTATTGGTTACTTCAGATTTTTATAATGTTCTATCCTATGAAAATAGAAAGCTCGTTAGCAATATGTTTTCGGATGGATTTGAAATAGCACTACATTTTGATCCAATGCTATACGGCGATATAAGTTTAGAACAAATGCAGAAGCAGGTAGAAAAAGAATGTTCTATAATTGAGGATATCATTGGAGAAAGAGTTCAGACAATAAGTTTACACAATCCATCAATTCACAATAGATATCTTGTATTTAAAACATATAAAAATGCTTATGCAGGAGAATTTTTTACGCCAGAGTTATATTTGTCAGACTCTTGTAAGGATTTCAGGGGAAAGGATGTATTTGAATTTATTAAAAAAGGGAAAAGTAATCTGCTTCAAGTATTATTTCATCCCATTCATTTTTCTGAAAATGGAGAAAATTATATAAAAAGCTTTAGTAGGCTTATAGAGGATAAAATTAATAATTTTGATAAATATGTTCGAATTAATAAAACATATAAAAATGAAATTAAAGAAAATACTTTGTTAAGTTGCTTTCAGAAGCACATTAAGGAGAACTGTGGGTATGAAGAAAAAGTTTGAGTTTAATTGCAGTTCATTAAAAAGTATTGTGGAATATAAAAATCAGAATATAAAAGATACAGTTATTTATTCAGTATCATCAATAAATAATCCTGAAGATAATACTTTGATTTTTGCAAATGTATTAGAACAGGAAAGCATAGACAAATTAAAACAAGTTAGTAACTGTTTAATTTTATTAAACAGTAGCAAGCTTCAGTTTTTCAGTGAATCGAACTGTGTATTATATGTAAATAGACCAAGAAGAGAATATGCTAAAATACTCGATTTTATATTGAAATCGCAGCTTGAAGATGGCGAGAAGTTTATATTAAAAGATGGATACTATAAGAGTGAAGGTGCTGTTATAGGAAAAAATACTACAATTGAACCTTTTTCATTTATTGACAAGGATGTGATAATAGGTAATAATTGCATCATAAAAGCTGGAGCTAAAATAAGAAAAAATGTCATTATAGGTGACAATTGCATTGTTAAAGAAAATGCAGTTATCGGTGATGATGGTTTTGGTGTAGAACGAGACGAAGATGGAACTACCTATAAAATTCCTCACCTCGGAGGAGTAAGGATAGGCAGCAATGTAGAAATAGGAGCTTTGACCTGCATCTGCCAGGGGACGATTGATCCAACGGTAATTGAAGAGTATGTAAAACTAGATGATTGTGTTTTTGTTGCACATAACTGCTTTATAGGTAAGGGAACTGTAGTTATTGCTAATGCTGAGATTAGTGGAAGTGTTAAGATAGGAAGTAATTGCTGGATTGCTCCTAACTCATGTATTAGAGATGGTACTACGGTTGGCAATAATACTATGGTTGGAATGGGAGCAGTAGTAGTTAAAAATATTAGCAGCAATTCAATAGTTGCTGGAAATCCTGCTAGAAAATTTTAGGAGAAGTTGTTTGTCAATTTAGTAGTGATATTTTAGAAGCCACAATATAAGAACTTTAGGGCATTTTATATAAATAACAAAAAATATATTTTTGTATATAATGACATAAGAGTAGTAACTTTATTAAAGGAGGTCATTATGTGCGGAATGAAGTAAGTTTGTGCATGATTGTAAAGAATGAGGAGGAATATTTACCTCAATGCCTTGAAAGTGTTAAGGACGTTGTAGATGAAATAATAATCATAGATACAGGCTCTACGGATAGAACTATAGATATTGCTAAAAGCTACAGGGCTAAAGTTTATCCGTATAAATGGAACAATAATTTCAGTGAAGCCAGAAACGAATCATTAAAATATGCTACAAAGGATTGGATATTGATATTGGATGCGGATGATGAACTTAAGGGACAATATAAAGATAATTTTAAGGCTTTAGTGAATATGGAATTGGATGAAAAAGCGGTTTATATTTTTGAAACTTTAAATTATTATGGTGATAAGGCTGATAATAATTGTATTACCGTAAACTTAAATCCGCGCATGTTTAGAAATAACAGAGGAATTCATTATGAAGGTGAAATTCATAATCAGCTCATGTATAAAAATAATCAGTATGATGCAATTTGCAATGATGTAAAAATATATCACTATGGCTATTTAAATAAGACTATAAAGGCTAAGGACAAAAGAAATAGAAATATCAGCATATTAAATGAGAAAATAAAAAAGGAGCCAGATGAAGGATTTAATTATTTTAATTTGGGTAATGAATATATGGCTTTAGGTGATACGAGAAAGGCACTGGAATGTTATTATAAAGCCTATGAGAACTTTAATCCTCTTACCGGATTTGGACCAATATTACTTTTACGAATAATTGTTGCAAACTATAATATCAGAGAATATAATACTGCACTGAAATTTGTAGATATTGCTACCAACAATTATGATAAGTTTAGTGACGCTTATTTTTTTAAAGCACTTATTTACAAGGATTTGGGCAAAATAACCCTCCAGATAAAAGCTCTTGAAAAATGCATTGAAATTGGTGAACCACCGGCAAAATTAAAATTTTTTTATGGGAGTGGAGGTTACAAAGCTTATTATGAATTAGCAAATGTTTATATGCTTTTTAAGGATTATGATATGGCTTATAAATATTATTCTAAAGCTATTGACGATAATCCGGATTATATTGATTCAATATATGGTATAGGGCATTTATTAAAGGAGAAGGCTGTACCTGTTAAAGAATTTAAAGAGACCATAGAAACATTTTGTTCAACTGCGGCTAAGGATTATTCTATCGCTGCTGAGACGTTTTATAATGAAGGCTTCTATAAAACAGCCTTAGATTATGTTGAAAGCTTGCAACAAGCAGGAAACAAGTCTGAGAAGCTTATTATATTGAAGGCGAAGTGTCTAATAAGAAGCGGTGAGTACGAAAAGTGTATAAATATGAGTACGCTAGATGAAAAATCTGATTTTTATATGGAATTTGTAATGTATAAGATATTGAGCAATATATCACTTGGAAAATATGATGATTTGTCGGCTTTGCTTGTGAGTGTAGATCAGAAAACTTTAAGCGATCGAGACAATAAAATATTTGAGGTATGTTCTGAGCTTATAAAACTATTTACAAATGGTAAATCAAGTATGCTATCTGAGGATGAAAATGAAAAGAATTATATCTTTATAATTTTAGAGATTTGTGAGATTATGCTTATAAATGAAGACTTTGATGAACTGAAAGTAGCTGTGAATCTATTGAATTTAATAAACAATAAGTATGTATTGCTTTACCTGGGGAAGTTATATAATGCCTATGGTTACTTCGATTTTGCTAAGAAAGAAATAATAAGGTCTATTAAAGAATTTGAAGTGTATGACAATGAAAGTTTAGATATATTAAAGTCATATAGCTATATATAAAAAGATTTTAAACTATTTTTTGAGATTTTAAGTTTTAAAATCATACTTTTTATAAGTTAAAGCTGTCCTACTAAAAAATTTAGTGGAACAGCTTTATTTAATTTAGAAGCATCCACTTTAGAGATGCTTCTTTTGATTAAGCCTTTATACAAGCAATTATTAATATTCCCATTGAATTGTAGAGGTTGCAGTTTGAGTGCCTTCAAGTTTTGGAACTATAGCTATACCATAAGTTCCATGGAACCAGTTAACAACTGAGGATGTTGAGTTATCAAAAGGAATTACTCTGTAAAAGGTACTAGCTGATCTAGCAGGAGTACCTGTGACGTTAACTGTAACTCTAGCACCAAGCGTTGCATATTGTCCAACAGTTCCAGTTACTTGAATATTATACACACTACCGGTCTGTGGTGTATCAAAACTTAAAGCCATTTAGTCCATCTCCTAAAATTTGTTTTTCGGATTTTTTATCCTGATATCAATATATGAAAATATTTTTCTTATGTGACAATTTATAATAGTTCCACGTTGTTTTTGTCGAGCAGATTTTTAGTTGCATTTCTTGTATCAAATATAAATTTTGAATTTTTTTGAATGAAGTCATAATCATATTTTTTATGAGCGGTTGTTATGACTACTAAATCCATAGATTTTAGTAGTTCATTGGTAAGTTTTACTCCTTCATACTCTGTATTTTTGTATTTATAAACTGGAATATATGGGTCATTAAATTTAACATGTGCGCCAGCTTTTTTAAAATTTTCAATCACCTTAAGAGCAGGACTCTCTCTGTAATCATTTATATCGCTTTTATAGGCTACACCTAGCACTAGAATTTGAGAATCAAATAAAGCTTTTTTAAATCTGTTTAATATTTGTGAGGATCTTTCAAGTATATATTGTGGCATATAATTGTTGATCTCACCTGATAGTTCGATAAGTTTTGTATGATAATCATATTCTCTAGCTTTCCAGGTTAAATAATATGGGTCGAGAGGGATACAATGCCCACCAAGACCTGGCCCAGGGTAGAAGACCTGAAATCCATAGGGCTTTGTATTTGCTGCATCAATTACTTCCCATATATTTATATTCATTTTATTACAGATTATAGCCATTTCATTTATGAGACCAATGTTTATATTCCTATAGGTGTTTTCGAGAATTTTTTCCATTTCAGCGACCTTAGCACTGGATACTTCAAAAACATCACTGTTTAGTATAGACTTGTACAATGTGGTTGCTACTTCTGTACTATTTTTACCAATTCCACCTACAACCTTAGGGATATTTCCTGTTTTATATAGAGGATTTCCTGGATCAACCCGCTCTGGTGAAAAAGCTAGATAAAAATCTTTTTCGCATTTCAAGGAGGAGTTCCCTTCTAATATTGGAAGCACTAATTCTTCCGTGGTACCAGGGTAGGTAGTGCTTTCGAGGATTATGAGCATATCTTTATGAAGATATGGAGCTATTGATTCTACAGAAGATTTTACATAACTTATGTTCGGCTGTTGATATTTGTCCAAGGGAGTTGGTACGCATATTAATACAATATCGACCTGATTTATAAAATTAAAATTTGTAGATGCAGTGAACTGATGCTTAGTCACAAGTTCTGTAAGCTCTATATCAGATACATCATTTATATAATTTTCACCTTTATTTATCATATTGACTTTTGCCTGCTGAATGTCAAAACCTATAACCTTATACCCGCACTTTGCACTTTCTATCGCAAGAGGCAAGCCGACATAACCTAATCCAATAATCCCTATTATGGCGCTTTTGTTTTTTATTTTTGATAGCAAATTTTTTTTAGTTTGCATTATTAAGCACATCCCTTATTATTCACTTTAACCTTACTTATTCAATAATAGCGTATGATTATAAAAGAAAAGTGTGTTAGTGATTTAAGCTTAAAGAGACTTCCTTATATTCATTACAATATAAATGTAAGTTCAGAGATGCTGCAAGGAAATAATATCTGACCACTTAAAAATAGCTACTTTTTTAAAATCATTTATTGGAGATTTGACTAAGGTATCTGAAAGAAAAAATTATGTATATTTTATTAAAATTTTATTTGTGGTGTCACTTTTATAAGTTTAATAATATTATAAAAATAGAAATTTATATTTTCAAATAGGATAAAAAGAATACTGTTATTTATAGCCAATCAATTAATGAAAAGGTGGTAAATTATGAAGAGTATTATAATTCCAGCAAGTAAAAGTGTTACAATAAGTGATAAATTTCCAAATAAAAGTCTAAATGATGAAACCATCATTGTAGGTTATGATGGGCAGTATACTTACTCAAGTTTTCTTTTTTTCGATTTTTCATTAATACCAAATAATATTATGCTTATAAGTTCAGAACTTGTACTATTTAAATGCGATAATTTTTTTAATGATACGAGCGTATTTTTTGATATATATCCTCTTTATGATTATTTTAGTTCATACTCAACTTATAATAATCCTCCTTCTATTAAGCACTTTATACGAAAAAGTTTATACCCTTTTACTTCAAAAGTTGCTATTACTTCAAATATTACTGATATAACAGCATTGTGGAATAAAAGTATAATTGAGAACAGAGGTCTAGCTATATGTGGTAAAAAATGCAAATCGATAGCAACCTTTGGTTCTTCAAAGGCTAAAGATAAATACTTAAATCCATTCATAAAAATAAATTTTGATAAAAAGATAGAAGAAAACAATCCCAAAATAGTTGAATGTCCAGAAAAATGTTGCCATTGTCATAGCAATAAGGTTGATTTTGTACTTAAAATATGCAATATAAATACGGGTCAAAGTGATACAGGAACCATAATAGATGTACAGGTTGAAGGAACAGTCCAGCCTTTTTCAGTATTTGTAGCTATAATAGAAGTAGTAGTAACTAGAGCTTCAGGTAAAATAGATAAATACTATCAAACTGATGAGTATGATAATTCTTTAAGTGATTCTCCACTGCTTATAAATAAAACATATAGCATTGCTATAGTTCCAAAATTAGGTACAGGAGATACTACAGATATGAATTTTTATGGCTCCTATAAAGCATAAAATTATCCTTGAAAATAGAAATTCTTAGTTCCATCAGGCTTAGGTTTGATGGAATTTTTATGACTATGAAATATTGTCATATGGTGACACATAAACTATTCCTTTAAACTAATTTATGATTTCTCGGAATTATGAGTGATTATTTGACCGAAATGTTACTTGATGATAAAATTTCTAAAGACACCTATGACCAAAGATTTGATGAATATACACTCAATGGCAAAAGCTGAAGGCACACTCCACTGAGTGTGCTTTCGTATATGTAAGTAAATTAAAACTGCCTTTCCATTTCTTTAATTCTTTCGTAAAGCATTTGATTTGTAGGAAAGAACAAGCCGTGCTTCTGCTCTAATGAGATCACCATACTTGCAAACAATTCAATGAAAAATATTATAAATAATTATGTAAACAGAGCATTTAGATACAGAGATATCATATCTTTAAGAAAACCCGGATCGTTATCACATTTTGCAGCTGCGTCTGTATTATTAATAAAGTAATATCTGAACATTTCGATGTAACCTAATACAGCTTCAGTTGAAATATTATTATTGATAATACCCTCAGCTTTTCCCTGCTCTAAAACGGAGAGCAAGAGGTCATCTATTTTTTTCAGTTGAATTGTTACAATGTCCTCCTCACTTTTTATCTGATTACGAATGGATTTTGCTAAGAAATTCATAGAACAATTTCGTGGATAATCAGCTACTGTGAAAAAAAACTTTTCAATTTTGTTTTGAACCTTATCATTACTCTTTAAAATAGACATAATTGTCTCAAAATGGCTGCTCCATAGAGTTTCTATTAATTGATTTTTGAGATTTTCTTTGCTCCCAAAAAAATTATAAATCGATACCGGTGATACAGAGGCTTTATTGGCTATATCGTTAACACTTACCTTGTTATAGCCATATTGTTTAAAAAGTACTAATGCTGCATTCAGTATAGAATCTTTTTTGTGTTGACGCCTTCGTTCAAATCCGTCCATGCTTTCAACTCCTCAAATTATGAAATATATTTATAATTATAATTCATAACTATTGAATTATCAAGAAATAAGGTCTATAATAATTTTGAAGTTATGAAATTTAAATGTTCATATACTTCATAATTACATAATATGATAAAGGAGGATTAAATGTATCAATCAAATATTTTTAGATCGAGAAGGGATAGTATATGAAAAAAAGAAGAATTGCACAAATGGTTGTTATTACTGTATTATTATTGATTCCTGGAATTTATATCTCTATATTTCTATATGCTTACTTTGATCCTATGAGTAATTTATCTAATATTTCTGTAGCTATAGTTAATGAAGATCAAGGTGGTAAAATTAACGGAGAAAGAAAGAATATTGGTAAAACTTTGGTGAAAAATTTAAAAACTAATGATACGGTAAATTGGGTTTTCACAAATAAGAATAAGGCAGATGATGGTGTTATCCATCAAAAGTATTATGCTGAACTTATTATTCCGAAAAATTTTACAAAGAATATTTCTACGGTAAGCCACAGAACAAAAAAGAAGGGGATTATTTATTTCAAATCAAATGATAAATTAGGGATGATGGGATCTTCGATAATGTCGAATATATCCAGCAATATTAAAACTAATATTTCCAAGAATGTTTCAAAAAGTATTATTAAGAATATGGCAGATGGACTCCAATCAATGCCATCTGGAATGCAAAAATTAAGTGACGTATTAGGAAAATTGGACAAAGGTACAAATCAGTTAAAAAAAGGCTTGAACAAGGCGTATCAAGGTCAGGCAAAATTTAATAGTGGGATAAATGGTTTATCAACTGGTATTAGAAGGGCTAATCAAGGTTCAGCTAAACTTAGCAGTGCTTCACAATTAATTTATGGTAAATCAACTCAGTTTGCAAGAGCTATAAATAAAAGTGCAACTGGTACAAAAACACTTTCAGATTATTCAGGAAAGTTTAAGAACGGCCTTTCTACTATTACTGGTGGTCTGGATAATTATATTAATGTAAGCAGTGAACAACTGCAAAAAAGTATAAAGATGATGGTGCTTTTAAAAAAGTATATAACTGCACATCCAGAATGTCTTTCTGATGAAAGTATTAAAGCTATTATAGCAGCTATTAATTCATCTACCAGCAACAATAAGAATAAAATAAATTTACCAAAGCTATCTAGTAAACTTACAACTGCATTAGACAAATTAAACAGTACATATGGTAAGTTGGATAGTAATGTTCAAACATTGCCTGGAAAGATGCAAAAAGCATCGAAGGGTGCAGGTGCTCTTTCTGGTGCTCTTGGTAAAGTTTCGAAGGGGTCATCATCACTTTCTTCTGGAATGAAGAAAGCAGCTGTAGGGGCAAATATGCTGAGTGAAAAATCAAAGTTAATACTTGCTGGAGATAAAAAAGCTTATACAGGAGTTACAAATCTAAATAAAGCAATTAAGCGTATTAGAAGCTCAGTAGATAAAACTGTATTAAAACTGAAAGATACCAAAGATACTCTACATGGACTTGATAAATTTGTTTCACAGCCAATAAAGATGAAAACTATAAAAATTGGAAAAGCCAATAATATAGGTACAGCGTTTGCACCATTTATGATATCACTTTGTCTATATTTAGGTGGAACTATCATTATGGCAACTATGTTGAATAATAAAGAAATAAAATTTGAAGAAACTAAAATTGCTGACAGAATTCATATAGATTTTGGAGTTTTTCGCTATCCATTGATTGGAATTGGTCAAGGTATTATAGTTGCTTTTTGTGTTCTTAATATAGTTGGAATTAAAGTCCAAAGTATATCACAATTCTATGGAATATGCATTCTTGCAGCATTGACCCTTTCAATGTTTATTGAGGTACTTAACATACTTTTTAAAGGATTTGGACAGGTTTTGTGTTTGATATTTATGGTATGTCAGCTAACGTCCGGAGGTGGAGTTATGCCTATTAAAATACTTCCACCGTTTTACAGAACTATAAATCCATATATGCCAATGACATATACCATAACTGCTTTACGTAATATAATTCAAGGTATTGAATCCGAAAGCTACAATCATAGTGTTGGGGTGCTTATAGGTATAATTTCAGTATGTGCATTGATAATTATTTTATATTCATTTGTAGAACACAAAAGCAGAGCGCTAAAAGCAGAAAATACTGAGGAATTAGTAGCTTAGCGTTGATGCATTAATTATTATAGTACTTTTGTAGTAAGTACTCAAAATACGTATTTTTAGATGATAATATGTTAATTAGGTGAACTTTGAAGATAAAATATGACTATGCAAGAAATACTGTAAGAATATAACTATCTTTATTTAAATTCCTGTATAGGCACATTGAATATAAGTAAAGTGCTTAATAATAATCACTATATAGATAGTGTAAAGTTTGCTATGAAAAAAATTTAGAGAAAAAAAGTAGGATTGAAAAGAGAAAAAGAAGAAAAAAAGCAAGGAAAAATAGGTAGGTGAAGGAAGCCGCCACCCTTGACAGCATGACAAA
>NZ_MZGV01000059.1 GCF_002029235.1 Clostridium oryzae
CTTCAAAATAAATTCTTAGAGAGAAAAGTTAAGGTAGAAATTCAGCTACGCTGAATTTCTACCTTAACTTTTCTCATTCCTAATTCGTAATTTCTAATTTAACTTCTCTATATGCAAAAATCTATACTTTCCTATACCAAAATAAAAAACCTTAGATAGTAAAACTATCTAAGGTTTTCATGCATTTACTACTCAGCAATGCTGATGTTTTGAGCTTGAGGTCCTTTTGGTCCTTCAGCTATTTCATATGAAACTTTCTGTCCTTCTTGAAGAGTTTTGTATCCATCTACATTTATTTGAGAAAAGTGTGCGAAAACATCTTTTCCATCTTCTCCTGTGATAAATCCAAATCCTTTTTCTGAATTAAACCATTTTACTGTACCAGTCATATTCTGTACCTCCGAAATTTTATCATTCTTAAATTCATTGTAATAACCCACTAATAAAATCTCGATATCATCGTACTATTTTAATTAAGTACTTAATTGAAATATATATTTGTGTTGCATTATTAACCATTAATTTAAGTCCTTATTAAGGATAACACAGTTTTAATCATAAAGCAAGTGACCTACTAATAATAAAATTAATTTATCTATAATATTTTTAATTTAGTTACAATTTATTTTATTATTAGACAAAAAGTCAAATAAAGTTCTGGGCTTAAACATGTTAATCTTCTTTTAATTATTAATTACAAACAAATATCTACTGTTGTCATTATCTTGAACTGATACAACATGCTTCAAGATGTTGCATAGCCTTCAATACTTTTTCAGTTAATATCTTGGATACGAGATTTAATAGTAATTGCTATTCAATATTTCTCTTATATATTATACCCTACTTTTCTTTAATTATTAATCAGAGGAAGATTCTCTATAATAGAATAAAAGATAGCGGCATTGGCTACTATCTTCAAAAATAAAAATGGAAGCAATCCCCGTCGACCGGAAAATGCCTCCTATAATTAAAGATCTAAATGACTTTTACTCAGCTATTTGCAAATATTTTCGTGTAGTAGCTAGGAAGTATATTCCATATACCACCACAAATATAATTATGCTTCTCACTGCAGGCACAATTATGTTGTAATTCATCATTTTACTTAATACTGACATAGCTACACAGCTGTGAATTATTCCTACAATAAGAGGAAGTATATAAGATATTCCAATCTGTTTTTGCACTGATTTATGCATTTCACTTTTTGTCATTCCAACTCTTTTTAAAATTGTATACTTATTTTTATCTATATAAGCTTCACTTACTAGCTTAAAATATATTATACTTCCTGTAGCCACTATAAATACTATAGATAAAAACGCTCCAAGAAAATAAATTATACCAAAAGTACTTTGAGTGGATTTATCTTTGCTAATATTTGTAAATAAACTGCTCTTAATTTCAGAAATCTTACTTAAAGAACTAGCCACTTTCTTCATATCATCCGTTTTATCTATTCTTATTCCATTAAACTCATATTCCTTATTTCCCGATTTAAGCTTGTTATAGTCTTCATCATTCAATATAAGGCAGCCGTCCGGAACTCCATTACCAAATAATGGAGTCTTAAGAGTGCTTATAATACTATATTTTTTTCCATTCATTTGTGCTGTTCCGCTATTCATATCTATCAGACTCATTACCACCGTAGGAGTTTCAATATAGAAAGCTTTATTTTTTTGAAGTTTATTTTTTTGTATATAGTTAGTTTTCTTAGCATTTAATTTTCTGCTTATCCTAACTAAATCAGAATATTTCACAATAGGGGTCGCTTCATTCTTTTGCACACATTTTGATGCTTCATCTATTTTAGGTTTCAGCATTAGAAATTTAATTTTTTCGTTCATAGTAATAGTTTTTCCTTGAGTCTTGAGATTATCTGCTACTTTCTGTTTGACAGTAGCATCATCTGAAATATATGATATCGAATATGGTGTCTGTATTGAATCTCTTATTCCGACAAAGTACTTAAGAGATGCCACAGTTCCATAAGCTGTAAGAGTCATAGCCACTAAAACACATACTGCTGCAAGAGTTCTGAAATTATTTTTTATTCTAAATGCTATATTAGACATGGTAACTATGTTAACGCCTTTATATAGTATCCTCTTTCTTCCTATTATTATCTTCATGATTATAGAATAAACCGCTCCGAAAAACCAATAAGTTCCCAGCACTACGAATACTATTGCCAATGGAATATTGGTAATAAACTTTTCTCCTAAAGCGTTTCTCGCAAAATAATAACCTATCCCTATTGATATGATTGACAATACTCCTTTTATATAACTCGCCTTAGGATATTTCTCTTCTCTTTTGGAAGCATTAAACAAATCTATCAATTTACTTCTTGAAATATTTATATAGCCTAGCAGTGAGTTTATAAAAAATATTATAAAGAAAGTTACAGCAGTGGTTATTACAGCCTTGATGGAAATAAAAAATCTTATTTTTGAATTCATTATTGCTACTTTAGCAAGCATCATCAAGAATAGCTTGCAAAACATTATTCCGAGTAATAGTCCCACTGTAATGGCAGCTATGCCCATAAAAATAAGCTCCATAAAATATATTGAAGCTATTTGGAAATTAGTTACACCCATAAAAGCATAAATTCCTATTTCTTTTTTCCTTTGACTAAGAAAAAATGAACTTGAAAACCATATAAAAAATATTAAAAACAATAAGAGTAAATATGTTACCACTTGAGAAGTTCCTTTTATATAGGTTGACCCATCAAACTTCATGAAATCAGGATTATATCTAAGCGCAACAAAATTATAGTAAACCAATACCGAAAAAATCATTGACATTATGTATAATCCGTAAACCCTCATATTTCTTTTAAAATTTCCAAACGCTATGCTGAAAGAATTCATTATAGTTCCTCCTTTTGCGAATAAGTATCTACTCCGTTGTTCATAGAGGAAATCATATCCATTATTCTATGGAAAAATTCCTTTCTTTCCTGATTTTTATCAAGCTTCGCATGTATTTTACCATCCTTTATAAACATTATCCTTTTGCAATAGCTTGCTGCAAATGCATCATGTGTAACCATTATAATAGTCGTTTTGTACTTTTCATTCATATTAATCAAACACTGTAAAAGTTCTGCTGAAGATTTTGAATCCAAAGCACCTGTAGGCTCGTCCGCAAATATTACCGATGGCGAAGTCATCAGAGCTCTTGCCGCTGCAGTTCTCTGTCTTTGACCTCCTGACAGTTGGTATGGGTATTTATTTAATTGTGCCTTTATACCTAAAAAGTCTGCCATCTCATCCACTTTTTTTATTATCTCTTTATGATTTACCTTTCTTAGCGCAAGGGGCAATGCTATATTATCCTGAACAGACATGGTATCTAGCAGGTTAAAATCCTGAAATATGAACCCTATTTTATTTTTTCTAAAATTGGCTAATGCCTTTCCCTTTATTCTATTCATATCCTGTCCTTCGAAAAAGTAGTTTCCAGAAGTCGGTGTATCAATAGTAGATATAATATTTAACAGTGTAGTTTTACCTGCACCTGAAGGTCCCATTATTCCAAGAAATTCTCCCTCTTCTACTTTAAGATCTATTCCGTCAAGAGCTACATAACTCGTTCCTCTTGAACCATATGCCTTTTTTAAGTTTTTAGTTTCAATGATTGTACCCATCACAATTCCTCCCAGTTAAAGTATAGTATAATTTTACACTCAGCTTTAACTATGTACCATCGATTTATCGTTACATATCATATTTTAACATTACATTTTTGTCACAAACAGCCTTAACAATTACGAATTATTAATAAGTAATTTGTAAGCAAGGAGATTCTGCACAGCATAATTTTACCTACAATTCCTCATTTTTAACCAAATTCAAAGACTCAGCTTGTAAAACCATATTATAAATTCCGTTCCTTTGTCTTCACTTGATTGTACTAATATTTTATGTCCTAACTTCATAGCAATCTTTTGCGATAAGTATAAACCCATTCCTGTGGATTTTGATACTCCTCTTCCATTGCTTCCAGTAAAACCCTTATCAAATATTCTTCTTATATCCTGCTGCTTTATGCCTACTCCATTATCAATCACATGTAATTTTACTGCTTTCTCATCTTCTTCCGCATAAATACGTATTATACCGCCTTTATTAACATATTTGCAGCTATTATTTATAAGCTGGTCAATTATATACGATGACCATTTTTGATCAGTTATAACATAAAAATTTACATTTTCAAGCTGTAACTCTATATCCTTTGATATAAAAAATGATACATTCCTTTTGATTATACCTTTTACTAATTTTTCTACATTAACCTGTTCAACTTGAAAATCTTCAGAAAAACTAGCAGCTCTGCTCATGTAGAGGACCTGATTTATCAGAAATTTTATTCTATCAATTTCCATTCTCAATTCCTCCGCTATACCTATCTCGTCCATTTTCTCCGCAATCAACTCACATACTGCAATAGGCATTTTTATCTCGTGCACCCATTTAATAATATAGTCATTAACTTCATCAGAGGCTTCCTTAACCTTCTGAAACCTATCTTCCATTTCCTTATCCTTAACATCCAAAATATTTTTTATAAGTTCTACTTCAGAGTAATACATTGTGTCCGGCATATTTAAGCTTATATCTTCACCGTTTTCTATAGCCCTATAAATTCCTCTGTAAGTATAACTCCATCTTCTATAACCAACTGCGAAGAAAAGCAGAGATATAGCTATGATTAGGAAGTCCATATATGCTAAATCATAAAAGGTTGATCCGATAGGTTTACTGCTTATCAGAACAATATTTACAACAAAAAAAATACACAGAAAACAATATATGGTTAATCCTAGATTCTTAACATAAATTCTTATACTCATAGTATCACATACCCCAATCCCTTTTTAGTAACTATATAATCCTCCAATCCTATGCCCTTAAGCTTCATACGAAGTCTATTGATATTAACCGTAAGAGTATTATCATTTATAAAATTGTCATCATCCCATAGAACTCTCATTATCCTTTCTCTAGATATGACTTTCCCTTTATCCTTCATCAGCACCAACAGTACCTTGAATTCATGCTTTGTAAGCTGCAGTTTTTGTTCTTTATAAAAAATACTACTATCTGTAAGGTTCAAAATAACTCCATCACATTCAATTAGCTCTGAAGTTTCATCACTATAAGAATAAGTTCTCCTTAACAGGGCATTCACCTTTGCTATAAGGATATCCATAGAAAACGGCTTTGTTATATAATCATCAGCTCCGGTATTCATAGCCATTATTATATCCATATTCGTGTCTCTTGAAGATACAAATATAATAGGTACTTTTGAGATTTCTCTGATGCTATTACACCAGTAGAATCCATCAAAATACGGCAGGTTTACATCCATGATTACCAGATTAGGCTTTTTTTGAGTAAACTCAGCAGAAATATTCTCAAAATTATCAACAGCACATGTCTCGAATCCCCACTTTTCAAATCTTTCGCTCATATTTTTACAAAGAGAATTATCATCTTCAACAATCATTATCTTATACATACAAAAACCTCTCAAAAATAGAATAAGTATGATCATAATTAAGATCATACCTATACTATATTATACTATATACATTTTTTCATCACGGATTATAATTTTATGTTAGGATCTATTTTATTTGCTCCTTCTTTGTAATAATTCAATTTGTGAGTGGCAGGGCCTTCAAGGATTTGACCATCGTAAGTAAATCTAGAGCCATGGCAGGGACAGTCCCATGATTTTTCAGCATCATTCCATCTTAACTCACACCCCACATGTGTGCATGTAGTATCAATTATATGCAGCACACCTTCATTGTCACGGTATGCTCCATATTTTTTACCTTCTAATTCTACTACTTTTGCTTCACCGCATTTAATATTAACTCCGTTTTCACCGCCCTTAATTTTTCCTATCACAAGTTCCTTTGCGACATCAAAATTGTGAGTGAACAATTTCATATATGCAGTTCCAGTAAAATGTCTGGACGGATTATATACTTCCTCCCATGGATTGACTTTCCCCAATATCTTATCGGCAAGCAGCCTTGCAGCTGCGGTTCCATTAGACATACCCCATTTACCAAAACCCGTTGCTACATAAATATTTTCATCAGTAGAATTTATTTGTCCTACATAAGGTACATTATCCAGTGTAGAATAATCCTGAGCTGACCATCTGTATTTAACACTCTCAACAGTAAATAGTGATTGGGCAAATTTCTCCAGATTATCATAATGCTCATCAAAGTTATTTCCATGAGCAGTCTTATGTCCTTCCCCTCCAACCAGTACTAACTGATTTTCACCATCTGGTTGGGATCTCAAAGAACGAGAAGGGCTTTCAGCATTAATGTACATTCCTTTTGGAAATTCTTCCTTTATCGCTGCAGCTATAATATATGATCTTTTAGGACTAAGCCTTGCCAAATAAAGTCCCTCGTCATAAAACGGGAAATGAGAAGCAACTATAACCTTTCCTGCACGTACTTTTTTGTTTCTATTAGTAGTTATAGTCATAGGCCTCCCTTTTTCAATATCCATAGCTTCAGTGTTTTCAAATATGTAGCTTCCTTCTCCAGGTATCTTCTCTGCTATTGACAGCAGGTATTTTCTCGGATGAAATTGAGCTTGGTTTTCAAAAATCAGAGCACAGTCTACATTTAAATTAATCGGTAATTCATGAACGAAATCTGCTTTTATTCCAAGTTTTAATGCAACATCAGCTTCTTTTTCTATAGCCTTAATATATTTTTGTTCCCTTGTGTAAATGTAGGCGGGCACTCTCTCAAAATCACAGTTAATGCTAAGCTGCTTTGTTAGTTTCTCAACAAATTCTATTGATGATTGATTTGCCTCAGCATATTGAGCTGCCAATTCCATACTAAATATATCTGCTATTTTATGATAAATTAAATAATGCTGCGAAGTTATCTTGGCTGTAGTAAAACCACTTGTACCTTGAACAATCCTTCCTGCATCTATAATTGCAACTTTTGTTCCATTTTTCTTTAACAGGTAAGCTGCAGTTATTCCGACTATACCACCACCAACAATTGCTACATCTACGTCTATATCCTGATCAAGTGATGGGTAATTTGTTTTTTTCGTAGATGCGATCCAATAGGATTTTAAATAATCTTCAGTATTTTCAGGCTTATTTACTTCATTCATATAAACTCTCCCCTTATACTAAATATAGATAAATGATAAACGTATTATTATAAAATAAGATAGCATCAATTATTTATCTATAACTAGTATTGGGCTATTATGTAAAACTATACGTAAAAAATCATCATCCTCATTTCTATGCACTTCTATTAAAACCACTATGTTCTTCTATTTGAGCTAGCTTAGGAAATTCGTAACTTTCTAAAGGTAACTCCTTTAAGATATTTATTGTATTTTGAAAATCAGACTCTAAGTTTACCTTATTTTCTCTAAGCATCATCTCAAGGGATAGGTTTTCCCACTGAACCCACCTTGCGTAATTCTGCCGCTCATTCATATAAACATTGAATAAATTATTCTTTGACAGTACAGAAGCCACCTCTGAGCATATGAACAGATTACATACATAGCTTCTGTATCTTTTAGGCAGTGTGCATCCTATGCCCGGTTTTACAAATGGACACGTTCTGAAAAAAATAGACTTATCCTTCACATTGATATCTTCTGATTTATTGTTTTTAAGATATCTGTCATAACCAACCTTATCCATACGTCCTATAGCATGAATATGATAACTATAAATCTTTACATTAGGAAGTTTCAATATACTGCTAAGCACCTTTGAGCCTTCTTTTGTTTTGACCATTTTGTGAATTTCGTAAAGTGTAAATTTAGGGAAATACCAGCAGCATCCTCTGTTTTTAACTGAACATAAGCTTCTGCCGAAGATACTGTGGCAATTACTGCAGGAACTGCAAGCATATTGAGGAACTTCCTGATCAAATTCTAAATGAAATATAATCATATTTTCCTCCTTATTACATTACTTACTTATATTTTAGTAGAACATCTATCATTAGTTCACCTCCAAAAACTTCAATATATACTCAAATATGAGTAATTGTAATAGATATTCAAAAAAACTAATACTTTTCTTATTTATATTCAATAAGATATAAAATTAAGGCTGTACCCTTATCTAAAACATACAGCCTTAATTTTCAAAGTTATTATCTTTTTATATTTCTTAACAATAAAGTTATCTTATCCTTTGCTTTTAATACGCTCTTTGCTTTAGCTGTATTATTGTTTATCTTTATAAAACCTTCACTTATGAGCCTCACTATTTCACTTCTACTTACATCAGTGATTTTTGAGGATAAAAATTTATCCAGCCTCTCTTTGATTTCGAATTCTTCTAATAAAATATTTACTTGATCAAATTCACAGCTCATAAGTTCAGCTATGCTGAGCTTTTCATATTTACTTTCATTTTGCACAACCTCTTCTGGGACATTTTCGAGTCCTGATACAGCTTTAAATACAGCAATCTGCTTATTCCAGCTGTGACCTTTCGGACATTTATAAATTGCATAGTAAAAAATATTCTTTCCGTTTGCATTTTGTCTTCTCTTTAGAGAATCCTTAAATTCTACCTTGCAGCCGCAATTGTGACAATATCTATATTCTGTTTGTGCCTCATTGTTGTATATATACCAATTTAAATTTAATTTTTTCTCCATATTCCTTACCTCCGATAATGTGTTTTAACGGTAAGGAATACAAAGCCTTTTTTCTTTTAGGTAATGTGAAAATCATAAACTATTAATACTCCTTCCGTTTATTGATTCTGATACATTACCTTAAATATAGGAATCATATAATCACCACCAATCTGTTTTGACATATGGTGATGCTGCTATGAAGTTAGCACTTTAATATTTTATAAAAAGTTAAGCAAAACAAAAGCTGTAAGAAGAATAAATCCACTTACAGCTATAATATACAAAATTAAATTCAGCACATAAAATATGCTGTATATTAACATAATTTAATAACATTAATTATTAAGTAAGCTATCTTCCAAATTGTTAACATCATAAAAAGCATCACAAATACACCTAATATGAATTAGGTAAATTTTACTTTCTAAGGACTATTAATTTTTCACAAAATTAATATTAACAATTCGATGGTGTCATAACTTACTTTCCCCTTTCAAAATTAAGCTATATAGATATTATATTCAAAACCCACTGACTTGTAAATAGGTATATGGTAATAATCTTTAGTCCATAGGAACAAGTACTCCCACAACATTTTCTTCACTATCAGTAAATTCCAAAACCTCAATTTCCCCTATACTACTTTGTATTATCCGTAATTATTTTTCTATAAAAAATATAGAAAATTTAAAAACAGGATGATAAAATATTAAACAAAAGGATTATATGAGCTCAATAATAAAATAAAAAAACTCGCTTGGCGCCTAGCATTATGTGTCTTGAGCAAAACGAAAGGAATAGATATCAAAATGAAAAAG
Source organism: Clostridium oryzae (assembly GCF_002029235.1). Classification (GTDB taxonomy): domain Bacteria; phylum Bacillota; class Clostridia; order Clostridiales; family Clostridiaceae; genus Clostridium_AE; species Clostridium_AE oryzae. Next base: position 9,520 of record NZ_MZGV01000059.1, read on the forward strand.
AGATTACTATCTATCGTATCAATATTATCAATATTGTTTGTATTAATTCCACGTGGACAAGTTTCAGCTGAAAATGTTTCAAACAAAGCACTTGGAGCCTATGAAAAATATTTTCTGAGAGATAAGGTTAAATTAGATAATGTAAGCTGCAATCTTTTTAATAAGGGTATAGAATTTAAAATAAAAGATATTAATAATGATGGGACACCTGAGTTTATTCTATCTAATAGTAAATTAAAGCTAGGAGCATGGTTCTATGAGGCAATATATACATATTATAATGGAAAAGTTGCTTTTGTTGGTGTAATAGGTCATGGTTCATATAAGTATTATAAAGGAACAAATATCATAATGGCGTCTTCTGCATACATGGGATATGATTTAGTCTATTACTATAAATTTAATAAAGGAAAACTGAATTTACTGGCTAATTATGCAGATAATAAATTATCTGGTGAAACAAAATTATTCAAATACTATTTCATTGGTGATAAAAAAGTAACTAAAAATGAATATACAAAATACATTAATAAAATGACAAAATCTAAGAAATCAGATTTTGTACTTGATAGCAAAATGATTCCTTTTACAAGAGAAAATATTAAAAAATATTGTTCAATACATTAGTAGTTTGAAAATCGAAAACATAAGCTTTCAAATTAGTTTAGACTACAGTCTTAGGTTGTACGCTATGTACAGCCTTTCTAGCTTAAGATGTTTTTTATTTATGTGTGCAAGTTTTAGACCTATCTGATCTTTTCTTCTAATTTACTTTATTCTGCAAGTAACTTCTATGTCATTTCCTTCACTATCAGTAAACTCCAAGACTTTGTTTTTACCAATAATCGTTAGAGGAAATGCTATCTTGCATCCAAGTTCCTGCAGTCTGTTCTGTACTGCCTCCATATCATTAACTGCTAAGCTTGGCAGACAATTGTTCCCGTATACTTTCCTTTCTTTCATCTTCTCATTAGCAAATAAGCCATATCTAAAACCTCTTATATCAAAAACACTATAGATTTCATCTTTCTCAGTAACCTTTTGTCCTAATAATTTTTCGTAAAATTCAATTGCTCTGTTCATATCTTTTACACATACATATAAAGAATTAATTGCAAAGGATAAGTTCATAACTTGCATTCCTTTCTTTTCATATTCCCTAGAACATAATAATCTATTTTACCTGACAACATCCTGTCATATTACAAAAATAAGTCATGAAAAATGTCAAGTGCTTGCACTTAACATTCATAGCGTTTTTGATGAAACAATTGGTTTTCCTTCTCTGTCCAAAAGCGGCGTAATACCGCCGGCATATCCGTTCCAACTAAGTAAATAATTAACTCCTGTCTCCTGGTCCACTATAATCTTAAATCCAGACATTCCTATATTTTCTTTATGCTCTATCTTGAATCTCTTTTGCGAATCTTTACCGAACATCTTATCAACTCCTGCTATAATAATTCTATTATTATATATTATAGCATGTTAGTTGCATTGATTATATATAATCCTTCACTGCTTGAAGCAGTTCTTTCTCCATATTCTTCAGAAATTCCTTTATCTTGTATTTATCTTTTTCAGTACAGTGTAAATTAACACAAAAGGTTACTTCGTCATCAAAAGTCGTTATACCTATTTGAAAATATGGCTTGTATTTAATTGAAGCACTGACATATGAATTTCGTATATGCAATCCATCAAATACCAATCTATTCTTATCTATCAGCCCTATGTTAGTCATAGCTATTGGTGGATTTTTATACTGTTTCATAAGAAGTTTCTTTGCTATTTTGTATGGACAGTATTTAAAAACGATTTGTAATAGCATAAGGGTCTTTAGACATGAAACGTTTTTCTTCTCTTCATCCATAGCTTCTTTAACCTTTAAAAGAGTTTCATTATAATTTTTTCCTATGTCAGGTCCAATATCAAATATGATGTTTGACGCAAGATTACATATTCCTTCAGCCTTTCTATCCTTCAAATATTTCCTAAGGTCAATAGCACATGGGATGGTTATACCTCCACAGTCCAAAGCCTTATCTAATGTCCTTATATAAGCCGCCAGCATGACGTCATTTATTGTAGCATTATATTTTTTTGCATAGTTTTTAATCGTTAGGAATTTATCCTTAGAAATTCTATATGTTATAACCGCTGGGCTATTTACATCTCCTTCTATTTTAAAGGTAACACCGCTGTCATACTTAGTAAATTTTGCTGAATGAAAAAGTATTTTAATTCTATCAGCAAAACTAAAACTCTTAAATACCTGTTCTAAACCTCTTGTACCAGTTTCCTTATATATATCACAGTTTTTATTCTGTTTCAAATCAGTATATATTGAACTTAGCATATAAACATACTCTTTAATTCCTGCTCCATCGCAAAGCATATGGTTAATTACCATACAAAGACAATCCCTTTTTCCATCTCTAATAATATTTAGAACAAGCTGTGGTCCCTTTATCTCATTTGTCCTAGAAATTAAAAGCTTATTCGTTTCAATCTCAATATCTTCGGTTCTCACTATTTTCACTATATCGTCTACTAAAAATGTATCTTCCTCCCAGTATGCTTTAAACCATCCTTCAACAAATCTGCATTTAATCAATGGAAATATCGTCAAAGATTCCTCAACTGCTTTTTTTAAGATCTTTTCATCAATAAGCTGATCAAAATCTATTACGCAGTGAAGTTGATGATCATTAAATTTGCTGAATATAAACTGCAATATGTCACAAGCCTCTGCCTTATACCTATTTTTCATTTCTAATTCCTCATTCCTAATTATTATCAAAATAATCTGCAGTATATAGCCTCATTATATACACAAATGGTATAATTGTGATAAACAGGACAAGTTTGTCACGGACATTTCGGGAGGACATTTATATGAGTAAAAGAATTTCATTTGGAGATATGTTAGGCGAATTGCTTGCCATCAGAGGATGGTCAGCTTCTAAGCTGGCAAAAGAAATAAATGTAGATGCTTCTTATGTTAGAAAGTGGATTAAAGGCACAAGAATACCTTCTCTTAAATCTGACTATGTGGAAAAGATATCTTACTACCTTCTAAAAGGATTTAACGAAAAAAGCTATGAAAAATACAAACATGAGTTAGATTATAACTCAGATATAGAACTTGGCAGCATTTTGTCTGAGGCTCAAATATACTCTCTTAAGGAAAAGAAAAAAAGTACATTTAATATAATCCTTCCTACAGAAAAAAACGAGTTAGAAATATTGCTAGAAAGCATTCCACATTTTGCCAAAGGCAGAGAAGCTGTTTTCAAATACACAAAATTAATTTTTGAAGCTGCATGTAAAAATCAATGTGTTAATAAAGATATATTTATGACCTTTCAAGGAGAAAAAGATATACTAGATGGCTATGAAAATACCCATGGTTATTTCTTAAACATTATTTCGCAGCTTCTTAATAATAATTGGCGATTAACTCATCTATGGCGGCTTAAAAATAACGATACAAGAATTGTGCGATTAGTTAGCAATATACTTAGCTTTATTAATACTAATAAAGCCTATAACCCTGTCTATTTTCAAAAGTATGGTACAATAGTTCCGCCTATGGAGCTGATTATAGTTGGGGACATAGCTGCTATGCTTTATATATCAGACGAGAGCAGTGACTGCATAAACTCAGCCTTTTTCTACACGGACAAAGATGAAATAACTGCTCTTAGGGAGCATGTACTGCTTATGTTCAAGCAAACTGTACCACTAATAAGATATGATAGTTTCAACGAAGATTATAACAATGTACTAAATACAGAAGGTGATATTTTGCTCTATGATAGTACTGCTTCTTTATTCGTGGAATGCACTAACAACATAAAAGACTTAATGCTGTACAAAATCAAAGAAATCTTGGTTGCAGAAAATTTGTCAGAAACAGAAGAAACTCTTATGCACCTTAAAAACATACTAACTATGGTCGAAAACCATGAGAATTACGAAGTAGCTATATTAGATAAAGTTCCAGTAAAACAGCTTGTACCTGAATTTATGTTAATTAAAGGGGATAGCCATTTATATATCAGATCATGCATTAATAAACTCAATATCGAGGAACCAACAGCAGTAAGCGGCTTTAAAGACTACTTTTATAACCTATGGGATGGTATTCTTCTTGAAAATAGGGATAGAAATCACGTAAAATGTTACTTAAGAAACAAAATAAAATATCTCGAACATAAGATAATATGACCTATGTATAGTAAGGAGTGATATTAAAATATGAATACTGAAAAATCGATAAATCTTAAAAAGCCAACTCTTGGAGTCTGCTATTATCCCGAGCATTGGTCTGAATACCTGTGGGAAAACGATCTCGACAGAATGGTTGAACATGGCATAGAAATTATAAGAATCGCCGAATTCGCCTGGAATAAGTTTGAACCTAAAGAAGACGTATTCAATTATGATTTCTTTGACAGGTTTTTGGATTTGGCCTATTCAAAGGGTATAAAAGTTATTTTTTGTACCCCTACTGCTACACCTCCAGCTTGGCTTACCAATAAATATCCTGAGGTATTAAACGCAAGAGAGGACGGCACATTATATAGGCATGGCATGCGTAAACAGCATAACTACAACTCCAAAGTTTATCTAAAATTTGTTTCAAGATTAGTAGATAAAATAGCAGCTCACTACTGTCCACATCCAGCTATTATTGGATGGCAGATTGATAATGAACTTAACTGCGAAACTAATGTATTTTATTCAGAGTCCGATCACGAGGCCTTCAGAATTTACCTTAAAGATAAATTCAAGACCCTTGATGCGCTTAATGAAGCAATGGGTACAACCTTTTGGAATCAAACTTATACAGCCTGGGATGAAATATATCTTACTAGGCCTACAATTAGTAATTCAAATAATCCTCATTTATCTCTTGAAGAAAAAAGATTTTTTTCTCACAGTGCCATAAGTTACTGTAAATTACAGTGTGATATTATAAACAAATATAAACCAGAAGACCAATTTATAACGACAAACGGTATCTTTGGGCATCTAGACAGCCATGAAATGACAGATTCCTGTCTTGATTTTATTACATATGACAGCTACCCTAATTTTGCCTATGACACCTGGACTGATCCAAAAAAACCAGGAAATCTAAATGATAGGAGATCCTCCTGGTCACTTATTAGAGCAAGGTCTATCTCCCCAACCTTTGGAATAATGGAACAGCAGTCTGGTGCTGGCGGTTGGGATACCAGAATGAAACAGCCTGCCCCTAAACCAGGTCAGATGAGGCTCTGGACTTTTCAGTCACTGGCTCATGGTGCTAATTTCATCAGTTATTTTCGTTGGAGAACCAGCTGGATTGGAACAGAAATCTATTGGCATGGATTAAATGATTATTCTAATGAACCTAATAGAAGGCTTGCTGAACTTAAAGTTGTTCATGAAGACTTTAATAAGCTTTCAGAAGTTGCAGGTACTCACTATGAAGCTAATGTCGGTTTTATTAGAGACTATGATAATGAATGGGATGGAGAACAAGACAAGTGGCATGGTCCTTTAGATGATTTCAGCAACGACAGCTGGTTTAGTGCTTCACAGCTTACACATACCCCTATGGACTTTGTGTATCTAAAAAGTGGCTGTAAAAAAACTACTTTAGAAGATTTAAGTAGATATAAACTACTTGTATATCCACATGCTACAATTCTCACAAAAGAAACTGCAGAGCTTCTTAAAATGTATGTAGAACAAGGCGGAACACTTATAATGGGTTCTCGTACAGGTTATAAGGATCAATTTGGCCGCTGCCCAATGCGTCCCATGCCTGGATTTGCATCAGAAATCTGCGGTGTAAAAGTAACAGACTATACTCTTGTTGGACCAGCAGACGAAGATGAATATGCTGTATGGGACAATGAGGAAATAGAGGCTCCTATATTTAATGACATACTTCAGCCAATAGGTGATGCTAAAGTTCTTGCCACTTTCAAAGGGAACTATTATGATGGCGCACCAGCTCTCGTAGTTAATACTATAGGAAAAGGAAAAGCTTATTATTACGGCGCTGGTTTCAGTGAAAAGGCCGCCGAAATCTTTCTAAGGAAACTTGGCTTCTCTTGCCCATATAAAGATATAATAGAACTGCCAAGGGAAGCGGAACTGGCAGTGAGAAGTAATGATAGTCATCAGTATATCTTTGTGTTGAACTATATGGATCACAGCATTGAAGTTGATGTCAAAAAGATTGCTAATGATTTACTATCTGGCGAAGTAATATCCGGAAAAGTATCTATAGAAAAATATGGTGTAATAGTGTTAGAAATTTCTTAAAATAAATGTCAAGTGCCTGGCACTTGACATTTTCTCAACCATTAACTTTTTTTTACAGCATAAATGTCTGAATTGATCTTCCATGATTTATTAGGGAGGACAGTGATATTCTGCCAATGAAATTTTGTTTTAGAAATTTCAACAAAAGCCCATTTCCTTGAAGGGTTATCCAAGTTCGTCAAAACTATCTTTCCATCTTCTTTTGTTCCTACAAACCGCTCCATCTGCCCACAACAAGTGTACACCATGTCCCACATTTTTGTAGACGGATTAAACATTCTTAGTGTAACTCCATACTCAGCATCCGGTTGTGGATTCTCTTCTCTCGTTTTTCTTGATGGACATATAAACATATCTTGAATACCTATTCCTTCTAAAACTCTTTCAAAAATCCATTCACCTTCAACATGTCTTTCCTTCTCAGTTCCATGTCCGCTTATGTACTCAAACTCCCATTCACCAATTAAATCCTTCCAGTAATCATATTCATCAGTCAGCAGTTCACTTTTTTTATTACTAACTAAAGTATCAGTAAAAGCACTCATTCTAATCCTCCTCGTTTTTTCTCTAGCATAACATAGCATCGCGACACCTATATGTCATAGTTTGATAAAAATTCTTTTGCTATTTCTTTTAATTCCTGCTTATATTCTTCTGGTGCTGCTACTTTTACTTTACTTCCAAAACTTAACAACAGTGCTTTCCATAATCTTTCTTTATACGGCACATTTAGAAAAAGTCGATATTCATTGTTAATTATATGTTCAATTCTGCAATCCGGGAAATATTCCTCCATCAATCCTATGGTTTCTTTTTCAAAATGAATTTCAATTGAACCGCATGTTTGATAATATGCTTTTTCTGACTCCTTCATTAACTTTTTAATATCACCATGTTCTATTACTGACAAGTTCTCTGTTATCTGTAAATCAGAAATTCTTGCAACCTTGTATGTTCTATATTCATTTACATCCAAAGACCAGCTAAATAAGTACCAGGCATACCATTTGTAATGAATTGCAAGTGGTTGGATCGTTTTTGCTGATGCCTTTCCATCTGCATTACGATAATGAAATTTCACAATTCTTTTTTCCGCTATTGCCTTCTCTAATCTGATATTCATAGTCTGTACTGCACTGTTTTCTTTAGTAACGCTAAAATCCCAAAATACTTTATCTCCTTCCCGCTTATTTACCATAAGGTTATACTTTTCTATCAAGCTTTCCAGAGATTCATTTGAATAAGAAGTCGCAAGACTTTCTAATGCTTTTACAATTAATTGGCGTTCCTCTGGTTTCATAAAATGACTATTCATTTTGTATTCTGGCAGAATAGAATATCCGCCTTTTTTTCCTTCGACAGAATAGACTGGAATACCAGCAAACGTAATACTAACCATATCTCTTTGTATTGTTCTCACCGAAACTTTAAAATGTTCTGCTAACATTTTAGCTGATACAGTATCTCGGTTTAACATAATTATAATAATTTCTAATAGACGATCTATTTTCATTTTTTCACCACAATCCGTTACAGCCAATAGTATAATATTTTCTACATTATGCTTAACTCAATTTCATATGTCTTCTATTAAACAGATAAATACCAACTGCAAAATATATACCTGTAAGTACCAGTATCAATACTAGTTCAAACCAAATATCATTCAAATTTTTGCCTTGATCCATTACCATCTTCATTGCTGTCATAGCAGGCGTTGTTGGGAATATATCATTGACAGCAATAGAATGACTTCCGATAGAGAAAATATTCAGTCTCGGAATTGGAAATACACCCGAAAACAGAAATAATATGAAGTATGGTAAGTTTCCTAAAATCAATATCTCACTTACATTTCTAGAGAATCCGGCTAATATGAATCCAACAGCTATGATAGAAATGCAACATAAAATAGCTATAAGCCATACAAGCCACATAGCCCCCTCTGATTTTGCTCTAAAAATAGTCATCGCTGTAAAGAAAGTTAAAGCTATAGATACCATTCCAATAAACAATTGACTTGCAGTGATAGCGGCTAGGAGTTCTTTTGCTGAGACCTTTGAAATCTGCAGTCTCCTTATAGTTCCCGCTTCAATCTCCTTAACTAAGGCTATTGCTGATGTGAATACCAGCATTATTATTCCTAGAAGAACGCCTGCCGGTATCGACATTTCAAAAGCTGTACGCTCTTTATTAGGCACTATAGATTTTTCTATATAGTTTAATGCCTTGGGACGCCCAGTAAGAGAACTCACTAATTTATCTCCTATCCCGCTAATGGTTATTGCTGACAGCATATATTCATTAGTTGTCATGTCGCCATAAAACAATAGTTTTGTACTGGTCTTTGACGGATCATTGGCCTGATCTACAATGCTCTTTGAAAACTCCTCTGGTATCGCTATGTAGATATTGTATTTCCCCATTTTTAGTTTTTGCATAGCTTCATCTTTATCCTTTATTACCTGTACCTTATAAGCCTTTATGCCATCTGAATTTTTGCTCTCGTTTAAAATTTTTATCAGTTCTTCGCCCGCATTTATACTTGTATTCTGTTTATCAACAAAGCCTTTATCAAAGTTTGTCACCGCTACCTTATACACAGGCTGATTGTTGCTATAAAAGCTGTGAAATATGAAAATAAAAGCCGGTCCAAATATGAGTGAGAAAAATAAGACTTTCCAATCTCTTACTATTTCTTTCACACACTTTTTCAGAATATATATTGACCTCATTCCCTCAAGCCCCTTCCCGTAAGATGTATAAACACATCTTCAAGTGTCTTCCTTTTCATCCTTACATCTTCTACTGAAACTTTTTCCGAAGAAAATATGCCGAATATATCAGTCATCCTCTCTGATAAATTTTCCCCCGTTATATAGAAAGTTTCATCTGAAAAACTAACTTTATCAACCCTTTTGCATAGCAAATTCTTTACGTGTTCAGCGATATCTTGCCCAATCCCTAATGATTTCACTTCAAGCGTATCTCCCGCATTCAAACTATTTTTTAGATTGTCTGGAGTATCTATATCAAGAAGTTTCCCCCTATCCAGGATTGCCACTCTATCAGCCATCCGCTCCGCCTCATCCATATTGTGAGTGGTGAGTACTACTGTCTTGTTTGATGCCAGTTTCTTAATATATTCTCTTACAAGAACTCTACTCTGAGGATCAAGTCCAGCTTCAGGTTCATCTAAAATTATAATCTTAGGATTATGGATTAGTGCCAATATGATATTAAGTCTTCGCTGCATTCCTCCTGACAAGGCCTTTGCCTTCTTATCCTTCTTTTCCATAAGCCCCATGGCTTCAAGTAGCTCCATGCCTCTCTTCCTAGCTTCCTTAACTGAAACATCATACATAGAACCCATAAACTCAATCTGCTCCATGCACGTTAAATCCTTCCATACCATGATATTTTGCGGACACATTCCAATCAACGACCTAGCCTCCTTAGGTCTATCCTTTATGGATATTCCATCTATTACAATGTCCCCCCAGTCAGCTTTTAAAAGTCCACAGATCATATTTATCGTCGTGGTTTTTCCTGCCCCATTAGGTCCAAGAAAACCAAAGACCTCTCCTTTATACACATCAAAAGAAAGATTATCCACTGCTTTCATGCCTTTATACATTTTACTTAAATTATTTATACTCATTATAACTTGAAATTTATCCATTTTCTTAAGACCTCCTTACATATTAGGTACAAACAGTGCCTCTATGTAAAAACAGCTTAAAACTATACTATTTTCACAGCATTATGTCAAAACCTAATTATTTTTTACTCAGCATACTATTAACACTATCCCAAAATATATCCACATCATCATCAATTTGTTCAGGCTTAAACCCAACAACTCTCAGCATACTTGTACCCACATACAGCGACATTATTGCATAAGCCGCCTTATATATATCTTTTTCCTTAAATATCCCAGTTTTTATTCCATAGTAAATAATTGATGCAATCCCTTTGTGATCCTGATTATACACCTGGCGAATGACTGCTTGCAGATTTTCATCAACCATAGCCCTAGAAAAGAAATTCACAAAAAGCTTTGCTTTCTTCCTAGGTGGTATATTCATCGCATCTACCCCATCACCTTCTGAAACATTCAGCTTAGGCTCTATGTCATCACTCAAATTATAGTACTGAGGAAGTGCGTTTTCCTGCACAACTTTAAGCATTTCACTTGGTGTCATTTCTGGCTTTACTTGATTGTCTATTTTTATCTTATAATAGTTTAGAAATGCTTTAAAGGCTTCAAGAATAAGATTATCTTTATTTTTAAAATAATAACTAACGACTCCTTTAGAACACTCAGCTTCCTTTGCCACCATATCTAATGACATTTTCTCAAGACTAAAATTACAGATACATTCTAACGTTGAATTGATAATTTTACTTCTTCTTATAGGTTCCATACCTACTTTAGGCATATGCACATCTTCTTTCATATCAATTAATTATTTTATTTTGACCGGTCATCTTAAAATAATCTTATACTATTTCTTACCAATATGCAATTAAAAAATAAAATTAAAACTCTATATGATGCTGCCATCATATAGAGTTTTCCATATAATTTTCTTTTGGTATTCTGTTTTTATTGATAATGTTGAGTATCTTTTCATTGTCAGTGATTACTCTTGGAATCTTAACTTGATTTTTAGAAATCCCTCCTGTTAATAAGGCATCTTTTATTAGATTAAAGGTATTAGGCTTAAGCAATACTACCTTTATCCTAGCCAATTTGTTTCCGTTTCTGGCTCTGCCATATGCAGGATTAGATGTTTTAATTTCTTCATCTAATACCTTTTCAAATCTTCTCACATCATATTCATACAAGCTGTCTCTGAATTCAAAATAAAAAACATACCTTCCCGGCGTAACTGAAATATCTGGCTGAGAGGTATAATCCACCAGGTTTAAGTTTAATTGTTTTATAGTTTTCGTTATCGCACTTGTTATATGGTCCTCAGTTGTTTTTTCAGCTACCATATTTAGAATTTGTTTTTTTCTATATAAAAATTCTATTTCAGGACAGCTGTTATAAAAACCAACCACTCTTACCACGTCCCCAATCTTGTATCTGTAAAGCCCTATATAACTAGTTACAACTATTTCATACTTTCCACCCAATTTTACCTCATCTAGCCGTAATACTTTTCCCGTTTCACTGCCTTCTACAGGTATAAATTCATAAAAAGCTGTATCAGGAGTAATAACATATCTAATTTTATCAACATATGGATTAATGCCTACCATAGCTTCTGTGGCACCATAAGCGGCAGAATATATTGGTATTGAATCTGTATAATAATTTACTTTTTCATCATATATTGAAAAATTAGCTCCTGTCACTGTTGCAATATAGACCAAACTTGGCCATACTCTTCTTACTATGCCCTTAAATCCCTTAACAAATTCTGCTTCTAGCTCATCAGCTCTTGCGGCGTCTGGTGTAAGAAGCTTATTCAAGCTCTGCCTCTTAGTTTCACCAATATTTATCTGGCTATTTATTCTGCCCTTTCTTATATCTTCGACTAAGTCCTTATGTCTTTCCTCAAGTGTTCTTAGCAGATCCAAAACACTGGAAATAAAAACACCACTTATATACATAAGCTTATTGTCCTTTAGTCCAAATAGCAAATGCAGATATAAAGCTGTTTTTCTATCTTCTATCTCCATAACTTCTATAGGCGACGTGTATAGATATGGTAATAAAGGCTTTATTCCTTTCATTCCTCCCGAAGTTGCTGAACATATAGGTATTCCCCCTTTACTATAGGTTGTAGTTACAATGTCTGCAATCATCAGACCTCTTCCATAATTCCAATCTTTCTTAAAATTATCATAACAGAACTTATTAAGCAGCAAAGCCATATATTTTGAATTGCGCCTTCGATTACTTTTGGTGACTGGTATCAATTTTTGTTTTCCAGTAGTTCCTGATGTATGTCCAAAATATGCGACATCTTCACTAATTAAGATGTTCTTTTCACCCATTGCCATTCGCTTTATATAATCTTCATAGTCCTTATATTCTGTAATTGGGAGTCTCCTTTTATATTCTTCCACTGTCTTTATACTCTTAAAGTCATGTTTTAATCCAATTTCACTCTTGCTGTTTTCTCTTAGTATCTTAAACAAAACCTTCTCATTTATTATACGACAGTTACGAGTATACCTATCCAGCTTTCTTTTTACTACAGCTCCACCAAATATAGTGCTTCCATACAACATTCTGCTTATTATGCTCATAAAAACACATCCTAAAATTTCTACATAATCAATATATGAGAAATTTCAAGATGTATTCTATATAAAATGCGATAAAGTTCTTATATTATGTCTTCTAAAATATCACTGCTAAATAGTTCCGACCATTGGATCTTTTAGAAGTCATAATATATTAGAACTTTCGCAATTTATATGATTTTTACCGATTTCTAAATATATCTCTAACGATCCAATAAGCTAGTTTAGGTTTTCTATCGCCTTTAAGAAACACTATGGTGTTCCGCCAACAAAAATAATCTAGAAAAATGTTATGGTACCATGATGTCTATTCTATTCATTAATTATGTATTTTGTGTTGACATTAATGCATTATACTACTATACTGTATAGTAGTATGAACATTAAATATTTTTGATAAAATTATTGCCGAAATACTCATTTAGCTCAAAAGGTGGTAGTAGAATGTCTTACATAGATTTAATAATTCTCGGTTATTTGCAGCATGGCCCCAAAAGTGCCTACGAAATGGTGAAAGAATTTGAAACCTGGAATCTTCATTACTGGCTGAAGATAAGCAACCCAGCTATTTACAAAAACATAGTTAAATTGAGTGATGGCGGCTACTTAAATTCTAAAATAGTAAAAGAAGGTGAAATGCCCGAAAAAACTATTTATTCTTTAAATGAAAAAGGATTAGTTTATTTTTATCAGTTAATGGAATACAGTTCCACTCATGTAGGAAATATATATTTTGATTTTAATGCATTTATATCAAATATTGATAATCTCCCTAAAGAAAAAAGAGCTGAATATCTAATGAATTTTAAAAGCACCATTGCTCATAAGCACCAAATGATGGATACTTCATATAAAAAGCAGCATGAGAACCCTCATAAACCAGACAGCGCTTTTCTTTTATTAGATTTATATAAAGATTTATATTCGCTGCTGGATAAGTGGTCTGAAAAGCTTAAACAGCATTATGATTCCTAATTTATAACATAAAAATATAGAAAGTGCTAGCTTTCTATATTTTTTAAGTAACTGCTATATAATATAGTAGTTTATAATATATTAGTATATTTTATAAGAGGAGAATGATATTATGAACAACAAACACAGAATTATTTCATTTGTAGCCGTAATTCTTGGATTCTTTATGGCCTTGCTGGATACCACTATCGTAAATATTACGCTTCCAAAAATCACTGATTATTTTAACAGTACTATGACGCATATATCCTGGGTAGTAAATGTATATAACCTTGTATTCGCATCCATGATAATAACCGCTTCAAGACTTGCAGATCAATTTGGAAGAAAAAAACTATTTATATTTGGTGTATTACTTTTCACTATTTGCTCAATTTTCTCAGGGCTTTCAAACTCCGTTGGAATGCTCGTTACCTTCAGAGCACTTCAAGGTTTATCCGCTGCCTTCGTAGTTCCGGTTACTGTTCCATTATCTGCTGAAATATTTCCTCCCGAAAAGCGTGGTCCTATAATGGCTTTATGGGGAGCCTTCGCAGGCCTTGCAGCTGCCAGTGGGCCATCTCTTGGAGGAATACTAACTCAATTTTTCAGCTGGAGGGCAATATTTTTTATTAATATTCCCATTGGAATTTTATGTGTACTGATGACAAAATACTTTATAAAGGAATCCTATGACCCAACTGCGGATAAAAACATAGATGTTGCAGGAATATTATCAATATCTACCGCCATGTTTTCATTAATATTTGCATTAATAAAAGGAAATGATAAAGGCTGGACATCTCCATTTATTATAACTTTGTTTATTCTGTCAGCAATTGCAGTCCTATTATTTATAATAATAGAGCTAAAATCAAAGAAGCCAATGATACCGCTAAGTTTGTTTAAAATAGTTCCATTCTCAAGCGGCGCCATAGCACTATTTCTGTTAGGTCTTGGAATGATGTCAGGTTCTTACTTTCTTTCATTTTTCCTAATACAGGTGAAAGGATTAACTCAATTGAGCGCAGGGCTTGTAGTTTCCTCAATGTCTGTAAGCTCTATGTTTTTTTCAATGCTCTCTGCTGCTTTATCTAAGAGAATTTCATCAAGATGGATAAGTTCCATGGGTTTGTGCCTCTTAGCTCTTTCTTGTTTACTATATAGTACACTTACTCAGAATTCTACCACGTTAGGAATTATACTTAGACTAGTTGTAGCTGGTTCCGGTATGGGATTAAGCATGTCTACTCTTATGAATTCCATGGTGAAAAATGTGCCTCCTACAAAGATAGGCATAAGCTCAGGTATAAATAATATGACAAGAACCTTAGGGACATTTCTAGGAGTTGCAGTGTTTTTAAGCATATTTACATCAAATATAAAAGTTCAAATGGTTGATGCAAAACGAGCAGCGGTAAAAATTGTTAAAGCCGATACTGTTTTTAACAATGAAGCTAAAACTGGTATGATTAATTCACTAAAACAAGGTAATGGCAGTAAATTCAGCGATGTTTCTTCAATATTAAAAACTATAGCTGTAAAAGAAAAAGCAACTTTAAAAGCTGCTCCTATCAGAGCAAAAGCTGAAATAAAACATAATTTTGCTGTGCAAAGGAAAGAAACTAAAAAATTATATCCACTGATTCAAGATACGTTTAAAACCTACACAGTACATGCCTTTAGCTTTACATTTAAATGTGCCTCATTAATTCTGCTGCCTGGAATCCTGTTTGCCTTTTTCAGTGATACGAAGAAAAAATCAAAATCCTCTGCTGAAAATTCCTATTCTGAAGGAACTGAGGTGTCATAAGATTTTCTGGAAATTGATTGTCTTTCTGTAATGCTTATAAGTATATTGCGAACCAGCAATAGGAGCGTTGACCGCTTGGTGAACGCTCCCTGCGGGCTCTGTAAATTATATAGATTGCTAGTTTTAAAGTACCGTCTCTAAAATTTCTACACGTTAATTTTACAGACGTTATTTGATGAAGTTGTATCTTTAATTTTTCTTCGTAGATTATTAAGTGTGATCTTAATTATAAAGAGAGTTAAAGGCTTCTCTTCAATATGG
>NZ_MZGV01000060.1 GCF_002029235.1 Clostridium oryzae
ACATTTTGTATTTCTTCCTTCCTTTGATTTATCTTATATTATTATAATAATTTACAGATATAAAATAAAAATAGGAAAAATATTAATAAATATTAATAAGGAGGCGAAATAGTCTATCAATATTTATAAACATAGATAGACTGATAATTATGGAAGTAAAATTTCAAGGAAATAAAGTTACATTAGTAGGAAAACAATTAAAGGTAGGAGATCAGTTCCCAGAATTCACTGTAACAAATAACTCTATGGAACAGGTTACATTGGGTGATACGAAGGGAGTAAGAATATTTTTAACTGTACCATCTGTTGATACTCCTGTTTGTGATCTTGAAGTAAAAACATTTAATAAGAAAGCTAGTGAAATATCAGGAGTCACTGTTTATACTATATCTATGGATCTTCCATTTGCTCAAAGCAGATGGTGTGGAAGTGAAGGAATTAAGAATGTTGTAACTCTTTCAGATTATAAAGACAGAGAATTCGGAAATGCTACAGGAACATATGTAAAGGAGTTAGGTCTTTTGGCTAGAACGGCATTTGTAGTTGGAAGCGATAATAAGATTGTATATGCAAACTATCTTACGGAAATAACTGACTATCCTAACTATGAAGAGGTATTAGAAGCTGCCAAATTGGCTCAATAAAAAAGTATTTTGTAAATGCATAGAGTCGGCTGAAGGGGTGAGTGACCATAGAAGGCATTTTCTAGCCGACGGAGGTCACTCACTCCTTAGTTTACTCTTTAGGAAATTATGTATTTTGCCAATTGTGGATAACTCTAAATTAATATTAAGATACACCACTAAATAGGAGAAAAGGTGATTGCTAAATAAAAAAACGGTACAGCGTGTTTACGAAGAAGTTAAAAAGAGACAGTAATATATTTTGAAGTTAGTGAATTAAGATAGAAAGGTAATAGAATTAATAAAATAAAAGTATTTTGTTAATATTAAGAGTTAGGGCATTAAAAATGGTTACATCCGACGGAGGCATTTGGAGTGAGTTTAGCAATTATCCGTGTCTTTTAGGCAAATTTCCGTTAAGATGGCGAATTGTTTGAGGCGCAGCCGAGTTATGAGCCATTAGGAAATTTGACTAAAAGATGCGGTGAAATTGCTTAACGCAGCGGAATTAGCCGACATAAGGTGTAACCATTTTTTATTCTGGATAATTTAATGTACTTTCATCGAGTTTAAGAAGTACTTCATTTAAATACTTTTTAGCTACATATTTTGCCATAGGAAGATTCATATCAAGATAATTTCCACAGTCTTTAGCTGAAGCACCTGGTATGTCTCCTTCATATTCGGAGATAAATCTGAACATTTCAATTACAAGATCAGCTATATCTTTTGATTTGTAATCTCCTGATAAGAGAAGATAAAAGCCTGTTCTGCATCCCATTGGCCCAAAATAAATAGTTTTGGACGAATATGTTTTGTGATTTCTAAGAAAAGTTGCACCTAAATGTTCTATTGCATGCATTTCAGCAGTATTCAATACTGGCTCCAGATTTGGAGTAGTTATTCTAAGATCAAAAGTTGTAATAATATTGTCACCTACGGAATCTTTTCTTGATACGTAGATACCTGGTTTTAATTTTAAATGATTGATAGTAAAACTAGCTATTTTCTCCATATTAATAACCTCCTTAAATTCATATAACATAGTAATTATATCAGAAAACAGGGTAAAAATCTAATAATCAAGGATATATAAATATCTGAATAATAAACCTAAATTTTACACATACTTAATATAAATAATATAATTGTCTGATAATATAAAGACATAAACAATAAAGGGAGTGTAGTGAAATGATATATTTAATTTACACACTGCTGCTAGGATTACTTGCTCTAGGTATTGTAATACTGAGAAAGACTATATCTAAATTGACGATTCAACAAAAGCTATCTACTTCTAATAATATACAAACATATACTGGATTTATGGATATTTGGGATGAATATGATGAAGATGATGATACTGAAGAATAAAAGGTTAGTAATAGGGATCATCAGTTGGATTGCGATGCTAACTGTTCTAAGTGGCTGTAAGAATTCTATCGTTCCAAAGAAAAAAAACGAGAAAGTACAAGGAAAAATAACGGTTATAACTCAACGTGTAGACATAGGTGATTCTGAGTTTAAAAAAAAATATTTACCAGAGTTTAATAAGAAATATCCTAAAGTAAAAGTGGAATTTGAGGGTGTTTCTGATTATGATACAGCGATGAAAATTCGATTAAATGCTAAAGACTATGGAGATGTACTATTGATACCTAATATAGGCAAGGAGCAGTTACCTGCTTTTTTTCAGTCATTGGGTAATCAAGTCGATGTCGGAAAAAAATACAGATTCCTTTATGATGCGTCTTATAATGGTAAATGTTATGGCATTCCTGCCGTGGCCAATATACGAGGGATACTTATTAATAAAAATGTTTGGGAAGATGCTGGTGTAACCACATATCCTATAAGTACCGATGAATTTTTGAATGATCTAAGAAAGATAAAGAAGAAAGGCAAAGCAACACCTCTATATACTAATTTTGCATCTAAATCTTTGTTAACTGAGTGGAAAAAAAATTGTATAGCTATAACAGGAGAAAGAAATTGGAAAAATGAGATGATAGAAGAGAATACACCTTTTTCAAAAGGAAAGCCGTTTTATGAAGTTTATAATATATTATATGAGGCAGTTAGGCAAAAGTTAGTGGAAAAGGACATGACATCAACAGATTGGGAGAAATCAAAACAATTGATAGCAGATGGAAAGATAGGTTCTATGGTTGTAGGTTCTTCATTGATGCGGCAGGTTAAGGCACTAACTGAGGATGTTGAATCAATTACATATATGCCATTTCCGGCTGCACCTGGCGGAAAACAATATACTGAGATTACTGGAGACAATTATATTGCAATAAATAAAAATAGTAAAAATAAAAAAGCTGCAAAAGCTTGGCTTTATTGGTTTGTAAATGACTCTAAATATAGTGAACAAAACTACAGTATATCTACTGTTAAAGGAAAAAAGCTACCTAAGTTTTTTCAGGTATTTAAAGACGCGGATGTTGAATTTCTAGAACAGATGCCTGCTCCTGTTGGAAAAGAAACATTATGGGATGATATAGAGAAAAAATCTGGTATTGGCTTAAACACAGGAGAAGCTGAAACTAAAATAATTAATGCTGCACTTACTGGAAAAGCGAGCTTTAGCACTATTATGAATAATTTCAATGCGAGATGGAAAGCTACTAGGGAATCTATTAAATAAGAAAATGATAAAGTGAAAAACAAAGAGCTGACAGATGTTATCTATCAGCTCTTTATTCGCCATAAATATTGATTATATACGATACCTTTGAATTAGAATCTTTAATTATTTTCTATTTCTGATTGTTATTTAAATCATATTATTGTGAAACAAATATATTATGCTTTTGCCAAAGCTTGATTTAGATCATATATTAAGTCATCAACGCCTTCAACACCAATTGAAAGCCTAATAAGATCTGGTGTAACGCCGGCAGCTACCTGCTCCTCTGGAGTCAACTCTGCATGTGTTGTACTTGCTGGATGTATTACTAGTGATTTTGCATCGGCAACATTGGCAAGAAGTGAGAAGATTTCTACACTATTTATAAATCTTTTTCCTGCTTCTAAGCCGCCTTTTATGCCAAAAGTAAATATTGAGCCAGCACCTTTTGGTAAATATTTTTTTGCTAAATCCTTATAAGGACTGTTCTCTAGTTCTGGATAGTTTACCCATGCAACTTTTGGATGCGTGCTTAAGAAGTCAACGATTTTTCTTGTGTTAGCTACGTGTCTTTCTACTCTTAAGGATAGAGATTCAAGACCTTGTAGAAAATAAAAAGCATTTTGAGGACTTAATGTAGCTCCTGTATTTCTAAGAAGCTGTACTCTTGCTTTTAATGCAAAAGCTGGTGCTCCTAAATCAGCATATACTAGTCCATTGTAGCTCTTGTCCGGAGTTGTGAAATCAGGGAATTTTCCACTTCCTGCCCAATCAAATTTACCTCCATCTACAATTATTCCACCTATTGAAGTTCCGTGCCCGCCTATAAATTTTGTTGCGGAATGTACAACTACATCAGCCCCAAACTCAATCGGTCTAACTAGGTAAGGTGTACCGAAGGTATTGTCAATTATAAGAGGTATTTTATTTTCATGAGCTATTTTTGCTACAGCTTCTATATCAAGTACATTTATTCTAGGATTTCCTATAGTTTCACCATATATGGCTTTTGTTTTTGGAGTAATAGCTTTTCTGAAATTTTCAGGATCATCAGGATCTACGAATATTACATTGATACCTAATTTTTTAAGTGTAACACCAAACAGCTCGTAGGTACCACCGTATAGTGTAGCAGCTGCAACTATATCATCTCCTGAATTAGCTACATTTAATATAGCATATGTTATAGCAGCTAACCCAGAAGAAGTAGCTAGTCCTGCTACGCCGTCTTCAAGTTCAGCAACTCTTTTTTCAAAAACATCTGTAGTTGGATTCATAATTCTTGAATATACATTGCCTGGCTCTTTTAATTGAAACAAATTGGCAGCATGATCAGCGTTTTTAAATACATAAGAAGAAGTCTGATATATAGGTACTGCTCTTGAACCTGTAGTAGGATCAGGCTCCTGTCCTGCATGAACTTGTAATGTTTCAAAACTTAATTTTCTTTCACTCATTCTAATCTCTCCTAAAATATTATTTTTTATATCTGTTTAGTAGGTTTTACGAAATTAAGCAAATGCCCCCTTTGTTATATAAAGTAAGACCGATAGATGACAAATAAAAAAACCCTCTTTCAAATGAAAGAGGGTATGAAAACAAAGCGACCTCTCTCATCTATCAACGTCTACATTGTAGGAATTGGCACCGCTGTATTCACATGAGAATACCGGTTGCCGGGTTTCATAGGGCCAGTCCCTCCACCACTCTTGATAAGAGTAAATTATTATTCAGTTATTGATACTTATTTTATAATAAGTATATGTTAATGTCAATACATTTTTATTATTAATCCTATAAAAATAATAATATATATGTATATAAGTGATATTTATTGTTATATAATTTATTTATGAATATATTTAATAAGGTGGTTATGATAAAAATGGTAATTGAAAATATTTATATAAATAATGAAAAAGTTGAAATCAAACTATGCAGCTTTGAAGAAATAAAAAATCTTCAGCAGATAATATTAGCGAGCATTGGAAGCAAGGAAATATTTGAAGCAGCAGACGAATCAGCTTCAACAGAGGGGAGACAGTATAAGGAATACATTTACGGAGTATTTTTAAAGAAAGTGTTAGCGGCTTACTTTATAGTTGTAATTCCAGGCAGTGACAAGTGCAATCTTGGATTAGAAATAGGTATATCAGGCGATGAATTATTAAAAGTTATTCATTATGATACAGTTGCTGTTTCACCAGAATTTAGGGGAAATAATCTTCAGGAACAAATAGGAAAATTAATAGAAAGTAAGGCGAAAAATTTAGGATTTAAATATATATGTGCTACAGTATCCCCAATGAATAAATATAGTTTAAGTAATGTTATTAAATTAGGTTACAGTATTAAAAAAGAAAAGAAAATGTATGGCAATAAGGATAGATATATAGTGTGCAAACGAATATTATAAGTATTTAGTAAACAGAAAATTAGCTATGCTGCAGCTGCTTTATCCTATAAGCTTGACTATATATAAAGAGCATTACACTAATAGGATAGTAATTGACATATTATCATGTTTTTGGTATGATCTTGTTAAGATGTATTTGAAAGGAGAGATGTTTTATGACAGATTATATTGAGGTGAAAGAAGTCTAAAACAGAATATAAGCAAGAAGCGGTTAAGTAATTGAACCGTGATTTTGCGTGAATATTGCCTTTCAGTACTGTATGCTGTATATAAAATTACATTCATATTTGTTAATTGTGAATTAAAAGCATGACTTTGATAGGTCATGCTTTTTTGCGCAAAAAATTACTTATAGATTGTAATGTTATATTTTTTCTTATAACAGTTAGTAGGACAATATTCTCGAAAAATTAATCAATGTTGTATTTAGGCTTCTGATAAATTTTGCAGTATAAAATTTTGAGGAGGAATAAAATGATTAATAATATGGAGAGTTATGGTTATAATGAGTTTTATAAAAAACAAGTCAACAGCATGGGCAGCTCTAGTGAAAAGCTTATGGCAGCTAGAATTATTGAGGCTCATAGAGAGCAGTATAAGATTATGACTAAATTTGGAGAGCGAACAGCTCTGCTTAAGGGAAGTAAGTTTTATAATGAAGCAGCTTATGCTGATTATCCTGTAATAGGGGATTTTGTATTAGTAAATTATAATCCATCAGGTAGTGACGTAATTTATGAAGTGTTAAAAAGGAAAAGCAAGTTTTCTAGAATAGACTCGTTTAATGGAATAGAGCAGATATTAGCATCAAATTTTGACTATGTGTTTATTATGACTTCGCTAAATTATGACTTGAATGCTAAAAGGATTGATCGGTATCTAACTATGGCTTGGGAAAGCGGAGGAATTCCCATTATTGTGTTAACCAAAGCTGATCTGTGTGAAGATGTAGCTGCAGTTAGGGATTCTTTAAGACATACTATTTTAGATGTACCTATAATTGCTGTTAGTTCACATACTGGTGAAGGGATAGAGGAATTAAAACAATATATAAAACCTAAAACTACTGTAGTATTTCTTGGATCATCGGGGGTTGGAAAATCCTCGTTAGTAAATGCAGTAGCTGGTGAAGAGATAATGAAAGTAAGCGAAATACGTGAAGATGACAGTAAAGGCAGACATACTACAACACATAGACAACTCATAATGATGAATAATGGAACCATGGTAATAGATACACCGGGAATGAGAGAACTTGGAATGTGGACGTCTGAAGGTGGAATTGACAATACATTTTATGATGTAGAAAGTCTAGCTAGTAAGTGTAAATTCACTAATTGTACTCATAATAATGAACCGGGGTGTGCTGTGCAAGAAGCCTTGGAGCTAGGCATTATTTCTAAAGCTAGGTGGAACAATTATATTAAGCTAAAAAAAGAAACAGAATTTGCACTAAAAAAAGAAAAACAAATTATTCATACTAGAGAAAAAAAGTCAAAAATAAACAAAAAAAAGAACTGTAGAAGAGTTGATGAAAGAGATATTTATGACTATTGAAATTACTGCTTACTAAACTTATAGAATTACAACATTTATTTTGTATGAAATTAGGGAGCGTGCGTAGATTTGCGTAAACAAATCTGTGTACGTTCCTTATTTATTCTTTTTAGGAATTTTGAATAAAATTTGTGTTACAAGTGCTTAATGAACGGATTAATCTCCGTAGTGCCACAACATTTCATTATATTTGTAAATTTATACTTGAAAAAGTTTTTTCAATATATATAATAGGTTAAGTATAAAAGTAGATTAGAATTATGAAACTAAGAATAAGCAAGCACTTATATGCTTAACTTATATCTGTAACATATCAAATGTTTCAAGGATATTACTTAAATAAGTTAAGCTGTGAAGTACTGTGCTTAAGAGTATAACTATAGAACTAGGAGATATCTTTATGAAAGAATATGGTGTGTTTGATATAATAGGACCTATTATGATTGGTCCATCAAGTTCTCATACGGCAGGAGCTGCGAGACTTGGTAAAGTAGCCGCCGCAGTGGCTGGTGAGCCAATTAAAAAGGTAGAATTTCTATTGCATGGTTCATTTAGCAGTACCTATATAGGGCATGGAACAGACAGAGCTCTTACTGCTGGAATATTGGGATTTGATCCATGGGATGAGAGACTTAAAGATGCACTTACTATAGCAAAAGAGATAGGAATTGAGGTAGTATTTACTAAAAGCGATTTGGGTGATGTTCATCCTAATACTGTAAAAGTAATAATGACGACAGCAACAGGAAAGACCGTTGAAGTTATGGGATCATCTATTGGTGGAGGAAGCATTCAGATAAGTGAAGTAGATGGAGAAAAGGTAGAATTTAATGGAGAGTATCCTACTCTTATAATAAAACATCGAGATATCCCAGGCATGATATCAAAGATAAGTGCTATAATCTCAGAAGCTAATGTTAATATTGCTTTTCTCAAAGTGCTTAGGAAAGCAAAAGGAGAAATTGCTATTATGGTATTTGAGACGGACACTCTTGTGCCAGAATGGGCTGTTGAAAAAATACATAAAACAGGAAATGTAGAAAGTATTAGAGTTATTAATTCTACGAAGAAAGGAGCTTAGAATTGTTTGTTAGTTCAGGACAAGAATTAAAAGCTATATGTGAAAGCAGAAATATAAAGATATGGCAGTATACAGTTGAAAGTGAAATGAAGAGAGGTTATGATGAAAAAACTATATTTGAGCAAATGAAAAAAAATCTTGAGATTATGAAAATATCATCTAATCATGGAATGGAGAATGAAGTTATATCTGTCAGCGGCCTTATTGGCGGAGATGCAGTAAAAATATCGGATTATTCTAAGAGCGGACTATCACTTTGCGGTGATTTTATTACTAAAGCTATGGCGAGAGCGTTATCCTGCAGTGAAGTAAATGCAGCAATGGGTAAAATTGTTGCAGCACCTACAGCTGGTTCCTGCGGCATACTTCCTGCTGCAATTATATCTGCCGGAGAGAAGTTAAATAAATCTGATGAAAGCTTAGTTCAAGCATTATTTACAGCTTCAGGTGTAGGGATATTAATAGCACAAAATGCTAGTATATCTGGTGCTGAAGGAGGATGCCAAGCAGAATGCGGGTCAGCAGCAGCTATGGCAGCAGCTGCAGTTGTCGAAATGATGGGAGGCAGTGTCGGAATGGCATTGGATGCAGCCTCGATAGTAATAAAAAATGTTTTGGGTTTAGTATGTGATCCTATAGCTGGTCTAGTAGAGATACCTTGTGCAAAAAGGAATATAGCAGGTACAGTACTTAGCCTCACTACAGCTGATTTAGTTATGAGTGGTGTTAAAAGTAAAATTCCATTTGATGATGCGGTTTCGGCTATGAATAAAGTTGGAAAAGAGATGTCGTGTAGTTTGAAAGAAACAGCAATGGGCGGGTTAGCAGCTACCCCTACAGGTGAATGCTTGAAGAAAAGTGCTTTAAAACTGCATAAAAATAGCAGAATTTAGTAGCCGACATTTATTTAAATTTGAATAAATATTGTTTTAAATTGAAATATATTGTATAATTACATGGTATGATGTACATTTTAAACATATATTTTCAAATTTATTTAATATAGTTGGAAATTATGAAGGATTTTCATTATTGGGCACTATGAAAATCTGGAGTTAGTAGTGCAACCGACCAACAACCAGTTAAATACTGGTTGTTATTTTTTGATTAAATACGGGGAAGCATTTATGAATAAAAAAATAAATATTAGCGAAAGAACTATAGTCATTATTAGTT
Organism: Clostridium oryzae; assembly: GCF_002029235.1. Classification (GTDB taxonomy): domain Bacteria; phylum Bacillota; class Clostridia; order Clostridiales; family Clostridiaceae; genus Clostridium_AE; species Clostridium_AE oryzae. The sequence goes on from NZ_MZGV01000060.1 coordinate 9,492, forward strand.
GTATTATTTTATCTTTTATAGCATTAAGAGTACTTTTTATAAAACCATTAATAGGTATGGCAGATAACGGCGATTTTTTTAGAGAAATAAATAATGCAGGATTGTATTATTTATCAGATAACTATAAAGATAGACATTTTGGATATTTTAATAGATTATATGGAATAAGGCAATATTTGTATGAATCCAACGATGTATTTATATCTTCACTTTTTATATTAATAAAAATAGCACTATTTATTAATAAAATATTTATCAGTGGAAAAATTTTTGATTTGAGGGTACTTGCTATATTGTATTTCAGCTTTTTTATATTAGCTTTTTTTATGATTATGAACTTTTTTTCAAAGATTGTAAAAAAGCCAGTTTTACTTGTAATGGTTTCATTGACTATATTCATATTTGGAGACATTGGCTATTTAGCGTATTTTAATTCATTTTATGGAGAGCCTGCTTCATATGTATTTTTCTTCTTGATGTTAGGCATCGTTTTTAAAATTAGTGATGAAAACAGTCCGAGGCTGAAACTGTTTATTTTTTACACTATTGTCAGTACAATATTTATTACGGCTAAGCAGCAAAATACACCAACAATAATATTATTGCTTATTCTAAACACAAGAATTTTAACTTTAAGAAAAAGCAAACTGTGGAAATTAATTGTTGCAGCAGGTACGGCAGTCATAGTTGTAGCGTCAATATGCACTTATGCATTAATTACTCAAAATATATCACATATTAACAAGTATCATGCTTATACAAGAGGAATATTGTCAGAGTCCTCTGATCAAGAAAAAGATACTGAAGCTCTTGGATTAAATAAAAAATTTACTATTCTTAATGGAACTACATACTATGATAAATACTTCATAGAGAACCCTGAATCTAAAAGAATGAACGAAGAGTTTTATAAAAATTTAAGTTACTTTTCGATTATAAAATATTATCTTACTCACATAGACAAATTGAGTGGAAAATTGAATATGGCAGCTAAAAACAGTTTTATTATAAGACCTGATGCAATCGGAAATTATGAGAAAGCTTACGGTAATAAGTATGGTGGCAAAACTTATTTTTTTACAGCATGGAGCAGCATTAAATGCAGATTATTCCCAAGAAATTTTAAATTTATCTTGTTTTTCTATGCTTCCTTTTATGGAATGCTTATGAAAGCGTATATAGAGGGTTTTATTAAAAAAGATTTAAGATTAAAAATGATAATTGAGATATTGGCCATAGTGGGAGTTATTGGAATAATGCAATTCGGAATATCATTTTTAGGAGCTGGAGATGCAGACATTTCAAAACACTTATTTCTTTTTAATGTGTGCTTTGATTGTATGCTCATTAGTCAGGTAATTTTCATTTTTAGCTATATATACCAGAGATTTATATTGAAAAAAAGGTAGGTGCTTGCATTGGAATCTAGGAGAATAGATATTTTAGCCATAGTGATGGTATTGGTAATGTATATTGCAATAAATATTTTCAGCATGTTTTCAAAACAATATTATTTCGAAAATCTATTGATGCTTAGTTTGACGTTTGCTCTAATTCTACTAGCCTATTTTTCCGGAATAATTGTTGGACTTTCAGCTTCTGTTATTTCTATATTTTTTTATGGAAGCTATGTTCTATATCAGAATGTCATTCAAGGTAAAGTTATAGATTACCATGTATATGTGTGGCTGATGCTATTACCGCTGCTTACAATCCTATCAGCATTGGTAGGTGCTTATATAAGGAGTATTCAGTATGAAAATGAAAAGCTGAAGAAAGACTATTCTAGCTATGTAACTGTAGATCCTAAAACTGGACTAGGTAATGTGCAAGTTTTTTTTACAGTACTGAATCAATATATAAACTTATCAAAACGAACTAAACTTCCACTGACGCTATTGTTAGTAAAATTGATGTATTTTGAAGATATTAAAAATATAGCAGGAAATGAGGGAATAGAGGAAGTATTAAGAGAAGTTGGACATAAACTTGTAGAAAGTACAAGAATAGAAGATTGCAGTTATGTATTAGAAGACGGGAAAACATTTGCAATTTTATTATTCACTGATATAAAAGGTGCACAGATAGTCAAGTCCAGAATAAGGGAAAGCTCTAAAAATTTTAACCTTAGAAACTCTAATAAAGTCATAAATATAAAGATTGAATTAAAAATAGGAATAGCTCAATATGATGATGAAGAAGTAAGTAGCGCAATGGCATTAAGGAAAGCGGCCGAGAAGGACATGGAATATGATGTATAGGAAATTTTATAGGCAAACCAGCACATTGACAATGAGTGTGTTATTAACCTTTCTTTTTATCTACTTAGATTTCATTAATGTTTTAGCTTACCCCAATGTTAGTCATAATAATGTACTTATGCTTTATGACGTAGAAGGTGATAGGGATAATGTAACGAAAGAACTTTCAAATCTATATGCTTTAATTAGAACTAATTGTTCTTTATTACGAAATATAGAGATTAATAATTATAAGCATGAATTTTTAAAAGACTCAGATTATGTTGTAATATTTATAAACAGTCCTCAAGCTCAGCAAAATCAGGAATTAGCTAAAGATCTTGAAAAATACAACGGTAATATAATATTTGTCGGAGCTGGTGCAGAGAAATATAGTCAGCTGGCTCTGTTTAAAGGAATAACTATTGAAGGCACCACTGCAGATATAGGAGAAATAAAATATAAGTTTTATGGAGAAGATAAAACTAGAAGTTTATTTATTCAAAACGAAAGCAACATAACCAAAATAGTCAGAGGTAAGCAGGCAAAATATATGAGCTATGGTTCTTTTTCTGAAAATGGTATTGATTATCCTTATGCGATTAATAGTGGAAAGTTATGGATAATTTCATTTTACAGCATTGAGCCTAATAGCTATTTGCTGGCTAAAGACATTTTGGCGAGAATTTTAAAAAAGCAGGATATAGTGGATGATAGGGGAGTTTATCTGCAATTAAATGATGTGAGCCCGCTTTGCGACTTAGATAAACTAAGGTTAAAAATGAAATGGCTTGATTACAAAGGTATGCCATATATTATTCAACTAACACCTATATTTACGAATTATGATACGAAACAAATGAATAGATTCATTAAACTTATAGTAGATGAGCAAGAAAAAGGAAATGCTACAACTGTTATTGGAAATTTAGTTGGCTGGAACATACGTGATGAATGGAGTCAGGAAATATCAGGAAATGCACCAGATAGTAATTCTGAAAGAATGGTTCCAGAAAAATTAATTGAAACATCGATAAAAGTATATGCTGCAAATAAAATATATCCTGTGGCATTTTCAGCTTCTCAAGACGTTCTTTTCGATGATAGCATGTTTAATGTATATAAACATTTTTCTACATTTATTAGTAATGGCAGTTCCGGGAAATGTTTCAAGCAGGCAGTGGAAAAATATCTTTGGCGTGGGAAATATATTAATTCCATTGACAGCTACAAAGCTATCAGTGAAGAAGATAAAGTTGTTTTACAAGTAACTGAAGAAAAAAGCTTTAATGAATTCAAAGCGTCTATAAATAAATATATTAAAGATGATTACAACTTTCTTGATTTAAGGCAAGTTAATGGCCGGATTAAATTTGATGGCTTATCTATTAAAGCTTATCAAGGTGATTTGTTAATAAATGGATTAAAGAAAGATGAGGCTATAACAAAGCATGCTTATGAGAATAAACTACCTGATACAGAAAAAAAACTTTCAAACTTTAATGCAAGGATAAAAGAAAGTTTAACTTTTGTGATTTCATTAGTAGCTATTTTTATATTCATGTTTGTTATGGCATTTACTCTTGGAAAAAGGATAGATAGAAAAAAACATATGAGGTGATGACGTGGCTGAACATTTACAGGCAATCGATTATCTATTTTTGTTTTCAATAACATCTATATGGATTATGCTTTTCACTAATATATTATTGACTATAGGTGGTTATATTTACTATTTTAAGACGATTAAGTTCACTGATGTCGACAGATTGGATAATTACCCTATGGTATCCATTCTTGTTCCAGCTCATAATGAAGAAAAGGTAATAGGAAAAACAATTACATCTATATTAAATATGAGTTACCCAAAGGAACGGATGGAACTTATTGTTATAAATGATAATTCGTCGGATAACACAAAAGAAATACTTGAAAACATACAAAGAGAATACAGTGATTCCAATATTATAATAATAAATACCACAGAAGAAAATGGGGGCAAGGGAAAATCAAATGCATTAAATATAGGCTTTCAAAATAGCAATGGTGAATTTATTGTTGTTTATGATGCAGACAATACACCAGAGAAGGCTGCATTAAGAATTCTTGTAAATACTATTTGCAAGGATGATAATTTAGGAGCTGTAATTGGTAAGTTCAGAACAAGAAATAAAAATAGAAATCTACTGACTAAATTTATAAATATAGAAACTTTAGGGTTTCAATGGATGGTTCAAGCAGGCAGATGGCAGCTTTTTAATCTGTGTACCATTCCGGGGACGAACTACATAATTAGAAAAGCACTTATTCACGAAATAGGGGGATGGGATACAAAAGCTATAGCAGAAGATACAGAAATAAGTTTTAGGCTATATAGGAAAGGGTATAAAATCAAGTTTATGCCCTTAGCAGTAACCTGGGAACAGGAACCTGAAAGTATTAACGTTTGGATGAAGCAGAGAAGCAGATGGGTTAAAGGTAATGTATATGTACTGCTAAAAAATTTTAAATTATTATTTTCACAAAAATCGAAGCACATTAGATTTGATTTATTATATTTTTCTGCTGTCTATTTTTTCTTTCTATCGTCTACATTGGTGTCAGATATCATCTTTATTATAGGTGTATTTACAGATATAAGACTCTCAGTTGCGGGTAACACACTTCTATTATGGTTTATGGCCTATATCATATTTATACTTCAAATATCCATTGCGCTTAGTATGGAAAAAGGAGAGAGCAATTCTAGAAATGTACTGCTGGTAGCTGTGATGTATTTTACATATTGTCAGCTTTGGCTTGTAGTAGCAGTAAAAGGTATATTTCAGTATATTAGAGATGGAATAATGGGTGCTGAGGTAAAATGGTATAAGACAGAAAGGTTTTAAAGGTGAAACGAATGATAAAAGTAAAAAAAGCTTTGATGGCTATATTGATTGTATTTCTATCTATTGGAATGATGTTTTTTCAGAAAAGCTTGAAAACATATGCCGTTGATAAAAAAGTCCATGCTTATAGCAATAGTATTATTACGAAAAATTACAGCTTTAACAAGAATATAAATTTTAAAGGAGTGTTTGGGGAGGATAGAATATATTTTAAAGTAGATAAATACTGGAAAGTTAAAAAAATTAGTCTGTCACTTAATCTAACACAAAGTAAAATAATTAACGAAAAACTTTCTACACTAACGGTGTATCTTAATGGTAAACCAGTACATTCGATTAAATTAAGCAAATATGACGAAGAAGAGAATGATGTTAGATTTAATCTAAATACGCACTATTTAAAAAAAGGAACAAATGAACTGGAAATACAAAGCTACAGAAGAATTTCAGATGAAAAATGCGAGGATAACATAAATAATGCTAATTGGATTTTAATTAAAAGCTCCTCCTACCTGCATTTGGAATTTAGTGAAAGAAAACCATCAGATAGTATTTCTGAATATCCTTACCCGTTTGTAAAAACAAGTGAAAAAGCAGTTGGACAAAATACGGTGATTTTACTACCCAATAATCCGGATGAAAATGAGATAGCTGCTGCTTTATTGATATCAGCCAGCCTAGGGGAAAATATAGATAATGAAAAAATAGACACAGATATAGTGAAGTATTCAGATTTTAATAAGAAATTGAGAAAGAATAAAAACATAATATTTATTGGAAAATCAGCAGATATTCCTAGGGAGATAAATGAAGTAATATCTAAATTTAAACAAAAGGATAAACTTAAAGGAGTTTTTGTTTTTAGAGCTGATTCACCATATAATAGTAATAATAAAATAATGGGCATCGTAGCGAATAGAAATGATGATATACTAATTAATGCTGCAAAATTTTTTCAAAACAGCAATTTGTTTGGACAAGTAGATAGCAATAGTTATGTTATAAATGGAAAACTAAATGTTAATAATAAAGCTACTAGTATAAAAAATAAAAGAACATTTTCAGATTTAGGCTATAGCGATGGAGTATATATGAAGGGACCCAATAAACAAGAAGCAATCATAGGAATAAGCATACCTAATAATAAAAGTGTGAGACAGGGAGCAATGATAAATTTAAAATTTAGGTATTCAAAAAATCTTGACTTTACTAGGTCACTTGTATCTGTATATGTAAATGATACACCGATAGGCAGTAAGAAGCTTGAAAGGAAAGATGGAAATGATGATTCTTTAAATCTGAATGTTTCAAGCAATGTGTTCAAAGGCAGCTATGCAGAACTGAAAATTGTTTTTAATTTGCAAATGGAAGATTTAAAATGTACTGTAAATAGAGGAGAAACTCCATGGGCTTTTATTAAGAAGGATTCAGCTATATACTTGCCAACGAAGGATAATAACTCAATTGTGTTTGAAAATTATCCTTGGCCATTCATAAAGGATGAAAGGTTTAATGATGTAACTATAGTCATAGCAGATAATGAAAGACAACAGAACATGAAGATTTTATCTGATATGTTTGCGTTTTTGGGGAGTTATATAAAGGATAATAGGGGAAAAGTAACAGTTATTAAGGCTAGTAGTTTTTCAAAAAAAAATAATAATGGCAATATAATTTTAGTTGGCTCTCCGAAAGAAAATAAAATAATAAAGCTGATAAATAAAAATATGTTTTTTAAATATAGTAAAGAATTAGACTATTTTCTATCTAATGAGAAGAGAACACTGTTAATGCATTTTTCTAAAAATCTAGCTTCAGCTCAGCTTATACCATCATCCTTTAATAAGCAGCGAAACATTTTAGTGATTACTGCTCCAAAGCAAGAGCACATCCCAAATGTTTCTCGATACTTTACTGATTTTGTTTATAACAGTAAAATCATAGGAAATGCGACGTTAGTAAACAGATGGGGAGACAAGACTAACCACTATTTTATTTTAAAGAGCTCTAAAAGTTCGGCACTGATAAAAAAGATAAACTTTAGTGGAACTAGTATAAAAATGTTCATTATAGCTTGTGGAGCTATAATTATAATGCTCATATTTTCTATGCTCATGTACATGAAAAAATATAAAAGAAATGGAAGTTATGCTAAGAATAAGCCATACAGAAGATATAGAAGGAGTAAGTAATGAGATCATGCATTATTATAAAGTTAAGTAAAAAAAATATAATTATTTTAACATGTGTATTATTTTTGTTTACAGCATGTTCAAATTATAAAGTTAACAAGCTTTCTTCCAATATTAAAAATATAAAACTTGATAGCAGATTGCTGCAGAGAGATTTTTCTTCAAAAATAAAGTGCGGGAATTTATCTGTAGATTATAATAATGCTGAAGCTGTTAATGATATTGCCAGACTTAAATTAAATACTGTAAATGTTCCCGTCAGGGTAGATATAGCAAATATTAACTCAGCAGACATGCGTTTAAACAACGAAAGTCTAAAGAAAGCTGAAAACATAATTAAAAAATTAACTTCAAACAACATTAATGTAATACTGGAGCCGTATCCATGGATAGAAAACGGCACTGCATATGAGACAAAATATAATCCCAAGAGCGTAGATAAATTTTTTAATAATTGGAAGAATGTTGTTATTAGAGAAATTATAAAAAAAATAGCGGTACCTTATAAAGTAAATGCCATTTGCATAGCATCAAATTTCGATAAGTTGGAAAAGTATGAGAGTAAATGGCTGGAGGTGTACAGCTATGCAAGACAAAACTATAATGGACTTATAACATATAAGACAAATTGGTGGTATACGGCACAATGGGATAGTAATTCAAAGTGGAATTTTAAGCGGAAGCTTAATAATAAAATATTTGCAAAAGTAGACTTTATATCAATAGCTGCTTATTTTGAACTGTCTGGTAAAAAAACAAATTCAGTAAATGAATTGAAAAAAGATTTATATGCTTCAAGTATATACAATAGGAAACAAAATATAGTTAATGAAGTTAAACAGCTTCATAATGTTTATAACAAACCAATATTTTTTGGAGAATTAGGATTTCCGAGAAGAGATTATGCAGCTAAAGAGCCTTGGAATGCAGAGGTTTCAGCAATTGAAAATGGCAATGAGCAGGCTAGGTGTTTTAGAGCTTACACTGAGACATTCAGCCAGAAATGGTTTATGGGGTTTTCTGTATTTGCAATAGGCAATAAGGCTAAAGACAAGATTTATTATCCCTCTAAAGAGACAGCTGATGTTATATCGAAGTTAAATTCACAATAATATATAAGTTTCTAAAGTTCTAATACATTCTGACTCCTAAAAGATCCTAGGGTCGAACCTACTTAGCAGTGATATTTTAGAAGTCACAATGTAAGAACTTTATTAGAACTTATATATAATGATATAATATTTTTATATATTAAGTTTATGTTTTGGAAAATTGGATAGAACTTTATAATGAAAAGCCGTTAAGCTTGATTTTTACATAGTATATTTTGTACACTATTGCTATGAGTTTTTTAATATATTTAAAACTTAATATATATTTTCATATGAAAAGAGGAGTTTAATTTAATGATAGAAAAAGCTATTAATACTTTACAGCACTATTTTGGATATAAAAGCTTTAGAAAGGCGCAAGAACAAGTTGTTGAAAGTATTCTTTCTGGGATAGACACTGTAGCAATAATGCCAACTGGTGGAGGAAAATCGATATGCTATCAAGTACCAGCTTTAATATTTCCTGGTATTACAATAGTGATTTCTCCATTGATATCATTAATGAAGGATCAAGTTGACAGCATTAAAAATCTTGGTATAAATGCTGATTATATAAACAGTTCACTTAATAATAGAGAAATGACAGCTGTGATGGAAAGACTGACAGCTGGTGAAATAAAGATATTGTACTTGGCACCTGAAAGACTAGAGTCAGAAAGCTTTTGTGCTGTGATGAGCGAGCTTGACATAAGTCAAGTAGCTGTAGATGAGGCTCATTGTGTGTCACAATGGGGACATGATTTTAGGACTAGTTATAGGTATATAGGAAAATTTATAAATAAGTTGAAGCATAGACCATATGTGAATGCTTTTACAGCTACGGCTACTGACAAGGTAAGACTGGATATAATAAACCTTATAGGATTAAGAACTCCTAAAGTTTTTATATCTGGTTTTGATAGAGAAAATATTAAAATTAATGTGTTAAAAATAGAAAATAGGTTAAACTACATAATTAATTATGTAAAGGAAAATTCTGATCAATCAGGCATAATATATGCTGCTACAAGAAAAGATACTGATCGTATATATGAAAAGCTGGTAGAAGCAGGTGTAGCTGCTGCTAGATATCATGCTGGTCTTTCAGACGGCGAGAGAATGAAAAACCAGGAAGATTTTGTGTACGATAAAATCAGTGTAATCGTAGCTACTAATGCTTTTGGTATGGGAATTGACAAATCTAATGTCAGATTTGTTATACATTATAATATGCCAAAGAATATAGAAAGTTATTATCAGGAAATAGGCAGAGCTGGAAGAGACGGTGAAAAAAGTGAATGTATTTTGCTTTTTTCACCTCAAGATATAATTACTCAGAAATATTTAATAGAGACTAGTGTACAGAAAACAGAAAGAAAAGTTGGAGAATATAAGAAACTTCAAAATATGATAGATTTCGTTCATCATAATGGCTGCTATAGAAAATATATTCTTAATTATTTTGGCGAGATAACTGAATATGAAAGTTGTGGCAATTGCAGCAACTGTTTAAGTGAAGGTGAGATTGTTGACAGGACCATTGATGCACAGAAAGTACTTTCGTGTATTTATAGGATGAAACGTGATTTTGGAGTAAATACTATAGTGGATGTGCTAAGAGGTTCAGCGCAAAAAAAGATATTAAAGTATGGCTTTAATGAATTATCAACCTATGGAATTATGAAAGAATATTCGAAAGAAAATCTCTCTAATTTTATCAATATGCTAATTTCACATGGGTTTATAGGATTAAAAGAAGGAGAATATCCAACTGTAATTTTGAATGAGAATTCAGTAAAAGTACTTAAAGGACAAGTAAAAGTTGAGTTTAAGGAAATGAAACGAGTAAATAAAATTTCATCTGATAATGAGTTATTTGAATTACTTAGAAATTTAAGAAGAAGTATAGCTCAAGAAGAGGGAGTACCTCCATATTTAGTGTTTTCCGATAATACGCTAAGGGATATGAGCGTAAAATATCCTGTAGATCAAGTAAGCATATTAAATGTTTCCGGTGTTGGTGAAGTAAAATTAGAAAGATACGGGCAAAAATTCATTGAATTAATACAACATTATGTAACAGAAAATGATATTAAAGTTACAAGTAAAGTTACTGAATTTGATGATCCTAATAAAGGGAAGAGTGATAAGATTAAAACACACGAGGTAACCATCGATTTGATAAAAAAAGGTATGTCTGTAGAAGACGTTGCCAAGGAGAGGCAGCTTACTGAAAGTACTATTCTGTCTCATATTGAAAAATATATCAGAGAAAATGGAGATGTAGACCTCAAAGTTAATTTTAGTTCCATAGTTACTGAAGAACAGGAAAAAGAGATAAGAGCAGCTGCTGAAGAGTATGGTGTAGAGAAGTTGTCACCAATAAAGAAAGTTGTTTCTGAAAATATTAGTTATGAGGCAATTAAGGCAGTGTTTATTAAAATGATGATAAGCCAACAGAGAATTATAAAAGAGTAAAGAGAAAAGAATAAAGTAATGGAAGAAATTAAACTGTGCAGAATTTCAATTTAAGTTTATTTAATAGAACATCGGCGATGAGCCGATGTTTTTAAATATTTATGTTTTTTTTACAATTGTAGATAAATTAATAAAATAAAAGTATACGGAAATGCCAACATAGGTTGCAATCATTTTTAATTTTCTTATTGACATGTAAAAGTGTAAACGGTATTATTAAATTATAAAGTAACCGGTAACTTTATAGATGTTAAAATCGAGAAGTAGCGTGAACATGTATATTTTAATAGGAAAGGAATTTTTTATGGGAGTCATGGTAAACGAGTTGCAACAAGAACTTAATAGGATAGCTAGATACTGGTCAAAAATGATGGACAAAGAATACGGTGGCTATTATGGATATGTAGATTATAATCTTAATTTGGATAAGAAATCTCCTAAAGGAGGAATTCTAAATTCAAGGATACTATGGTTTTCATCATCTTTATATTGTTTAAATAAAGATAAAGATGCATTAACAATGGCTCAACAAGCTTACGAATTTTTAAAGACGAAACTTTGGGATAATGAATATAAAGGAATATATTGGCTGGTAGACTATGATGGAAGTTTATTAGATACTAGAAAGCATAGTTACTGTCAAGCCTTTGCTATATATGGATTAACACAATATTATAGAGCGACAGGCAGCAAAGAGGCTTTAAACCTGGCTATTGAAATTTACAATCTTATTGAGAAGTATTGTAAGGATCAGAATGGATACACAGAAGAGTTTACTAGAGAATGGAAAACGAAAGAGAATGAAATGCTAAGCGAAAACGGGGTAATGACAGAGAAGACAATGAATACTCATCTACATATATTAGAAGCTTATACTGTGCTTTATGACGTATGGAAAGATGAAGGATTAAAAAAACAGCTTAATTATCTGTTAGAAATAGTATATGAAAAAATATATGATAATAGTAAGCACTATCTAAAGGTTTTTTTTGATAAGAAGTGGAATTCATTGCTGGACATGCAGTCATATGGACATGATATTGAAGCAACCTGGTTGATTGATAGAGCAGCAGAAGTGCTCGGAGATAAAGAATTGATTAGAAACACATTTGAGTATACTCAGAAGATAGCTCAAAACATATATGATAAAGCTTATTCACCTAAAGGTATGATCAATGAGACGGTAAATGACAAGACTGATAAAAAGAGGGTTTGGTGGGTACAAGCAGAGGCTGTTATTGGCTTTTATAACGCCTATCAGAAAACTGGTGACACTAAATTCAAAGACGCTTCAGAGAGTATGTGGAATTACATTAAAAATTATTTAATTGATAAAAGAGAAGGAAGCGAATGGTACTGGCTGTTAGATGAAAATAGTAAACCAGTAGCAGGAAAGCCTATAGTCGAGCCGTGGAAATGTCCGTATCATAACGGAAGGATGTGTATGGAAATGATAGAAAGGATAGGTAAATATGTTTAACGAATTGTATAAAAGAGAACTTGAAAAGTATAATGCACTTATTTTAAGAAAGAATGAACCTTCAGATGAATATAATGGGATATTTACTAGATATAAATATCCAGTACTCACAAGAAATCATGTACCCCTATTTTGGAAATATGATCTCGATCAAAAAACTAATCCTCTGTTCATAGAGAGAATGGGTATAAACGGAGTTTTTAATTCAGGAGCTGTAGAGCTCAATGGAAAATTTTATTTGGTAGCTAGAGTTGAAGGAGCAGATAGAAAATCGTTTTTTGCTGTAGCTGAAAGTGATAATGGGATAGATAATTTTAGATTTTGGGATTTGCCGGTTGAGCTGCCTGATACCTGTCCTGAAGAGACAAATGTATATGATATGAGACTTACTAAACATGAGGATGGATGGATATATGGTGTATTTTGCTCAGAAAGTAAGGATCCAGAAGCACCAAAAGGAGATTTGTCATCAGCAGTAGCAAAGGCTGGTATAGTGAGAACTAAGGATTTAAAGATATGGGAAAGATTGCCTAATCTTAGGACGGTATCACCTCAGCAACGTAATGTAGTACTTCATCCAGAGTTTATAAATGGAAAGTACGCATTTTATACAAGACCTCAGGATGGATTCATCGATACTGGAAGCGGCGGTGGAATATGCTTTGGATTATGTGATGATATAGAAAATGCAAGCATCGAAGAAGAAATATTAGTTAGTCCAAGAGTATATCATACCATTACTGAATCGAAAAATGGAGCAGGAGCAGTTCCCATAAAAACTGAAAAAGGATGGATACATATAGCTCATGGTGTTAGAAATACTGCAGCAGGACTTAGATATGTAATTTATCTTTTCGTTACAGATTTAGAACATCCTGAAAAGGTAATTGCAGCACCAGGTGGATATCTGATAGCACCTTTCGGTGAAGAAAGAGTTGGAGATGTTTCTAATGTAGTCTTTACTAACGGAGCTATTGAGAAAGATGGAAAGGTATATATATATTATGCTTCTTCAGATACAAGACTGCATGTAGCGACAACTACAGTAGAAAGATTAATAGATTATGCGTTTAATACTCCTGCTGATGGACTTAGATCAGTAGACTGCGTAAAGCAGAGAGTTGCACTTATAAAGAAAAACTTACAATTAAAATAGAAACTAGGAGGAATTATAATGTCAAAAGTTAAAATTATAGGCAGTAGTCTAAAAAATATGCCTTGGCAAGATAAGCCAGAAGGATATGAGGGTGTACTTTGGAGGCATACTGAAAATCCAATAATAGATTGGAATCCTACAAAGAAGAGTGCCCGTATATTCAATAGTGCAGTATACCCTTATGAGGATGGTTTCATAGGAGTATTCAGAGCAGATCATAAAAGTGGTATTCCTCAGATACATGTTGGAAGAAGTAAAGATGGCCTTCATTGGGATATAGAAGATGAAGAAATTCATTGGAAGGATGCTTCAGGAAAAGATTACCAGACTAATTATGCATATGATCCAAGGCTTGTAAAAATTGAGGATACTTTTTATATAATATGGTGTACTGATTTTGGTGGTGCTGCTCTCGGAATGGGATGTACTAAGGATTTTAAGACGTTTACAAGAATGGAAAACCCATTCATACCATTTAACAGAAATGGTGTATTGTTTCCTAAAAAAGTAAATGGCAACTATTTGTTGCTTAGCAGACCAAGTGATAGTGGACACACTCCATTTGGAGATATATTTTTAAGTGAAAGTCCTGATTTAACATTTTGGGGCAAGCATAGAAGAGTTATGACAAAAGGAGGTCCTTGGTGGCAATCAGTAAAAATAGGTGCAGGTCCTATACCGATAGAGACTACTGAGGGATGGTTGTTGTTCTACCATGGAGTTTCGGGAACTTGTAATGGATTTGTCTACAGCATAGGAGCTGCTTTACTTGATCTTGAGAATCCAAGCAAGGTTCTTTATAGAACAAGAGATCATCTATTAACTCCGCAATATGATTATGAAACTAGAGGATTTGTTCCAAATGTTGCTTTTCCTTGTGCAACGCTTCATGATGCAGAAACTGGAAGAATTGCGGTTTATTATGGAGCTGCAGATACTTATGTAGCAGTAGCATATGCAGAGGTAGATGAACTTGTTAATTATATAAAGAAAAATTCATTGCTTTTGCCTGGAGATGCTGAAGAGTACAGATAGTGTAGTTATTGCTGGAGCTTGCAGTCTGTTGATTTCATAAAGAAGTTTAATATACAGCAAAAAGTGTGGGATTTTATCGTCCCACACTTTTGTTTGTCTAGGAATTTATAGATTTTTGCATATAGGGAAGCAGAAGTAGGAATGAGAAAAGAGTAAAGAGCAAAGAGTAAAGTGAAGGAAGAAATTCTGCTTAGCAGAATTTCTGAGAACTAAAAAAAGCATTTTGCTGATAACAAGAGTTAGGGCATAGGAAATGTTGTCGCGTGAAGGAGAAATAGAGTGAATTTAGCAATTTGTGTTACAAGTGCTTAATGGACGGATCAATCTCCGTAGTGCCACAACATTTTATTTTTTACTCTGTAGGAATTAGTCATTTTTGCTAATTATTGATGACTTTTAATTGATATTAAGATACACCACTAAATAGGAGAAAAGGTGGTCACTAAATGAAAAAATAGTACATCGTGTTTACGAAGAGATTAAAAAAAAACAGTAAAATATTTTGAAGTTAGTGAATTAAGAAAAGAAGGCAACAGAAGCAGTATAATAAAAGCAGTATAATAAAAGCATCTTGTGAATATTAGGAGTCAGGGTATTAAAAATGGTTACATCCGACGGAGGCATTTGGAGTGAGTTTAGCAATTATCCGTGTCTTTTAGGCAAATTTCCGTTAAGATGGCGAATTGTTTGAGGCGCAGCCGAGTTATGAGCCATTAGGAAATTTGACTAAAAGATGCGGTGAAATTGCTTAATGAGTGGAACTAGCCGACATAGGGTGTAACCATTTTTTATTCTATAGGAAACTATGTAATTGCAAGGTTGTGGATAAGTGTGTAAAATATAGGTATTATGGTAGATAAGAAAATAACAGTAAAAGAAATATTAGTAGATAAGTATCAGGATTTTAAAAATAAATATTGGAGT
>NZ_MZGV01000061.1 GCF_002029235.1 Clostridium oryzae
ATTATAAAGTACAACAAAGCAGATACCAATCTTATTGAATTTATCAGTAGAAACGTGAAAGAAGGTGAAAGTGTTTTTGACTACGTCAATGATTCTGAGAATTGTCTTGATAGTGAAGATATTTTAACTAGTGCCTGCAGCAAGGTTGAAAAAGCTTGTAAGAAAAAACGATTTTCAGGACTGCTGAGTAGTAGACTTATGGAAATACTTAACATGAATACTGAGGTTATGAATTTTTCGGAGTTTCTGAATTCGAAGCTTAAGTTTAAAGAAATATGGCTACTACTTAAAACCGCTGAAAGCTGCTGCTTCTATGATATACTTACTGATTGGAGTCTATCTTCACAAAATTTGCACCTCTGGGGTGCTAGGTGCAGCCCTTGCCAAGCAGCAGATAAATATCAGGCTGATAAATCAGGGGTCGTCAGAAATAAGCATTATAGTGGGAGTCGAAACAGATGATTTTGAAAAAGCTATACAAGAAATATATGATAGTTTTATGGAAAGATAAAAGCGCGGAGAATTTTTTAATGTAGATCAAATCTGAGTATGTTTACGTTTATGTATAACTAACTGGTGATGATGTAACAAGGAGCTGACAGTAAAGCAGCTCCTTGTTCTCGTGGGTATAATTTCTTAATATGGTTTTTAAAATTGAATAGTGTGGTGTTAAAATCCATCTCTCGAATGCAATTTGTTTACAATACCATGATAATGTATGCAAGATATGTTATAATTATCCTAAAATTTTCATGCAATCGTAGAATATTATAATTTAAACAGTTTAATTGTAAGTAAATATGCTGCTGGATTTAAATTCTTAAGTTATCTATAATTATAAAGTCAAAAAAGTATTTGACATTGCCTCTAGGACAGGAATTATACTCTAGATGTGAAATGTATGAAATTTTTGGAGGTGTTACCATGTATACAAGGGGTCAATTTGCGTTGATAGGAAAAACGACAATCAAGGCATTAAGGATTTATGATGAAATGGGGCTTTTAAAACCAGAGCGTATTGATGTAAACAATCAATATAAGTATTATTCGCAGACTCAGGTAGATGAGATTATTCTAATAAATGAATTGAAATCCTTCGGTTTCTCATTGAATGAAATCAAGAAAATCAAAGAGAATAGAAGCAGCAGTTATTTGAAGGAATGCTTCTCAAAAAGGCTGGCTGAATTGGATATGGAGATAAAAGAAGCTAACAGCGTGAAGGAAAGGCTGCGGGGAAAGCTCAATGACTTAAATGAGGATGAAGCAATTTTTAATAACACGTCTCACTATAGTGTTGATTTGGTTGAAATTGATGAGATGGTTGTTGTCTCCTGCAGGAAAAAAGTAAATATACAGGATGTGGGAATGCTTATTGGAAAGGTATATGAACAGATTTGCAGTTTTTCACTTGAAGCTTTGGATTCTCACATGCTTATTTTCCATGATGACGATTTGGATTCTCAGAGCAGCGATTGGGATATTGAAGTATGTGTCCCAGTAAATAAAAATGTCAAAGCTGAAGGCTTTTCTACAAAGATCATTGAACGAAATACTTATGCAAGGACATTGCATACTGGAGGCTTTAGCAATGTTGGAAAGGCACATGCCGCAGTTATTGATTGGATAAAGGGTAATGGTTATAAGATAAATGGTGCTCCGATGGAGAAATATCTAACTGCAAAGCAGGCAGCATTTAACCCAACGAGTTTTGAAACCGAAGTATATTATCCTGTTCAGCAAATTAAATAAAATAAAGGGGTGGATTTTCATGACTATCATTAAAAATGTAATGGAGATGACATGGGTAGAAATTGAGGCTCTTGATAAAGAAAAAACGGTATTGTTCGTAACAATAGCTCCAATTGAGGAGCACAGCCGGCATCTACCTTTAGGAACTGATATCTATGAAGGTGAGCGTTGGAGAAATGACACAATTTCCATTTTACGCAAGAAGTTACCTGACTTCAATTTCTTATATCTCCCTGCGTTCCCGATTGCATGCGCAGGTGCTGTAGGTTTTTATGGGAATATATACTTCAAACAGCGTACAGTTCGAAATATTGTTTGCGAACTATTGGAAAACATTGTGACCTGGAAAATAAATAATATTGTCATTATTGCATCACACGCTGATCCAACGCATTTGATTGCTGTTGAAGAAGCTTGCTCTGAAATTAACAAAAGATTTGGTGTATGTGCCTTTTCGCCTATGGGGGCATTATTCTCAGCTCAAGAATTGGGGATTGATACAAGCGAACCCGAAGAGATAAAAAGTATGACTGAGCAATACCCAAATGATTTTCATGCGGGGTGGATTGAGACCTCGAATATGCTTGATATAGACAGTACTCTCGTAGGAAAGGACTACAAAGAATTGCCAGATACTTATATTGAGGCAAAAGAGATGATTTCTGCGGAAAAAGTTCTTGCAGCGATGGATAAATGTGGCCACTTAGGCTATCCGCGACTGGCAGACAAAAAAGTAGGAACCTTACTAAATGAAAATGCAGCAAAAAACCTATCAAAAGCTGTAACTGCCTTCGTCCAACGGAACAATTGGGAAAAATATGAGCATCACTTTTTATATAAGTTACCCTTTCTTAGAACAGATTTGTCTGAATGATTAATTTCCAAGTAACAGTGCTATTAGAAGGCTTTTGTGTTTTTATGTATAACTATCCTAACATTAAGTGTAAATGTAGTAAAAGTTTTTAGATGATATATAGGCGAATGGCAATATGTAAATTAGATTAAAATAATTATTTATAGCAATACAATAAAATGAAACAAGGTTGTAAAAAAGCAATCTTGTTTTTCTTTTTAATTAAATTTTGATAAAATGGCGCATTTCTGTTTCAGAAAAATGTTTAAGGTTGAGGTACTTATGGAACTAATGATAGTCTTTATATAAGGATTTAAATAAATATGATAATACATTAGAGGAGAAGAAAAATTATGATAAAAGATATGCGTCTCGAAACACAAAGACTGATAATCAGACCTTATATTGAAGATGATCTTATGGAAAGTTTTCAGCTGATGCAGGATAAAGAATTGTTCAAGTATAAAGACATGGAGGTTATGGTGGAAAAAGAGAAACAAAAAATGTTAAGAGGTTGTGGAAGTGTATGGAAAAACAAGAGTTAAAGACACTATTAAGAAATATAAAAGATAGTAAATATGCAGTGCCAGATGGGGTAAATCCATATAAATTATCCTTAGAGTTGATGGACTACATAGGGGATATTGATGATGAGCTGCGTAATGACTTGGTTTTTGATGTTCTTGTAGAATGGATAATGCAGGATGTTCTTACGCCTGAGGAAGCACATGACATATTTATGACTGCATTAGACGAAAAGTATATTTTTAATGGATTGGGAAAATTTGATGATATGGTTTTTTGCAGGACTTTTTCCGTTGAAGTTGCTGCCTGTGTAATCTATAAGCATAGGAATCCTTTCTCTGATAGTGATATTTTAAAGGCTTTTAATGCAGTTTTGAAATATTATAATGAGGACAAGGATGTAAGAGGCTTTGTAGAAGGTAAAAGCTGGGCTCATGGAGCTGCCCATGGTGCTGATGCCTTGATGGAGCTTGCACAATGCCCAATAATAGAATATGAAGAATTGAAAGATATATTAGATTCAATATATAAAAAAGTTAACATAAATTATTACGCTTATATTAATAACGAGGATGAGCGTATGATATCGGTTGTTAAGGAAGTTTTAGGAAGAGATATAATTCCAGTAGGAGAAATTGAAGAATGGATTAGAAGCTTTGGCAACATAGAAAAAACAGGTATACTTCCTGATGATTTATTTATTGAATTTAATGTTACTCTCTTCTTAAAAAGTTTATACTTTAGACTTGTTGACAATACAAAATATGAGCAAATGGCAAAAGTAGTTAAGGAAGTGCTAAAGAAAATAAGTCGTTTTGGTAATGATTAATTATACCGGCTATGCAGCTAAGTATAGAGTTTCTATACGTAAACTTAACTTATATATGCTGAATTATGGAATGCTTCACTATTCATAAATGGATTCTGAGGCGTTTTTAATTTGCAATAAAATATGTTAAAGTCGGAGATGAAGATAATGTTTAGATATATAGTGACAGTTAACATTAGGTAGTATATAATGTAAAAAACTGGAAAAGAAGAAATTTCCCAGGATAACATGACCATTATTTATTACGCAAAATAAAATTTTGTGAACTAACTCTTAAGTATAAAAGTATGAATAATGGTCTTTGAAAATTGAATTTTGCAGTGGTTGAGTATGTAATATATGTTATAATTATCCTATAAGCAATGGCTAATTGTAGAGTATTATGTAATGTGCTATACGCAAAAAAGGAGTTGACAGCAGTGAATATTACTGTTGAACCTATGTTAGTTGAGCAGAAATCTGTATTAATTCAATTAATGGAACTTTATATGTATGATTTTTCATTGTATTCAGATGATGATATAAATGAATATGGCTATTTTGGATATCCACGCATTGATGACTACTGGAATGAAGAAGGTAGATATCCATACCTTATAAGAGTAAACGGAAAAATAGCAGGCTTTGTGCTTGTACGTAGTTGTTGTGAGTATAATGAATTGTTAAATCCACATAATATAGCAGAGTTTTTTATTATGCAAAAATATCGTAGACTTGGAGTTGGTAAAATTGCTTCAATGAAAGTTTTTGACATGCACAAAGGTGGTTGGGAAGTTTCTCAATGGTCAAAAAATATTCCGGCTCAAAAATTCTGGAGAGCAGTAATTGATGAATATACAAATAGTGATTTTCATGTCTTAGGATCTTTAGAAGAAGGACATGTAGGATTTACTTTTTATAATTAATCGCCTACGAATAGACACAATTTGCAATTGAGTGGGCTCATAATTGCAAATTATTGTTCACTAATTATTTTTTAAATCAGATATAATTTTTAAAATGTGGAGGTTTATGTATGTTGAGTAAAAGAAAATTAGTTTTATATATTGCAACAAGTTTAGATGGTTATATAGCAACAGAAGATGACTCTTTAGAATGGTTATTTAAAGTTGAAGGTGAAGGAGACAATGGATATTCTGAATTTTACAACACAGTTGATACTATTCTAATTGGAAGAAGAACCTATGATTGGATTATAGAAAAAGAGAAAGGCAAATTTCCTTATAAGAATAAAAAGTGTTATGTATTTTCTAAATCAGAAAGCGGTAAGAATGAAGATGTAGAATTTATAAATCGAGATGTAGTGGAATTTACAAATGAAATCAAAAGACTGGATGGAGGAAACATATGGCTTGTTGGCGGTGGTGTTCTTCTAAATTCTTTTATTAAAGAAAGGTTAGTTGACGAATTTATTATTACTATATCACCTACACTAATAGGTCATGGAATATCTTTATTTAAAAAAAGTGATTTTGAGCTAGAACTAAAGTTAAATGGGATAAGGCGATTCAATCAATTTGTCGAACTCCATTACGAGGTGAAATAAAACAATTGATGTTCAGTTCACAATAGTATTAGATGACGGAATAAATCAGAGGAGGGTTATATTGAAAGTTTCTGTAAACGAACTATTAAACATTGAAGAATTAGATGCAAGAGCTGTATTTGAAGGGGTTAAGTATCCTTGGGAAGCTCTCACAGAAATTAAGGATTTTATTTTTGAATACGCAAAAAATCTGCCAAGCGATTTTGAAAGAATAAAGGAATTTGTATGGGTTGGCAAAGGCACTACTATAGAAAAAAGTGTTCTTATAAACGGTCCAGCGGTTATCGGTTACAATTGCGAAATCAGGCATTCTGCTTACATTAGAGATAATGTTATCATTGGTAATGATGTTGTAATTGGAAACTCAACTGAAATTAAAAATTCAATCCTCTTTAATAAAGTGCAGGTTCCCCATTACAATTATGTTGGTGATTCAATATTAGGGTATAAAGCCCATTTGGGGGCAGGTGCAATAACCTCCAATTTAAAGTCTGATGGAACATTAGTAAAAGTAAAATGTGGTACTGATATTGTTGAAACTGGGTTAAGGAAATTTGGTGCAATTGTAGGCGATTCAGCTGAAGTAGGATGTAACTCAGTTTTAAACCCAGGGACGATAATAGGAAAAGATAGTATTGTTTATCCATTAAGTTCTGTAAGAGGTTATATTCCAGAGAAGAGTATTTTGAAAAGTAATGGTGAAATTGTAGATAGAAAATAAAGTCAAGGAACCAGGATATCGTATTAATCCAGAAGTAAATTTTACTGTGTTTTAATTAGTATTTTGAAAATTTTACGAGTAAATAAATGCGACATAAGTAGAAATATGTTCCTGAAAGTAGAATAATAGAGCATGAATTAAAAAATAAAGATTATAGATGGAGTGATTCTATGAAGAAATGTATTGTAATAATGGAATAGTCAGAAGATTAGCATAATATAAAGGAGAGATTTAAACATGACTATTCCAAATACAAATAAAGTATATCCAAGAAGTAACGATTGTCAAACAATATATCTTAAAAATGTAATTACAAGAGATAATATAAAAGTTGGGGATTATACAATATATAATGATTACGATAATGACCCAAGGGATTTTGAAAAAAATAATGTATTATATCAGTATCCTGTAAACAATGATAAATTAATAATTGGGAAGTTTTGTTCAATTGCATGTAAAGCTAAGTTTCTCATGACAAGTGGAAATCATACACTGGAATCACTATCTACTTATACATTTCCAATATTTTATGAGGAATGGGGTTTAAACGTCAGCCATATAACAGATGCTTGGGATAATAAGGGAGACATTGTAATTGGAAATGATGTGTGGATAGGTTATGACGCTATAATTATGTCAGGTGTGAAAATTGGTGATGGTGCAATTATTGGAACCAGAGCAATAGTAACTAATGATGTTCCACCTTATACTATTGTTGGAGGCACACCTGCAAAAATTATAAAGAAAAGGTTTAGTGATGATGTAATTTCTAAATTGCTAAAAATTAAGTGGTGGGACTGGTCATATGAAAAAATTCAAGAAAATATTCAATACATTCAATCAGGAAATATTAGTAAATTGGTTAAATTTGCACCTCTGGGGTGCTAGCGAGGGAGGAAGACATGTCTAAGTATGATTGCTTAATTGTTGATGATGAGGAAGCATTATCTCAAAGTACCTGTGAATATTTTAATATGTTTGGAATAAAAACGTTTTGGGCAGCAGATGAAAATGCATGCTTTGATTTTTTAGCCCAGAATAAAACGGATATCATCCTTTTGGATATCAATTTAAGTGAGACTTCAGGGTTTAAAATCTGTAAAGAACTCAGAAGTACGACGGATATACCGATCCTGTTTATAAGTGCAAGAACTAGCAATGATGATATACTGTTAGCGCTGAACATAGGCGGAGATGACTATATTCAGAAACCATATCCACTGAGCATTCTTTTGGCAAAGGTTAGAGCTGTACTAAAAAGGTATAGGGGCAATTCCAATATCTTAAGTTTTGGAAGCTATAGGATAGATCTTAATATGGAAAAACTGATGGGCGTAAATGGTGAGATTAAATTAAAGGCAATGGAATTTAAACTGCTAGTTTATCTAATTCAAAATAAAAATCGTACTATTTCGAAAGAAGAACTGTTTCAAAAGGTATGGGGTGACTCAATCACCGGCGATGGAACATTAAATGTACATATACGAAGGCTCAGAGAAAAAATCGAGGACAATACTAATGAACCCAGGTTTATTAAGACAGTATGGGGTACAGGCTATGTATTTCAATTGGATTAGGTGATCAGAATGAATATTAAAAAGATTATGACCGTCATTATTTTAGCTTTGCTTATCAGTTTAAGTATTACTTTTCTTGCTTTTCGTGAAACACCGCAATCCAGGCTTGATATGGTCGATGTGAATGATATTTCTCAAACGCTGGCGGAACAATGGGATCATTTAAAAACAATAGATTTGCCAGGTTCGAAGTATCATATGGATTATATCGTTGCTGATAATAAGGGGAAAATGTTAAGAGCTACAAGAAGAGGTTTAAATGAGACGATTAATTCGGCTATCCAAAACCGGGATACCATTGTAGATATCACGCGAAGCAATCAGGTGCTTGGCAAGCTGATTATATATAACAATACAAATCGATTGTGGAAAAAATATCATGATAGTCAGTTCGGCTTTTTTGTCGTTATGGTAATTTTCCTATCACTTCTCTGTATTAGTTATGCGTTGTATCTGAACAGAAGAGTTTTTAGGCCATTTTGTAAGTTGCAGGTTTTCGCGCAAAATGTAGCCCAAGGTAAGCTGGATATACCGCTTGAAATGGATCAGGACAATCTATTTGGTGCATTTACCGAGAGCTTTGACATCATGAGAGAAGAACTTGCCAAAGCACGCGAAAATGAAAGATTGGCAAATCAAAGTAAAAAAGAACTGGTTGCGTCCCTCAGCCATGATATTAAGACACCTGTGGCATCCATAGAGGCAGTTTCTGAGATTATGATTATAAAGTCCGATAATGAAGAAACCAAAAGGCAGCTGGGAGTAATTTATTCAAAGGCCGATCAGATAAATACGCTCATTACTAATATGTTTAACGCTACTTTAGAAGAATTACAGGAGCTTAGCGTAACTATAACAGAGTTTTCAAGCTTAGAACTAAATAATATGATAAAAAATTCTGATTATAATTGCAGGGTAAATTTATCGCTCATTCCCGAATGCATTGTGCTGGCAGATAAATTGAGACTAATGCAGGTGATCGATAATATAATAAGCAACTCATATAAATACGCAGGGACATCCATAAGTTTTTCTGCATCTATTAACAGTAAATACCTGGAAATTAAGTTTAAGGATTACGGTTCAGGTGTTGAAGCGGAAGAAATTCCGCTTCTGTTTAATAAGTTCTATCAGGCGAGGAATGCAAAGGGCAAGAGCGGGACGGGGCTGGGATTATACATTTCAAAGTTCTTGATCAAAAAAATGTCCGGGGATATAGATTGCAAAAACGAAGAAGATGGCTTCGCTGTTGCAATAAGAATATTAATAGCTTAGAGATATTTAAGGATTGGTTAAGAATTGATTAAAGACCGGTTAAGGTTTTAAGAGCTATAATAAGTCTGTAAATAATAACATCTCTGCTTTTGCAGAAAGCTTTTTACAGACTTATTTTTTTTGGAGGCATATAAATGAGCAATATAATTATTACAACAAAAAAACTTTGCAAAACATTTTCAAACGGAGGCGTTCAGCAGCATGTGCTGAAAAACCTCGATATCGAAATTTATGAAGGTGATTTCACCGTTATAATGGGTTCATCCGGTGCGGGTAAATCTACGCTTTTATATGCTCTGTCTGGTATGGACAAGCCAACGCTTGGATCAATCAAGTTTTTTGATAATGAGATTGCGAAGCTGTCAAATGATAAACTGGCGGTTTTTCGCAGAATTAATTGCGGTTTTGTATTCCAGCAGATGTTTTTACTTGATAATATGAGCATCCTTGACAACATACTTGCCGGAGGATTGCTTGTAAGCGGAAATAAAAAGAAAATCACGTCAAAGGCAATAGAACTGCTTACACAGGTCGGCCTGACCGAAACGATATGGAGAAAGTTCCCTTCCCAGTTATCCGGCGGTGAGGCCCAGCGAGCCGCAATTGTGCGTGCATTGATAAACCAGCCGAAAGTTGTTTTTGCTGATGAGCCCACTGGTGCTCTAAACTCTGCGTCAGGCACAGCGGTATTGGATGTACTGTCTGAATTTAATAATCAGGGCCAGAGTGTGATTATGGTGACACATGACATAAAATCCGCCAGAAGGGGCAATCGGATTTTATATATGCGTGATGGTGTTATTGATGGTGTCTGCGATTTAGGCAAATATGTGAGCGGTGATAGAGAGCGTCATGAAAAGCTCAAGAATTTTCTGACCGAAATGGGGTGGTAAGAATGAATAAAATTCTGATGCTTAGTTATGCAAATATAAGAAAGACAAAAGGCCATTCCGTTTCGCTGCTTCTGATGTTTCTCATTACAGCCATTCTTTTGAATGCCGGGCTGCTTATATTCATGAATTTTGGCAGCTATTTCGGCAAAATTACCAAAGAACTTAATACGGCGGATGTATACTATTTTATGCCAAGCCGGTTATATACAAACGAGGTTGACCAGTATATTAAAAACAATCACGATGTTTAAAAAACACAGTCAGAGGAGACGCTTGGGGCTGAGGTTACTGTCCCTTATAATCATGATACTCGTCACCTGTCTTTCCTATTCAATGATGCGAGTCAAAACCGAGATTTATCAAAGTGGAAGTTTGTTGGTGCTCATCTTCCAACTGACTCCATGTCAATCTATTTACCCTATGCACTTAGTGTCGATGGCGGTTATAAATTAAATGATAAAATTAAAATGAAATTTGAAGATAACACTGAAATTACGTTTACCATCAAAGGTTTCACTGAAGATGTATTCTTCAGCTCGGTGGATACGGCTATTGTAGGAGCCTATTTACCGCGTGAAACGTACGAAAAGGTAAAAGATCAATTAGGAGATAAATATAAGACTACCGTTGTTTTTGCAAATTTGAAAGAAAAGAATAAAAATGTAGAAACAGGAATAAGGAAACTGATTAACGCAGATTCTGCAGTGCTGCAGATCGACTACACAAAAGGTTTTTTCAGCTTTGATTTGTCAACAATCAGATCCTCCCGTACAATGATAGCAACAATAGTAGCCGTAATGATGGTGGCTTTCGCTGTTATAATAGCGTTAGTATGCATGCTCGTTGTAAGATTCAGAATTGGGAACAGCATCGAAGATGATATGATAAAAATAGGGTCATTAAAGGCAATGGGATACATCAGCAGGCAGATTATTCTCTCTGTGGCTTTACAGTTCTCTATTATTGCCCTGGCCGGAAGCATTATCGGAATTGCCTTATCTTATTTATCAACACCGTTGCTTTCCGATGTTTTTGCACATCAATCAGGACTTCTGTGGGTTCAAGGTTTTGATCCGGCAATCAGCTGTATTTCGTTAATCTCAATTCTATTGGTGGTCGTTATTGTGTCATTTATAACGGCAGGACGTATCAATCATCTTAGCCCAATTGTCGCATTGAGGGGCGGAATTACAACGCATAGTTTCCGTAAAAATTATTTTCCACTTCACAAATCAAAAGGCAGCTTATCAGTGGTTCTCGCTTTTAAATCGATGTTTCAGAATATGAAACAAACCGTAATGATAGCGGTTATATTGGTTGCTGTTTCATTTGCAGGGACGTTTGCTGTTGTAATATTTTATAATACGGTAATAGATACGAGGACATTTGCAGAAACCCCCGGAGTAGAGATATCAAATGTTATAGCTATGCTGAATCCTGCTGTTGATAACACAGAATTAGTTAAAAAGATTGACCATTTAAAGGATGTCAGAAAGGTTCAATATATTGATCAGACGACTCTTAAAATTAATAACAATGCATCAATTGCTTATGTCATGGATGATTTTAGCCAAAAAGAAACAAACACGATCTATAAGGGCAGATATCCGCTTCATAGCAATGAAGTTGCGATATCCGGTCACTTTGCAACGATGCTTCATAAAAAAATAGGAGATAGTGTAACATTAGGAATCGGTGACAAACAGGATGATTATCTTATTACAGGATTAACACAAGGAACAAGTATGGGTGGCTTGAATGTTTCGTTGAGAATGGACGGCATTTTGAGAATTAATCCGGCTTTTAAACAGCAAAGCCTGCAGATTTATTTAAAAAGAGGTGTAAAGTCCAAAGATTTTATAAAGAACCTTGAAAATTTATATGACAAATCAATTCTGTCAACGATGAATGTGGATAAACAACTGCAACAGGGTATGGGCCTTTATACATCAGTTGTTTCGAAGGTAGGCATTTTAATACTGGTTATTACTATTTTAGTCGTTATACTTGTCCTATATTTTATAATCAATTCTTCCGTGATACGTAAAAAACGTGAGTTGGGGATACAGAAGGCAATTGGTTATACAACTTTCCAATTGATGAATCAACTGTCGCTCGGCTTTCTGCCGCCTGTTATATCAGGAGTGATTTTAGGGAGCGTAATCGGAATTACGCAAACAAATTCGATTATGTCTTTAGCGGAGCAATCAATGGGGGTAATGAAAGCAAACTATATTATCACCCCGCTCTGGATTGCTATGTTTGGAGTCGTTTTAGTAATTGTATCTTATTTAACATCGCTGCTGATCACATATCGCATTCGTAAAATTTCTGCTTATGCGCTAGTTACTGAATAAACAAAAGTACTACTTTTAAAATACCCTGTATATATCATTTTAACTATATTTAAGGAGAAATGACATATGGATGTGGATAAAGAAATCAGAAGCACAAGGAAACTTATATTTCTTCATTTGTTTCCTTGAATTGCATTCTTGCCTTCTTAAGTCTCTTAGCCAAGTTATTGCAAGGCATATCGGCGAATTGTAATAACTTCCTTAGATAATAAACTTCAGCTAAAAATATGGACAAGATGAAATGTAACCGTAAAAAAATTAACGCCTATGTAAGTTAATATGAAGTTTGATAAAATAACAGATATTAACTAGCAAACAAGGGGGTTAACTAAATTCAGAATGATTCTCAGTATAGCAAATGGAAAGAAATATTAGAAAAATTTAATGGCTATAAAGGGACAATAACAGGTTTTTGCAAAGCAAATAATATAAGCAAAGATAAGTTCTACTATTATAAAAGAAAACTTGAAAAAAAGAATAGTTCAATATTTCATGCAGTAACCATAGAAAAAGATAAAAGTATAACTGAAAATGTCGAAGATTCTAAGGCATCAGATACTATAAGAATAGAGATAGGAAAAGCAACAATAATAATTCCAAGTGAAAATGCTGGTATGTTATCCGAGCTTATTAAGGAATTGATTGCAACATGTTAAATATAGATAAGGTAAATACGGTCTATTTGGCAACTGGCAGTACAGATTTGAGAAAAAGTATAGATGGCTTAGCTCTTATTGTGAGAACAGAACTTAAGCTCAATCCTTTAGATAAAGCACTGTTTGTATTCTGCAATAAGCATATGGACAAATTAAAAATACTGCATTTCGATGAAGGGTTTTGGTTATATTATTACCGTTTAGAGAAAAGTCGGTTTAAATGGCCTTTGACTAAAGAAGAAGCCCTTAAGGTTGACATAGAAGAACTACGATGGTTATTAAAAGGATATGAAGTAAGAACTGTTTCAAAATTTAAGCCAATACAAGAAAAAAACTACTACTAGTACTATCTCAAAAACCCTTGAAAGCCTTTAAAAATCAAGGGTTTTATGGTATAATATACACATAAAATAAAGATGAGTACATGGGATGGATAGCATGAATTTTGAAGAGCAGTTAGATGAAAAAACTAGAAAAATAATTTCTGATATGGAAAATAAGATTCAGACAAGAGATAAAGAGATTGAATCAAAGGATCAGGAAATTAAGGAACTTAAAAATCAAATTGACTATTTGAAGAATCAAGTTCTGAATAAAAACAGAAAGATATTTGGAAAGTCTAGTGAGCAATTAGATGCTAATCAGTTATCAATTTTTAACGAGGCTGAACAGTATTCAGATCCTAAAACTGAAGAACCAACCATAGAAGAAATAACATATAAAAGAAAGAAAACAGCTGGTTATGTTGGAAAGAAAGATAATCTAGCTAATCTGAAAAGGGTAGTTATTGAACATAAATTAGACGAGAATGAAGCTGTTTGTGATAAATGTGGTGAGCAATTAGTGGTTATAGGCTCTAAATCGAAGGAAGTATTGAAGTTCAAGCCAGCAGAGCTGTACATAGAAGAACATATAACCTATAGCTATGCTTGTAAAGCCTGTGAGAAAAATGAAGATAAGGCTAATATAGTGTCAACTAAAGCACCTAATAGTTTTCTGCATAAGAGTATGGCATCAAACGAGCTACTAAGCCATGTTATATGCTTAAAATACCAATATGCGCTGTCGTTATATAGGCAGGAAACCTATTTTGATATGCTTGGAGCAAATATTTCAAGACAAACGATGTCTAACTGGGTGATAGGAGCTGCTGAAGAGTTTCAAATCGTTTATGACATAATGAAAGAAAAGCTTTTAGAAAGTAACTATGCCCAAGCTGACGAATTATGCAAAGCTTTGCATAATTCATCTTATGAAAAGATGATTATTATGTAAAGTAATTGCCAACTATCTATATTATTCAATTCTTTTACAATCTATAAACTCTACATAATATATATTCGATATTCTTCTTAAAAGGAGAATTTGTTTATGTCAAAAAATTCAAAAATTATTTTACACTATTGGCAATACAAAAACATTATAGAGAAATATACTAATCTTGATGAATTTAATGACTTGGCACATGATACCATGCGCTCCAAAAAAGTTACTGTTACATCACTATGCAATTATCTTGGTGATAATGGAGTTAGTTCATTTAAGCAATGTAAGCACAGACATGTAGCTGACTTCATGGAAAGCATTTCTATGTTTTCTACAGCCACCAAAAGTGGAAAAACTTTTATTCTGCGTCACTTCTTTAACTTCCTTTACCACGAAAAAATTATTCTCTATTCAGGAAACGAACTTTTTCCTGTGATTGTAACAAACAAAAAGGATCGAATACTATCTTTTTACACAGAAGATGAAGTTAAAAAATTAGTTTCATGTATCGATAATACTACGCCTAAAGGCAAGCGCGATCTTATTGTTGTCCTTTTGGCTGCTGAATTAGGTATTCGTTCTGGAGATATATGCCGCTTAAAACTTTCTAATATTCATTGGGAGCGCAATACTATTGAGTTTACTCAATATAAAACTGGTGTGTTTCATCAACTTCCATTGCTCGAAAATATAAAGTTTGTCCTGATAGATTATCTCCGTTCTGCTAGACCTGCATGTAGCTCCCAGCTACTGTTTGTAGGTATTAAAAATAACTATGGAATGATATCTTCTAGCCAGATGCATGTCATCGTATCAAAATATTTCAAAATAGCCAATCTAGACATATCCAAACGTAAACATGGACCACATGCTTTAAGACATTCGTTGGCAAGCAATCTGCTAAAGAATAACACGCCAATGCATGTAATAAAAGAAGTCTTAGGCCATACAAATCTAAATACAACCAATATATATCTAAATATCGATTTTAAAACCTTAAAACATTTCGCACTGGAGGTTCCTGATGAAAATAAAAACTGATTATATTTTTCCTGAGCAATACAGAGATATAGCTGAAGAATACATTTCTTATAAGCATTCGCTCGGCTTCAAGTTTGGATATGATGATCAAAAGAAATGTAATTTTCTTCTTAACTATATCTATAATAATTCCAGTAATCATGATGTTGCAAATCTCACTAAAGAATTAGTGAATGGGTATCTGAATCAATTTAATTCTGCGCGTCCAAGAACCATTCATGCTAATCAATCTTATGTTCGCCAATATGGTCTCTTCTTAAAGAGGATAGGATATGATCCTTATATATTTCCATCCACACTAATTCAGTGTCCAAAAGATTTCACGCCGTATATATTCTCAAAAGAAGAAATATATAGAATATTTGATTCTGCTGACAAAATTGGACCAAACAAAAACAAATTTATTAATACTCCTCATGTATACCCTGCTATATTACGTCTTCTTTATGGTTGTGGTTCACGTATAGGAGAAACTGTGAATTTAAAGGCAGAAGATGTTGATCTTTACGAAGGGATAATCACTTTTCATAATGGAAAAAATAATGTGTCACATATGGTGCCAATGTCTGATTCACTTACTGCTTACTTAAAAAAGTATAACTCTCGGGTTGATAGAACTGGGAACGAGTACTTTTTCCCATCTCTCAAAGGTGAGTGCTATTCTCCCATAACCATACGCAACACTTTCAGAAAACTTATGATTCAAGCAAAAATCCCTATATTACCAACAGCAAAATATCCCAGAATACACGATTTAAGGCATACTTTTGCTGTACATTCATTGGAACATTCTATTGATGAGGGCTTAGATCCTTATTGTTCTTTGCCAGCACTTAGTATATATATGGGGCACAAAGGTATTGAATCAACAGAATACTATCTTCGTCTTACAAAACACTATTTTATAAACGTTTTGCATTATACGCAAATTCAAGCAGACAATATATTCCCGGAGGTATAACGATGAAGTCATCATTAGTAATTTCTATTACATCCTTTTTTACAAATTATCTTCCCAATATAGTCGGTTATTCTGAAAATACTGTTAAATCATATAGAGACACATTTGTGTTATTGTTTAAATTTGCTGATGAGCATCATTTATGCCCACGTGGACGTATTGTCATTGATATATTTAACAAAGAAAATATACTTCAATTTCTCGAATGGCTAGAAACAGATAGAAATGCAAGTGTTTCCACTAGAAATCAGCGACTTGCGGCATTAAAGTCGTTTAGTAAGTATGCATCCTCGAACTTAATCGAATACATTAACACATTTCAACAGATTTTAGATATTAAACTTAAAAAAGGTACTTCTAAAACTGTTGATTATTTAACAGTAGATGCTGTGTCATTACTTTTGAAGCAACCGACTTCTGATACTCATGATGGTATTCGTGATTTAGCATTATTATCACTTCTTTATGAGTCAGGATGCAGGGTACAAGAAATTATTGACATCCAGTTTGGTAATATATCTCTTAAAAAACCTGCTACAATTACTGTTATTGGTAAAGGGAGGAAAGTAAGAATAATTCCTATTAGTTCAAATGTTGCTGCTATCATTAGTGCTTACACTGCTAAGTATAAGATTACTGGATCACAGCAGTTTTTATTTACAAATAAACATGGAGAACCATTAACTCGATCTGGTGTGTCTTATATTCTACAAAAAAATACGGATATTGCAAAAAAGCAACACCCCGAATTGTTTGGTCCTAAAATACATCCTCATGTTTTAAGGCATTCAAAAGCTATGCACCTTCTTGAAAGCGGTGTTAATCTAATATATATTAGAGATTTTCTTGGTCATTCATCTGTCACAACTACTGAGATTTATGCAAAATCAAATCCTGAAATCAAGCGTAAATTCTTAGAAGAAGCTGCTTTTAACATCGATGGAATAGTTAATAAATTTTCTGATAAAGAGAAACAAACACTTCTAGATTGGCTCAAAAAGAATATATAAATATTATGTTGAGTAGTATTGGGAAGGATGTCAATAAAATAGGGCATCTTTCTTAATACTTTACATAATATATTGCTCTTCATAAGACGAATTATGCAAAGCTTTGCATAATTCATCAGCTTGCGCATAGTTATTTTCTAAAAGTTTTTCCTTCATTATGTCATAAATGATTTGGAACTCTTCAGCTGCCCCTATCACCCAGTTAGACATCGTTTGTCTTGAAATATTAGCTCCAAGCATATCAAAATAGGTTTCCTGCCTGTATAGCTGCAGAGCATATTGATATTTTAGACAGATGACATGGCTTAGTAACTCGTTTGATGCCATACTCTTGTGTAACAAACTGTTAGGTGCTTTAGTGGATATTATATTAGCTGCTTCCTCTTTTTCTTCACAGAATTTGCAGGCATAGCTATAAGTTCTATGTTCTTCTATGTACAGCTCTGCTAGTTTATACTTTATAACTTCCTTAGATTTAGAGCCAATAACCACTAATTTTTCTCCACATTTATCGCAAATAGCTTCAGCTTCGTCTAATTCATGTTCAATAACTACTCTTTTTAAATTAGCTAGATTATCTTTTTCTCCAACATAGCCAGTCGTCTTTTTTCTTTTATATGTTATTTTTTCTATGGTTGGATCTTCAGCCTTGGGATCAGAATATTGCTCGGCTTCATTAAAAATAGATATTTGATTAGAATCTACCTGCTCACTAGATTTCCCAAATATCTTTCTGTTTTTATTAAGAACTTGATTCTTTAAATAGTCAAGTTGATTTTTAAGTTCTTTAATTTCTTGATCCTTTGATTCTATCTCTTTATCTCTTGTCTGAATTTCATTTTCCATATCAGAAATTATCTTTTTAGTTTTTTCGTCTAACTGTTCTTCAAAATTCATGCTATCCATCTTATGTACTCCTCTTTATTCTATTGGTATATTATACCACAAAACCCTTGATTTTTAAAGGCTTTCAAGGTTTTTTAAGATAGTACTAGTAGTAGTTTTTTTCTTGGATTCGCTTGAATTTTGAAACGGTTCTTACCTCATATCCTTTTAACACCCAGCGCAATTCTTC
The DNA here is from genome assembly GCF_002029235.1 of Clostridium oryzae. GTDB lineage: Bacteria > Bacillota > Clostridia > Clostridiales > Clostridiaceae > Clostridium_AE > Clostridium_AE oryzae. Next base: position 18,338 of record NZ_MZGV01000061.1, read on the forward strand.
TATGTTAACCTTAAGAGCTTCTTTCCTAGTCATTGGCCATTTAAATCGGCTTTTCTCTAAACGGTAATAATATAACCAGAACCCCTCATCGAAATGCAGTATTTTTAATTTATCCATCTGTTTATTGCAAAATACCAACAAAGCTTTATCTAAAGGGTTGAGCTTAAGTTCCATTCGAACAATAAGTGCTAGTCCATCTATGCTTTTTCTTAAATCTGTGCTACCACATGCTAAGTACACTGTATCTACTTTATCAATATTTAGCATGACCTAAGCAGTTCCTTAATCACAGATGTTATTAAAGTGGGATTCTCAGATGGAATATAGATTTTAGCTTTGCCTAGTTCAATTTTTATAGACTTAATTTCCTTATTAGCATTTTTACTCTCAATAAGAGTAGATGGCTTATCGTTTAGCTCTATAGCATGAAATATAGCTGTTTTCATCTTTTTAAATTTTTTCAGATAATAATAGTACTGATTCTTACTGATACTGTTTTCTTTGCAGTAATCTGTTACTGTTCCTTTGTACGAAGAAAAGTTTTCAATATATTCATGCCAGATTTTTTCATTATTCTTTGCTTCCATTACAGATTTCCTCCTATTTCTTTCTATCTGTAATCTTAGCAATAGTGCTTTCTTATTGGTAGGTGTCTATTTTTTTACGGTTACAAATTTTCTCTTGATTTGTAATGTTCTTATTTAAAGAATAAGCAATAAAATCAAATATTTTCATAAGCACCGCACTATTCAGGAATGGATTTTGGGGTGCTTTTAGTTCGCAATTTTTAAAAATCTTGAAAATTAAAGAAGGAAGTTTTTAAAACTTCCCCATACATTCATCAATTATTAAATTTTTATTTACAATCTATAAAAATAGATATATAATAAAAGGTTAAAAATTTTCTCAGTGTTACTACTTGCTTATTAATTCTATTATAACTTAAAATTATCAAATATACAAGAAATAATAGGTAAATGTAAATATGTATTAGAAATTTTGATAACAGTCAATAACAAACTACAAGAGAGATTGATACCATTTTATACAACATTTAGTATTATTCATGACTGATGATATAATATTTCTGGATAGAGACGTCTTTATACTAATAGCTAGGTATATTTGGAGAGTGATTTTATTGAAAAAGAAAATTATTGAGACAGAAAGATTGTATCTGAGGGAATTGCAAATTGATGACACAAAGGAATTAATGAAAGTACTTTCTGATCCTGAATCTATGCAATACTCTCTCGATCCGTTTAGTGAAAAAAAGGTAGAAGAGTGGATTCAATGGAATATTGAAAACTATAAAAAATATAAACACGGACTATGGGCTGTAATATTAAAAGAAGGCGATGTGTTTATTGGAGATTGTGGCATAACAATGCAAAATATAGTCGATGAGATTGTACCAGAAATTGGTTTTCATATTATTAAAGAATATTGTAATAAGGGATTTGCCACTGAAGCTGCCCTTGCATGTAAGAAGTATGCATTTGAAATTTTGAATTATCCTAAGATATTTTCATATTGTACAGTGAGAAATATTCCATCACAAAAAGTTGCTAGGAAGATAGGGCTGCAGTTTTATAAGTATATCGAAAAGCGTGGTGAAAAACAGATTGTTCAATTTGCAACTAAAGATTAGTTCGCAAACTTCAAATTTAATGAACGAACAATAAAATTAAATTTTTTCATAAGGCACCACACTATTCAGAGATGGATTTTGGGGTGCTTTTATTTCGCATTTCAAGGAAACTGTGAACTAACTCTTGAATTTGAAAGTATGAACAATGTCTTTGAAAATTGAATAGTGAGGTGCTCCGTAATCTGTTTCGATGTAATTTGCTAAAATGACATGGTTAAGCGTGTGATATCTGTTATAATTATCCTAAGCCTAAGGTGCAATTGTAAGAAATTGTGAACTGGATATAATTTATTTTTGGGGAGGTGAAGATTTTGATTGTTATACCAACATTGCATTGCGGCGGTCGCTGTGAGGAGGCGATTGCATTGTATAAAAAGGCCCTTTAACCTAGAAGTTGATTGGTAGGGAAAAGATGAATAAACAAACCATATATACCATACCGAAGCCCGAATCGGCAAACAAAGTATTAGGTTATCTGATGGAGGCACAGAACAAGAGGAAATTCAAGTAGATTCATTATTCCTAACTGTGGTATTTGACACAGTTGCAGATGTCGAGAAAGTATTTGATATTTTAAAAGAAGGCGGTACCGTTATAAAAGCACCTCATAAGCCAGACTTTGCGACCTGTATGAGTGAATTAAAAGACAAATTTGGGTTTAAGTGGCTCTTAATGGTTGACTAAAAAGGAGTAATACATCCGCTAATAAGCATTATATAACGTTAAGTTGGTTCGTTAACTTCTTATTTAACGAACAAGTAATAAAATTGAATACTTTTCTAGGACACCGCATTATTCAAAAATGGATTCTGTGGTGTTTTTAGTTAGCAATACAAGTACTAATATGAATAATTTCTGATGGTTTTGTATTAGACCATATCTTACGGCATGGGAAGGTATGTGAAATATGATATAATTATCCTAATATAATAAATGAGAATTAAAGATTATTTTATTAATACACAATAATAGTTATTTAGGGAGAGAACAATGGAAAATAAACTTATATTGGTAGAAGGGATACCTGGTGAAGGTAAGACTACTATAGCAAGAAAAATAAAAGAGAAATTAATATCAGAGGGAAAAAATGTAATACTTTACGAAGAAGGAATGTCTCATCCAGCAGATATGGCATGGAATGCCTATTTAAATAAAGAAGAATATGCTAGTTTTTTATCTAAGTGTTCGGCATGTGGGAAACTTCAGAAAGGACTATTAGCAAAGAGGAACTAATATATGAAAAAAGTGACGAGGAAATCTTGATATATCTTAGTAATTTATTAGACACTGTAAAATGCTTGAATCCATGTATTGTTTATATTGAGCCTACTAATGTTGAAAAAATAATAATAAAAGCAGCAGGTGAAAGAAAAGCACCTGATAAATCAAGAAAAGATTGGATTGATGAAATTGCTAATTGGAATTAGCAATACAAATTATGGTAGAAACCATAACTTGACAGGCAAGGAAGGGGTAGTTTCTTTCTGCCAAGAAAGATTAAGAACAGATAAAGTGATGATTAGAAAGTTAGGTATTCCGGTAACTATAATTAAGATAGATTAAGTTCGGATAAATAGTAATTTGAAGGAGGATTTTAATGAGATTTAGAGAAAAGGAAATAAAATTAAAAGATGGGACAGCTTGTACTTTAAGAAGTCCGAATGAGAATGATGCAGAAAAAATGATTGAATATTTGAAAATGACATCAGAAGAGACACATTTTATGGTTAGATATGCTGAAGAAATTAATATTACTATTGATAAAGAAATAGAGATTATTAAAGATAATTTAAATAGCAGTCAAAACATGATGATTGCAGCATTTGTTAATAATGAACTTGCAGGTAATGCAGGCATTAGTTGTGTAAGAAACCATATTAAGCTTAAACATAGAGCGGTGTTTGGTATTTCTATAAAGGAAAAATATTGGAATAATGGTATAGGAAATGCACTTATTAAAGAAATAATTGAACAAGCCCAACAAATTGGGTATGAACAAATTGAGCTTGGAGTATTTTCAGATAATAAAAAAGCAGTTGCCTTATATAAAAAGCATGGTTTTGAAGTTTGGGGAAATACAAAAAATGCATTTAAGCTTAAAGATGGGACATATCGCGATGAAATTATAATGGGAAGAATACTATTCTCGGTATAAAAGCGATAAATTTTAATTTATAACGAAAATAAAATACAAGGAGAATGTAGAATGAGAGGAATTATAAGAACAGAAATAGACAAAGAATGGGCACACTCTGCGATTGTTGAGGCAGGGGATTATGTTTATATTAGCTATTGCATGAAGGGTGAGGGACAATCAATCGAAAACCAAATAAATGGTGCATTTGATGTTTTGGATGAAAGACTTGAAAAGATAGGCTTGACATTGAAATCTGTAGTACAAATGGATTGCTTATTTAGAGATATTAAAGATTTATCGTTTTTAGGAGAAATAATTAGGAAAAGATTTGAAGGAAAATATCCAGCAAGAAAGGCATATGAAACAAAGTTTATTAGAGATGGAATTGACTTTCAGGTTGATGCAATAGCTTTCAGAGAGGATTAAATAAATTCCAACTTGAAAAGAGGGATATATGATGGTTAAAATACTGACAAGTGGATTCCCTAATGGGTTTTCTGATGAGTTTAGTAAGGTATTGAATACGTATATAAAAGCGGGGATGAACTTTGTTTTTGTGGCTTCCGAATTTGAAAATATACATGAAAAAACTGATTGGTATTGTAATCACTTTTTAGAGATGTTTCGTAATTGCGGGATAACTTTCGGTAGCGTAGATATTATAGATAGCAGAATTACAAGAAAAAAGGCACAAGAGACCGTTAGAAATGCGGATGTCTTATGGCTCTCAGGCGGTGATACACCTACTCAGTTTGCTTACTTGAAATCTTACGGACTGATACCATATATTAGAGAACAAAAAGGTGTGATTATCGGAATGAGTGCAGGTTCGATAAATATGACAAGAACAGCTATATGTTCATTAACCTGTGACCATGATAAACTGGAAATATATGAAGCACTGGGATTAGTTGAATTTTCAATTGAGCCACATTTAGATAAAGATAATATAACTGACGAACTGCTTGAGCTTTCCGAAAAATATCCATATCAAAGTATAATATTTATCCAACAGGTGGATGGCCTATGCAGGAGCCTGAATGTATGATGTTTCAGGAAACATATTCTGATTCTCTTGAAGGAATTGCAGGATATGTAATTTATGATATGTATAAAAATGCATAGATCAATAATGAAAACAGAAAATCCTGAATGGACTTTGGATAATTTTAAAAAGTGCATAGAAAAAGTCGTTTTAATGACTGATAACTTTCAATTTAAGCTTGAGTGATATAAATAGTAATTTATTGGAGGAAAATATAATGGATTCGGAGAATTTTATGAATAATAAATATGATAAATGTATAAATGAATGGAATGATATTTTTTCAAAGGAAGTGCCTAATGCACCAACTAAGTCAACTTCTGGAAATGAAGTATTTGATAAGGGAATTAAGTGGATTTGCACTGGCACGAAAAAGATTATTGATTTTGGATGTGGAAATGGGACGGCACTATTTTTGTGTGCTATAAATGGAACCCAATATAATATAGGAATCGATTTGTCAGAAAAGGGAATTGAAAGTGCAAAAAAAAGAGCTGAACAAATGCTTAAAGGAGAATTTCATTTTGTACAAGGCAGTATTGATATATTAAAAAATATAGATGATTCATATGTTGATGCAGTGATCTTATCTAATATTATAGATAATTTGTATCCAGATGATACAGAAGTTTTAATCAATGAAGTAGAACACTGGTGTTCAGAGAATGGAAAACATTGTTTAAAAAAAGTAATGCAGTAACCACAAATTATATAAACATGAATATTAGATATATTTATCAATATATTGCCATAAGAAAAGAGTATAGTTGTTCAA
>NZ_MZGV01000062.1 GCF_002029235.1 Clostridium oryzae
ATATAAAATTGTAAAAATAACTATTTTACTATAAAATAGAATTAATTTGATATATTTTCCATAGTAATATATAATAAAAAAAAAGATGTGGGGTGTTAAAATTATGAAAAATAATCTTTTTATACAGTTTAACAGCTACGAAGTTTCGGAAGATCATATTATTAAAGCATTAAAAGAGAACTGGTTAGCACAAGGTAAAAGGGTAAAAGACATGAAAAATGTAAGCATATACTTTAAGGTAGAAGATAAAACTGCTTATTGCGTAATAAACGGAAAAGAACATATTGACATAGCTTTATAATTCTCATTCTATAGAATAGGAGCCGCAGCAATAATGAAAACAACTGATGATTTTATTTCTTCACCTTCAACACAATCGACAAAAGATCTAGTGGTACTGACTTCACTAGATAATGATTTTATCCTAGATTTGCGATATGCCACTGACAATAATTTTACTAGCCAAAAAATATATCCTTCGGATATATGTATATTAAGAAAAAACACAGCACTTAAACTAATAAAGGCAAAAAATAAGCTTAGAACCTTAGGCTACAAAATTAAAATATGGGATGCATATAGGCCGCTATATGTTCAGAAAATATTTTGGGATATAGTTCAAAATGAAGATTTTATAGCAAATCCATACAAAAACGGTTCTATACATAACAGGGGATGTGCTGTAGACCTTACACTCACTGATAAGAATTTTAATGAAATTGTTATGCCCTCTAGTTTTGATGATTTTACAGAAAAAGCACATAGGGAAAATCCGCATATGTCCAAGGAAGCTAGAAAAAACTTGCAGCTCCTTACCGATATAATGCTTGAAAGCGGATTCTACTCACTTGATACAGAATGGTGGCACTATGTGGACTCTGACTATAAGAATTACAATCTAGAAAATATTTCACTTGAATTGTTTGCATAGTGAAGTATTGACATAAGAATTCAGTCCTGCTGGATTCTTATTGTATATTTACCAAACAAAAAAGGAGTTAGAGGAAATTAACAATATTTTCTAACTCCTTTTTTGTCCTATGTATAGGAATTTATAGAATTTTGCATTTCATATTACATAAGTTAAATGATAGCAGCTGGTATTTTTAAACTACTAGGGATTCTCTTTTTTACTTGCTAAATCATTCTTGTTTCATTTGCAAGCCACTTTTTCTCTTCCTCGTTAAGATATGGTGACAGTTTCTCATAAGTAGCTTTATGATAGTCATTAAGCCATTGCTTTTCATCTGCAGTAAGCATATTAACATCTACTGCATCCAAATCTATAGGACAATATGTTAAATCTTCAAATTTCATAAATTGTCCAAACTCATTTTTTTCAGCTTTTACTACTACTATCATATTTTCAGTCCTTATACCATGTTTGCCTTCTTTGTATATTCCAGGCTCATTAGTAACTACCATATTCTCTTCAAGAATTATTTCATTACCCTTAGAGCTTATTCTGTGTGGTCCTTCATGAACACTTAAAAAATATCCTACTCCATGACCAGTGCCACACTTATAGTCAAGACCATATTTCCAAATTGGTGCTCTAGCAAGTATATCTATCTTATAGCCTGTAGTACCATAAAGAAATTTTGCCGACCCTAATGCGATATGGCTTTTAAGTACTAGGGTAAAATCTCTCTTTTCTTCTTCTGTAAGTTTTCCAAGCACTATAGTTCTAGTTATATCTGTAGTCCCTGTATAGTATTGTCCGCCTGAATCCACTAAAAGGAATCCTTCCGGCTTAAGTTCAGTATCACTGTCTTTATCTGCCTTATAATGCATCATTGCTGCATTTGCCTTGTATCCAGCAATCGTATCAAAACTTAGCCCCGCATAATTATCAAGCTGTGATCTAAAGACTTCAAGTTTATCTGACGCAGATATTTCAGTAACTTTTTCTTTACCTATTGATGATTTCAGCCATTTAATAAATTTAACCATTGCTACACCATCATTTATCTCACACTGCCTCAAATTCTCTATTTCTACATCATTTTTAACGCCTTTAAGCTGAGTCGTATAATTATCCTCTTCAATTTTACTAGCCTTTTTGTTGATTTTGCTATACAGATATGCATTTGTAACTTCTGGGTCAAGAATAACAGCAGTACCTTCCTTGATATCCTCTAACATCTTTTCAAGCTCGTTATCATTTTTTATTTGTATGCCATCATTGATTAGTTCATCTTTTGCCTTATTCACTAGTTTATTTTCATCGATAAATAGATAACAATTTTCTTTAGTTATAAAAACGTTAGATATTATTACTGGTGTGTCAGCTACATCATTTCCTCTTATGTTAAGCAACCATGCTATATCATCTAAAGATGTAAGAAGATAATATTCTGCCTTCTTCTCTTCCATATGCTTTCTAACTTGTGCAAGCTTATCATTTCTCGACTTTCCCGCAAATTTAACTTGAAGCGAAAATGCCTTGCTATCAGGTAATGCAGGTCTATCTTTCCATAGCTTACCTATAAGATCTTTATCCATCTTTATAGATATATTTTTACACTTAAATTCATTCTCCATCTCTTTGACCATAGATACAGAAAAAACATTACCATCAAAGCCAACACAACTATTTTCATTGAGTGCATCTGCAAGCCATTCTGTATATGTTGGCACACCATAATCTGCTGCTCTAAAAAGCTTCATTCCTGATCCGCTTATCTGTTTTTCAGCCTGAATATAATACCTTCCATCTGTCCATAATCCAGCACTATCCTTAGTTATAACTGCTGTTCCAGCAGAACCCGTAAACCCTGATATCCACTGTCTGCATTTCCAATGATCTGCAACATATTCACTATGATGATCATCAAAACTAGGAACTATGTATGCATCCATATTATTTTCTTTCATTAATTCTCTAAGTTTTTCGATTCTCTCTTTTACTTCCATGCTAATCCTCCACTTCTAAAACTTTATTAACTGAATGAGCGTTATAATAAAAGATTACAAAAATAACGCTAAATATTGCTGACGTAAATTTTGCAACAAAATATGCTCCAATCATCTCTGGAGCTACACCTGCTACAAAACCAAACTGTCCGCCAAATACAAAAGCTCCGCTAATAGCAAGAGCACCACATAAAACTTTACCCTTGGGATTCATATTCTTATAATCTCCAAATATAAGAAGGTTAGTTGCAAGATTTCCAAAGATTCCTGCAACTGCAGCAGAATTAACTTCTAACATATGCCCTAACTTATCAAAACTATTTTTGAATATTCTACTAATAAATTCCAGCATAGGATAAGCACCTGCTAACACCAATGCTATTTTACAAACTACAGCTGCAGACTTAGAAATAGGTACCATATCTTTAATAAGTTTTATATTAAACGTTATATAAATTCCTTGCAATATAATACCGAAAATACTTACCGCAACAATAAATTTACCAAACACTCCGAAAAGCTTCATAGTTACTTCCGGTGCTTTAATAAGTGCGAATGCTAACACAAGTATAACCATAAATATAGGTATCATATTAAACAAAAGATACCCAATATTTATTCGTTGAAAAATTCCAGCAGCAACACATCCAATAGGGATTGTTATAATACCTATTAAAATACCTTCTGAAAAGCAGCGAAATTCCTCATCTGAAAGATCTGAAAGCATGCCTAAAGCCACTGGAATACTAAAACTTATAGATGCTCCCAGTGTAGAAGCTACGATTACTCCTGAAAATAGTGCTATAACTCTGTGATGCGAAATACTTCCAGCTATCTGATACCCTCCCATATCTACTGCTAAAAATGAAGATGTAATTATAGAAGGGTCCATTCCAATTTTCTTACACGCAGGGATAATAGCAGCTGACAACAAATCTGATATGAAAGGTGCCATTGAATATATTCCAATCATACCAAGAGCTAAGGCTCCCATCGTCTTAATACCCTCTTCAAATTTATGGCCAAGCTTAAGAGGGCTTCCTATTATATAATCAATGCCGCCTACTATAAAAAACATTCCTATTATATAGGATACTATTTTATTCATACAATATCGCCTAAATATTATTTTTAGGCGTTAAACATCCCTCTAAAATATTCAAGTCCTATGGCACAACGAACTTCATCGAGAGTTTTTGCAGCTACCTGTCTAGCTACATTACTTCCGTCAAATAGCATTTTGTACACCTGAGGCAAATCCTTAGCAAATTCTTCTCTTCTCTTTCTTATTGGTTCCAATTCAGCCTGAAGCACTTCGTTTAAATATCGCTTAACTTTTACGTCTCCGAGACCGCCTCGCTTATAATGATCTTTCATCTCCTGAAGAATTTCCTTATCACTGCAGAATGCATCTAAATATATAAATACGGGATTATTCTCTACTTCACCAGGATCTTCAACCCTTATATGATTTGGATCTGTATACATGCTCATGACTTTCTTTTTAATAGTATCAGCATCATCTGAAAGATATATAGCATTATCTAGAGATTTACTCATTTTTGCCTTTCCGTCTGTGCCCGGAAGTCTGCTGCATACACTTTCTTCAGGTATTATTGCCCTAGGCTCTACTAAAATATCGCCATATAGGCTATTAAAAGTTCTTACAATCTCCCTTGCCTGCTCTATCATAGGTTCCTGATCTTGGCCCACAGGAACTACAGATGCTTTAAAAGCAGTAATATCTGCGGCCTGACTTACTGGATATATAAAAAAGCCTGCTGGAATACTCTTATTAAAATTTTTCTGTTTAATCTCCTCTTTGACAGTAGGATTTCGTTGAACCCTTGCCACTGTTACAAGATTCAAATACTGCATGGTAAGTTCATTTAATTCAGGTATCTGAGACTGTACAAATATTGTTGATTTAGCAGGATCTAAGCCTACAGCTAAATAGTCTAATGCAACTTCTATAAGACTGTTTCTTATTTTCTGAGGATCCCTTGCATTATCTGTAAGCGCCTGTTGATCCGCAACCATTATATATGTCTCATACTTTCCTGTGTTCTGCAACTGAACTCTATTTTTCAACGAACCTACATAGTGACCTAAATGCAGTTTACCCGTAGGTCTGTCTCCTGTTAATATAATTTCTTTTTCCATTTCTAGCACCCCTTAGTAAATGATGTATATATAAATCATATGACCTAAGTCATATATTGATGGACAACTAATCATAGCTGGCATAAACCCTATTTAAAAAAACTCCATCCTAAACAAATAGGACGGAGTTATATCCGTAAGCCACCTAAAATGCAATAAAAATTCATAGACATTCTTCCGAGCCCCATTCATTTCATGTATCCTATCAGGTTCCCAGCTCTCCTAATTCTCTTTGAGGAATCTATGAAATTACTATCTCTCTTCATAAGAATATACTATTAAATTAGTTACTTAATTTTTGTCTTTTATAATATAAAGTATATTGCTATTTTTTTCTTGTGTCAATGACCATTATGCATTTACAGTTTATATAAATTGTCTCTAGAAAACAGTTGCATTTCTGCAGCACATTCTAGTTAAAAATAAACAGACAATTTTAGACTAAAGTAAGCTTTGAGGATAATATAGGTTAGATTAGAGGATTGCATTATCCCTAGGAGAAAATACAATGGTATTAAACACAATAAAGTAAGAGAATACATAAGGAGGATAAGGCAATGAAAAGCATAACTAAAAACCTGTTGTCAGACGAACAGATTAATAAATTAGTTAAGGTTAACTTTGGTGACAGTTGTCAGGTTGGAATGATACAGCAATTAAAGGGAGGTATGTTTAACTCGGCATACCTTATTGAGCGTTTGAATGAAAAGGATAATATAGTATTGAAAGTCTCAGTAGCAGAAGGAACTCCTGTTTTGTCCTATGAGAAAGCAACAATGTATACGGAAGTTGAAGTCTATAAAATGCTGACACAGCAAACATCAATCCCGATACCAAAGCTGCTTGCCTATGATTTCAGCCGAAAATATATTTCAAGTGATTATTTTTTCATGACGGCCTTAAAGGGTCGAACAATGGCGAAAGTAAAACTTACTAAAGATAATAAGGACAGTATTATGAGAGAGCTGGCGGGATATTTCGCGCAACAGCATCAGATTAAGGGTGAATACTTCGGCTATTTTACACAGGATGAAAAATATCATTTTCCTACTTGGAAGGATGCTTACCATCATATGATTGATATGATTTTAAAAGACGGAAAGGCTTACGGGCTTAAGCTGCCCTATGAGAGATATAAAAAAATACTGAAAGAAAAGGGACAATATCTTGAGCAGGTAAAAAAACCAATTCTTGTAAATTACGATCTGCATCCTGGAAACATTTTTCTAATAAAACAGGGAGATAAGTATGTAATAGAAGGTATTGTTGACTTTGAAAGAGCTTATTGGGGCGATCCATATGCAGACTTTCCAGCAGCTTTTCTTATGACGGATGATATCACTAAGAAAGAAAATTTTTGGAAGGCTTATAAAGAGTTAGCTAATATTAATCATGATATTAACAAGGAAGAAAAAATCAGATTATTGATGTACCGTCTATACATATATACCATAATGTGGGTAGAGGTATATCGCTATAACTTTCCATATTCTATGCTTCAGAAATTTTTCAGTAGAAAAGTAGCACTGAAATGTCTTGACACGTTGGACGAGCTATAGAACTAGGAGGAGAATCTGATGGAAGAAAAAAATGGTGTCATGCTAGGCGAAGCTCCGATTGGAAAACTTATTTGGAATATGTCAATTCCTTCAATCATTGGAATATTATTATATAATATGTATAATATCATTGATATAATTTATATTTCTAGAGGGATTGGTGCTTATGCAGCTGGGGGACTAGCGATAACTTTTCCGCTTTTTATCTTGTTATCTGCCATCAGCAGTACTATATGTTCAGGAGCTGCTTCAATCATATCAAGAGCTCTAGGAACAAATGACATAGGAAAAGCAAGTAAAGTCGTTGCAAACACGTTCGGTTTATTTTGGACAATTGCTTTGTTAATTACTGTATTGGGATTAATCTTTCTTAAGCAACTGCTGTATTGTATGGGAATAACAGATAACCTGATGCCTTATGCAAAAGATTATACGAGAATAATACTTCTTGGCGCTGTAACCAGTACAGGTTTTTCAAACTTAATTCGAGCGGAAGGCAGCAGCAAATATGCAATGTATCAATGGGTCATTCCGATTTCAGTCAATATTATACTTGATCCAATTTTCATCTTCGCCTTTGATATGGGGATTAAAGGTGCAGCAGCAGCAACAGTTACAGCTCAAAGTATCTCGGTATTTCTATGCCTTTACTATTTCTTTTTCTCCGGTAAAACACAGTTAGTAATCAAATTGAAAGATTTTATTCCAAATATTAAAATTTTAGAAGAAATTATAGAAATTGGGCTGCCTTGCTTTATTCAGATGGCAAGTCAAAGTTTTTCAATAATCATGATTAATCAAATACTCCGGCGTAACGGCGGAGATATTACAATCAGCACCTATGGTATTGTCAGCAAAATTACAACGTTTCTGATTATTCCGCTTCAAGGTATCTTGCAGGGAGTGCAGCCGATAATCGGATATAACTATGGAGCGGGCAGAAAACATCGGGTTAGTGAAACATTGAAACGATCCACAGTAATTTCAGGCAGCTATGGTGTCTTAATATCCTTATCCTTGTTTGCATTATCCGATAAATTGATGTATTTATTTAGTGCAGATGCAGAAATCATTCACATCGGATCTAAAATTCTTAGGATAACTTGTCTAGGGACAGCTTTTTCTGGAATGCAAATGATGCACACAGCATACTTTCAGGCGGTAGGTAAATCCAGAACATCCTTGGTATTATCCATATTCAGTGGTATTCTATTCTTGATACCCTTGATGATGCTTTTTCTCATATTATTGGGGTTGAACGGTGTATGGTATTCTTTTCCCGTTTCAGCTATAATAGCACTAGGCATTTCATCTGCTTGTATCATATTCGGGAGAGAAAAGTAAAAGGTAAGCTGAATATTAATCATGTACAGGAATGGAGATTTACTATGATAAGAGAAAAAGAACTTCTGGCATTAATGAAACATCAAGAAGAAATCATCCGAAGCAGAGCTAATACAAACATTCGTCAAATGTTGGAAGAGGAGTTTGTTGTAAGTAATATATTTTCTAGATATTTGGACTATATTGAAAAGTGTAAGATTAAGGATAAAACCATAGATTTAATCGAAATGATGAACAAAACTGAAGCTCCAATTAAGAAAACAGTAGATTTTGATATCAGCAAACAAGATTTTACTTGCCCAATGTATCTACACAGGCATACCTATATAGAACTGGATTATGTTTATAAGGGAAGCTGTAATTATTATATCAATAATGAAAATCGGATAATCTGCCTGAAAGAAAAACAGATGTGTATTGTAAACCAGAATATTATTCATGGGATTGAGACCTTCAGTGAGGATGACATTATAATAAAATGCATGATTCCATTTCAGTATATTGAAATGGATCCTACAAACGAAATTGGGCAGGACATAACCATAAAAAAATTTCTGATGCAAGCATTGAATGAAAATCTAACGAAAGCTTCCTATCTAGTTTTTAATATAATAGATGCTGAATCGATGTTAGAGATTATGTATCATCTTTTTTTTGAATTTAGTAGCCAGAGAATGGGATGGAAGCAATCAGTTAGAAATTATTTATCACTTCTCTTTCTACATCTGATGCGAATCCCGAAAGAGGATATCTGTATCGCAAAGGAAATTGAGGAAGAAAATCTAAGCATCACGAAGATTCTTAACTACATTCAGAAAAATTATCAGTATATTACATTAAAGGATATTGCAAATGATCTGCATTTTAATGAAAATTATTTAAGCCGAATGATTAAAGAAAAAACCCAGCATAATTTTCGTGATCTTGTATGCCAGACCAGATTAAAGGAAGCAGAAAAACTGCTTCTAAATACGAAGTTATCAGTAGCCCAGATTGCTGTAAAAGTTGGTTATCATAAGCCAAATTTCTTTTATAAGTTATTTAAAGAACATTACGGAGCAACCCCGACGGAGTTTAGAATGACAGGTACTCTAAAACAGAATGATAAGTGAATTATGTGTCAATTGCTTTGGCATGTCTTTGATCTTATCATTAAATTCTATTTCTCTACTTTCTTCATGTATTCTAATATAAGTTCATCTAGCTGCTGGCTAATATCCAAAATTTCATTCTGATAATCTTTGCTCTCATCGTCCAGTGATAATTTTGCATTCAGCTTGTCCCTCATATTTTCAATTTTATCCTTTAATTTACGTTTTCTTATCATATGTACCTCATATATAAACAATTTGTTTATTAAACAAATTATAACATTTGTTTGATAATGTAAGCAGCACATCGGGCACTCTGAAATCAATTTCATATAGGTATAAAGTTGCAAATATGCGCTTTTATCGCTTATTATAACATGTAAAGCGAATTTCTTTCTTCATTATGATAAATAAGTTTCTATCTAAATTTAAGCACCAAGTACAGTATTAATAGTACTTGTATACTTTATATATTCGTTTAGGATTCGCGTTTCTAAATACAATATTATTTTATTTGTTTATAATAATTTTTAAGTACATAAAAATAAAAAAACATATAATTCATAAGCGGCGCATAATCATGCCAGACATTTTATTCTAGTCATAAAGATTATACGCCTCTTTTTTAACAATTCTATTTATTAACTTGCTCGACTGCATTATTCAATGCTTCAACAACTTTATCACACCATTTATCAAATTCTAAATCTTCAATCTGACGCTCAGGATGTTCCAAAACATATTTTACAGATTTTCTTATACCCTGATCCAACCTTGTGGTAGCTGTAAAACCAGGTACTAATCGTTTTAACTTACTATTATCAAACACTACAGAGTTAGCCTTATCTCCTATTAAGCTTCCTCTAAAATCCTGGGTACTGCATGCATCGAGAAAAGCCGAAGAAACATAAAACGGATTTAATTTAACTCCAAGTGCATCAGCTATAATCTGATATATCTGATTCCATGTTAACGTCTCATCAGAAGTTATCTGAACGGCTTCACCGACTGCATGTGCATTTCCCATAAGGCCGACAAAACCTTTTGCAAAATCACTGTTATGTGTCATTGTCCAGAGCGATGTACCATCTCCATGGATAAGTACTGGTTTTCCTATTAGTATTCTCTTTATAACCTGCCAACTTCCTTTTGTTCCATGAACACCAACAGGAACAGATCTTTCATCATAAGTATGACTAGGTCTAACAATGGTAACCGGAAACCCTTCCTCCCTGTACATTTTCATCAGATACTCTTCACATGCAATTTTATCTCTTGAATACTGCCAATACGGATTGCTGAGCGGCGTTCCTTCATTAATTATATAATTTGCCAGTGGTTTCTGATAAGCAGAAGCAGAACTTATACAGATATACTGCTTAGTTTTACCATTAAACAGCCTATAATCCCTCTCAACTTGTTCCGGTACAAATGCTATAAAGTCTGCCACAACATCAAATTTCATGTCCTTTAGAAGCTCTTTTGCCTTATCTTCATTATTAATGTCGCAAGTGATAAACTTTGCATTAGTACCTTCAAAATCGTTAACACGGGTTGCTCGATTAAGTAAATAAAGTTCCCATCCCTGCTCAATAAGCAATCTTGAGATTGCCATGCTTATAGTTCCTGTCCCACCTATCAATAAAGCTCTCATTGCTATTCCTTCCCTTCAATCTAAGAATCTATTTTAAATATATTATTCTATATGTAATAATATTTTGTCAATGTAGCATATTATACTTCTGTATTTTCGGCAGAACAATTTGTGCATTACCTAATAGTCTGCGAACACCTAATTAGTTTAGGATTTAAATAATACATCGCTGTATTCAGGTTTATCTATAAATTCATTTTTTGCAAACCAGCATGCTGGAATTATCTTTTTATTTTCCTCTCTAGCAAAATCAACTACCTTTTTAACCAGACATGCAGCAATACCTCTCCCCCTCAATTTAGGTGCTACATATGTATGATCAATTACAATAGTATTTTTGTCCTGATTAACATATGTGATTTCAGCTACTGAACGCCCTTCATTATCTGTTATATAAAATTCATTTTTGCCCTTTTCAATATCCATATTAGCTTTTCTCCTCTCAAATATTAGTTATATTATCAATTTATTTAATCTCATTATATTTTATTTTTTTCCTCATAGAGAGTTTTTTTATACACGTAAATAAGCATAATAATTATAGTTAATTAAAACGGATTGATGAGGAGATGATTTAGATGATTAAAAAATTAGCAACTGTTGTACTTATTTTTCTATTTTTATTTTCTAATACGCTAGATTTAAATGCTAGAGAAGTTAGATACATTGAGATTTTTGATCCAACACAAAACAAGGTCGTAAAGGTTGTTGAGCCAACTGCTGAAATTCAAAATATAATTACTGGCTGGATTACACACATACAAGGGATATATGGCAAGAATGATCCCGTTACAGACGATGGGTATGCACTAAGAGTTCCATTGAATCCGTCCGTTTCCGTACACAATAAATGGGTAAATGCCATTATTAATGAAATATATATTATAATTCCTGAAACTGAGCCGCCATTTTTTATAATTTTTGAGGCTGAAAATAAGCTATGCTGTTATCCATTTAACGGAGATATCGATCAGTTATCGAGCATGCTTAATTTCAAATTATACAAAAAATAGAAAGTGGCGCTCTCCACTTTCTATATTTCCCCAATTGGGATTTCAAAGCCATCAATGACAACTTCATCGTTTAGCTCAATTAAAAGACAAGTGTTTCCGTTACTATCTTTAACTTTTCTAATATTTTTTAGTTCCTTAGGAGCTATTGATAAACTTATGTCTTCTGTAGATATCTTTATTGATTTTGTATCCATAACTGGAACGATATTTTGAACCTTAAACTCATAATTTATATCGCCGATAACTTCATTGTAAGCTTCTTCTACGCCATCAACATCTTCTATTCCGCTTTCTTCCAGTACTTCCTTCACATCAGCAGCACTTACTACAGGAACTTCACTCTCTTCCTCTGTATCGTTAAGCTTCTCTGACAATTTTTCGTATATACACTGCATAGTCTCAGGTGCTATTTTCTCACCAACTACAGTTTTCAGCACACCGACAAACTCTTCTTTTTCCTGCTGAGCAGTCTTTTTTAATCCACAATCAAGCAATCCCTTAACAAAATTTTCATTTATTTCTTTCGGTTTGTCTGTATAATACATAACTTTATTCGCATCAGCAGAATTATTATTAAAAGCAGGAAACATAAATCCATCCAATGGAGAATTTAAATTAATTGTAAAATCTAGCGCTGTGCTGGCTTTAAATTCTCTTTCTATGTAATCAAATTTCAACGTCTTCTTTGGCGGCTCAATTTTATTTATGCTGCACATCATAAATTGAAAAGCAAACACACTATCATCTTTAGCTTCTTCAGCTTCTTCATTTCTTCTTTTGCTAGCACCCTTCCAATACTCTGCCTTTATAAATGTAATTACAACATCCGTTTCATATTTGTAGTTTTCAGCGATTTTATTAACTATTTTATCTGTTTCTTCCCTAAACGTATCTCTATCATTATTTACAGCGGAATAAAGGATATTTTGAGTATTATCTTCATCATCTATATTTACAAAATCCAATTCAAAAAGTTTTGTATCTAACGCTCCAGATAGTATCTTCTTAAAATTTTTCAAGTACAATTCCTGTTTTTCACTATCCATACTGTCAAAATATTCAAACTGAGAATGAATAATTTCTTGGTTGTCCTTCTTTAAGTAAACACTATATATATCTGATATTTGAAGCATCGTATTATCAGCTTTTAATTCTCTTCTTATGCCCGCTAAATCCTGCTTATTCATCTATAACTCCCTCACTTTATATAATTAGTTCTAGAATTATTATATTATATGGAAAGCAGTAAGTCTATTTTTATCCTATTGAATTTTCTGCAAAAAGATTATGGCAAACGCTGATTCCAATGTCATAACCTCCATTAAAACTAATTATTTAGAATAATTAATTTCATTCAAAATGTCTTCGAATACTAAAAACAGAATGCATAAAAACTAATTCTTTTACTTATAATAAACATTGTTTTATAAGTAGAAAGGAAGTGTTATTAATGGCCGGAGCAACAATGGTTGCAAATAAATATCAGGCATGTATCGACGCTTGTGAAAAATGCGCTCAGACTTGTTACGAATGTTTCGAAGCATGCATTAATGAACCTGACTTAAACACTAGAAGAAATTGTGTAAAAATGCTTATTGAATGTGCAAGAATATGTGAAACATCTGCTGCACTTATGTCAATGAATGGGATGCTTGCAATTGAACAATGCAAAATGTGCGCTGACATTTGCGACTCCTGTGAAAAAGAGTGCCGCTTGTATCAAGATGAGCATTGTCAAAAATGTGCAGATGTATGCCGCATATGTGCAAGTGAATGCAGAAGAATGATAGATATGCAATAATCAAATAAAGCTATAAACTCAGAAAAGTGATGATTTATTTATAACCATCACTTTTCTTCTAACAAAGGGGAGCAAATATCCTGAGTACTGCATCAAATAATTTTCCAAATAGTCCTTGTCTGCAATCTCTAGATTTAACTTCCCTACTATTTTTTACTGTATCAAGTGCATCTTGCTTTAAGTCCATAATAGATGCACTGCGGTATAGAAAAGTTCCGCATTCGAAATGTAAATGCATGCTTCGGTAGTCCATATTCACTGTTCCAACAACAGCATATTGGTCATCGCATACATAACTTTTCGCATGAATAAACCCAGCGGTATATTCATATATTTTAACACCTGCATTCAAAAGAGGTGGATAATTAGAACGCGTAAGCCTATTCACTATCTTTTTATCTGGTATACCAGGTGTAACTATCCTTACATCGACTCCTCTCTTAGCTGCCATGCATAAAGCTGACCTCATTTGGCTGTCAACAATGAGGTACGGAGTAAAAATATAAACATATCGTTTTGCCTGAGCTAAAATTTCTATATATATATTTTCTCCAACCGTTTCATGATCTAAAGGTGAATCCGCATATGGTTGTATGTATCCATCTGATTTAAATGTATTTTCAGCACAATAATTAGGCTTAAAACTTTCTAAATTATCACTGTTCTTGTGAAATGCATTCCACATTTCCAAAAACATAGATGTAAAGCTCCATGCTGCATCACCTTTTAAACGCACACCAGTATCTTTCCAGTGTCCATACTTATTAATTTTATTTATATACTCATCGGCTAAATTAATTCCTCCATTAAATGCTGTATGCCCATCAATCACCATAATTTTTCTATGATCACGATTATTCATAAATAATGATATCAGCGGCTTGAATTGATTAAATGCCATACATTTAATGCCTCTTTTTCTCAGTTCTCTGCAGAAGCTCCTGGGCAGCACAAAAATAGAGCCTATGTCATCATATATTAGCCGTACGTCTACCCCTTCAGCTGCTTTTCTAGTTAAAATTTCTAATATTCCTTCCCACATTTCACCTTTGTCAATTATAAAATACTCAAGGAAAATAAAATGTTTAGCTTCCTCTAGTTCCTTAAGCATATCGCTATACATAAGCTCACCAAGAGGATAATAGGTCGCTGCTGTATTCTTGTAAGCTGGGTAAGTACTTTTATTTTGAAGATATCTGCACGTTCCCATTGCTCGCTCATCGATATCACCTATTTCCTTAAGAACACTTTCATCAACGTTCATGAATTCCATTAATTTTTCATGTTCTTTATTCAAACGAAACTGTACTCTTTTAGATGGACCTGCATTTCCAAAAAATACATAGAAAAGACCTCCAAATAACGGTAAGGCCAAAATAAGTGTAATCCATCCAATTTTATATGCAACATCTTCTTCTTTTCCGATAATATACAGAACAATAATAATACTTAATGTAGAGAATCCTGCACTAATCCAAGCAGAATAGCTTGTAAGCTTCATTAAAAAAAGTATAAACCATGTAAATTGAATAATAATTAATACTGTTGTTATCAATACCCGTTTAGTTATAATCTCAAGCAGCCTCATGTGTTGTTTACCTCCGCGCAGAATGTTTTACATAAAAGAACTTAAAACTTATATTAATTTTATACTATACTTTTCATTTAGTAAACACATCAAGCAGCTGCTTTGCAGTTATCATAAAATAAACAGTATACAGCTGAACAGTTATATCTCTACCGTCCCTATTTTATATAAATTAAACCGCTGTCCTACTGTCAAGGTATTGGTATAATGATATTTATATTTGTACCCAATTTTCTTTTACTCTCTATATTAATCTCTCCACTAATTGCTCCTACCCTTTCAGTTATTCCCTGTATTCCAAAATGTCCGGCCGATTTATCAATAATCCTAGTATCAAAACCTATACCGTCATCCTTAATACCTATGCATATTTTATTATTATGCTCTATTATTGTAATAGTTACATCTTTTGCTTTTGCATGCTTTGAAATATTATTTAACGACTCCCTAACTATATATACTATGTTTTTAAAAATAACTAATGGCAATTCTGATTCAATTCTAATCTCAGCTGTTACAGAAGCATTTGATACAGTTCTGAATGCTGATATTTCATTTCTAACTAACTTAGAAAGGTCTTGCTCTTCTCTCTCATTAGATCTTAAATCATCTATGACATACCTCGCAGCTGCTAAAGTATCTCTAGCCCGCTTCATAGACTTTTCCACAATTTCTTGTGATTTTTCAATATTGTTATTATTTATATTTGTATTAACCGCTTCCAATTGCATTATGATACCTGCGACCCCCTGAGAAAGGGTATCATGCAAATCCCTAGCCATCCTCTGCCTTTCATTAACTAAAGTAAGTTCTTCAACTCTTTCATATGCTAATTCCAGCTTCTTTGAAATTTTCTGAGTCCGAATACGCAATTTTATTTGCTTAAGATAAATACCTGAAAAAATATACACTGAAATAGTAATTAGCACTAGTATTGGCATATACTTTAAAAAATTTTCCCATCCATCATACTTCGCAACAACTGAAAAAAATATTGCATAGTAGTAAAAAGCTGTAATAAAAACCTTTATACCGCTATAATATACTGTTATACTTTGAAAAATCAAAACGGGAATAAGTCCAATCAATATAAGCCTATATTCTCCAGGCATAATAACAGCACAGTTAAAAATAATTACTCCTTGTACAGTGAAATATAGCCAATAATTCTTTTTAAAAATTACGTTTAAAAATATATACATTAATATATGAACTATAATAGCTACTGTAAACCAAAATATTTTCTTTATGGATAACTCGTATGAAACCTGTGACAATATAGTAACTAAATATACTAAAATTATACCTACTACCACGGGAAATTTATACAAGCTACTTTCATCTGATAATTCAAAGTTACTTAGCAAAGTTATCACTGCCTCTCGGTTAAATTATTTTAAATTGAACCATTACAATAAAAAGCTACAATTATATATGCTAAATTTGTTTCTCGCTGTATCATCATAAATGGTTATAACATTCAAATCACTTGAATGTTATAACCTTAAAGAACCTAATACGCATCATTTTGTATGTTAAAAGAGACTCTATGCTGCACCTTCCTCCTTTGGAAGAGAATCACCTTCTATATCAAATTTAGGAAGAATTTTATCTAACCATTTTGGCATATACCAAGCTTTATTTCCTAATAGTGCCATAACTGCTGGTACAAAAGTCATTCTGACAATGAAAGCATCAAAGAATATACCAAAAGCTAAAGGAAGACCCATTGATTTAAGATTGATATCTCCATTAGTTGCAAAACTAGCAAAAACACTGATCATTATTAAGCCTGCGGCTGATACTACTGTCCCACCAAGTTTTATTCCTGAAGTTACTGACTTTTTAGCATCACCAGTCTTAGTATAATTTTCTCTCATTCGGCTTACTAGGAATACCTCATAATCCATTGCAAGTCCAAACAATATTCCAACTGCTATTATAGGAATGAAGCAAAGTATTGGTGCAGCTCTTGGTATTCCTAACAATTCTGCAAAGTTACCTTTATGCAAGGTTAATACTGCAAATCCCATTGTAGCACCAAGCGTCATTAAAAATCCTAAAACAGCTTTTATTGGTACTAATATTGACCTAAATACTATTGTCATTAATACAAATGCTAAGCCAAGTACAACTATTGCGAACTCAGGGAGTGCTTGAGCAAGTTTATCTGAAATATCTATGTTAACAGCTGTTGTTCCTGTTACCATGAGCTTAACATCATTTGTTTTCTCAGTATCACTCGATAGATTTCTAATATCCTTAACTAAATCTTTTGTTTTTTCATCATTTGGTCCACTCTTAGGAATTATATTAATAATTGCAATTTTTCCTGTCTTGTTAGGAATTGGCGGAGTCATTGATGCTATATCCGACAAATCCTTGATTTTATTAGCTGAATTCTGAATTGCTTTTTGTGAGTTACTACCGGCTTTTCTACCATCTACTACAACAACAAGCTTACCATTAAAGCCTTTTCCAAAACCTTCAGCTATAATGTCATAGCCTTTTCTCTCTGTAGAGTTCTTAGGCTTAGTTGCATTATCAGGTAGACCTAATTGCATGTCAAGAGCTGAATAAGATATTCCAACTGCTAGTAGTATAACTGCTAATATAATTATTACAGGATGCTTTGTTACAAATCTACCCCATAAATTTGATTCTTTATTTTTTTCTTTTACATTAGCTTTCTTCTTTTTACGAGGAGCAATATGCTTTCCAGTTAGACGTATTACTGCCGGTACTGCAGTAAGTGAAACTAGTATTACTGAGAATACCACAAACGCTGCTGCGAGACCCATAACTCCAAGGAATGGTACTCCGACTAATGATAGTCCACACAAAGCTATTATAACTGTTGTTCCAGCAAATAAAACTGAGCTGCCTGCTGTTCCCATTGCAAGCGCTAAAGCTTCCTTTATTTCATTTCCATCACTTACATTCTGACGGAATCTTGAAACTATAAACAAGGCATAGTCTATTCCTACTGCAAGTCCTACCATTGATGCAAGTGAGATAGATAGCGATGACATACTAAAAAAGTTGGTTGCAAGTATAACTCCCATTAAGCCTGCAGCTAATCCTATAAGTGCTGTTACTATCGGCAAACCTGCAGCGAGTAATGATCCAAATGTTATTACTAGTATAAAGAATGCTACTACAATACTTACTGCTTCAGAGGTTCCTTCTACTGTAGTACCTGATAATTTTACAGATCCTCCAAGTTCAGTCTTAATTCCCTTATTTCTAGTTATTTTCAAGCTATTTAAAACTTTATTCTTTGATGAATTTTTTACATCATCAGCTGGTACCTTATATGTAATATCTGCATAACCTATTTTTCTTGTACTATTTATTGTTCCAGTCTTATAAGGATCCGATACTGCTATTACTGCTTTGTCATTATCTTGGACCTTAGTTATAAGCTTATTCACAGCTTCTTTAACTGAAGTATCGTCAAAAGACTTCCCATCCTTAACTTTAAAAATTAACCTTATAGAACCTTGATCCTTTCCTTTTCCAAAAGCTTTTTGCAGAACCTTTCCAGCTTTTTCAGACTTTGTTCCTGGTATTGTCATATCCCCCTTGAAATTTATTCCTAGATTCAATGCTAAAGATGTCATAATTACAATGGCTAAAACCCAAAATGCTAAAACTCTTTTGGGTCTTTCATACACCCATTTTCCTAAATTATACAATAATTTTGCCACTTATAATCCTCCTTTATTACTTCAAATATTATTTTTAATCAACATTAAGCGCATTTTTATGATATAGTAATCTGTTAGCATCAACAATTGTACCTTAGGGAAAAATGGTCTCATACTTTTGGGCATGCCTTAAACTAACCTACAGTAAGCTTTTCTTTTATTTTATAAATACAAAAGCCGCTGTACATCTAACTATTAGTTAGTGCACGGCAGCAACTTTGGTTTTATTGCATAAAATGCATATAAATGATTTATTGAGTAAATTTATGCAGTTTTTTCTTTATAATCTAGATTTTTATCCTTCTTTAAAGTTAATTTTTTAATATAGTCTGGAACAGCAATCATCGCTGGTAAGAAAATAGGAAGTAGAATTAAGCACAATACTACTAGACCTGAAATAACCGCTGTGGCTAATTCGATTAATAGTATCATTCCTGAAGGTATCAGTGTAGCAAAAGTACCTCCAAGTATCAATACAGCCGACATTACAACACTACCTATATGTTTACAGGATTCAATTATAGCTTCTCTAGGAGACAAATCAGGATATTCCTTGTATCTCATCATTACAAATATGCTATAGTCAACTCCTAATGCCACGATTATTATAAAAGAGAAGAACGGTACAAAAGAAGAAATTCCTTCTAATCCATTAATATTAATAAAAGCGACATTTAATATAAACATTGCTGCATAATAAGCTCCCATAAGTGATGCTGTTATACAAATTGGTTCCCACAAAGATCTTGTCACAAGAATTAATACTAATAATACTCCAATTAGTACTATTACTGAAGTTCTGCTTAAATCTC
The DNA here is from genome assembly GCF_002029235.1 of Clostridium oryzae. Classification (GTDB taxonomy): domain Bacteria; phylum Bacillota; class Clostridia; order Clostridiales; family Clostridiaceae; genus Clostridium_AE; species Clostridium_AE oryzae. Next base: position 19,652 of record NZ_MZGV01000062.1, read on the forward strand.
TGCTTAAAACATTATTCATATCATCAGCTGTCGCACTTGGTCCGGATGCTCCAAACTTAGAACCTGAAAGTGCTGTGCCTTTAAGCGTACTTGCAACTGTTTTGTTGATTTCTTCTACTACCTTAGTAGCATCATTTGAATAAGGATCATACTTAAGTATGACACTTAACTTCGTAATTTTCTTGTTTTTTGTCATAAAATTCTTAAATACTTTTTTGAAATCCTTGCTTTCCAAGGCTTCTTTTGGAATAAATAAGGTTTTACTTGAATTAAGCTGATATAAGAAGTCATTAGTCTTGCCTAGTCCATTAGAAATCTGCTTTAATCCGTTGTTAACAGCTCCTAACTTTTTACCAAAAGTACTAAATCCATTTAGTCCATCCACAAGCTTCTGTTGACCTGATTTCATCTGTCCTAAGCCAGTACTTACCTTGTTCATATTGGTTGCTATAGTACCAATTCCAGAAGAAGTTTTTGTTAATCCGCTTTCTAATTTCTTTAATCCCTCTGACATCTGAGCTACTCCAGTACTCATTTTGGTTAGTCCCACGTTTGCTTTTCCAAAACCTCCAGTAAGAGCATTATAGTTCTTATTTAATGTGTTTATTCCTTCAGGAGTAACCTGTCCTAAAGATTTCGATAACTTATCAATAGTTGCTTTTAAAGCTAGATAATTTCGATCACTCTGTGAATTTGAATAACTCTTTCCTAAAGCATCTACCATTGGCTGCATCTGTGACAAAGCACTTTTTACACCAAGAAGTGCTTTTGCAATATCCTGATAGCTGCTGCCCATTTTAGAATAACCAGACTGCATCTTGTTATAGTTAGTTGATAACTCTTTTAAGCCGCCGCTAACCTTTCCAAGATTCACCTGAATTGTAGCTAATCCACTCGAAATACTTTGCGAACCCTTGGAACCATTTCCTATACCATTCTGAATCTGTTTCAATCCATCAGCCATGGCACCAACACCATTTTGAAGTTTTCCAGTACCATCAACCATTTTGCTAACCTTTGAAAAGTCAGCAGATCCTAGTTTGTCTGACGCTAATTTTAAGCCATCATTTATTTTATCAACACCGTCTTGAGTTTTTGATAAACCTTCTGCTACGGATTTTGTCTGACTATTAGTATAGAACCCTTTAATTTGTTTTGCCTCGGGTTGAGTTAATGACGATACTTTTTTAACACCTTTTATAGTTTTGAGTCTTTCAGTTAATTCATCAATTATTCTATAATATGCGTTACTATCCATAGGTTTCTTGCTTTTAATTACGACTGAAGTCGGCATAGCCTGGCCTCCGCCGAAATGATCTGCTATCAAGTTAAATCCCTTAGAAGAAGGGGCTTTATTTCCAAGTTCCTTAACTGTGTCAAAATCAAGCTTTGTTTGATGAAAATAAATAGTAGGTGCAATTATCACTAAAACAAGTAAGACTGAAATAATAGGATGTTTAGTTGAAACAGCTGATACAGTACCCCATAATTTATTTTCGCCATGTCCGCTTGCTTTCTTTGAAGGCCAGAAAATTTTATAACCAAGGGTCTTCATAGCAAAAGGAGTAAGGGTTAAAATTTCAAGTAACAGCATTGATACTCCTATAACTACAACAACACCTGATTGATAAATAGGTGATTCAGCAAGAGCTAGACTTAGGAAAGCAATAAATACAGTCAATATACTAAATGCTATTGTTTTACCTGCAGTTTTATAAGTTCTCACGATGGCATCATCAATAGTGTGCCCATTAGATAATTCTTCTTTAAATCTATTGAAAAGAAGTATGTTATAGTCGGTTCCTATACCGAAAAGTATAAGAATAAGAAGCATCTGTGTAAGGCTAGTAACTGGGAATCCCGCTTTATCGATCAATTGTGCCGCAATTCCCATAGATGTCATATATGAGAAAGCCACCGCTACTAAAGATATTAAAGGAGTAACTATAGATCTGAACATCAGCATAAGTACTCCAAGAATAAATATAACTGTTAATGCCGCGCTCTTCTCTACTCCCGCTTCAGATTTAGTCTGGTAATCGTAGTTTATAAAGTCTGATCCACTAAGATAATATTTTATGCCTACATTCTTTAATCTTTTATCAAACTGTTTTTTTATCTCTGGTACTTTCCTATCTTTTTTATCAAGTTTAAAGCTCACCATAAGTGTCGTTTTATCTTTTGAAATTAAAGAGCTTTTTGCATCGGGCATACTAAAGGGGTCAATCATTTTATTGATACCAAGTTCCTTCTTATCATCAGTAAGAGCTTTCACCCCATCTTCGATAGTTTCCATCTGGCTATCTGTAATTTTACTCTTATTATAGAAAATTATGATATCATCAGAGCCTTTAGTTTTATCCATCTTTTTTATTATTGAATCCGCAATTACTGATTTACTATCTGCGCTTAGAGCTTCCTGTCCCTTATTTTCAAGTATTGCATTTACATTAGGTTGAAATGCTGTTAGAAGTATAGCAGCAACAAGCCATACTATAAGTAAAGCCCAACGTGCTTTTATAATTTTTCTCATCTTATATTCCCCCTTGTATAATGTAGTCATAACATTCAATAGAAAACTGTCTTTATTAATTACGAACATTACAACTCATTTTTTTCTTATTATTCTTAAAATCTTTACCCTATAGGGTATTTGTTTCTACTCTAACTT
>NZ_MZGV01000063.1 GCF_002029235.1 Clostridium oryzae
TTTGTCATGCTGTCAAGGGTGGCGGCTTCCTTCACCTACCTATTTTTCCTTGCTTTTTTTCTTCTTTTTCTCTTTTCAATCCTACTTTTTTTCTCTAAATTTTTTTCATAGCAAACTTTACACTATCTCTCTTATTTAGTGGTGTATCTTAATTTTGATTAAAAGTTATCCACATTGGTAAAATACATAAATTTCCAAAAAGAATATAAACCCCACCCATAGGGCGGAGTCAGTATTCACAATTATTAATTTGGGAGATTGCTGCAAATGTTTTAAAGAAGCTGATGCATAACTACTTTTCCATTAACTTTATTTACATCAACAATTATTGTTTTATTCCCATTATCATAAGTAAAAAAGAGATTAAAAGTATTTTTATACTTAGAAGCGTGCACACTACTCTTTTTAAGAAAAGCGGTTTTTTTACCATTTATTATGTTATGCTTATCTATAAAGCTTGACGCAATTTTCTTTGCAGCATCTAAACTATATTTAGATTTTATCTTTGATTTTGTACGAACTATCTCAGTTCGCATGTAATAAATTTTTCCTGAACTTCCTTCAATTATTACGCAAATGGTAGATTTGGCTTTAGTTATCATATAGTTAAATCCTTTAGTGCTTATTTCATTTTTTCCAGTACGTTTTGGCCAAGAACAATAATTGCAACGTAGTTTTTTTTGTGATACAGTTACTCCATACCAATCCTTTAATTTGCTTACAGCTATCTTCATAGCTTTTGCCTTGCCTATTTCGGCGAATTTCTTTTGTTTAGCTTCTTTTTTACTTCCATCTACATTAGTTATAGAAGTTGTAACTAATGTATTCTTTGCTAACGCATGTTGTCCAGCAGCGGCATGGATTGCTGCAGGAAAGCCCGTCAGCAAAATACATAATAACATTCCAACTACTTTTTTTGCTTTCATAGCATCTTTCCTCCTCTATTTCTTAATTCTCTTGCTTTGAAACAAGTATAGAAAGATTTTATATAGTTTTAATATACTATTTGTAAAATAGTTGTAAAATCAGAAAATTATTTTAATGCAGGTGCCTTCTTTAATTTTACTGTGTATTTCCAATTTAGCATTATGTATATCTGCAATTTCCTTGCATATAGTAAGTCCAAGACCAATACCATTATTCTTTCTGCTCCTGGATTTGTCTACCATATAAAATGCATCAAAGACTTTATTTAAATTTTCTTCAGCTATCCCTATACCATTGTCCGCTACTTCAACTATTTTGTTTTCCTCCAATATATATGAGCTAATATATATAGTGCTCCCTCCTTCAGAAGACTTTATAGCATTATCGACAAAATTCACCATTAGACTTATTATAAGATTTTTTTCTGCATTGATTGAAAAGTCAAATAGATTTTCAACTAACCTTATATTCTTTCTCTCCAGTTTCTCTTTTACTATACTTCTTACGTCAACCATTATATTTTTTATACTCTCATCCTTCATAATAAATGCTTCCTTTTTTAATCGAATAAGATTCATCATATTCTGTGATATGCTTTCTAATCTTTTACCTTCCTTATATATGTAATTAAGTGCTTTTAAAAATGTGTTTTCATTATATTTAGTGGATCGTAAGAAATCTGCATAACCTATTATTGAAGTCAAAGGGGTTTTTATTTCATGAGTCAGATTACTAATAAACATCTGCCTTTCTTCTGCCTTTTTTTCTAATTCTCCGACTTTTTCTTCGATAGCTGCTGCCATTATATTAAAGTTATTTGATAATGTTTCTATTTCATCGTTACTTTTTACCTCTGCTCTTTCAGTATATCTTCCACTTGCAATAACCTTACTAAAGCCTATAAGTTTATTTATAGGTCTTATAATGTGTCTACTGAAAATATACATGTAGATAGCTAATATTATAGCAACTACTATTTCAATCTTTATATAGAAAGCATATTGATCTGTTCTATCTTTGTAAACATAAGTAATATCTCTTACATAGCTAAATTTATAATAAACATTATCTACATAGAACAAATTTGATACAAACAGGTACGTCCTTTTATTTATATCTCTGATCATATAGTTTTTTTGATTTAGCTTTTTCAATTTCTTTATCTCAATTCTTTTATCACTAATTTTGAACTTGAAATTGGTGAATATTTTCTTGCCGTTATTGTCAATTAATTCAATAAATGTGAATTTATCGTTTAAATTACTTAAGTAATTTAATATAAGATTCTTTAATTCACTGTTTAAAGTAGACTTTGTTTTATTTTCAATTCTGTAAGAGGTAATTATTGTCTCAATACTGAAATATGTACTTAAATGTTCTTTCAATCCTCGGTTAACTTCCCTTGTTAAATTAGTATTAAAATTATTTTCTAATATAAAAGAATTAGCAATATTAAAAACTAATAGAAATATAAACATAGGATACAAAAAAATTTTTTGCGCTAGCTTCATTTATTTTTCCAACCTATAACCAACTTTAAATACAGTTGTTATACTATCTTCAAGATTGAGTTTCTTCCTAAGTCTCTGAATATGCATGTCCACTGTTCTAGTTTCTCCAAAATAATCGTATCCCCATATCTTTTCTAAAATAAGTTCTCTAGATAATGCCATTCCCTTATTACTTATCAAGAGGTTCAACAAATCGAACTCCTTATATGTAAGTTCTACTGCCTCATCATTTTTCTTAACAATTCTTTCTTCTAATAGCACTTCTATATTTTTATATTTTATTGTGTTATTCCCTTTTGAATATCGCCTTAGCACCGCCTCGATTCTTGCTAATAACTCTATACATTCAAAAGGTTTAACAATATAATCGTCAGCACCAAGCCTCAACCCTTTAACTTTGTCTAGGATAGAATCTTTAGCGGTTAAAAAGATAACTGGAATATCGTATTCCTTTATATGTTCCATTACCTCAAAGCCATCTATCTCAGGAAGCATCACATCAAGTATAATCAAATTAAAAACATTATCCTTTATCATCTTCAATGCCTTGCTGCCATCCAATGCTTGTAAAACAGTATAACCTGCTAAGTTTAAATTCATTTTGATTAAATCTGAAATACTTTCGTCATCTTCAACTATAAGTATATTTTCCATTATAGCCTCTCCCTCATCTATATTGATATACATATAGTATAAAATTATATATAAGATATATCAATTATGTAAAAAAGTTGTAAAATAAAAAAATGGTTACACCCTATGTCGGCTAGTTCCGCTCGTTAAGCAATTTGACCGCATCTTTTAGTCAAATTTCCTAATGGCTCATAACTCGGCTGCGTCTCAAACAATTCGCCATCTTAACGAAAATTTGCCTAAAAGACACGGATAATTGCTAAACTCGCTCCAAATGAAAAATTATGTTCCCAAAAACATAAATTCCTAAAAAGAAACAAAATTAATTCATAGGAATTCAGCACAGCTGAATTCCCACCTTCACTTTTATCTTTACTCTTTAAGTGTTTTATATGATACTAATTTTAAGTTATCCACAATTGTAAAAAGACGTACTATATACTCATAATCGCATACAGTACGTCTTTATTATATCTATTTATTAGCTATATCTGTTAATTCTTCAGCCAAAGATGTAACATGAACTAAATTTGCTGTAATTTCCTGTATAGCAGCAGTTTGCTGCTCTGTAGTTTTTAATGTTTCATCAGAAGATTCTATAGTCAAATTTACAGACTTTTGAATTTTATCTGTAAGTTCATTTATTTTAAGCGTCGTTTCCTTTGAACTATCAGATAGACTTCGTATCTCCTTAGCTACTACTCCAAATCCTTTTCCTGCTTCTCCAGCTCTAGCAGCCTCTATCGCTGCGTTCAGGCCTAACATTCTAGTCTGATCAGCTATACTTTTTATTGACTCAAGGATTGTGTTTATCTCTAAAGATAAATCCTTAACATTAACTATTTCCTTGCTTAGATTCTGTTGATTTTCCGAAACATTTACTGATGAAGCTGATAATTCTTCCATTGCAGCTGATATTTGATTAAAATTATCAGAAAGCTGTGTTGCCATGCCAAAAAGTCTAATCTTTTCATATCCCATAGAAGAAAATGCATTTGCAACAACGAATAACACTTCAGCAGCAGCTCTTACGTTCTCTTCTTTAGTTCTATATACATTTCGAACAGCATCAACATATTTGTCACTATTTATGCCTATCTCATTAGCAGTCTTTTTAGTCAGCTCTATGTCTGGTTCCTCCGTCAAAATCTGTCCACCTAAAATTGTACCGATTAAATGTCCTCCTAGCATAATTGGTGCAGCAAAATCTATAAGACCTGCATGACATTTGTAGATATAGGGTCTTCCTATCCTTGCAGCTTCTTGTCCACCTTTGCTGTGAGATTGTGCACATCTATCGTCTCCATTTCTAGTTGAATGTGTGAAGTTACAAAATTGAGTATAGGAGCTTGACTTAGTAACTGGATTACCATTCTTATCTACTGTGATACTGGCTATGTTCATTCCTTTAGCAAAGTTATCTTGAAATACTTGAAGAATTTCTAAATCAATAACATCTTTTAACTCTAATGAATTAATGTCAACATGTCCATTTTCAAGTGTTTTTATCATACAAAGCCTCCAATAAATTATTTGTAATCATATATATCATTTTGCATTTCTTAAGTACATAATATTGCTTTTTTCGTCAAAAATCAATATATATTTATCATTCTAAAAAACTTAATTACACTTGTTGTAAATAATTATCAATACTATTTATATTTTATTGAATATCTATTTGTTTTGAGTATTTTTTCTATACTCACTTGGGGTTGTCCCATACTCTTTTTTAAATATTGTATAAAAATAACTTCGGTTAGTAAATCCTACCTTGTCAACAATTTTATTTATGCACATATCAGTACTTAACAAGTAGCCGCGTGCGTGTTCCATTCTAACTTCATTAATATAATCGGATACAGATTTAGATGCCATCTTCTTAAACAATCTACCCAAATATACCGAAGACATATTTACTGATGATGCTAAAGTGTCCAAGCATAAATTAGGATCTTCATATTGCTGATTAATCATATTAATAATATTTTTAATTAATTTATCGTGCTTTAAGCTCTTCTTTTCATTTAGCTTAGAATTTATTTCATCAAACATATCAAAAAAGTGCTTTTCAATTTCATCTAAGGTTTCGAGGTAATCAAATTTACTTACAAACTTGCTGAAGCTGTAATTAATTTTTAAATTCTGTGTTTTTTCTATAGTTTCTACTGCAGAGCTTACAGAAAGTGCTAATCTCAACAAAGCGGTTTCAAACTGGGAATATTCACACTGAATAAAATCTTTATTAATTATATGTTTATATGTATTCTTTACTTCATCAACTTTTCCAAGAAGCATAGACTCTATTAATACTTTTTCTTTATCTACCGGATACACATAATCTTTAACGTTTTCTATATCGTTATAGCAGATTATACTTTGAAAACCATAAAACATTCTATAGTTAGATATCTTAATAGATTCATCGTACAAGTCTGACAGCTCTGCCATAATGTAGCCGCCAGGTCCAATTACACACGATAATTGGACTTGAAGCAATTCATAAACGTTAGTTTGAATTTTCTCTAAAAACTCATGTACCATTTTTATTTCATCATCATTCACATCCTCCTGTGTATTAAAAATTAAAACAATATTATCTGAAGCCATATCTACACATTCACACCTATAGATCTGAGAAAATACTTCGTTCGCTATATTCATTATTCCATATTTCAGAATATTCCTATCCTCGTAGCTGTACTCACTGACAAATTGAGCCATATGATCTATTTTTAAGATTACCATAGAAATGTTCTCTTCTATACTTACCCTTATATGATTATCAATATAGGTTTTCGTAAACTTTTCCTTGTCAAAAGATATCTCATTAGCCATTAATTTTTTAAAGAAATCTTCTTTTGTAAATTTTAAAGGTCTATTTCTTGTTTCAGCTAGATGCTTTAAATCTCTAATTACAGCATCAATAGGTTTGCTTACTTTTCTTGATACAATAAAAGAAATAATAAGTCCTAAGGTAAGTATAAAAAGGCATAAGGTAAACGTGGTGTTAGCCACATGACTAAGCATTTGATTTATCTTAGTGTACGGTACTACACATATAAACTTCCATTTTAGATCTTTAGTTGTAACATATGTAACCAGCGATTTTTTCCCATTGTATATCATATTGAAGTACCCTGATGTTTTATTTAATTTGTTTTCAAGATCAATTTTACTGCCTCTGTGTACTCCTTTTTGCATTGCTTCACTAATTAATCTTCCCTTATCGTCAAGAATAAACACGTCGCCTGAATTGTTGGAATTCAATGAATTTATTACCTTTCGAACCCACAATTCAGAAACATTAAGAATAATTGCATTATCCACTTTTCCTGATTTTTTGGAAAAATTTCTATCGTAAAATATGTATGTGTACACGTTTTCATACTTTTTGTAAGGATACCCGCATTGATAAACTGCTACTCTTCTCGCAATTGGTTTTGATATAGCCGAGATGCTTGGATGTTTCATTATTTTTATTATCTCTTTATCAAAAAAAGCTGATTTTTCTACCTGAGCCCTATTAATCAACGTGGTATAAAAAGTATCCTCCCTGCCGTTGTATATGTATATTGAACTTACAAAGGGCATACTTTGACTATACCCTATTAAACAATTGATAGGAACATTAACTTTTCCAGGATCATTGTAATTATTGTATCTAAGTTGAGAAATATTATTGTCTAGATACATTTGAACCAGCAAAGATCTTGCTGAATCTGTCATAAAATCAGCACTATAGCTGACCTGTGAAAGATTGTTTTTTGAATTATCGTATATGTTTGATAACTCGTTATTTCTAAGTGCGTAATACAGTAAAATATCAGCTACCAATATAATAATGACTACTGTAATTGTAATGTACATAAGTATTTTAGAAAAAAATTTGTTTGCATTCTTCTGATTCATAAAGTGACCTCCCCCACTTCACGATTCTGTAACCGTTATAACCACAAAATCAAATTCACTTATTTCTGCTTCTGTAAAGAATGGTGCTGATGATAATACATGTTTTCTTCCAATTTCATCATAATACGCACTTATTATATCAGGGAATTGACTAATTTATCAAGTAAAACAATATTTAGCGTAAAAAGCCTGGAACTGTACATATACAGTACTATTTCAAAAAATGAACATTACTATTTTGTACAAAAAGTGAACTGGTATATAAAAAATGCAATGTATTTTTTTATAAAATGAACTGATATATAAAATTCAAAATATACTTTTTCTGATGAATAATGTAATGTTTATATATAGCTAGCGCTAGAGCAAAAAAACATGAAAGAGTGGTGTAGATGGAAGTAAAATATGCATCAGAAAGTAAACGGTTAAAGAAACCGTTTTTAAAGGAATTAAGAAAGAATAAAGCTCTATTCTTAATGCTCACACCTGGTCTTTTGCTTTTACTTATAATAAACTATCTTCCAATGATAGGTACGTTAATTGCATTTAAAGACTATAAAAATGAAGGTAATAACTTTTTTGAAAGCTTTATGCTGAGTAAATGGGTAGGATTTAACAATTTTAAATTTCTTTTGAAATCGCCAGACACTTTTACTATTACAAGAAATACAATATGTTATAATTTAGTTTTCATTGTAGTAGGAACTATTTTTGCAGTATTCCTATCAATAGGTATAAATGAGCTTCGCAATAAAAGAACAGCAAAGTTATATCAAAGTGCAATGCTTTTACCTTACTTTTTGTCTTGGGTTGTTATAAGCTTTTTGTTCTTTGGATTTTTAAGTGTGGACAAAGGTATCATTAATAAAGATATACTTGTTCCTTTAGGTAAAAAAGCTATTGAATGGTATTCAGCACCTAAATATTGGCCTTTTATTTTAGTATTTGCTAATCTTCTTAAATATAGTGGTTACAACTGTATAATATATCTGGCTAGTCTAACTGGCATAGATGAGGAATTATACGAAGCTGCTATCCTTGATGGTGCAACAAAATGGCAGCAGATTACAAAAATAACTATACCTCTGCTTTCAAGTGTAATAATAATTATGACACTTTTGGCAGTTGGAAGAATTTTCAACGCAGATTTTGGTTTATTCTTTAATGTTCCAATGAATTCCGGACCCCTATTTGAGTCAACAAATGTTATTGACACCTATGTATATAGAGGTTTAATGAATAATGGTGATATCGGAATGTCTTCCGCAGCAGGATTATATCAATCTGTTGTAGGATTTATCTTAATATTATTAGCTAACTTTATAGTTAGAAAAATAGATAAAGAAAAAGCTTTATTTTAGGAGGGAGGATAATCAATGGCAAAAGCTAATTCAATTTCAAAAGCTAACTCAATTTCAAAACCAGCCAATGTGGTACTGAACATATTGTTTATAATTTTCTCAATTATATGTATTATACCTCTCGTTCTTGTACTTAGTGTTTCATTCTCCAGTGAAGTCAGCATAGCAAAAGATGGTTACAGCTTTCTTCCTCGTCACTTTAGTACAGCTGCTTATTCATACTTATTTTTGAATGCAAAATCTATTTTTCATGCCTACGGAATAACTATTTTTGTTACTGTAGTGGGCAGCATATTAAGTATATTGGTAATAGCACTATATGCTTATCCTTTATCTAGACGTGATTTTAAATATAGAAATTTCTTTACATTTGTAGTGTTCTTTACAATGTTATTTAATGGAGGATTAGTGCCTTGGTATCTTGTCTGTACACAAGCACTGCATTTGAAAAATACTATTTGGGCAATGATTGTACCTTATCTTATAAGTGGTTGGTATGTTCTTATAATGAGAACCTTCCTAGCAACAGGTATACCTGAAGCGATAGTTGAAGCTGCTAAGATAGATGGATGCGGTGAATTTAGAACATTTTTCTCTATAGTTGTTCCGCTGGCAAAACCTGCATTTGCCACAATCGGTTTATTTACTGTATTAAATTACTGGAACGACTGGTGGCTTCCTTTGATGCTTATAGATAAGGATTCATTAGTAAATCTTCAATATACTATGTATAAAATACAGACTAACATTCAATACTTAACTCAATTGGCACCTTCTGCTTCGGCACAAGCAGGCAATGCAGTATCTCAACTTCCTGCTGAAACATCACGTATGGCGATGTGCGTTATTGCAATAGGTCCTATAATCCTAGCTTATCCTTTCTTCCAAAAATATTTTGTTAAGGGTCTGACTATAGGTGGAGTAAAAGGCTAGTACCAACTTTGTTTGGTTAGCATATACAAAATTTTAAAAAACAGGGGGAATAACAAAATGAAAAGTCTAAGTAAAAAATTATCACTAATCTTAGCTACAGCAATGCTTACAAGTGTAGCATTCGCTGGATGTTCAAGCAAAAAAACTAATAGTAGTAAATCTGGAAAACTAAGTCCTTATACATTGGACTGGTACTTTGTTGGTAATGGTACTCAGCCTGATACAGCTAAGATAGAAACTGCTGCTGATAAACTTCTTAAAGACATAAATGTAAAACTTAAATTGCATTGCTTTGACTGGGGATCATATCAACAAAAAATGCAGACTATACTAGCAACTAATGAGAAGGCCGACTTAATAATGACTGCAGGTGGATGGGGAGTACTCTACTATAAGGCCGTTAAAAATGGTAACCTAGTGGATATAACTAAGCTTGCTCCTAAATATGCTCCTAATGCAGTAAAAACACTAAAAAATGGATTCTGGGAATACAGTAGAGTTGATGGAAAGAACTATGCTGTTCCTGTTAACAAAGAAAAAGCAACTCAAATGGGTTTTGAATTTAAAAAGGAGCTTGTAGATAAATATAAATTTGATCTTTCTAAAATAAATTCCTTAGAAGATTTGGAACCTATGCTAAAAACTATAAAGGAAAAAGAGCCAGACATATATCCAGTCGAAGCTAATACTGGAATAAGTGACTTCATGAATTTAAATGATGATGTAGTTAGTACTATTGCTGTATTACCTCATAATTCAACTGATGATAAATTTGTTTCTTATCCAGATAATCCTAATATCCAAAAAACATGGAAAACAATGAGAAAATACTACTTAGCAGGTTATCTTAGAAAGGATGCAGCAACAGTTACTGACGTAACTGCAGACAGAAAAGCAGGAAAGAACTTCGTAATGTTCGACTCCTTTAAGCCTGGAAAAGCTGAAGAATCAAGTATTAGTTCAGGTGTGCCAATGGTACAGAAACTTATAGGTGATCCTATTGTTACAACTAACTCCACAACTGGCTGTATGATGGGTATTCCTAAAGCTAGTAAAGATCCAGCAAGAGTATTGCAATTCTTGGATAAAATGTACACTGATTCCAAATTAATTAACCTTATCGACTACGGTATTGAAGGAACTCATTATGTTAAGAAAGGTGAAAATACTATAACATATGCTCCTGGAACTCAAAATGGTTCAAAATCCGGATACAATCCAGGAACTCCTTGGATGTTCGGAGACCAGTTTAAGAGTTACTTATTCACAACAGAAGATAAAAATAAATGGGAAAAATTCGAAAAATTCAATGATGAAGCTAAACCTTTAGCAGATGCCGGTTTCTCATTTGATGAAACAAATGTTAAGAATGAAGTTGCTGCATGTGTAAATGTTTCAAAAGAATATAATCAGGCATTAAATGCTGGTTCTATAGATCCAGATGCTACTCTTCCAAAATACAGAGCTAAGTTAAAAGCAGCTGGTATTGATAAAGTTCTTACTGAAATAAACAAACAATACAAGGACTGGAAAGCAAAAAACAACAAATAATTAAAAGGGGGGGAGTAACCTGCAACGGTCACTCCCCCCTTAAATATCCAAATTTCCTATTCTTTCATTTTTTATCTCTTCTATACTATTCATATACTCTCTAGGAGATACGTAAAAACTCTTCTTAAAAGCTCTGACAAATGTTGAATAGTCTTTAAATCCAGATTTTTCAGCTACTTCTGTCATAGACAAACCTAAACGAATAAGAGATTTAGCCAATATAAGCCTCTTCTGAATTATATAACTGTATATCGTACTTCCTGTTTCCTGTTTGAATTTATGCATAATATAATACCGACTCGTATAAAAATTAGCCGCTATATCATCTATTGATAAATCTTCCTTCAGATTACTATTTATATAGCTTATCACATCAGTAACCATATCATTCCTGCCGTTACTTTTAATAACTTGTATATCTTCTTTATAAATAAAGAATCTATTAATCAGTACGATAAATTCAATAAATAGTACATTTTTTAGTATCTCACTGGCAAACTCTTTATCACTCTGTGCTATCTCCAAACTTTTAAGCAGTCTTTTCAAATCAAATAAGTTATCTTCGTCAAGTCTCATAAGATAATAGTCCTCTTCACACGCCTTATAAAAACATTTCAAAAGGTTGCTGTCCTTAGAACTGTATCTTTCTAAAAATTCGGGATAGAACCAAAATACAATCCTTTCATACAATTCATTTTCATCAATCACTGGCCTATGAATCTTGGTATTAGGAACTAAAACAATATCCCAAGGCTTTAGATCATATGCCTTTCCTTCTATATGATATGTCACTTTTCCTCTTATAAATACCACTATTTTATGAAAATCATGATGATGATATTTAAAGTCCATAGCTTTTTTATCCCTCACATGAAATATTCTGAAATCCGAATTGAGGTACCCTCTTTTTTCTGAATTCATCATATCAGAGTTTACTGTATGGTTATTCATGCTTTTTTTATCCATATTCTCACTCCATTATGGCTTTTTAAATATTGTATATTAGAATAGCACTATTTGCAATATACTAGCATTATTTACTATATATATTGCAAATAGAAAATATATAATGTAAATATAAGACGAACTAAATGCACAGGACGGAATAGTTAAGAGAAAGTGCATTAAATAGGTATTGGAGTTAAGAGTAAAGAGAAAAGAGATAAGTGATAAGTGAAGGTTAAAATTCAGCTATGCTGAATTTTGATTGTATAGATAGTTCTAATTATTTTAATAATACTTTTGGAATATTAGGTATTATCTTAGTTTTTAAAAAGTTATCGCTGATAATCAGATTTAAATTCTCAGAAATTCTGCACAGCAGAATTTCTTCCTTCACTTTTCTCTCTACTCTTTTCTCTTTTCTCTTACCTATTTAAAGCATGCACCAACTACTTAATATTATCTCCTTTTAATCCACTTTCTTGGTTCGCAATTTATTTATAGGAGGAAACAATTATGAAACTAAGTAAATTGCTCACAAACATAGATTATAAACTCATACAAGGTTCAACTGAGATAGAAGTTGAGAATATATGCTGGGATTCTAGGAATATTAAAAAAAGTTCCCTGTTTATATGCGTAAAAGGTAAAAATGTAGATAGGCATTCCTTTGCTAATGACGCTATTGAAAAAGGTGCCATCGCTTTAGTTATAGAACATGATATTGAGAACATTCCTAAGCACGTAACTGTTGTAAAGGTTAATGATTCTAAAAGTTCTATGGCTGTCATTGCCAATGATTTTTTTGATCATCCTTCCGAGAAATTTAAACTTGTAGGAATAACAGGTACTAATGGGAAAACCTCTACATCTTATTTTTTAACTGAGTTATTGCAGAGTTTTGATAAAAATACTGGGTTGATAGGAACTATAGAAAATAAAATAGGCGATAAAAAACTAGATTTAGAGAAAAAAAATCCTACGACCCCTGATTCTCTAGATTTACAATCCTGCTTTTATAAGATGGTTGAAGGAGGCGTTACTCATGTGGTCATGGAAGCTACTTCTATAGGACTTGTTAATCACAGAGTAGATGAATGTGATTTCGACATAGGAATATTTACTAATCTGACTCAGGATCATCTCGATGAACATGGTACTATGGAAAACTACAGAGATGCTAAGATAAAACTCTTTAAAATGTGCAAGAAAGGACTTATAAACATAGATGACTACTATGCTGAAGACTTTATAAAAGCTGCAGAGTGTGAAGTATTTACTTACGGCATAGATAGACCCGCAGATTACAGGGCTGAGGATGTAGCTTATTCCTTAGAGGGAAGTACCTTTACTTTAAATTATCATGGACAGAAAAAAGAAGTGTCAATCAAAGTATCGGGTAAATTCAATGTTTATAATTCGTTAGCTGCTATAGCTGCCTGCCACCAGCTAGGCTTTCCGCTTGACACAATTATCGAAAATATAAGTTCTATTCACACTGTATCAGGCAGATTTCAGACGATACCGAATTGCAAAGGCTACATGGTAGTAGTAGATTATGCTCATACACCCGACGGAATAGAAAACATATTAAATTCTGCTAGAAATATAACTAAGAAAAAAGTAATTTCGGTATTCGGCTGCGGCGGCGATAGAGATAAAACAAAACGACCTATAATGGGTCAGATTGCAGGCAAACTCTCTGATTACTGCGTCTTAACTTCTGATAATCCAAGAACTGAAGAACCAGAAGGCATCATCAAAGATATAGAGAAAGGTATTAAAGCTACTGCTTGTCCATATATTATAGAAGCTGACAGAAAAAAAGCTATCTTCATGGCTTTAGAAAAAAGCAGGCCCGGGGACATTATAGTTATAGCCGGAAAAGGACATGAAACCTATCAGATATTTAAAGATAAAACAATCCATTTTGATGATGTTGAAGTAGTAAAAGAATATTTAAAGTTAACTTCTTACGTATTTAAATAAATTGTCGAGGTGAAAATAATGAATTCTTTTTTCAAATCTTACAAATCTACTATTATATTGCTAGGCTCAATTATAGCTGGCGGAATAGTTGGTGCAATAGTTGGTCCAAAAGCATCAGTAGTTCAGCCTTTAGGTGATTTATTTCTAAATCTGATGTTTATGATAATAGTTCCATTAGTATTCTTTAGTGTAAGTTCTGCTATTGCAAATATGACAGAGTTAAGAAGGTTAGGTAAAATTATAGCTACTACATTTGCAGTGTTTATCTGTACTAGTATTGCAGCGGCTATAATTGGAGTTGTATGCGCTATTATAGTGAATCCTACAAAGGGGCTTGACATTTCGTCATTCAGCTCATTAATGTCCAAAACTTCTCAAAATGTATCACAAACTAAAAACCTTACCTTTCTTCAGCATATAGTAAATACTGTAACTGTATCAGATTTTAATCTGCTGCTGTCAAAAAGCAATATGCTGCCCTTAATAGTATTTTCAATACTATTTGGAGTGTCTACAGCTATCATCGGAGAGAAAGGTAAACCAGTATCAGTATTTTTATCCTCTGCATCAGAAGTAATGCTTAGAATAGTAAAAATAGTAATGTATTATGCTCCTATAGGTTTAGGCTGCTACTTTGCATCCGTTATCGGGCAGCTTGGCACACAGATACTTGGCGGATACCTAAGAGTATTCCTTCTATATATATTTTTGACTATTATTTATTTCTTTGGTTTCTATACTCTATATGCTTTTATCTCTGCCGGTAAATTAGGAATAAAAACCTTTTGGAAGAATATCACGGCTCCATCTATAACGGCCTTAGCTACCTGTTCTAGTGCTGCGTGTATCCCGGTAAATATCGAATATTGCAAAAAGATGGGGGTACCAGCAGACATAGCTGAGACAGTACTTCCGCTAGGAGCCAATACCCATAAAGATGGCTCTGTATTTGGAGGCGTCATGAAATTAGTGTTCATTTTCGGACTATTCGGCAAAAACGTTACTGATCCAAAAACATTGATAGGAATTATAGTAGTAGCGTTCCTCGTAGGAGCAGTAATGGGTGCTATTCCTAATGGTGGAATGATAGGTGAGATGCTTATTCTAACTGTTTATGGCTTTCCTCTTAATACTCTTCCAATAATAGCCCTGGTAAGTACTATTATTGACGTTCCTGCCACATTGCTTAATTCAACCGGAAATGCAGTAAGTTCAATGATGATAACAAGATTTGTTGAAGGCAAGAATTGGCTGTCTAATTTTTGCAAACCTGAATAGCTATTAACTTTAAATATTCATTTCTGTCTAGACTAGTAAGTGTACTGAGCAAATCTGTTTCATATGCATTACCGCACACTTCATAACCATGTTTTTTAATGTGAGCTATTAAACGTTCATATGTTAAATTCATTGTTTCATAGGAACCCTGATGATAAGTAAACGCATAAGTGCCAGAGGGCTTTATAAATCTTTCGATGTTCGCGTCTTGAAAATCATCAGGTATTTTTATTCCAAAATGCGCAGTTTTTTCATAAGCCCCTGTTGCTAAATCTTTTTTTCTAATAATATTACATATAGGATTTTCAAAGTCTATACCTAATTGTTTAGAATGATTGCACAATGCCGTAAAACTCTGCATATGCGATTTTTCATCTGCTTCTTTACATTCTTCTATCATATATACTTCTTGTTCGTGATATACGAATTCTACTTTCTTTAGATCCTTAACTTCAACCACCTTTTCAAGAAGTTTAGCTCTGCTTTCTATTTTTTTACGGATTCTGTCTAACTTCTGAATCTCCTTATCCACTTTTTCTTTTTGATGTTTAAGCATCTCAATACATCTTTTTGCATTACGTTCGCTGAGATATTCTTTTAAAACCTTAATAGACACACCAATATTTCTAAATGTCAGAATTGAATCCAATTCATCTGCCTGCTCCAATGTATATTGTCTATATTCTTTTTCACCGCGTTTTGCCGGAGAAATCAATCCGATGTTGTCATAATAAATTACTGTCTGTTTTGTGACTCCTAACATTTTTGCTAGTTCACCTGTGGAAAGATATATTTTATCACCCATTTTTATTATCCCTCTTGACTATATAGTTACTATACCCCTTATTATATCAAGTGCAAAATATTTGTACAACTATGATAAGGAGAATTGAACTATCTATGATAAATACAGAAAAGCGCTCTTTTAACAATAAAGAAATGATAATTTTGATTTTTTCTCTAGCTTGGCCTTCTATTGTAGAACAAGCTCTGCAGACTGTAGTTCAATATATAGACTCTGCTATGGTAGGTAGAATTGGTGCAGAAGCCTCTGCTGCTGTTGGTCTTACCACTACAGTTACATGGCTTGTTAACAGTCCCCTGTGGGCCATGGGAATTGGTGTCCTTGCGTATATTTCAATGTCTATAGGAGCAAAAAAATATAGGCGGGCAAAAATCGCTGCTACTCAGTCTATAATAATTACAATCGTATTGGGAGTAGCTATAGGTATAATAACATTATCTGTGAGTCCTTTTCTTCCTAAATTGCTAGGTGCCGACACTAAGATTCAGCGAAACGCTTCACTTTATTTTGCTATTATATGTATACCTATGATATTTCGTGCCTCGAGCATCATCTTTGGAGCAGTGCTGCGCGCTACTGGTGATATGAAAACCCCAATGATGGTGAATCTTATTATGAATATAGTAAATATTCTTCTAAATTTTCTATTAATCTATCCTACAAGGACAATTTCCTTAGGACATCTTAATTTCACTATATATGGTGCTGGACTTGGGGTTGTCGGTTCTGCTACAGCAACCGCAACTGCACATTGTGTAAGCGGAAGTTTAATGTTTATCAGCCTTTGCAGAAATAAATTAGTTTCACCTATGGGTGAAAAAGTAAGGCTGCACAGACCTATTATGCAGAGATGCGTAGAAGTAGGATTTCCTGTAACCTTGGAACGTGTCACGAGTTGTCTTGGACAAGTTGTTTTTACAGGTCTGGTTACACAGCTTGGAACCCTTGCTCTTGCAGCTCATACCATTGCGATAACAGCTGAACAAGCTTTCTATATACCTGGTTATGGTATGCAATCTTCTGCATCAACTTTAGCCGGAAATTCTTTAGGAGAAAAAAATGAGAAGAAATTTAAACATATGTCTGTCACAATAATTTGCCTTACTGTAGCCATAATGACTATTACTGGAGCTTTACTTTTCATCTTTCCAAAAAGTATGATGTCAATATTCTCTGAAAATGCCACAGTAATTAAATCTGGAGCTTCCGTTTTACGAATCGTAGCTGTTTCAGAACCAATGTTTGGAGCTCTGATAATATTGGAAGGTATTTTCAATGGTATAGGCGACACAAAAACTCCACTATTTATAGCATTATTTAGCATGTGGGGGGTAAGAATTCTATTCACTTTCTTATGTGTATCAGTGTTAGGCCTTGGATTAAGAGCAGTATGGTTCTGTATGGTAGCAGATAATGTTACAAGATTTATTCTGCTATTAATTCGTTTTTTAAGAGGACGTTGGAAACGTAACTTCATATAAAAAAGGGTAGGAAGTGATTTCCGTCGGCTGGAAAATGCCTCCTTCAACCACTTCCTACCCTATGCCCTTACTCTTAATATTCACAAAATAATCTTATTATACTACTTCTGTGCCTTCTTATCTTAATTCACTAACTTCAGAATATTTTACTGTTTCTTTTTAACATACTATTTACTTAACATTGAAAGTTCTCTTGAGTATAGAATAAGTAATGAATTAAGAATGAGGAATTACTAATAATCAGATTTAAAATCTCAGAAACTCTGCGTAGCAGAATTTCTTCCTTCACTTTACTCTTTTCTCTCTACTCTTTACTCTTTTCTCATTTACATCACCGGTTTTATATAGAACTTAAACTTTATATGCTTTTCGCTAAGTCTGTATTGTTCTAAGAGCTCTGGTCCGCAGCTGTTTGAACCAATTCCAGAATTTTTATAATCTATACGTACTATATTGCTTTCATTTTCCATAAGTTCATCTGTATGAGCAGCTGCAGTAAGCATTTCTGATGTATATTTAGATATATTGAATTCAAATTCACTTTCTGTAGTGAACCTTAAGCCTCCTATTTCAACAAACTTTGTCCTTGTATGATTTCCATGTTCCTGCGGGACTATATATGGAACATATTCTTTATCTACACTGCTTTCATACATGTCCACTTTAGTATGATGACACATATCTAAATAGTTTTCATAAGGACCCATTCCATAATATCTAAACTCTTTATTCTTCTTAGGTATAGAGAATTCGAACCCTAGACGCGGCAGATATACACAATTTTCTTTCACTTTTCCCTCTAATTCAACTTTAATAGATCCATTTCCTAATATTGTAAACATTACATTAAATCTTAGAAACGGCGAACGAGAAATTCCTGCAAGACTACCATTAACAATTATCTTGTTATCTGCTAATTCACAAAAATATACCTTAGAGAAGATTCTATTTAAATTTACTCCGCTTCTATTATCTTCAAATAAACCCCACTCATACTTTATTCTTCTATCATTATCTGTTGGCGCTCTCCATGCTGTCAATTTTATAATATCAGTTAACTTTTCCTCACCATTTACTGTTATACTTTCAAAGCTCCCGTAATGCTTATTAAATTTATAAACGTAATTTTCACCAGTTATTATTATTAACTGTTTTTCCTCAACAAATTTAGGAGAACTTGTAACAGCATTACTATCAGTCTTTATAGCTACATGCAAATCATGCTGCTCAGCAGCAACCTCATATTCACCTGTAAGACTTAAGTTTAGATAACAGCCTAATTTACAGTTTTCAGGCAAAGTGAAATCAAGCGTATATTCCTTGGATTGATGAGGTTTAATATCACAAATCATTTCACCGGCTTTAATAGTTTCACCATCACAAACTACTTTCCATTGCAATTTATATTCATTTAGATTTGTAAAGTCATATAAATTACTTATAGTTAGTTTATTTCCATTAACACTTGTTCTCATATATTGATAAACAGCTTTTGCTTCTAATGATCCTGCTTTAAAGCTTCTATCAGCAAATACAAGTCCATCACAGCAGAAGTTTCCATCATGAGTAGTTTCTCCGAAATCTCCGCCATATCTATATGCACCGTCAGCAAATACTGCATGATCTGCCCATTCCCATATACATCCGCCTATCAGTTTTGGATATTGATAGATCCTTTGCCAATAATCCCATACATCTCCTGGCCCATTTCCCATCGCATGCGAATATTCACATAAGAAGAATGGCCTTTTATCTTCATTTTTAGCAAATTCCTCTATTCCTGATACGCTGGTATACATTCTTGATACTACATCTACATCACACTTGTCATTGATTAAATTTGCACCTTCATAATGAACCAATCTTGATTTATCTCTATTTTTTGTCCATGCGATCATAGCGTCATGATTACTTCCATAACCGCTCTCATTACCCATAGACCACATAATTACACAAGGATGATTTTTGTCCCTCTCCACCATCCTTTGTGCTCTCTCAACAAAAGAATTCTTCCACACTTCCTGGTTACATATCCAGTCTTCACTTTCCATGTCATAAACATATCCGCCATTTCTTGAAACAAAACCATGTATTTCAATATCTGTTTCGTCAACTACATAGAATCCTAATTCGTCACACAAATTTAAGAATTCTGGGTTTGGAGGGTAGTGAGAAGTTCTTATACAATTTACATTCAGTTCCTTCATTTTAAGAAGTTCTGATTTCATGGTTTCATAAGGAGTATAGTGTCCAAACTTTGGGTTAGTATCATGATGATTAACGCCCTTTAACTTTACTGAAACCCCGTTAATAAGCAATTCTCCTTTATCTGATACACTAATATCTCGAATTCCAACATTAAATGGAATATACTCACTACAACTTTTTACTACAACTTTATATAAATGAGGCTTCTCAGCATTCCATAAAATAGGATTGTCTAACTTATCTATTTTGTTTTCACCATCATAAATGACATAATCTTTTTCAGAAACTGATATATTCTTATTTTCAACCTTGATTTCTATATCTCTTGCACTATTTTTATCTCTTGAAAGCAGATATACATCTCTAAAAATTCCAGACAATCTGAAAAAATCCTGATCCTCTAAGTAGCTTCCAGAGCACCACTTTAACACTCTAACTGTTATATTATTGCTGCCCTTTTTAACATATTTAGAAATATTAAATTCACTTTGTAGATGTGAACCTTGGCTGTAACCTACATACTCATCATTTATATATAAGTAAAGACAGGAATTAACTCCTTCAAATACTATATATGTGTCCCTCTCCTTCCACTGCCTATCTACAATAAATTCTCTATTATAAACTCCACAGGGATTATCATCAGGAACATATGGACTATCCACAGCATACGGATAATTTACATTTGTATAGTAAGGTATATCATATCCATGCATCTGCCAATTTGAAGGCACAGGGATTTTATCCCATTTAGTTATAACCTCTGGCACATCAATATCTCTATTAAAATATGCGAAATTCCATTCACCATTTAATAGTCTATAATATTCCGAATCCTCTTTATTGCCTTTTAAAGCTTTTTCCAACGTATCGTAGGGAATATAATATGAACGCTGTGGCTCTCTATTTTCTGAAATTAAATTCAAATTTTCGTAACTTCTCATTTTTTCACTTCCTTAATTTTTTCTTCATTATAATACTATATACCTATTTTTTTAATACATATTATTGACTAAAACATGCACAAAATGATACAACTATATATAGAATAACATGAATTAAAAGAAGATAATATTTAGTAGTTAGTGTATGCTTTAAATAGGTAAGAGAAAAGAGAAAAGAGTAAAGAGTAGAGAGAAAAGTGAAGGAAGAAATTCTGCTATGCAGAATTTCTGAGAATTTAAATCTGATTATCAGCGATAACTTTTTAAAAACTAAGACTTACCTAGTATTACAAAAGGACTATTAAAATAATTAGGATCATCTATACAATCAAATATACAATCAAAATTCAGCCCGGCTGAATTTTAACCTTCTCTTTACTCTTTTCTCTTTACTCTTAACTCTCATACCTATTTAATGCACTTTCTCTTAACTATTCCATCTAGAGCATTTAGTTCGTAATATATTTAGTAGGTGATATATCATGAAGATGTTATCCGGATATTACACAAAAAATGAAGAAGGTGTAGCAAATACACAATATGATATAGCAATCAATAGCTGCGGAAGATATGAACTCATCAAATTAAAGGAATTTAAAACTTACAGACCTGAAGGACGAAATGATTTTCAGCTTCTATATATAGCTAAGGGCAAAGCAATGTTTATTATTAATGGGGAAAAGAAGATTGTTAAACAGGATTCCATCGTGATTTATTTACCTAGTGAACCCCAATATTACAGCTATAATCTTCAAGACGAACCCATTGTTTATTGGGTCCACTTTTCAGGTTTTAATGCCTTTGAGCTGTTAAAAGAAAACAATCTAACTGATTCGAGCATATTTAATGTAGGTACCAATAGTACGATTTCCATAATATTTGATAATATTATTAAGGAACTACAGCTTACCCGTACTAACTACTTTCAAATGTGCAGCCTGTTTATAAAAGAATTAATAACCATGTGCGGAAGATACTTAGCTGAGACTAACTCAGGCAGATACTCGAGAAACAAAACAATGGAAAATGCAATTAACTATTTCAATGAAAATTTCAATAAAGAAATAAATATAAAGGACTACGCTGATAAAAACAGCATAAGTTGTTGTTGGTTTATACGCAGCTTTAAGAGATATACCGGAGTAACTCCAGCTCAGTACATTATAAATACTAGAATTGAGAAAGCAAAAAGCTTATTAAATACTGGATCTTTTACAGTAAGTGAAGTATCAAACTTAGTAGGATATGAAAATCCTCTATATTTTAGCAGGATATTCAAAAAGAATGTAGGGATAGCTCCAAAGGCTTACTGTTACTAACTATAAAGAATTTATAAAATCACTCATAGCGTTATAATGATATTGACAAATTTAATATTGTTTGTTATCCTTGCTATTATATTATACATAGTAAAAACTATGATCAGAACCAGTAAACAATTGTATCTAAAGAGAACAAAATTCTTGGCTGAAAAATTTTGTGATAAATGATTGTTGAACCCCACTCTGAAAGTTGCAAGTAAACCTTGCCGGACTTAGCCCGTTAAAGTTATAAAGATGAATTGCATACATGTTTGTTTTTTATGTGATTAATTTGAGTGGTACCGCGGATTAACCTTCGTCTCAATACTTGAGATGAAGGTTTTATTTTTTATATAGACCAGCTAGTAAAAGTCAATAAGTTTTTATAAAAAAATTAATTGATAAAAATAAGCAACACAAAAAGACCATTGAAAAACACGAACAATGGAAAATTGCTCTTAATTGTTAGGGTTGTTAAGCA
>NZ_MZGV01000064.1 GCF_002029235.1 Clostridium oryzae
GTCCGTATATACATCATACTTTCTATTGTAATCAACCATATAATATGATAATATCAGTATATAGTTTCAAATACTACTATATGATATGTTGCTATTTATAACAACTTACATAAACATATCTATAGTAAGTATAATTGATTTATTGAAATCGGGGGTGATTCGTTTGGATGCAAAAGAAAATTATAATTTCGTTGTATTTGGTGATTCGATTTCTAAAGGTATAGTATATGATCCGATAAAATCAAGATATGTGACTCTTAAGAATTGTTTTTGTAATATTATTAGCCAAAAAATCAGAGGACAAATTGTTAATTTTGGAAGATTTGGAAACACAATAACCAGAGGCGAAAAAAAATCAGAAGTTGATGTTATAAATAAAAAGCCTGATATAGTATTACTAGAATTTGGTGGTAATGACTGCGATTATAATTGGCAAGCTATTGCCAACAATCCTAAAGGAAACTTTTTTCCAAACACGGATATATCCGTATTTGAAAAGACCTTACGAAAGCTCATTAATGATTTTAATGAACTGAACATTGTACCAACACTTATGACACTTCCTCCATTGGACCCAGAAAGATACTTTAAATGGGTATGTAATAACAACCCATTAGCTGAAAGAAATGTTTTAAGCTGGCTTGGTAATATAAATAAAATCTATTGCTGGCACGAACTGTATAACTCCACCATAATTGATGTAGCTGAAAAAACTAAAACTGCACTTATAAATGTTCGAGGTGCTTTTTTAAATCAATATGACTATAAACAATTCCTCTGCATAGATGGAATTCATCCTAACGAACAAGGACATAATCTAATTGCTAACAAAATCCTAGAATATATAGACCAGAATTATAACTTCCTAATTAAAAATTAAATCAAATAAAATTGCTAAAAAACTTTAAACAGGTTATGAATTGTTTTGTTTAAAGTTTTTTTAGTGTATTATATAGATAATAACTTTATTTTTTGAAGGGAGTTATCGAATGATAAATTCAGGCTTATATAAAAGATATGAAGATAAAGCACCTTACACCTGCACTAAGGATTCACTAACATGGTGGTTTGCCTTTAATGACAGTAAAATTTTAATACAAAACTCTAAGTCGGAAATCTTAATACCTCAATTTGAGGACTTAGCCACTATAGGTTGTGAAATTTCAAGCAAACATTATATTGGAAAAATAGAGGGGCACAATTGTTTTGCTGTTGCATTGCGCTCAAAGAAAGGCATTGATGAACATTTTTCGTTTATTCCCTTAAAAGCTTTATATAGTTCAGTAGACGATGATATTTTTTTTATTTCTACTAAAGCTTCTCAAATTGTACACTGGGACGCAACGCATAAATTTTGCGGAAGGTGCGGTCATACCACAAATGAACTTGAAAATCAGAACGCTAAAGTATGTCCTAACTGCGGATTTATAAGCTATCCGGTAATTTCTCCTGCAGTTATAACCGCTATTTTGAAAGATGATAAAATATTGTTAGCTCACAATGCTAACTTTACTAAAAATATGTATAGTTTGATCGCAGGATTCGTTGAACCTGGAGAAACCCTTGAAGAAGCAGCTCAACGCGAAATCATGGAGGAAGTCGGCATAAAAGTTAAAAATGTTAAATACTTCGGGAGCCAGCCATGGCCGTTTCCTAATTCACTTATGCTAGGATTTACTGCTGAATATGAAAGTGGAGATGTACAGGTAGATGGTGTAGAAATACTTAAGGCTGACTGGTTCACAAAAGATAATATGCCTGAGATTCCACAGAAAGTTAGTATAGCCAGAAGAATTATTGATTGGTATCTAAATATATAAAAAAAGATTACATCCTACGTAGGCTAATTCCATTCATTAAGTAATTACACCACATCTTTGAGGCAAATTTCCTAATGGCTCATAACTCGGCTGCGCCTCAAACAATTCGCCATCTTAACGGAAATTCCCCTCAAAGACATGGGTAATTACTAAACTCACTCCAAATGCCTACTTCTGATGCAATCTTTTTTATGCCCTATCTCTTAATCTTTATATAATATTTTTATTTTATTACTTTTGTTGCCTTAACGTCTTAATTCACTAACTTCAAAATATATTATTGCTTCTTTTTATTTTCTTCATAACTATGATATAACGTTTCTTTATTTAGTACTTATTTTTTTGCATCAGGCAAGAGTCTCTTAGAATTATCCAGAAATTATACATATTTAGAAAATTTATAAATTAAGATTAGAAAAATTAAAAATTTATTTTGTTATAAGCCTAACTGTTAATATATATTTAACATTATATCTATATTCCATAATATATTGCTGATATATTGTATATAAAAAAGCGTATATTGAAGGAGCAAATGATGATGAATATGTTACAAGAATTGGATAATATATTAGATAATGAAACTATAGATACTCTATTTCAACCTATTGTATCCCTTAGAGATGGACTAATTTTAGGTTACGAAGCACTATCAAGAGGACCTAAAAGCTCCCCTTTACATAATCCTGAAGAATTATTTACTTTTGCAGAAAAGTGCAATCGCCTTTGGAAGCTGGAATGTATTTGCAGGAAGAAAGCTATAGAACGCGCTTCAAGCTTAGGTAAAGACAAATACCTCTTCATTAACGTCGACCCTCTCGTATTCAAAGACACTCAGTACCAAAAAGGTGTGACCAAAAAATCATTATCTCAATTCGGCATTTCACCAGAGAGTATAATATTTGAAATTACGGAAAGAACCTGTATAAAAGATTACAACAGTTTCAAACAGGCTATTGAAAATTATTATGACGAAGGATATAAAATAGCTATAGATGACACAGGTTCAGGTTATTCCGGTCTAAAAACACTTTCTCATATAAAACCAAATTATATTAAAATTGATATTGACTTGATAAGAGATATACATAAAGATACATTTAAGCAAAACTTAATTTCCAGCATATTGCTGCTGGCTAATAAGGAAAATATGGAAGTTATAGCAGAAGGCGTGGAGGTTAAGGAAGAACTAATTACTCTTATGGAACTTGGTGTACACAATGCTCAAGGTTACTATTTAAAAAAACCTTCAGTTGATTTAGGAACCTTAGATCAGTCTATTATAAGCTTCATATGCCGTTACAATGAAATATTGCATTCCCAAGCATTTTTATCAGAGAATCACATAGGTCCTATAGCTCAAAGTCTTCCCGCATTCGAATCTAATACAAGCTGCAGTGATTTGAAAAACTTTTTCGACAAATATGGAATATCTGGTGCTTGTATCGTAAACAAAAATGTTCCTATAGGCTTAATTATGAAACATTCTTTGGACTCTATGCTAGCTACTCAGTATGGAGTAGCTGTCTTCTCGAAACGCCCTGTAGACCTGATTATGGATAGGAATCCACTTATAGTAGATTATTATTCCTCCGTAAACTTGGTTTCCAGTTCTGCTATGGGACGAAATGAACAAAACATATACGATTTTATAATTGTAACCAGGAATTGTGAATATTACGGTATCGTATCTATTAAAAGCCTGCTTCAATATTCAACTGCATTGGAAAAAAATTATGCTAGAGAATTAAATCCGCTTACGGAACTTCCGGGAAATATCTTGATCGGTAAAAACATAGAGGTTGCAATAAATTCTGATAAAATTAATTGCATTCTCTACTTTGACCTAGACAACTTTAAAATATATAACGATAACTACGGCTTCGAAAATGGTGATAAGCTTTTGAAATTCACATCTAAAATACTAATAAATACTGCAAACTCATTAACTTGCTGCACAAAATTCATCGGTCATATCGGAGGTGACGATTTTATAATGATCACTGATGCGTCTATTGATGAATGCAATAGCTTATGTAAATGTATAATTGCGGAGTTTGATAAAAGCATACACACATTTTTTAGTGAAGAAGATGTTGCAAATGGCTATATTGAAGGCCTTGATAGAGAGGGAACAAAGAATAAGTTTGAAATAACTTCGATTTCTATAGCTGGTATATATGGTAATATCTCTGCATTTGATAATATCTTCGATTTTTCTAAATCTATAGCCTCGATAAAAAAAGAAGTGAAAAAATTACACCACAGCAATTATCTAATACAAAAAATATAAATTTCTTAAGGCTTGAAAAAGAGGAAACAATATCTGTAGGCTGAAAAATGCCTCCAACATTTGCTCCCCTTAGTCTCTTCAATACATTCTGTATAACATTATTTGCTACTTTACCAGCTTTACATTCTAATTTTTACTTGCGCCTATTACAAATTATAAAAATTTATATATTGTAGTGTAATCATATCTTTCTCCTGCTTTTAGTATAGGAGATGGGAAATTCTCATGATTTATTGAGTCTGGAAAGAATTGGGTCTCAAGACACAATGCTTCTCTATTTTGGTACACTGCTCCATCTTTTCCTTTGAGATCCTTTCCAAGGAAATTAGCAGTATATAGTTGAACTCCAGGCTTATTGGTATATACTTCCATTGTTCTTTCACTCTTAGGATCATAGACTGCTGCAGCCTTCTCAAGTCCTTTTCCTGTTCTATTTAATACAAAATTATGATCATAGCCTCCTACATTTAACAGCTGCTCATCTTTTTGATCTATTCTATCGCCTATAGCTGTAGGTTTTCTGAAATCAAGAGGTGTACCCTCTACATTTCTAAGTTCTCCAGTAGGAATAGCCTCATTATCTACAACTGTAAATTTATCAGCCTCAAGCTTTAATGTATTGTTTAATATGCTTCCTGACTTATGGCCTCCAAGATTAAAATATGAATGATTAGTTAGATTTATTATTGTATCTTTATCAGAAAATGCAATGTATTCTATTGAAAGTGCATTATCATCAGTAACTGTGTATATTACTTTTACGTCAAGATTTCCAGGGTACCCTTCTTCGCCATCTTTACTTGTATAGCTCATCTGAAGGGCTTCCTTACCATCTTTTGTAATTGTCTCAGCTTTCCATACTGCCTTGTCAAATCCAACTATTCCACCATGCAAATGGTTATTTCCATCATTTTTAGCAAGTATGTACTCTTTACCGTTAAGTGTAAACCTTCCAGCTTTTATTCTGTTGCCGTATCTTCCAATTAATGCTCCTATATATCCAGGTCCCTTAGCATAAGACTCAAGATCATCATATCCTAGCACGACATCATCAACTCTTCCGTTTTTGTCAGGCGCAAAGATAGATACTATAGTAGCACCATAATCGATTATTCTAGCTGAAAACCCATTGTTATTTGTAAGGGCGAAAATGTTTACTTCTTCTCCGTTATCAGTTTTGCCAAAAAATTTTTTTGTAATACTCATATTTAATTGCTCCTTTATATTGATAAATATTTTAATTTCATACTTACTGGTTATAATACAACAATATTTTATCACATTTAATAAGTACAGTGGTAAAAAGAATTTTAATAAGGTATGAATTCTTTTATCTTGCTCGATTTATCAATAATAAATTGTCATAAAGCTGTTTCGATTCATCAGAAGACTACTTTCTATTTCAAACTTTCATAAATCTCTTTTAAATTGTCTTTCATGCTTTCAATGTAATCTTTACCATCTTCTTTACTTTCAAGTGTATATATCTTCTTCACCTTAGCTCCTACCTGCTTAGCAAGAGTTTGTGAAACCTTGGGGCTCGCCATATCTTCAGCAAAAATAGTTTTAATTTTATTTTCTTTACAGTAATCTATTAACTGCTTTAACTTTTTAGCACTAGGGTCTCCTTCAGCAAAAACATCCTCAACACTGTTTTGTTTTAAGCCAAAATCCCTGCATAAATAAGCAAAGGCCGCATGACCTGTTACAAAGTTTTTATTACTGGCCCCTTCAAATTTAGCTCTGTATTCATTAAACAGCTTTTCAAGTTCACGGCTAAACTTAGCATAATTTTTCTCATAATATCCTTTATTCGATGAATCTACTTTTACAAGAGCATCTTTAATATTTTTTGCTGCAGCCTCGGCATTTTTTAGACTCAGCCATGCATGAGGATCATACTGTCCATGTTCCTCAATTTCATCAGCATCACTATTTTTTATTGGTTCTATACCCTTTGATGCCTCCACTACAGTGCGCTTGCTGTTTGCTGCCGATTCTAAAGTCTGCTTCACCCAATTTTCCATTCCTAGACCATTGTATATAAATATATCTGCTTGACTTACACTCTTCATGTCTCCTATCTTAGGTTCAAAATCATGTGGCTCTGTACCATTAGGTATTAATGTTACAACACTTATTTTATCCTTTCCTACTGCATACGCAAATTCCTTCATTGCATTAAAACTTACTACTACCTTGATTTTATTCTTATCAAAGCCTTCTCTGTTTTCTTTCTTGCTGCATGCTGACAGCATTATTAGCACAATAAACGCTATAATTAAAATAAGCCTTTTTCTAAACATATAATCACTCCTAAGTACATATTGCAAATCAATTGCATTTACAATTATATATATTATATGGATAAACCGACCATGTCAATAGCTTTTTGCGATTTAATGCAATTGTTTTGCATTTATCTTTGATTTGTTTACTAAGAAATCACATTATGGATATATATATTCGCTAGCTGGCTTTCTAACTGAAATTATTTTCTTCACCTCAATTACTGCCATTCCATATTGAGTTTTTCCATTAGCGCTCTTGTAATCTTTAGCATTTATTATTCCTTGTACCTTTACCCAGGTTCCCTTCTCTATATTTCCTGTATAAGGATATTCACACATAATTCCTACTACCTGCGAATCTGCGGCACAGCAAGTCATAAGCATTCTAGCTACTACAAAATTATTCTTTCCAAAACCCTTATCCTTATATGCAAAGCCAACTATCTCCACTTTTTGATTTACATACCTATCTAAATTCCGACTTATATCATTTAATATATGGTAATAGTTCTTATCATTAAACCTTACCTTACCATCCTTTATAAAATTTCCTTTGTTGTTTTCTTCCGTGCTAATAACATTGTGATCTTTATAAGCATTTCTACTGCTTACCTGCCTTTCAGCCACAGTAACATTTTTCTTATCAGCAATACTAACATTAAATCCCCTATTTGTAATACCAAGAAAAAGCGGCAGTAAAAATAATATGTATCCTATCTTAATATTATCTTCTTCATGTGTATCAAATATTTTTTTTGACTGAAAAGTTGTAAGTACTACAAACCCAAGCAAACCAAATATAGTATACTTAACCATTTCAGGGTTTATAAATGTATAAATCTTCCGTGATAATAGTAAATATATTAAAAATGATGTAAATAGTAAGAGGACAATAAACCACGCAAAATTACCTTTATTAATTCTTCTCATTAAATCACCCCAAACATCGCCAATATGTTTACTACTGCACCTGCCGCGAAGCACACTAATAATATGTATAAAATAAGATTAATTACAAATTTACCTCTAAACGCTCCTATAAGCATAAATGTATTTTTTATATCCAGCATAGGCCCCATTATCATAAATGCTATTACACTGCCAATCGTAAACTGATTTAAGAAAGTCTTTGCTATAAAAGCATCGGCAGTAGAACATATGGATAAGATAAATGCCAAAACCATCATCGTAAGTATTGAATAAAACAAATTATCACCCAGAAACGATATAGATCTTTTAGATATTATTGTTTGAAACAAAGCGGACAAAGTTGCTCCCATTATTAAATATTTAGCTGTATCGTAGAATTCTTCGCTTGCATGCTCTATTACCATCGATAGTTTGCTTTGGTTATTATCATAATAATCATGACCTTTATGATGATGATGTTCATGTTCACAGAAATTACATTGATCAGTGCAGGCTGCTTCGACCTCTGCTTCTTTTAGTACTTCATAATCATTTTCTGCAAAGTTTATAGCTAGCCCAACTGTTATCGCGGCAATAAGTCCAAGTACTCCTCTTATGACTACTATATCTGGTCTATTATAAAAAGCATAATAGGTTGAAAGCAGTACAATCGGATTTACTAATGGTACCGCAAGCATAAAAGTTATTGCTGCGCCTTTAGGGACTCCTTTATGTATGAGATTTTTAGTTATAGGAACAATAGCACACTCACATACCGGAAATACTATACCTAATATTGAAGCGATAAATATGCTTCCCACCTTGCTTTTAGGTATAGCATTTTTTATAAAATCCTCTGTTATGTAGACATGTATAAGCGAAGCTATAAACGCTCCAAGTATTATAAATGGAGTAGCTTCCAGTACTATACTTATAAATATTGTAGAAAAGTTTTGAAAAACATCCTTATACGCGCCAATGCTTTTCATCATCATAAATATAGCTGCTAAGGCCAGTACCAAAATAATCAAATTTCCTATTCTGTTTTCTTTTTTTAAGTCTGTTATCATAAATCCTCTCCAAAACCTTATTATTCATATAAGAAAATATATTATTAAACCGTTTTATTTATACTTCAATCCACGAAACAATCCTGCATTCCCCTTCCAGAGGTTTTAAATATACAATATATATTATTTAAATATAATATGCTATTATGTATACAGTAATTTTCGTATGTTTGTGGAGGTAACAATGGATCTATTTGATATGGCAAATCAGAAAAAAAATATAAACGCAAAGCCTCTAGCTGAAAGAGTAAGGCCAGAAACTTTAGAGGAGTATATCGGGCAGCAGCATTTGATAGGTAAAGGCAAGATGTTATATCGTGCCATAACGACAGATACTCTATCATCTGCCATATTCTATGGACCTCCAGGAGTTGGAAAAACGACATTAGCTAGAATAATTGCTAATAGGACAAAAGCTAATTTTGTTGAGCTTAGTGCTGTATCGGCTGGTACAGCAGATGTAAAAAAAATTATTACAGAAGCAGACAACAATTTAAAGCTTTACGGAAAAAAGACGATCCTATTTCTAGATGAAGTTCATAGATTCAATAAATCGCAGCAGGACTCTATGCTGCCATATGTAGAAAAGGGAACAATAATCTTAATAGGTGCTACTACAGAAAATCCTTACTTTGAAGTGAATAATGCCTTGTTGTCTCGTTCTATGATTTTTCAATTAAAACCTCTGTGTGATGAAGATGTGATAACTGCTTTGAAAAATGCATTAAAAAATCCAAAAGGTTTTGGAAATATGGATATAGAAGTAGAACCTGAGGTTTTTAAGTATTTTGCTCTTCACAGTGGAGGAGATATAAGGAAAGCCTTGAACGCGTTGGATATGGCTGTAAATACATCAGCAAAAGCTAGTGGTAAAATAATAATAACCGAAGAGGACGCTCAAGAATGTATACAGAGAAGTGTAAATTTATACGATAAAAATGGAGATAATCATTATGATACGATAAGTGCTTTTATAAAATCCATGAGGGGCAGTGATCCAGATGCAGCAGTGTATTACCTTGCAAAAATGCTGGATGCAGGTGAAGATCCCATGTTTATAGCTAGGAGAATAGTTATTTTAGCCTCTGAAGATATTGGGAATGCAGATCCTTTAGCTCTTGCAGTAGCTGTAAATGCTATGAATGCTGTACATATGCTTGGAATGCCAGAGTGCAGAATAACTCTTTCACAAGCTGCCATATATGCTGCATGTGCGCCTAAATCTAATGCAGCTATTAATGCTATAGATGAAGCATTAAATGATGTTCGAGCCAAAAAAGACTCTGGAATTCCGAATTATCTTAAGGATGCACATTACAAAGGTGCAGCAAAACTCGATCATGGAATTGGGTACAAGTATCCTCATAGTTTTGGCGGGTTTGTCGAGCAGCAATATCTCCCTGATTCTCACAAGGATATTATTTACTATAAACCTACTGAAAATGGTACTGAAGCTAAAATAAAAGATAGGTTAATAAAACTTTGGAAAGACAAAAGATAACTATTGACTTCAAACAATAACGACATTGCATGTTTTCGAAGAAATAGACAGAAGTGATAAAAGATAATAGCACTCTTAAAATAAATAGAAGCTTAATAGAAAAGATATAAGATAGTAAACAGAGTTTGATCAAGTTATAGAATTTGTTCAAGGTTGAGTGACCGGCGAAGGCATTTTTTAGCCGACAAAGGTCACTCAACCTTCCTTATTCTTGTATTCCTGGTATCTTAGGGAACAAGTCAAATGCCTTCTGCAGATCAGCATCAGTTGGTATATAATCAGTTAATTTTTTCTCATTATAATTCATATATGCCTGCATATCAAAATAACCGGTTCCAGTAAGTCCGAATAGTATAGTCTTAGCTTCTCCAGTTTCTTTGCATTTAAGAGCTTCATCTATTGCAGCCCTTATTGCATGTGAAGACTCCGGAGCTGGCAGTATAGTTTCATACTTAGCAAAGAATGTGGCAGCATCAAATACCTTGGTCTGCTCAACTGCTCTTGCTTCATTAAGATATTCATCATGATAAAGTTTTGATATAATAGGACTCATTCCATGATACCTAAGACCACCAGCATGATTTGGAGAAGGTATAAATTCACTTCCTAAAGTATACATCCTTGCCATAGGTGTCACCTTTCCAGTATCACAGAAATCATAAACATATTTACCTCTCGTCATTGATGGGCAGGATGCTGGCTCTACAGCAATGAAATAAGGATTCTTTTTGCCTAGTAGTTTGTCCTGCATAAATGGTGCTATAAGCCCACCAAGGTTTGACCCCCCGCCTGCACAGCCAATAATTATATCCGGATATTCATCTATCTTTTCAAAAGCAAGCTTAGATTCAAGTCCAATTATAGATTGATGTAAAAGCACCTGGTTAAGTACAGAACCAAGCACATACCTGCATCCTTCAGTAGTAACGGCTTTTTCAATCGCTTCAGATATAGCACATCCAAGACTTCCGCCAGTTCCAGGATGCTTCTTTAGAATACTTCTACCAACCTCAGTAGTTTCTGAAGGACTTGGAATAACCTTTGCACCAAAAGTCTCTATTATTGCTTTTCTATATGGCTTCTGCTGCGATGAAACTTTGACCATATAAACAGTAAGTGGCACACCAAAGTAAGCACATGCCTCTGATAATGCAGTTCCCCATTGTCCTGCTCCAGTCTCTGTAGTTAATGACGTGATTCCCTGCTGTTTAGCATAGTACACTTGAGCAACTGCTGAATTCAGTTTATGACTTCCTGAAGTATTATTTCCCTCAAACTTATAATATATTTTAGCAGGGGTTCCCAAGGCTTTCTCCAAATTATAGGCACGACAAAGTGGTGATGGTCTATATATCTTGTAAAAGTTAAGTACCTCCTCAGGTATATCTATATATCTAGTTTCATTATCCATTTCTTGTTTAGCTAGTTCTTGGCAAAATACAGGGTAAAGATCCTCTAGTTTCGCTTCCTTCATTGTTGCTGGATTAATATATGGGTCAGGTAATTCCTTCATATCAGCACGTAAATTATACCATTGATGAGGCATCTCCTCTTCTGAAAGATAAATTCTGTAAGGTACATCTGACATATTAGTATCTCCTCTCATTTAAGAAATTATTGAAAAATAAAAAAGCTCTTGTCCTTCTAAATAAAAGGACAAGAGCTTGATAACTCCTGCGATACCACCTAAATTGGCAATGACGCCCACTCGTTTCATATACTATAATATATGCTCCATTGCTAACAGGTGGAGTTCCCGGTCTCTCCTACTAAATGTAAGTTCGGAAGACCCTCATAAGCCCATTCACTACAACCACTTTATCACAATTACACCACCTGTGACTCTCTTTGAAAGTTAATGTTGCAACTACTATTCTTATTCATAAGTTTAACGTATTAACTTGATAATATCTTAAAATATATTTAACATTTTGTCAACTTGAATATAAAATTATGTTAATGAATCTACACATTTTCTGCCCATGTTATTGAACCATCATGAGCCTTTATTATCATGCTGCTGTCTATATTAGTATTTTCACAATACCTTTTTATAGACTTCCAGTCATTTTTTTCATAGGCTTTTATTATATTTAATATCTTACCTAAATAATTATTTCCTCCCTTTAGTGCAAAGCATACATCTCCGTACAAATCGATTTTTTTTACTATATCATCTATAGAGCAATTTAATATTGAATTCATTAGAGAAACCATTCCCATGATATAAGCTTTAAAAGCTTCTTCCTTTCTTCCAGACATAATACATATGTTATGAGCAAACTTAGCTCTAAAAAGGGCTTGATCTGCTGCCTCACTATCTTGACTTTTTTTCAGATTAGCTATTAACATTACCTCAAGCCACTTAATAAATTTCTCCCTGCCAATTTCATTTATAGCATATTCTACAGATGATATTTCTGTTTTTAATCCAAACATGGATGAATTCATAAATTTCAATAGTTTATACAATATAGAAACATCTTTTTCAACAGATCTTCCGATTATATCGATATTAATTTCTCCATCTTCTATCTGTCTCATTAACTTTGATGTAGAAATCTTATTGGGCGGAATATCATTGGCTGAAATTATATCCGGTTTTCCAAAGTAGTATCCTTGAAAATATGTATATCCTAATTTCTTCGCTTCGTTAACCTCCTCTATCGTCTCCACTTTTTCAGCCAGGAATTTGATATTAGGATTGTTAACCTTTTCTATTACATTTCTTCTTTCAATACCTAGTGTTGCTCTAAAATCTATTTTTATAATATCAACTAACTCTATGAGAACCCTGTACTTTTCATTAAAAATAAAATCATCTAATATTATTGAATAACCTTTTTCCTTAAGAGATTTACAGTAGATGATAAGCTCATCCGTAATCTCCACATCTTCTAATATCTCAATGGATACAAGCTTAGGCGGCAATATGGTAATAATCTCTTCTTTTATAAGTTTTTCAGTCAAGTTAATAAAAGCCTTTTTACCATTAGTTATATTTTCTATACCTATTGTATAAAAACTGTTATATATTACATCTATTGTTGCTGCTGTTCCATCTATGCTGTCATAAAAATTATATTTTCCACTTCTGAAAAGAAGTTCATAGGCTATAATATTGTTTTGGATATCATATATAGGCTGTTTAGCTATAAAAACCTCCATAGAATCTCACCCTCCACACATCCTGATCATAATACAATATTTATCATTAGTTGAAATTATACCCATATGTATTTTAAATTATTACTATGTTGTTATAGTAATATAATTTTATCACATCTTCAAGTATTTTACATGATACTTTTATAATTTAATACAGTTTACACATTTTTGTGAATTTATGTATTAAAGTACAAATTTTTGTCTGGCTATTTAATAAATGTAATATTTCTAATACAGCCTCCTTACACAATTTTAATTTATCGTCAAATTTCATAGTATAATCGAAAGTTTGTATGTTTGCTTCGTTATCATTCTATACTATTATGTTTTTGGATATTTTTTACTTTTAGCACAACTAATGTAACTATAGGTATTACTACTATTACAGGTAGAATGAATACAGGGTATATACTAGATCCAATATAAGTTTCATCTGCTTGTGAAGCAAACATTGAAATTGAAAGTATTCCGCTTATAATTCCAACAGGGAAAGTTGGTACCTTGTAGCTGTTTAATTTAAACAATTGTGTAATACCAAGTACTGCTGCATAAAAGAATATGCATATTTTCAAAAAAAGTCCAAAGAAAAGCATTATAGCAACCAATATTTCACTTCTTGTGATTGTATTCCCTACTACCACTAATCTGGCTACCTGATATGTTGGAATAACCTGTATTGAAGCAATATTACCAAGTACTAATGTATTTCTAACTATTATCATCAGAAAATAAAATCCGCCTATACAAAAACCCAAATAGGAATATTTTTTTATGGATTTCTTTTCCTTTATAGAAGGATATATCATTAAATATACTATTATTTCTCCTAACGGAATACATACTATAACGTTCACTCCATGAATAAATTCCATAAATGTAATTTGAAAAAGCGGCAGAAAATTACTAAATTTTATATATCTCGTTGTAAAAATAATAAGGAATATGGATACAAAGAAAGTTATCACTACAAGAAAAGCAGCGATCCTAACTATGCCTTCTATTCCCTTTCTTAATGCATAAATAGCCATCAACATTATCAGAAAAGCAAACACTATGACATCTGTATCCGGAAAAAGATAAGTGTTAAAAAAATCCGCTACATACCTCACATTAGCTGGTATTACAAACCAAAAAAATAGTATGTAAATAACGGATATAATTTTGCCTAAATACTTTCCAAATGCAATATCATTTATTTCTATTATTGTTTTATCTGGCAACTTACTATTAATACCTAAATATATAGCTAATAGGCCTAAAGTTATAATCCATGATGCTATTGAAACTATCCATGTATCTTGTTTGGTGACATCAGTTATAAACGATGTTATAAGATTAGATGCCTGAAATAACTGCACGAATAAAAATGTCAGATATATATTTGGTATTATGCCTTTTTTTAAATTCATAATTTTGTGCTCCCTGAAAAATTTCTATTTTTTATCGATAATTTAAATGCAGCACATCTCTAACTACATATATCATAAATTTTACAGGATTAATTATTGGAATACCCATTACAAATAATGTACTCATTACAAAAGCAATGGCTGTCATAATAGAGAAAAATACCATTTCTCGCCAATAGCCTTCTTTTATAAACTCAGGTACTTCAATATAAATTATGATAGCAAAAACTATTAATACAACTAACATAATTTCTCCTCTCCCAAACAGCTCTAGACTCTATATTTCATCTTTCTTTAGGTACAACTGGTTTTGTAATTCTTCCATTTCTCCTAAGCTTTGCGTTTATCTTAATTTGTATATTTATATCTTGAAATATATCATCCCAATTTTTTTCAATACTCTTCCATTTTTGAGGATAATGCTTGTATAAAGCATCTCCAAATCCAAATATATCTGCATTTAGCTGTTTAGCTCTTTCCACTGAGCGCATAACCTCTTCCTTTATAGTTGCCTCTTCTATCTCTTCTATTCTATTAAAACCCTTTGGATTTACCAGATCTTCAAAGGAAGATTGTTCCTGCAAATCACCTTCTGTTTCTATTTCTACAGTTATATTAACACCTTTCGAATCAATTTTAGGAATTATTTTGCTTTTAGACCTTGTTACTTGGATGCTTGCTTCCTTACCGTTTTCAAGAGAAATAAAAACATCTCCATCCTTTACTTTGTCAGTAGCCCATAATAACCCTCGGGTTTCTTGTTTATTTAGCGCTCCTATCATTTTATCCTTTTTAAACACTGCAGTTTCTTCAATAAATAACGTAGTTTGATTTTCTTTACTTTGTATTCTTATAATAGGTACCACAGGCGCTGTCGTTTTACTCATGAGATTCGTAACAAATTCCCTAAGGTCCACACTTGGTATTATAGAGATT
Source organism: Clostridium oryzae (assembly GCF_002029235.1). GTDB lineage: Bacteria > Bacillota > Clostridia > Clostridiales > Clostridiaceae > Clostridium_AE > Clostridium_AE oryzae. Next base: position 15,398 of record NZ_MZGV01000064.1, read on the forward strand.
TTTTGCTGACTCCTTATTAGTTCTCCTATCTTTACTCCCGAAATAGCTTCTAATATAGGCGGAACAGACAATATCTCATTTGGTTTTTGATCTGATACTAAGAGCCATACCAGAAGACGAGTATCTCTGTTTCTAAGAAAAAAATCAATATAATCACTAATACCCTGCTCTGCTGCTTCTTTGCTAAAAATAATAACTTGATTATGAGAATATAAAAGCCTTCTATCTAGTAATCTCGTAAAATTTTCTAATGCTTCTACTATTGTGCCTCCCTCTTGCTCTAAATTAGCATATGCACTATTTGAAGAATTCCCCGATGAATTGGAAGTTCTATTGAATTGGGCTACTTTTGCTACTTGTACAGTGACATGTACTTTTTCTTCATTCTTACTTTTATCTATACCAACTCCCATCACTATAGCTAGTTTATTTAATTCGTGAGCACTCCAGCATCCAGTTAAATTTAATACTAACAGGATCACAGCTACTGATTTTATTAAAAGCTTCCTCTTCCTTTCCAAATTATTATCCTCCAAGTTATTCTTAAGATTCAATGTTATTACGCTTTGGAGTCCTAGGCTTTAAGCCGTCGCCTTCTCTTGTAATATTCTCATGGGTAATATCCTTAGGTCTATTTTTCATTTTCCACAAATGTGATCTTATAAAGCTATCCTTTAGTCCCTGCACATCAAGGGGCGCTATTGGACTAACATATGGAGCACCAAAAGATCGGAGCGATACCATATGAATGGCTACTACCATTATTCCCATACCTATGCCAAATATGCCCATAGCTCCTGCCAAAATAAGAAAAACAGCTCTTAAAATCGCAACTACATCCGTATACGTTGGAACCACAAAACTTGATACAGCCGTAAGCGCTACAACTATAACCAGCAGTCCTCCAACTAATCCTGCCGATACAGCCGCTTCTCCTATTACCAAAGCTCCTACAATACTCACAGCCTGCCCCACAGGCCTAGGAAGCCTTACTCCAGCTTCTCTCAGAATTTCAAAAGTCACTACCATTAATCCCGCTTCCAGCACAGCAGGAAATGGTACTCCTTCTCTCCCCGCAGCCATAGTAAGCAGCAATGTAGTTGGAATAAGTTCCTGATGAAATGTAGCAAGCATAACATAAGTAGCTGGTGTAAATATACTCAATATAAAGCATACAAACCTAAGTGATCTTATAAGGCTTGCATAAAAAGGTCTAGAATAATAATCTTCAACGCTTTGAAAACCTTCTATAAAAAGCATAGGTACAGTAAGTGCAAAAGGAGATCCATCCACTAGAATACCTATCCTTCCCTCCAATATTTTAGCTGCTGTACTATCAGGTCTTTCAGTATTACCCACCGTTGGAAAGATAGACATAGGAGCATCTTCTATAAATTCCTCTATATAACCTGATTCAAGCACAGAGCCTGTATTTATCCTATTGAGCCTTTTCTTCATCTCAGTTACAAGTTTCGGGTTTACTATATTCTTTATATACACAATGCATACTCTTGTCATCGTCTGCTTGCCTATGCACACAGTTTCAAACTTAAGATTCGGGTTTCTTATCTTTTGTCTTAATAGTGACATGTTTGTATTTATATTCTCTGAAAAGCCTACTCTAGGGCCTCTAACCACAGCTTCTGATTTAGGTTCTTCAATAGCCCTTTTCTCACATCCTTTTGTATTAATGGAAAGAGCTTCCTCTGATCCTTCCATTAGAAATATAGTATTGCCTGAAAGACATTCATCAACTATTTGTAATATCGTTTGGATTTTATTTATATTGTCAGCTGGAATTATATTTTTTTGTATAATGTCCATGTTTCCTTTTCTGAGTTCAGCTAATTTGCTAGAAATATCTTCATTTATTAATGGTCCAATAATAACCTCATTTATCATTCTTCTTTCTGTAAGTCCCTGAAGAAACACAATAACACAGTTTATACCACCTTTTCCTCCCAGTACAAATTCTCTAAACACTACATCACTGGCGGATTCAAAAATTTTTTTCAAAACATTTATATTATCACTTAATGACTTATTTATTTTAGGTTCATATTCTGCCTTATCTACAGCTTCATTTATATTATTTAATTTTTTGAATTCATTGGTCTTAATTTTTCTATACAAAAATTTTAACACTTCAATTCCCTCTTATCTTTTTGTACAATAATCTTATTATCTGATTTATTTACACTCATCATCATTGGAATTAACCTTATTTTTAAAATCTTTAGAATCATATTTAACTCTAAAAATCCATAAAATTATTTGAAAAAACAAAAATAGAATTATTACAAATAAATATGCCCACGACACGATAACCAAAAAGATTGAGTACATATTCCTTCCCTTTAAAAGATTTTTTATAAAAATTATAATACTGTTCATGAATATCATCCTTTTGCAAATTAATTAATATTAGTTTCTAAATACGCCCATAGCTGATACTAATTGAATTTCCGCCTTCGTTTTTTTATCCAATATATTAGAAGCAGCAACAAAGGAAAGCCGTTTGCCTGCACCAAACCAAAACTATTTGCATCAAATGGAAACATCCATTTATGGTAGGCATAACTAGGTTCAAAATATACTGAAAACAAAAATAATATAATTCCTACAAGTATTATTACAACTTTATTATTTTTTATTTTAAATATTGTACATATCATAATTACAATACCATTAAAATAAATACTCATTTTGAAGAAACCGCCTAAGAATATTATTATTACTCCTATAGCATCTATATTGGTAATGATATTAGCTATATTAATCAATCTAATGCTCTCTATAAAAGGTATTGTTGCTATGGAAGCATACTCTGCAGATAGAGTTGTTATATCCATTATTAGAGTACAGCATAGCAAAATCCCTGATAAAAATATTGCTAATATATATGTCTTTCTCATATCACGTTTGTTATCTATATATTGCCAATACATACTAAAAATAAAGGACTCACCAAAAGGAAAAAACACAATTCCTGGCACTGCTTTTAACACAGGCATTATTCCTTCGCCTAAAACTGGCAGGAGTTTTTTAAAATCCACATTACCAGAGAAAAACGTCAAAACATATACACCCACTATAAAAAAAACAACAATAGGTAACGCCAGCTCACTCGCCCTTGCTATCGTTTCAGTCCCGCGCGTCAACATATATACACTTATAGCTACAAATATAAAATTTATAACATAAAGCGGTGTATCTGGAAGCGTTGTAACAATAACGAGTTCACCAAATTCTCTTACATTTCTGGATGTATTCCAAAACCAATTAAGTGGATATAAAATCGCCAAAGCAGTCCCAAGACCCTTGCCAAGTAATATCACCATAATTTCCATATAATTCTTATCCGGAAATGCAAGCTGAAGTTCCGTATAAATGTATGTATATATCAATCCTATGCATAATGCTATTAAAATGACTATCCATGCATCCTGCTTTGCCTCGATTCCTAATGCAAACACAGTGGTACTACCAATTTCAAATATAAATGTTAATGTAAATAACTGAATTTTGCTTAGTCTTACCATCTGTTTTCCCTCTTAATTGCCTTTTTCTCACATATAGCATTAGCTATTATCTATTAGAATATGTATTTAATATAGACTAAATTAGGTTCTAATTAATTTAAAATAGACCCTAATAAAAATGCTGCAGTGATAACATCAATCACTACAGCATTTTTATTTAATGCAAGATTCTAATATCAAAAGTTTAACATCATTGAAGCCAAGTTCTAAAATTTCTTATTTTATCTCTAAGCTCATCAGCTTTTCCATTGAAGTTTATAGCTCTGTCATCTATATAGGCTATGGCAGGTACTTTTACTCCAGTTACCTCATCTACTTGTATATCATTATCTTTTAGCCACTGCTTAACAGCTTTCACGCCCTCATCTCTGGAACATCTGCTCGATACTACGGTAACTCTGTAATCCTTCCTAAGATCAGCTATAACATCCCTTATTCCCTCTACAGGCTCATCCGGTATAACGTCTACACCTTTCCAGCCTGAATTATATTTATGAATGACTCCATCAAAATCAAAAACAATAGTTCTTTTATTTCTCATAAGTTCACCTCTTCATGAATAGAAATATCTTGCTATATTCTATTATTCCAAGGATATAAAATAATAATTCTATATGAAATTAACTTCATTCATCTTTACTAGTCTTTTTTCTTCAAATTCCATGCATACAATATAAGGAATTTTATCTACAATACTCCAAAAACTCTCAAATCCAAATTCAGGTTTATAATAATTTATTATTGTGCTTAATGCTGTCCCATGATCAGTGATTTTATTTCTTTTAAGTATAAGTTACTAAAATCAGTTACCTCTTTCACATGAGAAGATACATAATTTACTATAGCTTTGGCTTCTTTATATGCCATATCATAATCATTTTTATCTATGTCCCCACTACTTAATGCAGCTAAAAGCTCATCCTCATCCAGCAGCAATACTTGTCCATTAGGTAACAGAACAACATCAAGATACAAATCATCAAAATACGGCCTGCCATCTATAACTCCATTGGCCTTTATTATATCAAAATACCATTGAACTATTTTATCATCTGAATCATACATAGTTGTAATTGCATAATTTTTATCTATAGGAAGATGCTGAAGCCATATATATCCTGCATCGGCTATACAATAACCTCTCCCCAGCATATGCTTAATTAGAGGCTGTTTTACTTTCTCAATATAAAGTGCTGATACATACCCTTTAAAACCTTGTCTATCAAAATATTTTTGTACATAACACTTTTTTAATACTCTCTTCCAATCATCCCTATTGATAAACTTTCTTTTCATAGTATCTCCAATCAAACATATAGATAATTTTAATTATTAAGACATCCAATCATACTCCATGTTTTCCTTCACTTTTAGCACAAGCTGCTCTCCAAGCAGTTTTTCAAGAACGTATAATGACATATCTATGCCCGAAGAAACTCCAGCAGATAAGACGATTTTTCCGTTATCAATAAATCTTTTGTTTGTAACTATCGTTGTATTCGGCGAAATCCTTCTTAATAAATCAACAGCATTATGATGAGTCGTAGCACGTAGACCATTAAGCAAGCCGCAATTTGCCAGAAGTAAAGCACCTGTACAAACTGATAATACCATCTTTAGTTTAGGATAATAGCCATTTATCCAATTCAGCAGCTTTTCGTTGCTCATTTCAGTTCTAGAGCCTTGTCCACCAGGAATGATAAGCATATCAATTTGAGGGCAATCATAAATGCTGTAATCTGAATTTATACTAAGTCCATTTTGAGTCATTACCATCCCTTTTTTCTCGGATACAGTAAATATATTAAATCCTTTATCATTCTTTACTTTATTAGCCATAGAAAACACATCGTATGGTCCGCAAAAATCCATAAGCTCTACATCATTAAATACTAATACTGCTATATTTTTAATCTTAATATCTACATTTTTTGTTAAATACTCTAATATCTTATTATGTAAGTGTGGCTGAATAGCGGGATATGTAAGATTTTCAGGCAGTGCATTAAAGAGTTCTACTTTTCCTATCTCTGAATCAGGCAATTTACCTAACTTCTTTATTTGAGCATAGAATAATCTTCCATATGATTGATTTTCTTCTGAGTAATCACAAAAATACTCACATATAGGTTGTATTTTGAACTCAACTGCTCCCGTCTCCTCAAATAGTTCCCTCTTAGCAGTTTCCTCAATGTCTTCTCCTGTTTCTCTGTGTCCTCCAGGTATTTCCCAGGTATCCCTCTGTTTATGTTTTACAAATATCCATTTGTCGTTGAAACAGGCCGCTATAACTGCAAATTTTAGTTCTCCATCCTTCACTTGACCTATTTCCTTGAAACCTATTTCCATTTTCACACCCTCCATTTATATACAACGTTCAAATTCTATCTCATGCCTTATTGGTATATCATCATATCCGGTTGCTGGAATCTGCGGTTTAATTTTTCTAGCTTCATCTACTGCTCCTACATGCAAAGCAATCATATTATATCCACGTTTCTGATAGAATCTTATAGCCCTCGTATTATCATTTGTTGTAATAAGCCAAACTCTTTTGCATCCATTTTGCCTTGCAATCATAAATACTTCCTCAATAAGCCTGCTGCCAATTCCTTTATTCTCATCAAAGCTGTCAAGAGAAACTATTTCACATTCCTCCTTGTGAACATCATAAGTAATTAACCCAACAATTTGGTTTCCTTCTATTGCGGCAAGTCCTGTTGCAAGCTCCATATGATGCACTTTACCTCTTGACACCAATATATCTGAACCCCAGCTTTCCTTTATGATTTCTATTGCGTCTTTCCTTAGAGATTCATCGATTAGCTTTATTTTCATAATATATCCCTTCTCCATTAGACAATAATAAAATATAAATTATAAGTATATTGCGAACCAGCAATAGGAGCGTTGACCGCTCGGTCAACGCTCCCTGCGGGCTCTGTAAATTATATAGATTGCTAGTTTTAAAGTACCGTCTCTAAAATTTCTACACGTTAATTTTACAGACGTTATTTGATGAAGTTGTATCTTTAATTTTTCTTCGTAGATTATTAAGTGTGATCTTAATTATAAAGAGAGTTAAAGGCTTCTCTTCAATATGG
>NZ_MZGV01000065.1 GCF_002029235.1 Clostridium oryzae
TTACAATGGTAATTATATTATATTTAATTATCGATACCCTAAAGTCTGTAATTCATACATTAGGGTTAGAAATGGAGAACAGGTCTAAGATAAAAATTGGTAATAGTAAATTAGCTAAAATGAAGATGGTTTTGAAAAGTAGATTATAACTAGAATGGTCACGTTACAAGTTTGCCGTCTTACCGCTTAATGAGGGCTATCTAAGCATGAAAATGAACCTGTTCAGATAGCTATGAACGGCTATTACTATAATGACTATTAATAGGATAATAGAAATTATAATTGTATTTACTTTGATAAATAATTCACTAAGTATAAGAAAGAGGGCGCATGTAATGAATTTTGAAAAACTTAGTTCTGGTAAAACGGCTGAGGTATATAAATATAACAAAATTTATGATTATTTCAGAACATCAAAATAATCATTCTAATAGTAAGAGAAAAATATGTTTGAATTAAAAAAATACCGTATCTTTTAAGTGATACGGTATTTTTAACAACAAAGCTTTTAAGCTTGGTTTATTGAACCGAAAAGTTCCATTTTTTCTTTAACTGTAGCTTTGATAGCTTCAAATCCTGGAGCTAACAATTTACGAGGGTCAAAGCCTTTTCCTTGAAGATCTTTACCAGCTTCGATATACTTACGAGTAGCTTCTGCAAATGATAGCTGGCATTCAGTATTAACATTTATTTTAGCAACTCCTAGGGAAATAGCTTTTTTGATCATATCTGCAGGTATTCCAGTACCACCATGTAAAACTAGTGGAACATCACCAGTAACTTCGTCTACTTTAGCTAATGTATCAAAATCTAAGCCTTTCCAGTTTGCAGGGTACTTTCCATGGATATTACCTATACCAGCAGCAAGCATAGTAACACCTAATTCTGCAATTCTCTTACATTCAGCTGGATCAGCAACTTCACCAGCACCGATAACTCCATCTTCTTCTCCACCTATGGAACCTACTTCAGCTTCCATGGATAGTCCTTTTTCGTTAGCTAATTTGATGATTTCCTTTGTCTTTTCAATGTTTTCATCTATTGGATAGTGAGAACCATCGAACATAACAGATGAGAAACCAGCTTCGATTACTTTGAAAGCTCCTTCATAGCTGCCGTGATCCAAATGAAGTGCAACTGGAACAGTAATGTTTAAGTCTTTTAATAAACCATTAACCATTCCAACTACAGCATGATATCCACCCATATATTTTCCAGCACCTTCGGATACTCCTAGGATTACTGGGGAATTATTTTCCTGAGCAGTAAGTAATATTGCTTTAGTCCACTCCAAATTGTTGATATTGAACTGTCCAACAGCATACTTACCATTTTTAGCCTTATTTAACATCTCTTTTGCTGAAACTAACATAATTTTACCTCCAATTATATAATTTATTGTAACTTGTAAACTATGAGAAATATTTCTCTCAATTAATTATAATATAAAGTTGTTAAAAATGAAACAATTTTGATAAGAATATAAATGTATTATAACCAGCGTATGAAAATAATATTGAAAAATGCAACTTGGAGTTTATAAAAATATTATTTTATCATAAAGAACTTGTATAGAAAAGAACATTTTCTAAAAAGGTTTACTGGTAGAAATATAGACTTTGTCATTAGTACTTTTTATTAATTTCATTCCATTAGTGTTTATATCAGCACAAAAGTTATTTTTTTGACGGTATTCTTTAGGACTTATCTTATAGTATTTTTCAAATGTATAACTAAAATGCTGTCTGCTGTTATAACCAACCTCAAAAGCTATGTCAGTTATAGTGGAAGTTGTATTTTGTAATAAATAAGCAGCTTTTTGAAGCTTTATTTTATTTCTATATTCTGAAATACTGCAATTTTGATACTGTTTAAATAACTTTTGAAGATAAGTTTTATGTATTCCGATATATGAAGCTATATCTTGAATACTTATTTCTTTATCTAGGTTATCTTTGATATACTGCTGAGCTTTGCGCACATAGACCAATCCTGCAATAGAATTGTTATTCTCTGTGCAACGGGAAAGTTCAATTAGAATGTGCATAAGTAGAACTTCTAAAACAAACTGGTTTTGTTTGATGGAATAAGTTTCAAGTTCTAATAGCAGATCCTTTAATGCATGGCATAAAGTTCCTCTATCATATAGTGAAATATATTCAAAAGGCGTCTGAAGAAAATTTAAAAAGGTATTAAACTGAGTTTTTAATTTCATTATATCTATTCCCATTCTATTTGTGGTGCAGGCAAACTCTAAATTTATAATTGAACAAGGAGACCCCTCGTTAACACAAAGTAAATGAGGAATATTCTCATCTATAAATATGAATTGTCCCTGTTTAAGCGTCAATATTGTATTATTAACTTCTACATTGCAAATACCTTTTGTCACATACATAATTTCACAGCTTGGGTGACTATGTTGTGACATATGAAAGCTGTCAAAGCTGACGCTGTAATAAGCTTCTATAGAAATGTATCTGTTTTCATCATTGAAAATACTCATAATTTATACTCCTAGTTTGTAAAAGTAATGCAACATTTTATTGCATTTTTGTATTTCGTTCTTTATTTGATTGCACATTCTATTCTAACAGAAATTATAATTGATTTATACATTTATTTAAGGAGGTTTTAGGATGCTTAGAAAGAAAGATTATGTAGCATTGACTCCACCAATGGGTTGGAATAGCTGGGACTGTTATGCGGCTACAGTTAATGAGGAGCAGCTGCTCGGAAACGCTAAATATATGGAAAAATATTTGAAACAGCATGGTTGGGAATATGTGGTCTGTGATATTCAGTGGTCTGAACCTATGGCTGGTACAGGTGTTAGCGAATATAGAAATTTTGCTCACCTTACATTAGATGAATTTTCTCGTCAGATTCCTGCAGAGAACCGTTTCCCTTCATCTAAAAATGGAGTGGGATTTAAGGCAATCGCTGATCAGATTCATGATATGGGACTTAAATTTGGTATACATATCATGAGAGGGATTCCAAGACAAGCTGTTCATGCTAGGACAAAAATCAAAGGAACTTCAGTAACTGCTGATCAAATTGCATTATTTGGTTCCATATCAAGATGGAATGGTGATATGTATGGCGTAGATTATACAAAGCCAGGTGCACAGGAGTACTATAATTCACTGTTTGAACTATATGCTGAGTGGGGTGTGGATTACGTAAAAGTAGATGATATCTGTAACACTAACATGTATCCTCACGATCCATACTCAGCTGAAAAGGAGATAGAAATGATTCGCCATGCTATAGACAATTCTGGGCGTCAAATGGCTTTAAGTCTTTCACCAGGACCTGCTGTGATTGAAAAGGCTTGGCATATGGAACAAAATGCGAACCTATGGCGTATTACGGATGATTTCTGGGATAAGTGGGAATTACTTAAAGCTATGTTTGAGCGCTGCGAAGTGTGGCAGAAGCATGTAACTCCAGGCTGTTGGCCTGACTGTGATATGCTTCCGTTAGGGAAAATAGGCATGGGCTTCCATCAAGGCAGATGGACAAATTTCACTAAAGATGAACAGCGTACAATGATGACTTTATGGAGTATTTTCCGTTCTCCATTAATGATGGGCGGAGAAATGAGAGACAACGATGAGTGGACACTTTCACTGCTTACTAATGATGAAGTGCTGCGACTTCTTAAGCATTCTTTTGATGCTACTCAGTTAAAGAGAGATGATAATGAAGCAGTATGGGTCAGTGAAGATGAGGATGGGGCAAGATATATTGCTTTATTTAATCTTTCAGATAAACAACTTACGGTTGAAGCTGATTTGTCAGAATTAGAACTAAAGACGGTTTCAGTTCGTGATTTGTGGGAGCATAAGGATTTAGGAAAAGCAGAAGGAACTGTCAGTGCCTTGTTACCGGCTCATGGCTCCGTTTTATATCGCTTGGAGAAATAAATATTTTTTTCAGATAGGACTCTATTCACACAAACAGTGCAGATAGAGTCTTATTTGTTTACTTACCAGTTACACACTGGATATAGGGTTTTTACTTCAACTATTAACTTATACATGCCGAATGATCGTTGAAGCGTTCGATAATTCAGCATGTATAAGTTAAGTTTACGTATAGAAACCCTATAACTTATTGGAAGTAATGTTTTTTTAAGGTATAATAAGGCTAAGGTGTTTTGGCCAATATATGCGTATATAAAAGGGAGTGAAAATAATGAACATTTCAGTTCTTGGCTGCGGAAGATGGGGAACTTTTTTAGCTTGGTATGCTAATAAAATAGGACATAATGTAAATAATTTGTGAATCTGGAATAGGGGCATGACCTGCTGGTCAATGCTCCCTACCGATTCTGTAAATTAAATGGATGCTAGTTAGGAAGAGAATTTTTTAAATATAGATTAATTTCTAATTTTGAAACGTTATTCTATGGAATAACAGTATTTAATTTCTTCGAAGTATACTTTAATATATCGTTAATTATTTAGAGAGGTAAAAGCCATTTTACAATTTAGTGCATGCTGAAACGGATTTTCTTTTTAATAAAAATAACCTTAAAAAACTATTTAACCAGGACAGGGCTCCCCAAGGAGCACGAGTTCAAGGTTGAGACCTGTCACGATTAAACAGTCGTTTCAGCTGTTTGGCCAATTAAAAGGAAAGTGCAATAGATAGTATATCAAAATGCAGTCTTTAACTCTCTTAAAAATTAAAACAACATTGGATTTATTTTTAAGATCGTTAAAGTTTGAATTTTAATAGATAGGAGATTGTGGCAATTGTGCCACAACCTTTAATATATTTTTACAGATGTACCAATAGGCACAAGGTTAAATACTTCAATAACATCATTGTTATACATTCTTACACAGCCATTGGATACATTTTTTCCTATAGAAGCTGGATTGTTGGTTCCATGAATTCCATAGTCTCCATTTGGTGCATTGAGGCCCATCCATCTTGCGCCAAAGGGTCCGCCAGGATTTATTGCTTTATTTATTATCTTAAAATTTCCTTTAGGAGTAGGAGTGGAAGCTTTACCGACAGCAACTTTGTAGGTTTTAAACACCGCATTATTTTTGAACAGAGTAAGAGTATGCCCTTTTGTATTTATACTAATGCTGTAGACAGCTCTATAGTCTTCAGAAATTGAATAAGTTGGAAATCTAAACATGATAATATCCTCAAAAAATTTATATACAATAATATATTATTAGTTTTTATTTAAATATGTGAATAAAAATATTAGGCGTGAATATATTGTAATGTATATAAACTTTTGTATCGCTAATAGGAGGTAATTGTTATGTCTATATATGTTATTATTGAGTATGTAGCTCAATGCAAATTACATAATATTCAACCTACATTTGAAGGGCTATATCAGTATAAAGAGATATGGAAAGAATAAAAGAGAATATATTATTAATATATAGCTATTGAAATTTTAATACAGCACTTTTGCATAAAATTCGTGTTACAAGTGCTTAATGAACGGATCAGTCTCCGAAGTGACACAACATTTCCTTTTGCATTTGTACACGAAAACTGATATATGATTAATAGCTGCAATTTATGATATACTAAATTATAGGTATAATAAAAAATGCTGCATAGCTTTCAGACAGGAGGAAAAACTGTGAAAGAAGCGCTTATTATAGTTTTGATTGTTGTAGGAGTTTGTGTATCGTGGAGCAAAATGTTATTAAGTATAGCTAACAAAAACAGTAAAAAGCCTATAATTAAGAGCACAAAAACTAGTAGATATTTATTAGCAGTTATTAATATTGTTTTATTACTGGCGATGGTATATTTGGTTGTTAAGTATATAATGGGCGGATAATCTTTTATTTGTGATTGTTTCAAAAAGGTTGTTAACAAAAAGTTAACAACTTTTTTTGATAAAAATAGCTTTTGGGAAATCAATACTTTGGACGGTATTAATGAAAAAGAAATAGTTTTATATATTTATACTTTTTTTAAAATAGGAGAAGATAAATCATATCTTAAGAAGGAGGCTTTTTTATGAGTTTTGAGGGATTTTATCTGCTTCCTCATCCGCCTATTGTAATTCCAGAGATAGGAAAAGGAGAGGAAAAGAAAATACAGGCCACAAGTTCTGGTTTTGATCAAATAGCAAAGGAGATCGCGGAGAAATCGCCAGACACTATTATCACTGTGACTCCTCACGGTACTATGTTTCAGGATGCAGTTGCAATATGTGGTGAACATGAGCTTAATGGCAGCTTTGAAAATTTCAGCGTTCCAGATGTTTCAATGAAGGTACATATAAATACAGCTCTTGCAAGCAGCATATACGAGTTTGCGCAGCAGGAAAATATACCTTCGATTATGGCTACGGATGGATTCTTAAATAAATATAATTCCTATGAATTTTTAGACCATGGGGTTATGGTACCATTGTACTTTATAAATAAATATTATAAAGCTTACAAGCTAGTACATATAACTTATGCTCCAATAGGCGATTTGGATTTATATAGGTTTGGAATGTGTATAAGAAAAGCAGTAGAAGAAAGTGATGAAAAAATTGTAATGATAGCCAGCGGTGATTTATCACATAGGTTGAAGGAACATGGACCATACGGATACAATCCATACGGAGAAAAATTTGATAAAGAATTCTTGGATTGCCTGAAAAATGGACATGTAGAAGGTGTGTTCAGCATTGATAGAGATACGCTTATCAATGCAGGTGAATGTGGAAGAAGATCAGTTGTTATGATGCTCGGAGCCTTAGACAAAAAGAAATTTAACGGCGAGCTTTTGAGCTACGAGGGAACCTTTGGAGTAGGCTATGGGGTAATGAAGTTTAATGTTATTTCTGAGAATACTTCAATGCTTGATAAATTGGAAACTGCGAGGAAAACGGCTTATGAGAGAAAAAAAGAAGGCACAGACCCTTACGCAAGACTTGCGAGAGAAAGTTTGACGCATTATTTGGTCAGCGGAGAAGAGCTTGAGGAGTTTCCTAATTATGTACCAGATGAAATGAAGTCTATAAAAAGAGGAGTATTTGTATCACTCAAAAAGCATGGCGAATTAAGAGGTTGTATTGGTACTATATTTCCAGTAACGGATAGTGTAGCAGAGGAGATTATGCGAAATGCTGTAGAGGCTGGAATGAACGATCCAAGATTTTATGAAGTTGAAGAAGATGAGCTTATAGATATAGACTTTTCAGTAGATGTACTTACGGAACCAGAGCCTGCTGATAAAGAAGAGCTAGACCCTAGGGAGTATGGTGTAATTGTTAGAAGTGGCCGCAAAACGGGACTTTTGCTTCCAGACCTTGAAGAGGTAGATACTGTAGAGAAGCAACTGGACATAGCTCTTCAAAAAGCGGGTATAGGATCTGCTGAAGAATATAAAATAGAAAAATTTAAGGTTTTAAGACATAAGGAAAGCTAGAAGGAAGGAAACATTATGAAGAAGGAAGCTATGTTTTATGAAAACATTGGGAGCAAAGTGCATTGCCTTTTATGCCCACACAATTGTGTAATTGAGGATGGACATTTTGGGAAATGCAATGTAAGGACCAATGAAAATGGAAAGCTATATACTGTGAATTATGGTGAAGTGACTTCAGTAGCTGTAGATCCAATTGAAAAAAAGCCACTTTGCTATTTTAAACCCTCTACGGAAATATTTTCTGTAGGGAGTTTTGGCTGCAATTTTACCTGTACCTTTTGTCAGAATTACAGCATTTCTCAGTTTCATGCTAAAAGTCAATTTGTAACTAAGGAAGATCTCGTGAAAGAAGCAGTAGCTATACCAGATAATATAGGTATAGCTTTTACGTATAATGAGCCGAGCATATGGTATGAATATGTATATGACTGTGCAAAATTATTGAAGGAAACTGATCCTAGCAAAGTTGTGGTGCTTGTAAGCAACGGATATATAAGGGAGGAACCATTAAAAGAACTTCTGCCTTATGTTGATGCGATGAACATAGATCTAAAAAGCTTTAACAATGAGTACTATAAGAATATATGTGGCGGCACTATAAATCCAGTATTGAAAAATATTGAAACAGCCGCAAAAGCCTGTCATGTAGAGATTGCAACACTTTTAGTGAGCGGAGAAAATGATAATCTTGAAGAAGTTGAGAATATAGCTTCATTTATAAGAGCTATCGATAAAAATATACCGCTGCATTTATCCAGATATTTTCCAAGATATAAACTTGAAAATCCGCCGACAGATATAGTTTTTATTAAAAAAGCTGAAGAAACTGCAAAAAAATATCTTACAAGAGTAAAGCTTGGAAATGTATAACCTGCATTTTACATGACCACTCTTTTTCTTAACATTTGTCTGTTATAAAATTTAAATGAAATAAAAAATAGCAATAAGAGGCGGAGCATTATGAAAAAAATTTTATCGCTGATGTTGATTATCTATATTTTGTTTGCAAATGGTTATACAGCAAATGGTAAGGAACGCACTGTAATAAAACTCAATACAAATAAATTGGTGTTAACAGTAAAAGAGGTTTATGATCTATGTTTGACTTATACTAAAGGGATTAAAAGGGCCGAATGGGTTTCTAAAAACAACAAAGTAGCAACTGTAAATTCTAGTACAGGTGAGGTCACGGCTAGGAAAAAGGGCAAGACTTATATCATATGTACTTTTAAGAAAAACAAAAAAATGTATCAGTACAAATGTGCTGTTACTGTAAAAAATTTTCCTAAGTTCGTTAACTATAAGCTAATGGCTCATGCATTAGGCGCAGTGGACAACACTTACATCTACAGTAATTCACTAGAAGGACTAGAACAATCTACAAAGAATAGGTTTAAATATATGGAAACTGATATTATCCTTACGTCAGATAATAAGCTTGTTTGTAGCCATGGATGGACGAAATTTACGTATGATTATACTGGGGTTCCATATAATGCAGAAAATCCAGTTATGACATACGATGAATTTATGAATACTAAAATACAGGGAAAATATACAACTATAGATTTATCGACTATAGTGGAATACATGAAAAAACATAAGGATGTTTATTTTATGTTTGATTTAAGAACTATTGATAAAGCTACTGCTATAGAAACAACGCAAAAAATTATTGAAGCATTTAAAGATAACGAAAAACTTTTTGATAGAATTGTAATGCAGGCTGGCAGTCAGGAAATGTATGAAGGTATTGACAGTGTATATCATTTTAAGTATTATCAGTATTTTATACATGATTCTGAAATTGATAGTATAGATAATATAATTAACTGGTGTAAAAAGAATAATATAGTGGTTGCATCGATTTATGAGGATGCCATAACAGAGGACATAATAAGAAAATTAAAAGAAAATGGTTAATGTGTGTTGGTGCATACTGTAGATGATGTTAATGAGGCAAAAAAATTGCTAAATGAAGGTGCAGATATAATTTGTACAAACTTTATAACCTATAGTAAGTTATATAATTTTAATTAGCAAATCGCTATTTCGACGGGTAAAATATCGATGTTTCAACGAATTTTGCGAAGTCGAAATAGCTGATTTTTTTTGAAATTTGTATACGGTAAAATGTTGACATTGACATTAATGTCATAGTTTAGAATGGATACTGAAAGGAGAAAGAGTTCAAATTGAATATTAGTACGTTATCAAATAAAACTGGAGCCAGTGTTCGTTCATTGCGCTATTACGAAGCAAAAGGACTTTTAGAATCTGATAGATTAGAAAATGGTTACCGTGATTTTGATGAAGCTATGGTAGTTAGAGTAAAGACAATTCAGATGTACTTAAGTGTAGGCCTTACTACTGAGGAAATTACAGATATTATCGAGTGCCCAGTTTCAGCAAAACTGCAAAGACCTTTATGTCAAAAAGCTATAGAAATTTATAAAGATAAATTAACAGTAGTAGAAAAGCAAATCAGTATATTGGAAGTATTAAGATCACAACTTCGTGAGAAGATAGATAATTTTGAAAGAAACGAAACTAGCTCCTTATAAGAGGAGAAATATAAATGATTATTGATAGCCATCAACATGTTATTTTACCAACTGAGAAACAACTGCATTTAATGAAAGAAGCAGGAATAGAGAAAACCATATTGTTTTCTACATCAATTCATCCTGAAAAAGCAGAGGATTTAGATGCTTTTGAAAAGGAAATGAGAACTTTAAAGGATATAATATCAGGCAAAGTGAGTGCATTGGAAACAAAGATTTCGTCAACAGAAGAAATGACAAAAATTATAAGTGAAAATCCTGATAAATTTATAGGGTTTGGGTCAATTCCCACAGGGTTATCGGAAGATAAGACGCTGGAGTGGGTAGAAAAGCAGATCGTCCAAAATAATCTTTATGGAATGGGAGAATTGACGCTTGCACCAGGTAGTGTTTATCTGTTAGAACCTATTTTTAAAGCCTCAGCTGAGTTTGGAAAACTTCCTTTGTGGATTCATACATTCTCACCACTGACATTAGAGGATATAAAACAGATTAATGAACTTTCAAAAAAATTTCTTGATATCCCTGTGATTCTTGGACATTCAGGAGGAATAAACTGGCTTGAGACGATAAAGCTTGTACAGGAAAACAAAAATTTATATATGGATACTTCTGCAGCATTTTCTTCTTTAGTACTTTCGCTTATTATAAAAACCTTTCCGGAAAGAACGCTTTTTAGTTCAGATGCTCCACATGGAGATCCTGTAGTTATGAGAAATATGATTGAAAGAATTACTTCGGACAAGTATGTAAGGCAAAGAGTTTTAGGTGACAATATAGCTGAGCTCTTAGAAATATAAACTATAGGGAAACACTGTGAAAACTTAACTTATACATGTTCGAAAAGCACAGTATCAAGCGATTATCGGGCATGTATAAGTTAATAGTTGAAGCTGTTTCCCTATACATCACATTTTATATATTTACTTTAGAGAAAACAATATTTACAATCTTGTGAAAAAAGTCTAGTATTATTAGTGATAAGGCAAATAATAGCCACTGAAAAATAGTAATTATATTTTATTTAAGGCTTATTATTGCATTATTTATAATACTAGATTTTTGTATATAGGAAGAAGGTTGCGCATCATGAGGAAAGAATTCCATAAGGAAAATAGGCAAAGGCTATATAAAGGAATGCAGAAAAATTCACTTCTTATTGTGTTTTCTGGAAAAGCTAAAAGAAAAACAGGGGATGAAGACTATCCTTTTTATACAAATAGAGATTTTTTGTACCTTACAGGACTAGACAGTCATGATTTCATATTTATGGCACAAATTACGGATTCTGAAGTTAGGGAGAAGGTTTATATTTTGCCGCCAGATGCGTTTTTAGAACGTTGGACAGGCACAAGGATTAAACCTGATGAAGCATATGAACTTTCAGCGATAGAAGATGTTGCATTTCTGCAGAATTTTGAGAGAGATTTTCACAATTTGGCTTCCAGTGGCAATTTTAAAAATATTTATTTTGACTTTGATAAGCTGGATATGAATGAGAGAGATGACGATACATATTTATTTCAAAAGAAGGCAGCAGAGGTTTATCCATTTTTAAATGTTTTAAATGTTCATCCCAATATTAAAAAGCTTCGTACAATTAAACGACCTTGTGAGATTGAGGCTATGAAAAAAGCTGAAATTATCACAAAAGAAGGCATTGTTGCTATGATGAAAGCATCCAAGCCTGGAATGTATGAATATCAGTATAAGGCTGAGTTTGATTACGCTTTAGGACAGCATGGACCGCAAGGATCAGCTTTTCCGTCAATTATTTCCGCTGGAAAGAATAATTTTTGTATTCATTATTATTCATATAAGGGAGTTGCAGCAGAGAATGATATGATCCTCAATGATGTAGGTGCTTGGTATGATGGCCTTATGAATGATGTCTCAAGAGGATGGCCATGCAATGGTAGGTATAATGACAGGCAGAAATTGCTATATAATTGTGCTTATAATACTTCTGAGCACATGTTCAGTATAATAAAACCAGGCATGAAGATGGCAGATGTAGACAAGACAATACGAGAGTATAATTTTGAGCAGCTAAAAGAAGCGGGGGTTTTAGATGACTATAGGAATATCGGAACGTACATGTGGCATGCAGGAGCACATCATGTAGGTTATGATGTACATGATGATGTTGAGATGCCGGAGATAATCGCCCGTGGAATGGTATTTTGCATAGACATAGGCATCTACCATGAAGAATGGGGAATTGGATTCAGGCTTGAGGATAACTGCCTTGTTACTGAAGGCGGTTGTGAGAATTTATCAGCAGCAACACCAAGGACGATTAAAGAGATTGAAGATACTATGAAGAAAGGATATTTTTAGGTGAATAAATATGTTAAGTAAAGAATTTCATAAAACAAGAAGAGAAATGTATGCAAAGTTTATTGAAAACAATTCAATAGGAGTAGTTTTTGCAGGTGAAGAAAAGGATGAGGCAGGAGATGAATGCTATCCATTTTCAGTCTATAGAAACTTTTACTATTTAACAGGGTACACAAAGCCAAATTCAATTTATATGGTATATCGCATAAATGATAAATTTAATGAAATGCTGTTTATTGAAAGGCCTGAGGAAGTCAAGGAGAGATATGAAGGTAAAATGCTGAGACCGGAGGAGGCTAAAGCTGAATATGGGATTGATTCGGTGAGATATATTAATGAACTGGAAAATATTATATCCTGGCTTATGTTTACATATGATATCAAGAATTTATATGTAGATATCGCAAGACTTGATATGAATATGTCGCTAGATGCTGCACAGCAGTTTGCAAAGAAAGTGTTGGATAAGTATCCATTTTTGTCATTAAAAAATACATATCATAAAATTGCTAATATGAGATCAGTAAAACATAGGGAGGAGATAGAGGCACACAGGAGGGCTTGCAGCATTACGAGTGATGCTGTAAAGCATATGCTGAGTCATATGAAACCTGGCATGACAGAAAATCAGGTGGAGGCATATTTCGATTTTGTGCTTAAGAGCAACAATTGTGGACATGCATTTGCTACAATTGCCGCATCTGGGCCCAATTCCTGTGTGCTGCATTATAGTGAGAATTCTAGAAAAATCGAAGATGGTGAAATGATACTGTTTGATCTTGGAGCAAGCTCTGATTATTATTGTGCAGATGTATCAAGGACTTATCCTATAAACGGTAAGTTTACTGATAGACAAAAACAATTGTATGAGATTGTGCTTAAAGGTCTTGAGGCAGCTATTGCAAAGACAAAACCTGGACAGCCAAAACATCTTCTTCAACAGGTAAGTAAGGACGTAATGGCAGAGGAATTGATAAAGATTGGTATGATAAAGAAGCCAGAGGAAATAAATAAATACTATTTGCATGGTTCCGGTCATTTTATAGGACTGTATACCCACGACGTAGGAAATGACGAAGCTACACTTGAGGAAGATATGGTATTTACGTTAGAGCCTGGTCTATATTTTGCAGAAGAAAATATAGGGATCAGGATTGAAGATACAATACTCATTACTAAAGATGGCTGTGAGGTTCTTACAGATAATATTCCCAAAACTGTTGGCGAGATAGAGGAGTTTATGCAGGGAAAATAACGTTCAACTGTATATGAATCAATTTTGTTTTTTAGGAATTTATGCTTTTTGCCAATTGAAGATAATTTTTATTAATATCAAGATACACCACTAAATAGGAGAAAAGGTGGTTACTAAATGAAAAAACGGTACAGCGTGTTTACGAAGAAGTTAATAAGAAACAGTAATATATTTTGAAGTTAGTGAATTAAGATAGCAAGGTAATAGAATTAATAAAATAAAAGTATTATGTAAAAATTAAGAGTTAGGGTATTAAAAATGGTTACACCTGATGGAGGCATTTGGAGCGAGTTTAGCAATTATCCGTGTCTTTTAGGCAAATTTCCGTTAAGATGGCGAATTGTTTGAGGCGCAGCCGAGTTATGAGCCATTAGGAAATTTGACTAAAAGATGCGGTGAAATTGCTTAACGAGTGGAACTAGCCGACATAGAGTGTAACCATTTTTTATAGCAATTTTTATTAAGAAATTATACATCATTTGCAATAACATTAGTATATAGAAAATATTTAATGATAGGATGTGTAATTGATGAAAAAAGTTCTTATTCTTGGAGGAAGCGGGCTTATTGGAAAAGCAATAGCAGAGGAAATGAGAGGCAACGAGCAGCTTGATGTTTATGGAACCTATAATAGTAATTTAACTGTACTAGATAAAAACAAAAGCCTTAAATTAAATATAGAGGATTTAGCAGATACACAGCATATACTAACTGCTGTACAACCTGAAATTGTTATATCTTGCATAAGAGGAGAATTTGATAAACAGCTTATTTTTCACAGAAAAGTTGCGGAATATCTTAATGAGAATGGCGGCAAGTTATATTTTTTCTCTACTACAAATGTATTTGACGGTGATACAAGCAAACCTCACTATGAAGAGGACAAACCCAATTCTATTACGGATTATGGAAAATTTAAGATAGCCTGCGAGGATATGCTTATGAATATATTACATCAAAATGCATGCATATTAAGGATTCCTCAGGTTTGGGGTAAAGAATCTCCTAGAATGAAGCAATTAATAGATGCACAACGTAACAAAAAGAAAATAAAAGTATATTCAGGCATATTTGTAAATACGAATACTGATGTTTGCATTGCAAAGAAAACCTGTTATATAATCGATAAAGACTTGAAAGGGATTTTTCACTTGTCGGCTGATGATATGATGGATTATAAAGATATATATAATCAATTAGTACTAAAGTTGGAACTTAAGAATGTAAAATTTGATGAAGAGATTAGCGAAGGTGGATATTTTGCTATATTATCCAAAAGGCAGCAGGAATTTCCTAACGATTTTAGAATAAGTAATAGATTGGTAATTGATTACTTGACTAATTAGTGAATATAAAAAAGTTAGGATGTGTTGTTATGATATTGAGTGCAAAGAACAAGAAAGAATTGTTTTGCTGTTTGGATAAGATTGGCATAAAAAGTGCAATTAATAAAAATAAATATGTGCTTATAAAAATTAATCTGGCAAGGCCTGCTGAACCTGGTCATCCAAGAACAGATGTTAAATTACTATCAAAAGTAATAGAATATGTATATCTAAATGGTGGAGATTGTACTCTTGCTGAAAGCGCTAACGGATATTTACGAAATAATCTTAAGCAGGCTGGTTTAGGCGAAATTCTTAGTAAATATAAAGTAAAGCTAATTGATTTAGACTTTGAAGAAGTAGATGAGATAGATATAGATGGCGAAAAGCATTTTTTGCCAAAATGTTTAAAAAATTATGGCGTAAGGATAGGACTTCCTGCTACATCAAAAAGGCCTGAAGCAATTTTTTCGAATAATGTTAAATTATTTATCGGTGCTGTACCAAGACGTATGTACCAAATAGGAGATTTAATTAAAGATTGGAGACCTCGCATTCACATACATCTTCATAAATCCGTTGCTAATGTGTATCGTGCAATTCAGGAGTACTGTCCGTTTGATTTCTATATAAATGGAGGGGTAGCAATGGAAGAGTATACTGGGCAATTCGAATTTGAGCAAACTTTTATTGGTGATGATGCAATAGAACTTGATATGTATATGTTGGACAATTTTTTTAAGAGGCATGAAGTTCCGGAATATTTACAGATATTAAGAATAGCTGATTAAAATTATTTACTGCTGGGCCAAGCAAGTAATTATATTGATGAAAGGCTAGTCCATGAAAGCGAGGGGTATTTTATTTAAGAATCGAATCATTGGAAAAGACAGGTTAATACAAAGACTAAAGTTTGCTGCACAATCACTTAACAACTAGGAGAGAATAATGGACGATTTACTTAAGGAAGCATTAGGAAATTACAATATTGAAAACCCTAAAATAGAATTTATAAGGCATAATGAAAATAAAACCTTTAGATTAAAGAATCCTAGGTCGATGCAAGAGTATGTCTTGCGTATCCATAAGACTAGCAGAGATTTTTCTAAGGATATTTTTGGAGAAAGCGAACAACGTTTGGACTTCCTTAATGGAGAAATGGAAGTCCTGGATTTTATTCGCAGAGATACTGATTTATTAATTCAGATGCCAATTAAAAATAGGGATGGAAAATTTGTAACAATTTTGAAGGATGGAACTTTTGTTACCGTCTTAACTTGGATAGATGGTAATACTATTGAAGAAACCAAGCAGACTGAAGATATAGCATATAAAGTAGGGCAGATGGTTGGAAAGCTGCACAACCTACCTAAATATAAAATTGAAAGCAGTAATATTAAACGGTATTACTATGATAAAAAATTATTATTAAATAGTATTGTGAAGATTAGAAGCATTCTTGATGCAAGGATTATTTCAACAGAACAGTACATAGCTATTGAGAAGGCTATTAGTGAAGTGATTATAAGAATAAGCGAATTAGATGCAAAGGAAAAACATATGAGTTTAGTGCATTCTGATTTGGCAAAATCTAATTTGATAGTTAGCGGCAGCCAAATAGTGCCGATAGATTTTTCATTAAGCGGGTATAGTTATTATTATATGGATTTAGGCTCACTTTTTAGCCACTTTACTGAAGCAAATGAACGCAAGGATATCATGGCCGGTTATAGGAGTATGAATAGTAAAACAATAGATTTAAGGTATATAGAGGCATTCATCGTGTTTCAAATAATTCTGTTTATAGTTACACATACAAAAGGTGCGGCTAAAATGGAATGGTTTGGTGAAGCGATAAACAGATGGAGCAGGGAGTTCTTTGTACCCTTTTCAGAAGGTACTCCATTTATTAGGATAGACTAGTGCAAGATACTCTTGCAAGCTTGAGAAATATAATAATTTGAATAATTGTTATGATATTCACGCATTTTAACTAGTATATAGCAATTAAATACTAGGAGGTAAACGAAAATTGAGACCTATAAAATTTAAAGTGTTTGAAGAAAATAATATCTATTCAGATAAAAAGTGCATAAAACTTGATTTGGATATGGAAGGTTTGGAAAATGTATTTACTACTGAAATTGACGGCTTGGAATATGAACTACTCACCATGCTGCCGGAATTAGTCAACCACCAATGTTGTACTAATGAAGATTCAGGTTTGGCTCATAAGCTTAATAGAGGAATTCAACTTCATCATTTATGCGGGCATATAGCGCTAGCTGTGCAGGATAGGGCAGGCATCAATGTAGGTTTTTGCTCGCAAAGCAGATGCTGCACAAGCAATTGCTATACAATCTATGAGTATAAGTATAAAAATTCTGGTATAGAAGCAGGCAGAATTGCCGTTGATGTTATTAACTATTTTACTGGAGATGATTTGTTTGATTTAGACTTCAGATTGGAGATACTGAAAGAAATGTTTGAAACTGAGCAGTCAGCTGTTGTTACTTTTATTTGAAAAAATCCAGTAGCAAACCTCCTGAAGAATGAATATTATGTAAATTGTAAAAAGACATATTGGGAGGAAAATTATATATCATGATGAATTATATGAGACCAGATGCTGATATGCTAGATATGTATTGTCCAAGAATGGACAAATGCATTCCACAGGAACTTACAATACGTGATGTAAGGTTAGCTACTGCTTATGTTCCGTTTCAAAAACTTTGTAATACCTTTTCTCCGATAGAGGCTCTTAAGCTGGGGACTATATTTCCGGAATTGTACAGCCCTTATAATAAAAAAGCTAAAAATTATAAACCAGAGGGTAAGAGATAGGAGGGAATACTATTATGGACAAGGATATGAATAAAATGGATTTGTTAAAACAGATAATGGTAACTGATTTCATGATAGTGGACTATCAATTATATCTCGATACCCATCCGGATGATCAGGAAGCAATAACAAGATATAATTCTTTAGCTGCACAATCTAGTTCTTTAAAGACTGTATACAATAAACATTACGGAATGCTCTCTCAAGGAAAATCTGAAAGCAGTTATCCATGGCAGTGGATAAATCAGCCGTGGCCTTGGGAGTATAGTGCAAATTTTGAGTTCGATAAGGAGGATAGATAGAATATGTGGGCATATGAAAAGAAACTGGAACATCCGATAAAGATTAGAAAACCTGACCCTAGAATGGCAAAAGTAATTATCACGCAATATGGAGGTCCAGATGGAGAATTAGCTGCATCACTCAGATATTTAAGTCAGAGATTTTCCATGATTACATCAGAAGCTATAGCTACGTTAAATGATATAGGAACGGAAGAATTAGCTCATTTGGAAATGGTAGGGGCTATTGTTCATCAATTGGTTGAAGGCGCAAGCGTTGAAGAAATCGAAGCAGCAGGTTTAGGACCATATTACGCAGACCATGATAAAGCAATATATCCTGTAAGTGCAGATGGAGTTCCATTTACAGCTGCATATATTCAATCCAAAGGAGATCCAATAACAGATCTTCATGAAGACATGGCAGCTGAGCAAAAAGCAAGATCCACATATGAATATCTAATCAATATGGCAGACGATCCAGACGTTATAGAACCGCTTAAATTTTTAAGAGAGAGGGAAGTAGTTCATTTTCAGAGATTTGGAGAAGCACTAAGAATAGTGCAGGATTATTTGCAATCACCGCATTTGTTTACAATGCCAAAACCCGATTTCATGAAATAATAAAAGAAGGGAGAAGTGGTCAGAGGAGACAGAAAAATGTTTTTATTGATCACTTCTTTCCTTATGCTCACTTTACGTACAGTGTATATTGATTTTATAAAGTGTTTATATTTTATGGTTCTCATTCATATAATTAACTATGAATTAATATATGAGGGAGAGCGACAGTGTCACAGGACGAATTTTTTACATTTACAGAATATATGAAAAAGGATCAGAATTTATTATCACCTTCCGCAGAGGATTATATGGAAATGGTGTACAGATTATCATATAAAAGTGGTTTTACAAGAGTGAATGATATCGCTTCATCCCTTAATGTACAGCCGCCTTCAGTAAGCAAAATGCTTCATAAATTAGCTGAACTAAAGCTTATAAAGTATGAAAAATATGGAGTTATAATGCTTGAAAAAAGAGGAAGTGAATTAGGAAAAGCGCTATTGACGCGGCATAATATAATAGAGAAATTTCTAAGTATGCTAAATGTAGGAGACGATTTGTTAGAGGAAACTGAGAAGATAGAGCATACGATAAACAAAGAGGTCCTTTGCGGAATGAGGGATATGGTAGAGTTTTTTGATGCTTATCCTGATATACTGGAAAAATTAAATAAGTTTAGAAAAGAAAAAAATAGTAAGTAAGAGTAAAGAGAAGAGATAAATTCTTCTTTTTACTCTTTTAATTGTTTCAAGACTAGGCAAGTCCTAGCAGCCTAAATATTGTAGTAGTAATAAAGCAAACTGTTATTGCGATAACTGTAGGAATAACTATAGATAATGCAGTCCATTTAAAACTTCCTGTCTCTTTTTTTATAGTTAGCAACGTTGTAGCACAGGGCCAATGTAATAGACTAAAAAGCATAGTATTCAATGCAGTTAGATAAGTCCATCCATGAGCAAGAAGTATTTTTCTAAATGATTCGATATTGTCGAAATCAACCATTGAACCTGTTGATAGGTAACTCATCAAAAGAATAGGCAATACAATTTCATTGGCAGGGAGTCCAAGTATAAATGCCATAAGTATAAATCCATCCAGTCCTATAATTTGAGCAAATGGATTCAGAAAAGCTGCCACATGGCCTATTACACTTAAATTGCCAATATGGATGTTAGCTAATATCCAGGTTATAGCACCTGCAGGAGCAGCTACAATAACAGCTCTCCAAAGAACAAAGATTGTCCTATCAATTATTGAAGTATATAAAACTCTTCCTATTTGAGGCATTCTATAAGGAGGAAGTTCCAAGGTGAAAGTAGAAGGCACTCCTTTTAATATGGTTTTTGAAAGTGCATAAGATACTAGTAAAGTTATACTTATACCTATAACTACTAATGTTGTAATAGACAGAACTGGTAATATTCCGGCAGCAGTACCTCCTTTAACCACAAAGAATACAGCAGATATAGCTATAAGTGTAGGAAATCTTCCATTACATGGAACAAAATTATTAGTAAGCGTAGCAATAAGTCTTTCTCTAGGTGATTCTATTATTCTGCAGGATATTATTCCAGCAGCATTACATCCAAATCCCATGCACATGGTGAGACATTGCTTGCCATGAGCACAAGCTTTTTTAAAAAGATGATCAAGATTAAAAGCTACTCTTGGCAGATATCCAAGGTCTTCAAGTATTGTGAAAAGCGGAAAAAATATAGCCATAGGTGGAAGCATAACAGATACTACCCACGCAAGAGTTCTATAAAGTCCCAACACAAGAATTCCATGCAACCAGGTGGGAGCGTTTATATTATTAAACCATATAGTAAGTTTATTTTGAGCAGCAAATAAAATATTAGCTAACATTTCAGAAGGAATATTAGCTCCAGTTATTGTAATCCAGAAGACTAACGCTAGAACTAAAAGCATTAGCGGAATACCAAATGTTTTTGAAGTAATATAATTATCTATTAATCTATCTCGGTTAATTTTAGTTTTATCTATTTTTACATACTTTTGCTTTATATGCTCAGCTGATTTATAAATTTGATTTGAGATTTCATCTCTTATTATTTTCTTATCCTCATAGGCAGAATATGAATCAATTAACTTTAGTATTTCTGCGGTAGAGTTCTCATCTAAATGAGTAAATATTGAGTTTATAAGCTTTGGGTCGCTATCAATAAGCCTTAAAGAAAACCATCTTGAATTAATTTTAGTAATCTTACTTTCGATTAAGGGTTGTATTAACTTTAACTTATTTTCTATAGAGTCTTTATATTTGATTTTATTAGGTTTTGAGATGATTTTTCCTGTGGTGACTTCATACAAAGTTTCTTTTAGCTCCTTTATTCCTATGCCGCTTCTAGCTGCACATAGTACTACTGGAATACCTAGCTCTTTTTCTATACCTTTTGCATCAATAACTATATTCTTTTTCTTCGCTTCATCTATCAGGTTGATACATAGTATTACATTATCAGTTAGTTCCATTACTTGATAAACGAGGTTCATATTTCTTTCTAGACAAGTAGCATCTGCCACAACTATAACTGCATCTGAATTTCCAAAACATATAAAATCTCTTGCTACTTCTTCTTCTACTGAAGAAGCAAAAAGTGAGTACGTGCCTGGAAGATCTACTATAATGTTATCTTTATTATTATATTTAAATTTACCTCTAGCGTTTACTACCGTTTTACCAGGCCAATTTCCAGTATGTTGATGTAATCCTGTAAGTGCATTAAAGACAGTGCTTTTACCGGTATTAGGATTACCGGCAAGAGCAATTACATAATGTGCGTTTTCTTTCACTTTATCAACTGTAAATATATCTGTTAAGGCATTATTTTGTGTGGATTGAAATGTTAATCCCATTCATAACCTCCAAAATATTATTTACTAGTATATAATGAATTATAAACTTATTACTGAGATACAGAAATTAGACAGGCTTCTTCCCTTCTCAAAGCTATCATTGCTCCTCTTATATTGTAAACTGTAGGATCGCCAGAAGGACCTCTTCTAATTACTTCTATTATGGCACCTTTTGTCAATCCGAGTGCCAACATTCTTTCTCTTAACATTCCGTTTGACGATAAATTTTCAACTATAGCAGATGTACCTATGTCTATATTATTAAGCTTTAACATAAAATATCCTCCCCAGTATAATTGTTAGTGTAAAGTTTTTTACACTACTCTTTTAAAAATTTCTTTATATATCAAGGGTTACAGAGTTTTTTTGTATAAAAAAAACAATGACCCCCAATTTCATGTTATAATTGAATTTTCGACCAAAC
>NZ_MZGV01000066.1 GCF_002029235.1 Clostridium oryzae
CATATCGAGACGAACTGACATTCGATTTTTTATTAAAAAATCCGAATGTTTATTTCTTGCACCCTTTTTTAAGAAAAACATATCGAAACATTTAAAAAAACTATCTTGACATATTACCAGATTGCTCATATTTAGTTAATATTTTATATCTTTCTTTTAAATGAAAGAGGACACATTTAAAGTTATGCCCCCGACTAATTAAAACTAGCCATGTTTTCCGCATGATACTATGAAAACATGGCTAAGTTTATTTATAAACTATTTGCCATTTACTAATTTAAGTGAATACAACCCCGCAATACCATAGCCATCTGTTAGATCATATGGAGGTATTTCAACACCTTTATCTGACTTAGAACCTTGCTGTGGGAAATTAGTCCATATACTTTCATTGACTGTATAAAATACTTCTGGTCTATACATTAATGAGAATGAAGGTACCTGAGTTAAATAAATCTTAGTTAATTCTGTGTAATAAGATTTAAGCTTTGCCTGGTCTGTCTCATGAGGAATTAACTCTAGTAATTGGTCGGCTCTCTTATCTGCAAATCCGCTGAAGTTTCCTATCATCTGAGTCTTCATCTTGTTATATGAACTTGACAATATACCAAATGCACGTGTCCATGGGTTAGAGATACCTGCTCCTGATGGACTCCACATTGCTATATCAAAATGCTTGTTTGATAAATCATCGTAGAAAGTGTTAGCATCTGGGAAATAGGTTTGAATATCGATGCCGATCTTCTTTCCTGCAGCTGCTACAATTTCAAGTGAAGCGTTCCAATCTGACCATCCTTGAGGACATTCAGCTTTAAATGAAAGCTTTTTGCCCTTATATTCACGAATTCCATCACCGTTTGTATCCTTGATGCCAGCTTTATCCAAGAGTTTCTTTGCACCAGCGATGTCATTTCCAGTCCACTGATATTTCTTTAAGGAAGACTTATCTAACAAGCTCTGCTCAGCATTTGTTGGATTCATTAAGCTTCTTGGGACATCCTTAAAGGACGGTGAATATCCACTCATAGCAGTCTTAATAATTTGATCATAATCAACTGCCATTGCTATAGCTTTACGTATTGTAACATTATTAAGACCTGTTTTCTTTAAATTGTACCACGCAGTTGGCATTGTAGCTGCTACATAATACGGTGACTCCGGTAAATAAGTAGATACCTTTCCGCCTGACATCATACTTTGTACATCGCTTATAAATTGCTGTGAAACATCAACTTCACCATTCTTGAAGGCTGTATCACCTGCAGCGTTATCTTTGAATATATTATGTGCAATATACTTAGGCACTGGAAGTTTACCCCACATAGAGCTTGCCTTTCCCCAGTAATTATCATCCCTTTGAAATACAACTTTCTGGTCGTTAGCTATATAAGGTTTATATGGTCCTGATGCAACTAGATCTTCCATCTTGTCAGTCTTTATTTTGTTAGCATTATGATTATCTCTCTCTTCAACTTTTTGGAGATATGCCTTCTGCATTACATACTGTCTTGGAAGGTATTCTTCAACCTTTAATGGATTTTTGGCTTGTCCTTTACTATTTAGCACTGCTGTAAACACAACAGTTGAATCATCTGTAGCTTTTACACTCTTGATGTATTGTGCATAGTCAGAGCCACCTGCACTTTTATACTTAACATTCGTATCAAAGGTATAAGCCACATCCTGTGCTGTAACTGGAGTTCCGTCACTCCATTTGGCATCTTTATTAATCTTAACTGTTAGCTGCGTACGATTAGAATTCCACACAGGATCTCCATCTGCTAATAATGGATACATTTTACCATCAAGCATGTTATACATGTATAGAGTTTCATATATTAATGTTCTGGACGAATCCTTTTGAGTAACACCCATAGCGTTGTTTGAGTTACTGGACATAGGATTCCAATCGTTAACTGCACCCCACTGTTGTCCATTAAAGTAAAGCGTTTCATTTCTAGGTGTTGAATTTTTATCATCTGTCTTCTTCGTAGTTTTCCCCTTCGTTTTATTCACGGTAGTTTTATTAGGTTTGCTTGAATCATCCTTCGTCTTGCTTTTAGCACAGCCTGTGCCCAATGATGTAATCATTGTAGCTACAGCCAAAATTACACAGAACTTTTTTAGACGCTTATTCATTTAAGATCCCCCTTAAAAATATATTATTTATCCAAGCAAGTTATTTTGATATTAAAGTATAGTATCTATGTACAATTTTTATGACAACCTTTTCAAATCATTCAAAACTTTCTTTTATTTCTAGTTTTCCCAAATTCCCGATCCTAAACTTTTTAAAAACATACTAAGTTCAAAAGACATCTGTTCAGCGCACCTTAAGCTAATTGAAGCTGCTGAGCCATGTCCATTACTGGAATACAGGAAATGCATGATTTTTTCGTCATTTATATCCTGACATACTTCACCTATCGCGCGATCCCAGGAAGGATGATGGTTTATAATCGTAGTTGTAACTATAATTAATGCATTATGGTATTTCGCTCGTATATCTAATACAAAGTCTTTATAGCGCCGCTTCCAGACTTTTGATTTTTCACTATACCTATCCTCCTTCATATAGTCCTTAGGCACTGCATCGTTTTGTCCTATATCGATTACGACTACATGTGGGGTATACCGCGCGAAGTCCCAATCAGTTACATTTCCAAGATCAGGGTTGAAATGAAGCTTGTCATAAACACTTTCCATACCAATGCATTGCGGTACATGAAAGTATCCAGCATTGTCTAGCAGGGATATCCCCGCTTGTGCGATAATATTGACATTAGCCTTTAAGTTTTTGGCTGTCATCATAGCATAAGAATTCCAAGCATTAGAATACTGTCCATTGCATTTTCCCTGCTGTACTTCCATACAGTTTCTAGCCTCGATCAATTCGCCAGCAGCTGCAGAGTCTCCATAAAACTCCATATTTCGTCTGAACCTTTTAATTGCTTTGACTACAGTACCAACCCTAGATATTACAAACCCATAAAATGTAAATTCATGGCATCCATCCTGCCTTTTATATAACGTTATTTCATGTGGTTTGTCCTCTTTTAAATTTGTTCCTAGCACTATTTCTTGTACTAGCCTATCATTTGAAAGAAGCACTTTCTTCTCAACTCCATCTAAAATGTATCCTATATAGTTATCATTAAAACTGTGTTTGTTTTTTACCAATATCTTAAGTACAGACCCAGTAAATATCATTGATACCGAGCTTCCAGGAAATATGAATATTGGTGCTGCAGCGTTACTAAAATCTATTCTTCCACTATAGGTTAATTTATCTAAGTTTGCATCAACAAGCTTCTCATTTTCTATTAATCCCATGTAGTCTCACCTTCCCATCCTATATCTTGACTGTTTCTAAACTTGATACTAACAAGCTAATAACAGCCCACCATGTATACACTTCCATATCATAGATTTATCTATTTCTATTACGATATTATATAGATATATCTTTTATGTTATGACATTTTATATTTGTGTAATAAATAATTCATACATGCAATCTTTGGATATGAATGAAAAAGAACAACAATATTGTTTATTCTGTTTATTTGTAATATAATTTATAGATAAACATTCACAAGTCAAACGAAAGCTATAATTATTAATTTCTACTTAAGCTAAATTATTTAAAGTAAATCATACTAATTATTGTATGTTTCGAATTCGAAGGAGTATTTGTATGTTTGCATCAGAGAGAATTAAAACCATAAAAAGAATATTGATGGAGAAGAAACATGTAAATGTAACTAAATTAAGCGAAATGCTGGATGTATCAGAGGTTACTATCCGACGTGATTTTGAAAAGCTTGAAAGGGAAAAGTTTCTTGTAAGAACTCACGGAGGCGCGTATTTAAATGATGAATTGCTGGTAGACGATACAGTGATTGAGGAAACTAAAGAAGATCCTTATATTGAAGATCGGTTTGAAATAAGCAATATTGCCGTACAAATGATTAATGATGATGACAGCATAATCCTTACATCTGGAAAAACCAATTTATGTATAGCAAAAGGACTTATAAATAAAAAAAACTTAACAGTACTTACCAATGATCTTAATATTGCTTACGAGCTTTCTACAAATAGCAGTATCAAAGTCACTATGCCTGGAGGTGAATTGAATCCTGCATCTATGACTTTATCCGGGAAATTAACAGATGAGAACATTAGAAAATTCTTCGTTTCAAAGGCGTTCATCGAAGTTGAAGGTGCCAGCATAGAACGTGGTTTTACGGTTAGAAGCATGGAAAAAGCTTCTGTACTTAGAGAAATTTAGAGTAACAAAAGCAAAACGCCGATTCTTTCTATGTAAAGTAACTATATTAAATTTTCAAGGGTCTGTTGCATATCAGCTTTTAATACAACAGACCCTTGATTTATTCTTCTATCTAATATCATAATTTATTTTATTACTTTTAATATTGTGCCGCTTAGCTTGTCATGAAGCAATTTTTTGTTTTTTGAGAAAAAATGAATAGTAACATGAAAACACGCAGCTAAATCCAGCAAAAACAATATAAATATTAATAAATAGAAAATAAGATTGTCAGCTATCTTATCTATTCTTGTACAACTAAAAATCAGATAGTTTGAGCCAAAAAAAGCATAATATAATACGCCATATCTTACAAGCACTTCTCTAAATTTTAATCTTTCTTCTTTTCCAACAACTTTTATCCTGAGAAGCCATTTACCAAAGGTTTTACCGTTAGTAAAATAAACGATTAATATAAAATATATAAATACAAACATATATGCTTTAAAGTAGCCGCGAGTAATTAATGCTATTATAATAAATATAGACCAATCAAACCCTAACGCTAAAGACCTTCTTATAAAACCTACAGTAATATCCTCAAGCTTAACCTTCTCATCCAGTTTGCTGACATTAGGCAATACTTTCATAAGTATTGCTGATAGTATATAGCCTAAAAAACCACCGAAAGTATTCATAATTAGATCATCTACATCAAATATTCTATAAGGTCTATTGTAAATTCCATACAATCCGCTTAACTGAGTTAACTCGAAAAACAGAGAAACACAAAATGCTATTAATATTGTTTGCCTAAGATTTCTCTTAAAATAATAATGCAAATATGCACCTATGGGTAGCAGCAAAATGCCGTTAAAAGCTACCTGTAGAAAAGCTCGTTCTCTAAATAGATGAAGATAAGTTAATGGCTTTGAGATATCTACCTTAGTTTCTTTTAGGATATCCGCAATAAAATTAAATGGAATCAACTGAGTATACTTAGTACCTGCTCTCTGCAAACTTAGTACATCTGTGGTTTTAGGTAAAGGTAATATTACAAGATAGTATGCTGATATTAAATACAGCAAAAAAGAATAAAGCACCGCTGCTCTAAAAATATTTATATACCCATGCTTTCTATATTGATATATTAAAAAAGGCAGTGTAAAAAGCATAGCAACGAAGGGAAAACTTAACAGTGCTATTTTTATTGGAATAATATACTCTGACATCTATGCACCTCCAAAATGATTATCGGAACATATTACTATTAATAAAGTCAAAAAGTTTATCTGTAATAAATAATATGCTTAAGGATAGTAACATTCTTATTGTCGGAATCAGTTCGTCCAAAAAACAAAGTGCAGGTGTTATCCCTGCACTTAAAAATAATTATTTTACTTTAATAAAAGTCGCTGAACATGGAGGAACTGTAAGTTTCCCATTGTCTAAAGCAGCAGGAGCATTATAAAAATAGATAATGCTCTCTCCATTAGCTACAGGTATATCACAGGTTGCCTCAAATTCAGAAGGATTTAATACCACAAGGATACTACCAGTTCTACCTGTTCTCCTATATACAAAAGGATAAGCATTCTCTTCTGCATACAATATCTCTATAGAAGCATTTGAGCAAAGCGGCTCGTGACCCATTCTTAATTTAATCAGTTTCTGAACCTCTTTCCATAGTGAGTTCTCATCCTCCTGCTGCCTCTTTACTGTTGGTCTATCACTGGAAGAATCCTGTTTAATATAAAGCTGCTCGGATTTAGCATTAGAAAATCCATCATTGATATCGTTATTCCATTGCATCGGTGTTCTCGAACCAGTTCTGTGATAACCACCTTCAACAGACGTAAGACCCTCAACATAGTTCATTCCTATTTCATCTCCATAATAAATAAACGGAGCTCCTGGCATTGACATAATAAAAGCAAAAGCAACTTTAAGTTCTTCAGCATCTAGTTTCTGTGAAATTCTTTCTATATCATGATTGCCGGAAGGTATACAAATCAGTCCTTTTCCATTAGTCGAAGCATAATTTTCTAAATATCCTTTAGCAAACTTAGATATATCTCCTTTTCCTTCTTTTGAAAAGTATGGATTCTCAGCACGGAATAAATCCATATAATGACAAGAACCAAAAGGCAGTAGAAAATCCATATGGAAACCTCCCTTTAATTACTTATCAGGTTCTCCCCATTCTGAAATCAAAGCAGCCTCTGGAAATTCTTTGTCCATAAAACTTCTAAAGTTTTGCCATAACTTAATGGTTTCTTTGCTGCCCTCATCGTTTTTTACTAAAGATCCAGCCATGTCTACACGAAAACCATCGCAGCCCATTTTTAGCCAAAAACGCATCACATCTTTCATTGCTTCCCTTGTTCCAATAGCCTCTTGGGAATCAACAGAAAATTGCCACGGCTCCTTAGGGTTAGCAAATCCATAATTTAACGCAGGCTGAGTTGAGAAGAAGTTAACTGCACAACTACCGTTTCTATCAGAAATTCCTCTTATGCAGCCAGCAATACTCGTTACATCTTTAAAATCCTTCCATATGTTATCTGTCCATATGTATCTATGTGTATATTTATTTTCACTTGCCTTCATAGATTCTTTAAACCAATAATGCTCAGTCGAAGTGTGCCCTGGCACTAAATCAAGAATAATATGCATACGTTTCTCGTGAACCTTTTCAAAAAGCTCCTTTATATCATCATTAGTTCCATACCTAGGTGCAATTGTATAATAATCTGACACATCATAACCTGCATCTGCAAAAGGAGATGTAAAACAAGGATTCAGCCATATTGCATTACATCCTAATTCCTTAATATAATCTAATTTTTTAATGATACCTCGAATATCACCGATACCATCAGAATTCGTATCCATAAAACTTTGTGGATAAATTTCGTAGAACACTGCATTGTCAAGCCAAGCTGGCATAATAACGCCTCCTTCTAATTTTCATAGTAAAAATATTCGTCGAATAATGAACAATATGATTCTGTATTTCGTAATAATAGTATATCCTATGTGTGTTTACGTTTACTTGCAAAATATACACAACAAATAATACAATATTCACTTTTATATTTTAAAAAAATCTTATATTATAAATATGTGGTAATAAATATACGTATCAGTAGAAGGGAAACTTTATGAACAGCGATTTAAGAGAAAATAAAGTACATGGAACTCCACTATATCATTTTAATATATATAAAATGCATGATGAAAATGCTAAAATGTTTGTTTCACACCATTGGCATGAAGAAATTGAAATAATATATGTAATGAATGGTTCTCTTTATATAAATATCAACAACAATAAATATATTGGTGAACCGGGAGATATCTTTTTCATTAATAAAGAAGAGCTCCACGAAATGTATGTAGAGGATACTTCTACACTGTATTACGCCTTTTTATTTCCCATGGAATATCTGTCCTTTAGCATGTATGACTTTGTAGAAAGTGCGTACATACAACCTTTGTATAATAAACAAGCATTGTTTATAAATAAATTAAAAAATACTATTGAGATAAGTAAAGAAATGTGTAAGTTATTAGATTTCATTATCTTTGTAAACGACAATAAAACAACTGCATATCAATTTGGCACAAAAACAACCTTACTCCAGATTATTTATCTGCTTATAGAAAATAATTTGATAATAAGGTGTGCAGACTCAAAAATTAAAAACATTAATAATAAAGTAACCATATTAAAGGAGATAGTTTCCTACATCGAAGAGCACCATACAAATAAAATATCTCTAAATGATATATCTAAAGCCTTCAATATGGCTCCAAAATACTTCTGCAAATTCTTTAAAGCAAACTTTAATAAAACTTTTGTAGAATATGTAAATTACGTAAGAATAGAAAAAGCTATAAGTATGTTAATCAGTACTGATATGACAATTATGGATATAGCTTTTTCTACAGGTTTTGAAAATTTCAGCTACTTTATATTGAGGTTTAAAGCAATCACTGGTTGTACTCCTTCTAAATATAGATGCGAAAATCATAATATACAGTATTAATATAGATGATTTATCTTTTCACCATTAATGATATGCCTCCAGCAGTTGCCATAACCGTCACAATAATAAATATTCAACTGTTAAGCCACCTAAGTATTTTAAACATTCTTCAGTCTTATCGTAAATAAAACAGACTCGTATTACAAACTTAATTTCTCCTCCAGTGAGAAAATATTATAAACATATACATAATTTCTATAAATACATTAATTACTAATTAACGTTATTAATTTTATAATTTTCTATTTTATGTTATATTATTACTATGGGATTACTTACTATATAATTAAAAATATAATTTTACTAAACAGATTATTTAAGGAGTGATAAAATGATTTCAGTAAACGGGCTTGACTATTTAAAAAGTTTAGCTGAAACACAGATTAATTCTATTGTTAAAGAAGGTATATTCGGCGTAACTGAAGGCGATGTCATTACCTGGCAGATATCTTCAGACTCATTTAATGTTGAAAGTTTTAATGTCGGAGAAAAAATTGAGAAAATCAATACAATTTCTGATGCAATTAGTAAAAAAGAGACTATTACAGAAGATATTCCTGTAAGTGTTTATGGAATAAAGCTAATAGTTACTGCTATTCCTATTGTTAATAATGAAGAAAACATAATTGGAGCATATTACATGGTAGTTCCCAAGGTTAATCATATGGCTAAGGCATTCAAAGCTTTTGCACCTGTTGTTACTGAAATGTTTCCAGGAGGAGCATTTTTATCGATGTCAGATTTGACAAATATAAGACAAACACAAGCTTCAAAGAATTTTGATATTCCTAATATGACCGCCGGATTTGATATCACTACTGATCCAGTAAGTACCGGGGCTATAAATTCCCGCACACCTCAACATTTCGAAATTGATACCTATGAATGGGGCAAGCCAATTAGAGGATTATCTGCTCCTGTATTTGACGAAGATACTAATGAAGTTATAGGTGTTCTAAATATTGTACGTCCAAAGGAAATCGAACTGAATTTGCGCAATATGTCAAATAGTATTAAAAGCAGTTTGACAAACATATCTGCTACAGTTGAAGAATTGGCAGCTTCAGCTTCTGAAATAAATGCTAATCAAAATGATCTTAATGCAAACATAAAAGAAATAACAAATTTATCAGAAGAAATTAATAATATAAGTGGATTTATAAAGCAAATAGCAGATAAAACTAATATGCTTGGATTAAATGCATCAATTGAAGCAGCAAGAGCAGGAGAATTTGGAAGAGGTTTCAGCGTTGTAGCAAATGAGATTAGAAAATTGTCTGAACAATCTAGAGACACAGTTGATAAAATCAGTAAATTAACGGGCGAAATTAAAAGAAAGGTTACTGAATCAAATACAAAGAGTCAAAGCTCACTTGATTCCAGTCAAGAGCAGGCAGCATCCACAGAGGAAGTTGCAAGCAGCATAGAAGAAATAGTTTCTACATCAGAAGAACTTATCAATATGGCAGATAGCCTATAATTTCTAAAACATTATTTTGATCTCTGATGTGTACTTAAACAAACTTCCTTATTTACTAGTTTTTCCTCGAAGTTCAGGAGCTACATCATATATGTTTTCAAGAGCTCTTTTGGTATAATCCAATTTATCAAAGGAGCCCTTTTTTATACACCACATAACATCATAACCATATATTGTAAAAATAGAAGCACGATACAATTCTTCAGCAGGACTTTGATTTCGTATCTCACCGGCTTCTTGAGCCCTTTTAATAATTGGAACAGCTATTCGCGTCAAGGATTCTTTTATATTGTAAGTTCCGATATCCTTATTGATGTTGATTTTAAGACTTTGCCCATTCAAATCGTACCCTATGTCAACTGAAAATTTAATAATAACTTCAAAGCATTTCCATAACTGTTCCCAATAGTTTTCTGCATTCATTAAATTTTCTACGTTATTATATAATAATTCGCATATATTCCCAAATAGATCCGCTATAATATCTTCTTTAGACTTTAAATGATAATAAAATGTACTTTTTACTATGCCGCATGTCTTACAAATATCATTAATAGTAACATTATCATATCCTTGCTTAATAAATAACTTGTAAGCAACATTAATTATCTTCTCCTTGGTTTGTTCTTTTTCAGCTGCCATAGATATCCCCTCTCCTTCAATAATTAGAAGTTTACCACAAAACATTAAAAGAAGACAATAATTAATTTTACTTAATAAACATGGTTATAACCTCAGGGAGTATTATAAACCTTTATCGTAGTATGTAAATATTGACAAAGAAATAGGAGAGTGCTACTATAATTTTAATACCGCGGTACGAAATAATAAACCCATAGTATTAAAAGAAACATAATGATATATTGCGTGACTTTTATGTAAATATTATAAAGATAATCTTTGTCATTATAAAATATAATCGGTTTATTGACGTTGATTATAATTATATCTTGAGAGCTTTACAGCCGCACTTGAATATATTTGGCCTTACTTTTACATCAATAAAATAGTACATGCTTCCACAAATGACACCAAAAGTGTACTATAAAAAACTTTTTAATGATAAAACATCTTATAAACATATTAAGGAGGGTTATTATGAACAAATATCAGTATCTTGCTTCCCCAATTACATTTAGAGGTATGACGGTAAAAAACCGTGTATTCTTACCTCCGATGAAAACAAATTATATCTATGAAAATCATAAGATGAGTGATGAAATCATCGAATACTATGGCAAGATGGCACGAGGAGGTATTGGGTTAGTCACTACAGAAGCAGCTGAAGTCGATGGAGATCATCTTTACGATTCTACTATTCTAGGCATATTTGACGATTCCCAAATTGAAGGATTTAAGAAACTTGCAGACTCTCTTCATCAGTATGGAACTAAACTTTCCGTTCAACTGATTCAAGGCGGCCCATTTGCCAATTCTCAAATAAATGGCGGAAGAATGCCACTGAGTTCTTCTCCAATAGCTCATGTGTGGAATCCTTTAGAAACACCAATAGAAA
Organism: Clostridium oryzae; assembly: GCF_002029235.1. Classification (GTDB taxonomy): domain Bacteria; phylum Bacillota; class Clostridia; order Clostridiales; family Clostridiaceae; genus Clostridium_AE; species Clostridium_AE oryzae. The sequence goes on from NZ_MZGV01000066.1 coordinate 11,322, forward strand.
TGACTCATGAAGATATTAAACATTATATAAACAAATATGCAGCTGCTGCAAAGCGCGCACAAATAGCAGGATGTGATGCTATCGAGATTCATTGTGCACACGGTCATGCACTGTTAGGTTCTTTCCTTTCTCCATTAGTAAACCACAGAACAGACGAATATGGCGGCGATATCAATGGCAGAGCGCGTTTTTTAATAGAAGTTGTTGAAACTATACGTGAAACAGTTGGGCAGGACTTTCCAATAAGTGTTCGTTTATCTGCTGATGAACGTGAAGAAGGCGGAAATGATGTCTATGATACTTGCTATATAGCAAGGCTCCTAGAAAAAGCAAGTGTTGACTACATACATTTTTCCAATGGTACTTTGTATGATGTAGGAACTTTGCTTCCACCAACAGGTACTCCAAAAGCATTAAATACAATTTATACTGATATCATCAAGAAGGCTGTAAAAATTCCTATAGGTTGTGTCGGCAGAATCAAAGAACCATGGGTTGCAGATATGTTAATCGAACAAGGAAGACTTGACATTGCATATATTGGTAGGGCTCTTATATGCGATCCTGAATTCGTTAAGAAATCATTTGAAAACAATTTTGATGATATTCGTCCATGCGTAGGCTGCTTAACTTGTTTAGCCACATCAGCTGCTGGCATATTTATGCACTGTACTATGAATCCTGCCGTTGCCAATCAAAAACTTGCTGACATTAAAGAAGCCCCGATTAAGAAGAACGTTGTTGTAATCGGCGGAGGTCCCGCAGGTATTGAAGCGGCTACAACTGCAGCAAAACGTGGTCATAAGGTTACTCTCCTTGAAAAATTCAATATACTTGGCGGACAATTTATTATCGCAAGCTATCCTCCAGTTAAACAGGAACTTTCGCTTGGATTAAAGTATCTTATTCATGAATTAAAGAAAACGGATGTTGATGTTCGTTTAAATACAGAAGCAACCATTGAAACTATAAAAGCCTTAAACCCCGATGAAATCATCCTTGCAACAGGAGGTCAAGTTAAGATGCCTGCATGGATTGCTGAATCTGTTCATCCAAACGTTATCTCTGCATGGGATATATTCAAAGGCAAAAAGCATCCTGGACTAAATGTAGCAATTATAGGCGGTGGTTCCGTAGGCTGTGAAGTTGCTGATTTTATGTCTGATCATCACAATTATCGCGCAATCGGCGGAAGAAAAATCACAATAATTGAAATGCAAGACAATATCGACTCCACTGATTATACAGCTAATAGAGATTTTCTAATGACAAGAATTTCTCATAAACCGATAACTGTCGTTACCAGTGCAAAAGTATCTTCAATCACAGAAAGCAGTATAAGTTATATTAAGGATGCGAATGAAGAAACGCTGAACGGTATCGATACTATTGTGGTTGCAATGGGAACGGATCCTAATAATGCACTTGCTGAAGAATTAGAAGTTCTGAATATACCAATTCACATAATCGGCGATGCAAAACAACCTCGAAAGATTATGACTGCAATCGAAGAAGGCCGTGAAACAGCTATTAATTTATAATAAAATTTAATCAATATACCTAACCTCAAAACAAAGTCTGTATCTTAATTTGCATAATAATTTAAGATACAGACTTTATAAAATGCTATAAAGTTCTTATATTGTAGCTTCTAAAATATCACTGCTAAATAGGTTCGACCCTAGGATACTATAAATACCAGAATGTATATAGAATTTTTATTTTCAAAAGCAGAGTGACCTCGTTGGCTCAAAACACCTACTTCCATCACTCCACTTCAAAATAGCCACATTTTTGCTATCCTTTATTAATCTCTAGGTATTAAAACCCTACAACCATATCCAAAAGCACCTTCCATCTGACAAACTGTTGCTGCAAATTCAGCTGCCTTTTCAATGCTTTCTTTAATTGCTTTTTCTTTATCAATCCCTTTTTTTATTCTGTCTATATAACCAACCATAAATGTAGTTATAAGTGAATCTCCAGCTCCCATTGTATCCACAACTTTTTCGATTGGTTTAGCACTCTGCTCATAGAACTTGTTTCCATCATAAATTATACATCCTTTTTTTCCTCTTGACGCACATGCAATTTCTGGTCCATAAGATGCTATTTTTGTTAAATGTTGCTTTACTTCTTCATCAGAACCGTCAAATGAACAAAATGCATAATTTACCAATGGTGCAATTTCAGAATAGTACTGTTCTGTTGAATCATCAGAAAAATCAAAAGACAATTTTAATCCAGCATTGTGTATTTTGGGTAACTGGCTTTCCATATAGCAATAATTTCCGCAATGAATTAAGTCAAATTCCTTTAAATACTCTAAATCAAATCTATCCAGATTATAAATATGTTTACTTCTAACTCCACCTTCATTATAATCTAGAAATACTCTTTCACCATCCTTTAATGTACATCTAGAATACCCATTCTCTCCCTCAATTTGTTTGCACTTAACCATTTCAATATTTAAATTATCTAATATACTGATAACATGATCAGCATCTTTATTTATACCAAAATATCCCATGTAGGCACTTCTTCTTACACCAAACATTTTTGCGTATACAGCGAAATTTACACAATTTCCTCCTGGATACTGTGTATTTTTATGTACGTAAATATCTACTACATTATCGCCAAACCCAACAACGCTTACATCATATTCCATAATTATTCTCCTTTTAAATGATGACTAACCTAATAAAGTTAGCCATCAACATTTTTAGTATTCTACAACTCCCATATACCTTCTCATGCTAAGCGGATGCCTCGTTTTATTTTCAATCGCAGTTCTATAAAGAACACTCATTTCATAAAATAGCGGTGCATTAAAGTAATCTACACAATTCTCCTCTATTGTTTCTAATCCACAATTCTCAGCATCAATGACTTCATATTTCTTTCCATATTTTTGTAGGAACCTCAATGCTCTTTCATCTATTTCTCTTGTCTTTCCTTTGCTCATCATTAAAATATATAGATGATTTTCATCTGTAACTTCAAAAGGTCCATGGAAATATTCAGCAGAATTGATATAGCAGCAATCCATCCACTGCATCTCCTGAAGGGAACATATTGCAAATCCATAAGACTGTGCATACGCTGCCCCAGATGACATAATATATAAGAACGGCTCATTATAATACTTTTCTGAAAACACCCAAGCCTTATTTGTTGTATCATTAACAGCTTTACGAATTATTTTATCAATTTTCTCAATGCCATCTTTCATTGAATCATATAGTAAATATTCCGGTTCTTGTCTATGAATCAATTCATTAAGAATAGCATATGTAAGACACATTGGTTTTTCTTCCTGAGGTGTATCACTTTCCCAAGCATATACAATCGAATGATATTTTGAATTAGCACATTTACTCTGTGGATTGTGAGTGTATGTGATAACATATGCCCCTGTTTCATAAGCAACATCTGCTGCCTCTACCGTTTCTTTTGTATTTCCGCCATGTGAGCAGACAAAGACAAGACTGTTCTTTCCTAAATGGGCTGGTGGAGTTAACACAAATTCCTTACTTGGAATCCACGCTGAGTGCATGGACTTTGATTCTCTTTTTACAAAATATTCACTCGAATATAAATCGATCAAAGATCCTCCGCAAGCTACAAAATAAACATCCTCAATTTTTCCATTCTGTTTCTGAATGTCATCAACCATATTTGTTACATTAAATTCTGATACTTTCATTTATTATGCCTCCTAAATCTCTTTGCTTAATTTTTTGTGTGAAATTCTATGGATAAGTATTGCAGCAATCATACCTATTATTGCTGTTCCCAATAAATATCCAAAAATCATTTTATATGCTGCATTTCCATATAGGTCCATCCATTTTCCGAATATAACATAATAGAAGAAGTCTGGAAGGTATCCTATAATAGAAGCAATTCCAATTACAGTTCCTGTGTACATTGGTTTAAACTTGCATTCCTTTAGGCATGACCAAATTACACCGTATAACATCATAGCAATTGCACTTGGCAGCAATGAAATGAATGTTGCTAAACTAGGATTAATTGAACTTGGGATTGTCATAACTAAAACATATATTGCACAAGTAATACCAAATGCACAGACATACCATTTTGTTGCTGACTTAAATATTTTATCAATAATTAATCCGCCCACAGGACACAACAGATTCATTAAGTTACTTCTTACAATACTTATCAAAGAAGAACTTACAAGTGAAATCCCCATTACATCCTTTAGATATGGAGAAAAATAAGATACGCTTGTATACAGACCATATGCGCTCATGATCATTATCGACATTAACCAAGTAATAGGGTTTTTTAATACGTCTTTAACATAAGTAATTTTAAATCTGTTCTCTTCATCGGCAGTAAAATTTCCTTCTTTCTCCTTAAAAAATAATATAACTAACAATGCAGCTAATAATGTTCCTATTGCCATTACCCATATTGCTATAATAAATGACTGTGCTGGTTTCTTTGAAAATGAACTTGCCCATAAACAAACAGCATTAAGTATTGCTGAAATAATTCCTGATGATGCGTAGTAAATACCATAGCAAATTCCCTGCTGTTCAACGCTACCAACCATACCTACTGCTTTTGTGATTGCACACCAGAATACAAAATTCGTAGTTAATCCAACCAAGAACCAAAGCAGACATGCAACAGCAAAATTCATCGTTAATGCGTAGATTACAATAATAACAACCGATCCTAATATTGAACATGTCAATGATTTTTTAACTGAAAACTTATCAGCTAAGATTCCTCCAGGTATCATTGATATCATCATAGATATTGAATATATTGACATTAAATACCCTGATTGAGTATTTGTTATATTCATAGCTGCAATTTGCTGATCATAGAATACATAACGCACATATGGAAACGTATACATAACTGCATTAACAAAACCAAGAATAAACAGCATAGCAAATAATCTTAAACTTATTTTTTTTTCTCCCTGTCCCATAATTTGTTCCCCCATTATTTTTTATATACGGTTTTTCCATTAACTATTGTCATTTCCACTTCTGTTTCCAAGATCTTTTCCATTGGTGTATCAAAAATATTTCTGTCAAAAATCACAAGATCAGCTCTTTTGCCTGCTTCTATCGTACCTAATATACCTTCCCTTTCAACTGCATATTGTGCATTAATAGTCCATGCACATAACATTTGATCTATAGATATAGTATTTTCAATGTTGATTTGTCTCTCTTTATCTTTACAGTAGTTTGCACAACCATAATAGATGGCTTCAGGAACACTAGGTAATAGAAGTGGTAAGTCTGTTGCAGCTGCAAGCTTTACACCATTGTCAATAAGCGAACGATAATTCAAATATCGGCATCTTCTCTCATGCCCAATCATATTCTCATAATCTTTAACCCAATTATCATATGTATCATACTTATATATCTGAGTATAGATTTCACCAAATACACCTAAACCGGCCATCTTCTTTTCGTCCTCTGGTTTCGTAAGTTCAAGGTCTGTAATTCCATGTCTGTTTTTAAGTTTTCCATTGACTTTTTTGCATTTATCGTAAATCTTCAATATCTGATGAAATGCCCCATCTCCTTCCGAGTGTAATGTAAATCTAAAATCATTATAATCAGCTTCAAGTACTTCTCTTTCAAGCTGTTCATAATCAATTTCCTTCTTACAATAAATTTCTGTACCCTCATAGGGTTCCATCAAATGACCTTCCATTCCCAAAATCAAACCATCCGTCATTTGATTATATCCAGCAAATTGCACAAATTCTGATTGAAAAACCTTGCGCATCTTCTGTCCGTAGGAAATGTTAGTTTTTTCTGCAACCGGCTGAGACATGAAAGATATTCGTACTGATAACTTATCATTATTGTCAAAGTCCTTCAAAACATTTGTAAAGCCGTAGTAATCATCAAATCCCATCTCTTTGACGGATGTCACACCTCTTGAATTCAGCATTTTCATATACTCAATAAATTCATTATCTATAAAATTTCTATCGTTTAAATAAATACTCATTATTTTATGCAGTGCTTCTGCATTACATTTTTGAGGTGTGAAGCCAAATGCATTTCTTGCTGCATTATTCATTACACATGTACCATGCCCTGCTTTGAATAGTACAACTGGTTTCTCTGGGAATAAGTTTTCAAGTAACTTTTCAACTTCAGTGTTATTCAAAAATTTTTCTGGTAAATGATTTCCGAATACTGCTTCCCCACATGAATTATTTTTCAACTCATACCTAAGCATTTCTTCCAGATCATGAACATTACATACGCTTTCATAGTTTCTTCCCAAATGTTCAATTACATATCCAGGGAAAAATGTATGTGTATCACAAAATCCAGGACAAATGGTTCTATCGCCCAAATCATATAGACGAGTTTCTGATCCTATTAATTCTTGCTTAACATCTCCTTCAAATACGCCAACTATGTCACTTCCACTTATAACAACATAACCGGATATTTTTTTATAATTAACTGCAGTAAAAATACTAGATGATTTTAATATTATATTCGCTTTTATCAATTCTTTAATCCCCCTTTCTTAATCGTATTATATCATCATATAACGTTATATTCAATATATCGTTTACATTTTTATATTTTTTTTAATTACACGCTTCGTAAACGATATATTGTGTATATTAAGGCTTGTATTTTTATAATTTTTTGTCATTTTAAAAAAACATATAGTACAAAGGTCTTGAAACGTTATATAACATATGGTATGCTAAATTTGACAGTTATGGGAGGTTGATAATATGAAACTTAATCCATCAAGTACAATTCCTCTTTTTGAACAACTAAAAGAAGAAATAAAAAATCAAATTAGAAATGGAATATACACGCAAGGTCAAAAAATACCTACTGAGTTGGAACTAAACTCAGTTTATGGGATTAGTAGAATCACTATAAGACGGGCCATAGAAGATCTTGTTAAAGAAGGAATTCTCACAAAAAAACAAGGTAAAGGAACTTTTGTTCAAGAGAAAAAACTATTAAGAAAAATTGAACATACCATCAGCTTTTCTGATGCATGTATTTCAAATAATATGAAACCTTCATGCTATGTTACTAAAAGAGAAGTTTTAGCTGCTCACAGTCATGAAGTCCAAAATACAGGATTGTTTAATGACGAGCAAGCTATATATATACAGAGAATTCGTTTAGCTGATAATATCCCTATCATGTGTGAAAACAATTATTATCCTTATGACAGATACTATTTTTTGCTCACAGAAGAGTTAAATGGTTCTTTATATAATCTATTAGAAAATAAATATGATATTCAAATCGGCACTTCAAAGAATTCATATATTGACGTTGTTAAAGCTGATTCAAAAAATAGCAAACTGCTTAATGTTCCTTTAGGTGAACCATTGTTTTTACTATGCACAGAAATGTATGATACTTCAGGTAAACTTATTCATGTAGGCAGGCAATTCATTGTTGGTTCAAGATATCGTTTTTGTTATGATATAATTTAGTAACTATGATGTATAAGACTTCCTTTACTTTTTTACTATGTTGTGAAAAAATAATGAGCTAGGAATAAACTCAGCTCATTTTTATATAATATTAATAGCTTGCAACTAATATAATTTTTAATTGTACAAGCACTTCTTTAATTATTTAGAAATATCCTTTCCTGTATCGTTTAATATTTTACCGGTAAAAGCATCAACATATGGATAATAGTTTTCATCGTCTAAATTATTAAGTTTGTAGAAAAGTTCTCCATTGTTATATTCACTGCTATAGGTCAATGTAGGAGCATAGTGCTTTAATACCATAGCTTCTATATTACCCTCATTTTTTATTTCTGTTACATCCGTAAACTTGTTATTTTTATTCCATCTCTCTGATAAGCCTACTGGAACTCCTGTATTTTTATCAATACAAATAGCAATACCATTATCAGTATAAGGGATATTATTAACACTTCTGAGGAAATTAAACTGATAATAACTGCTTGTATTCTTATCTTTACGTTCAGTGTCCTTCTGTTTTGTTTCAATATATTTTACTTTATCCGGATAGTATTTCGCCACAAGATTTAGAGCTTTTCTATATGCTGCATCATAGTTTAACTTCACTGAGGAAGTAAGTTTTTCTTTGTCACTAAATGTATCTATTATCTCTTCATTTATTGCATCTATCTTTATATAGTTATTACTGCTTTGAATCTCCTTTTTTGATTTTTTGTAGAAGTCAGCTCTCCACACCCCATTACCGGTACCATAATATTGTCCCTTATTGTTTTGATATTTTAATCCAGCTATTTTATAGCCTGTGCCGTAAAGCTGCTTAACATATTTTTCTATAACTTTTTTAGCAGTTTCAGAACTAATAACTTTCTTGTTATTCTTAACTTCACCAGCTTTTTTGTACCATTCTGTTTTTTCACTTTCAGATAAATCTTTTGTAATAGTGGCTAAGTTCCCATAGTTATTTAAATCAACAAATTTTCCCGTATTACCATCAACATAATAATTAGGAATGTCCTCAGTTCCATATACTAATTTTGTTTTATTACCCTTAAACGGAATATACTCTAGTTGAAAATTTATGTTATTATTAAAAACTTCTTTCGATTTGTCCTGTGATATTACTTTTGAACTGTCAGGAATCTTGTCATTTTCATTCCAAACTTTTTTAAAGCTTATAACCTTTCCCGTGCTCCTATCCTCTTCTACAATTATATAATGGTCTTGGCTGAAAACTCCATTTTCCATTCTTCCAAAAGTAAAAATATAATTATCAATATCATTTTTAAAAGAAGTCTTATAGTTTACTAGTTTACTTACCTTCTCTTTGTCCGGGAAGAATTTTTGCATAAACTGATTTGCATCTTCTATAGCTTCAGCTTTTGAAACTGCTTTATTAAAATTATTTCCATGGTAATTTCTTAGATACAATATATCACCCGTATCTGACTCTATATCTGCTGCTATATCATAATGAACTTCCTTTTGATCCTTTCTAAAAACTATACTCCAGACATGACTTCCATCCCAATATCCATCTTCTAGCTTACAGTTCATTTCAAAGTCTTCTTCTTTGAGATTATACCCAAAATATTCTTTTAAAGCATCTTTCATAATTTGCAGTGCCTTTTCCTTACTAATTGCGGTTTTATAGGAACTCTTTTGGACTGCAGTATTATATCCTTTAACTCGTATGCCCTTAGCATAAACAATATTTTCTTTTATTATGCCCAAAGCTATAGTCATTACAGTTACACCAGTTATTAATCCTAGTAGTCTTTTTTTTATCATTCTGACCTCTCCTCGTATAATAAATTTTTTTATCTGATACCAAGGCATGTATCATGCACTTATAAATACGGTAAAATTTTTGTTAAAGTTCTAATAACATGGTTTCATAGTAAAAAATGGTTACACCCTATGTCGGTCGGTTACGTTCATTAAGCAATTACACCGCATCTTTTAGTCAAATTTCCTAATGGCTCATAACTCGGCTGCGCCTCAAACAATTCGCCATCTTAACGGAAATTTGCCTAAAAGACACGGATAATTGCTAAACTCACTCCAAATGCCTCCGTCGGATGTAACCATTTTTAATGCCCTAACTCTTAATTTTTACATAATACTTTTATTTTATTAATTCTATTATCTTTCTATCTTAATTCACTAACTTCAGAATATATTACCATTTCTTTATTTAGTGGTGTATCTTAATATTAATCAAAAGTTATCTACAATTTGAAAAAATCATAAATTCCTCACTGGTGTTCAGAGAATGGAAAACATTGTTTAAAAAAAGTAATGCAGTAACCACAAATTATATAAACATGAATATTAGATATATTTATCAATATATTGCCATAAGAAAAGAGTATAGTTGTCCAAT
>NZ_MZGV01000067.1 GCF_002029235.1 Clostridium oryzae
GGTTTTTATTTTTAATGAAGTACAGAATTTAAAGAATGTAACTGCCAAACAATTTGTTAATCCTGCTATTTTGACATGTTACCTAATTTTAATTTGTGTTGTACAAACATAATAGAAAATATTTCAACCTATATTTTAAGGACTTATGTAAATAATAAATGTGTAGCAAATTTTAAAGCAATTGGAGGGGAAAAAGATGAATAATGGAGATAAAAAACTAGATGCACCCAATCTGAAGGTTCTCAGTGATCAAATAACCTATGAAAGTTTAATGAACAAAAAATATAAAGATTGCGAATCTAGATGTACTGATGCTCAGATAAAGAATTTATGCAATGAAGCTGCTGCAGTTCATAAACAGAATTTTACTAATTTAAAAAATTACCTTGATTCACACCAGTAAAGGAGGAATTTAAGATGGCTAACTTATCAGATCAGGATATACTTCATGATTTACTAACCACAGAAAAGCAAGTTATTTCAGCATATAGTACTGGTATAACAGAAACTTCCTGTGAAAATTTAAGAAATACACTCGTAAATAATTTTAAAGCTGCAGAGGATATACAATATAAAGTATTTGATGCAATGAGACAAAAAGGCTGGTATAACATCAAACAAGCTCCAGATAATGAAGTTCAACAATTAAAAGATAAGTCAAATCAGATGATGGGCAGTCTTTCATAGTTATATAAAAATTATGTAAACTTTTCAATATATAAGATTTTATATAGTATTTCCAATGAAAATATATAGTGACAAGTAATAGTGAAAAGCCTTTTTCGTATTTAAGTAGCTTTTCACTAGGACTTGTCACTTTTAATAATATTGACGCTTCTATATAACTACAAAGCCTAATTTTTAGACAGCTTCAATAGGCATTCACTGATATAGTCTATATCAGTTTTATTACTAAAATACCCAAAGCTAAATCTTATTGTTCCTCCGGGATAGGTCTCAAGTGTCTTGTGTGCTAGTGGAGAGCAGTGCAGTCCGCATCTTGTCATTATATTATAATCTTTATCTAGAAGATAAGCGGCTTCAGAATTATCTATATTTTTGAATGTAATTGAAAAAACGGATAATCTGCTTTCCATATCTCTAGGACCGTGGAGAACAATATTAGAAATATTAAGTATATTGTTCAGAAAAAGAGTTCCTATTTCTAATTCATGGGAAAGTATGTTATTAATGCCTTCTCTTTTTATAAATTTTAAGGCTGCATTTAATCCGAATATACCAGGGATATTCAATGTGCCGCTTTCGAATTTATCCGGCATGATGTCTGGTTGATAAATATTACTGGAATCACTGCCTGTGCCGCCATATTTTAACGGATTTATGGCCTGTGCCATTTCATTAGTGAGCAACAATCCTCCCGTACCTTCGGGTCCCAAAAGTCCTTTATGTCCTGTAAATGGAAGAGCCGCTAAATTAAGCTGCTTGAAATCTATTGGAAGCACACCTGCACTTTGAGCGCTATCTATAACAAACGCAATATTACGTTGATTTGCTATTTTTGAAATCTCTTGTATTTTTTGTATTGATCCGGAAACGTTTGACACGTGGTTTATTATTATGAGCTTTGTATTTGACTTTATTTTACTTACAAGATCATTTATATCTATAAAACCTTCCTTACTGCATTTTGCAATGCTGTAGTCTACTTCGGATTTTGAAAGTGAAGACAAAGATCTCATAACAGCATTATGCTCCATTGATGACACTAGTGCATGGTCGCCAGACTTTAAAAAACCTTTAATGATTATATTAATGCTTTCTGTAATATTGGACGTGAATATAACATTCATAGGTTCGTTAAAGTTAAAAAGCTCGCATAAAAGTTCTCTTGTTTCATATACGGTATTGCTGGCAGAGATAGCTCTCTTGTAACTACCCCTGCCAACATTTGCTCCTATATTTACTAAATAATTCGTAATACTGTCAGCTACTTCTTTTGGTTTTGGATAAGATGTAGCTGCATTATCTGCATAAAAAAAATCCATTTTATTTGCTCCTTAATCTATCACTTGTTATTTAAAATATTCATTAAAGCATGTCGTAAAATCTATCACCTTTTTCACTTGTACATCCGTAATCTATAAGTACCGGTACTGAGTTTACAAGCCCCCAGGAACTGGTAGCTTCTATATCTTCCGGAAGCATATAGAATTTTTGAGTGAAATTTAAAATATCGTTATAAGCTTCAGCTTCGCTACGTATCGCTTTTAGATTTACCTTTTTAGAACGAGTATATGCAGAAAGAGGGACCGCCCTTGGCATAATCAGAAAGTCAGGTCTGAACCAGACTATCGGGCAAATATATTTTGAATATTGATCTCCAGCATTTTTAAATACATAATGCTCCACTTTATTCTGATAAAGCCCTTCTATACCCTTAGATATTTTCATCACTAAGTTGTCATCTATTGCATAAACCTTACGGCTTATACCCTCGCCTAAATATTCAAAATTGTTTTCTATATAATTTAAATCAAGTCTGTATAGCTTCTCAAAATATTTTCTATAATACCTCATAACAGTCACCTAAAATTGTAGTTTTTTATATTAGCTTATTGTAATCAATCACCATTTGATACAATTTTATAGAAGACTGTATTCTTGCTTATAAGTAAGTAATTAACACCTCAAAATTTATTATAAGAGTTTTAAATCACTTTGTCATGTTAAATAGCTCAGAATAAAACAGAAAGATCCAGCTCAAAGCTGGATTTTGTTATCATGCTTATATGTTTATATTGAAAGGTAAAGAAAATTAGCGCTAAATCTTAAGGTCTCTGTTATTGAATATCAATTACTTATATATTGGAATCTCGTAATAAAAGGATGAATTTTGCATCATATCAACAAGTTTTTTTATATTATAAACCTGCTTATTTGCCCAAGAAATATCTGTAGCATATTGATGGTAGATGTTATCATAGTTCCAGCGCATTTCATAAAGTGTATCCTGTGGCGTGTATTTATTATTTATGTAGTAAGATGAAATGAATTTTGCACCACCTTTTATTGCTTCCTCTACAGAAAACCATTGTTGGCTATAAGCTGACTTCGAACCTGCCCCATCAGGATCACTATCAAAGGCGCCTATTCCATATACATTATAGATACTTTGGCCATTAACTGTAATTGATCCATTAGATAAAGCTGAAGTACCGTTTCCAGTTTCAAGCAGTGAATGTGCAACTAAATAAACAGGATTAACATTATTTGCTATACCTGCATCTAAGTACGCCTGTCCCATTCCCTCTAATATTCCCTTACCTCTTAGAACAGTATTCAGGTCTTTTACTGTAATTCCTTCATTGTAGCTGAGTTTCAAAAACATATATTTTCCGCTGACTGAATTAATAAAATTTTCTGGATTCATATAGTAAGCTATCTGTTCTTTTGATGCTGGTGATGAATGCCTGCTAAAAGTCACATTACCGCCTTTGTTAAATTGCATATTAACGAAGTTATCTAAAGTAGTAGGATAATTTCTGTAGCTTACATGACCATACATATTTATTGAAAGAGTTTTTGAGTAAGAAGTTCCATCGTACCCAATAGCTTTAACAGTTATACTATGTAAACCTGGAGATATTTTGCTTGTATCTAAAGAGTATAAATATCCACTGCTGCTTCCAAATCTATAACCACTGTATTTTAAATCGACATCAGGTCTTGAAATTCCTATTGAAGCGTCACCTACATAATTCCCGTCAACGCTGACTTGGACTTTGCTAACGCCAGAAGCATTTAATGCCCAACCTTTTATATCAATAGGCTTATTATCTAGTATAGAATTATTTTTAGGCGCATCAATGCATAGTTTAGAAGCTTTTTTTATTATATTTATGGTTCTAATTAAGTATAGAGTTCGCCCAGTTCTATCAGTACCTATAATTTTAAGAACATGTCTGCCAGGCGCTATGTTATTAATATCTATATTATAAGAAAAACCGCTTTGGGATGCATATTGCTGAGGATATTCAGGATATGCTGCTGCCACATCATTTCTTATGAGTCCTGAATCAGCAGTACCTTCAAGTTCATTATCTAGATAAATATTTACATTTTCCAAGCCAGTTTTACTAATAAACCATCCTTTAACATATATTGAATCACTATTAATATCAGTTTTCCGACTTTCTAAAAATATTTTTCCCCAATCTGAAGAACTTTTTTCTAATATATTTACATATCTGTTAATGATTTTAGAAGTATTACGATTGTCTATAATTTGAACAGTTATTTTGTGTTTACCGTTTACTAGGTTGTCTAAATTTAATGCATAGTTATATCCAGACTTATCTGCATTGATATACTCAGTATAAGTATTTTTTACATCGCTGCGTGTTAATCCATACGAAGCATAACCAATAAACTTATCATCTACTAAAATCTTTACTGACTTTATTCCATATCTACTTATTGCCCAACCTTTTACAGCTACTGAATTTTTAGTTATATTCATATTTTCTGTAATACTTTCAAGTCTATATTTTATTGATGAAACAATTTTAATATATCTGGTTATTGAACTTATTTTATTATCATTTCCAATAGCTTTTACAGTCAATTTATAAGTGCTGGGTGAATAATTATTCAATTTTAATGAATACAAATATCCACTATTTCCTGAATTCTTATAGGTTGGATAAGCTTTTCTTACATCAGTACGTAAAGCCCCATATGCAGCTCTTGAAAAATAGTTATCATTTATAAATACTTTTATCTTATTTATTCCGGTAGAATTTATTGCCCATCCTTTTATATCAAGCTTGCTTCCATCTACTGACATATAGTTTTTTACTGTGTCTAAAGCCATTCTAGGCGGAAGTGATACTGCTTGTACATTAACTGTATTAGCTGCAGATCCAAAGGAGAGTGTTAATGTAAGTAATAAAGTACTCTTCCATTTCTTCAAAGGCCTCATCTCCTTGTCTATAATATATGTACAAGTATTATCGTTTCCTATGATATAAAAATTGAATGGATGTTTATGTAACCTGAGATTTCAAAAGGAAATACTTCTATTTACTTCACATATTATCTTGTTAAAATAGCAATATGATTAAAAAAAAGTCCAACAAAAATAAATCTTCTATTTTTGTTGGACTTTTTTTATAAAATTATTACTTATACAATTTTAAGCTAATTTACTATATTCTGATTTTTATGCAGTTGGATATTTGTTTTACATTACTTCTAATCATATGTTCAGTTTTCAGAGAAACACTTATAGGAATCAATTTTAAAATGTTCTATCTGAAAATACTGCCATGCATTATTAATCCATTTGTATCCCATAGCATAATCTGTATCTACATGTGTTAGATATACCCAGAATGCTTCTCCATCTATAGTCCAAATGTAAACATATTTATATAAACAATTTCTAATTGGAATCGGAATATATGGAATTACAATTAGATCTGTACTGGATTTTACTAAAGTATCCTTTGTTACATCTACTGAGACTAAAACTAATGTATAGGTCTTATTTTCCATATCATTCATATCCTTTTCCTTTAATAATTATATAATATGCAATTATGTTAAAAGTGATAATATATCTCTTTTAATTAGCTATGATATGCTTTAGCAGCTAAAGAGTGTTCTATTCTAGACGAATCAATTTATCAAAATTTAAATGTATCAGGATCAGATCCAACTCTTTTATTTCGATTTAAACTAGATATTTCAGCTAAATCTTCTACAGAGAGTTCAAAATCAAATATAGATGCATTTTCAATAATCCTTTTTTCTTTTGTGGATTTCGGTATGGTAACAACACCTGTTTGTAAATCCCAGCGTAAAATAATCTGAGCAGCAGTTTTATTATACTTAGAAGCAAGCTTATTTATTATTCCATTATCTAAAAGTCTGCCCTGCATCAGTGGAGACCAAGCTTCAAGTTGTATTTCATTTTCTTCGCAAAATGGTTTTACTTCTAACTGTGTAAGACGAGGGTGATATTCTACCTGATTTACCATTGGCTTTATTTCAGCATCCTGCATTAAATCTTTTAGATGGTGTACCTGAAAGTTACTTACCCCAATGGCTCTGATTCTTTTTTCTTTGTATAGTGATTCTAAAACCTTCCAGGCTTCCTTATATTTACCTTTTACAGGCCAGTGAATAAGATACAAATCCAAATAATCAAGACCAAGCTTTTTTAGTGTGGATTCAAAAGCTTTTTTAGTTGTTCCAGCTCTTAAATCAGAATTCCATACCTTTGAAGTTATAAATAAGTCCTCTCTTTTTATTCCAGCTTCTTTTATTCCTTCGGTGATACCTTTACCCATACCTTCCTCGTTATCGTAGGCAGCGGCGCCATCTATGCTTCTGTATCCATACTTAATCGCAGTTTTTACTGAATTTATTACAGTTTCTCCATTAGGAACCTTAAAGACTCCGAGACCTAACCATGGCATTTTTACTCCATTATATAAAGTCACAGTATCCTGTAAATTTTTGGGCATTAGAAAAACCTCCTTTAAAATATTATGTAAGAAATCTAAATTTATATATTTTATAAAATTTGATAAACATATAAATAAAAATCTTATATATTAATTATAACCTTTAATAAGCAATTTTAACAATACAACTTTATTTTCTATTGGAAAAGTTACCAGTAATACTATATATTGTTAATATTATATCTTGTAAATGAAATTATATAACAAAAAACCAGAATAATCTATGGAATAATAATAGACTATTCTGATTGAGATTTTTTACTTACTTTTTAAATCATATAGCTGAAGAGATTGCTGATTACCAAATCCAATGCCTGCCTTTAGTTTGCTGTTTTTTAAATTATTTCTATTATTTTGTTTTGAGGATGCGTTGACAGGTATAGAGTCATTCCAAGCACTGCTGTTTACTTTAGCTCCGTTTTTAACAATCCAATTTGAAATTGTACTATTAGTTTCTCCACCTTGGCCGCCTACGATTGCATACCTAAGCTGCCCTTTTTGTACAAGTTGTTTAAATTCATTTAGAGTTAATATATTATCTGAGCCTAGAAATCCACCTAAAGCCATTACTGGTTCACCAGTTTTTATGATTATTTCTGAAGCATAAGTATTTGTAGAGGTAACAGCTAGCAAATATTTTTCTTTAGTTTTATGAGCTTTTAAGTATTTAACAAGTTTTTCAGTAGAACTGTTTTCAGCTATACTTCTATTAGCTGGTACGCTGCCAGCTCTGTGAGAACCAATTAATGATGGACCTGCAGAAGGAAAACTACCATTACTTTCATAAAATACTGTTGTTGCAGACCATACTAATGGACAAATACTAAGATTTATAAATATTGATAGTATGAGCATATACAATTTCTTCTCTTTTAATACTATAGGTCTCAACTTGAATATAATTAGAAGAACTGAACAAATAATACCTGATAAACTTATAAGAATAAATAATATCTTAGCTATCAGATAACTACTATTATACGATAGCAGTAGCAGCTGTAAGGCGCTGTTTGCAATTAATGACATCGGTAAAAATAAAGCCTTCCAGCTACCGTCTTTATATAAACTCCACATAGACACTAGTCCTATACCGGCTAATGCCGAAATAGGGGGTGCTAGCATTGTAAGATAATAAGGGTGAAATGTTCCTGTAGTATAGCTGAAATATATAAACACTGGTACTAACCACATTAACCACAGTAATAAAGCACATTTCTTCTTATCTTTTATGGTAGAAAGTTTTCTCTCTTTTATAAATGCAGCTATGGAACCTATTAGGGCAACCGGCAGCAGCCATATTATCTGATCTGATAAACTGTTATTTGAAAATAATCTTATTATACTGGGGTTCTCTGAACCTCCAAAAGTGCTGTTACCGGCTGCACCTCTTCTGCCTCCTTTTCCTGGCATCTGCATTTTACCTTTTGGAGGTGCAGGAGTTTTTCCATTGAATCTATTAATTGAATATTCTTTCTGTTTTTTAGAGCTAGGAGGTGTACCTTGATTTTTGTCATTTTGACTACTTTCAGGAACATTTCCACCTTTGCCTGATGAAGAACTGCTAAAACCGAGTCTTTCAAGACCATTATGCCCTATAATTAACTCCATTACTGTATTGTTTGTACTGCTGTCAACATAAGGTCTTGCGCTAGCTGGAACTAAATCTACTACGAATGCCCAAGAAAGAGATACAGTTAAAAGAAGTACACTACCAATTACGAGATTAATAATTCTTTTTTTGATCGTTGTGCCAGCACATAGCAAATAGGTTATGTAAACTGCAGGTCCAACCATATAGGCCTGTAACATTTTTATATTAAAGCCTATACCAATAAGAGCCATACAGACTAGCAAGTATCTAGTTTTACCTTTTTCAACTGCAGCAGATAGCGCTAAACACGCTAAAAGCAGTGTCATTACTAATAAATTATCTATAGTGTTATTACGGCTTACTGCAACAAATACAGGTGTGACAGCAAGGCAGAATGCGGAGATAAGTCCAGCTATAGTTCCAAAAGATTTTTTTACTATTTTGTATATTAGCCAAACGGAAATTACACCTGCAATGGCTTGAGGCAATATTATACTCCAACCGCTGTAACCAAAAATTTTAGCGGATATAGCTTGAATCCAGAAACCAAGCGGAGGCTTGTCAATGCTTACAAAACCAGCTGGATCAAAGGATACAAAGAAAAAATTTTTAAGGTTTAGAGTCATGCTTCTAACCCCAGCAGCGTAATACTGATTAGCATAACCCTCTATAGTCAGATTTGCTAAGTTAAGAACCGAAGATAATAGTAAAATCAAAATCAAAATTATATTCTCTTTAGTAATTTTAATATTTATTTTTTTCATTTTTGACCTCCTATATGCTTAGTTCTTTATTTTTTTCTTTAGTATTGTAATTTGTGCTTTCATTCAATATATAGAGAGGTCTGTCTTTACTTTCATCAAAAACTCTTCCTAAATACTGCCCCATTATTCCAATGCTGCAAAAAAGCAAGCCAAAGAGAAGAATAGTGATACTTAATATAAGGTTTAGGTTTACTGCTGGATTACCTAGAAAGAGATTATTTACAGCTATGACTGTAGATGAAATCATACCGATAAAAAATAAGATGGTACCCAAATAGCATGGAAACATCAATGGTTTAGTTGAAAAGGAAGTTATACCATCTAAAGCTAGCTTGATCATTTTTCTTAATGGATATTTGCTTTCGCCTGCAAATCTTCCTTTTCTAATATACTCTACGCTAGTCTGCTTAAAACCTACCCAACTTACTAATCCTCTAATATACCTGTTTTTTTCAGGCAGAGCTGTTAGTATATCGCATACAATTCTGTCTACCAATCTAAAATCTCCGGTATCTACAGGAATATCTATGGATGCCATGCAACTTAAAAATCGATAGTAAATGCCTGCAGTAAATGCTTTAAAAAAAGTCTCATTTTCTCTTTTAGCTCGTTTACCATAAACAACTTGATATCCTTCTTTCCATTTCTTAATCATTTCCAATATAACTTCAGGAGGATCTTGAAGGTCAGCATCTATTACAACTACTGCTGATCCCTTTGAATGTGCCATTCCAGCAGTTATAGCTGCCTGGTGGCCAAAATTTCTGGAAAAGTTAAGCAGCTTGATTTTTATATCAATTTTGCATATTGCTTCAGCTATATTTCTTGTGTTATCTTCGCTTCCGTCATTAACAAAAATGATTTCGTAATTTTCTTTAGTTGAATCCATAACTTCTTTAATTCTTGTATAAGTGGCGCTAAGTACTGCTGCTTCATTGTACAAAGGCACTATTATGGAGTAAATTATGTTGTTCATACTATTAACCATATATAATCCACACTCCTTTTGAAGTTCATATTAGAATTATAAACAAAGAATGTAAAATTAATATCAAAACTTTATGTGATTTTTATGTGATAAAGGAAGTATGATAAAACTTCATCGGGCGGAAAATGCCTGCTTTTAACTAAAAATAGCTTATTGTGGTAGTTTAATTATAAAACTAACTCCTTTTGAATGGTTTTGAGCCTTTATTGAGCCTTTATAAAAAGTAATTATCTTTTTGCTTATAGCTAGTCCTAGTCCAAAATTGCCGGTTTTATCCTTATAAAGGTTATTAAAAATTTTGTTTAAATGTATTTTATCTATAGTAGGTCCGTCATTATAAATTTTAATTACTGCAAATGTTTTTTGTAATTCCAGCGAAACCGAAATTTTTCTGTAACAATATCTCAGACTGTTATCTAAAATATTTTCTATGCAAACCTGTATTTTTTCTAAATTAGCAGTTATGAGTGCATTGTTAAGTTGTAAATCCCATTCTATAGCGCTGTTAATTATTTCAAAACGATTTATTATATCTAACAGCAGTTGTTTTAGATTGATTTTTATATTTTCTTCATCGTTTTCAAGTACATAGTTAAGAGTATTTAAATAAAGCAGCTGTTTAACTTTTTTATTAAGTCTAATTGATTCATTTTTTATTATTTCAGCTGTTTTTTCGACAGAATCAATATATACTCCATCGATGATGGCATCAGCATGGCTCATTATCACCATAACAGGAGTTTTTAAATCATGGGATATGCTTTGCAAGAACATTTTTTCTTCATCATCAGCTAATTTTAATTCTCGTTGCATTCTATTCATGGAGGCAGCAAGTCTGCCGATTTCATCTTCGTTTTTGATTTCAATTGGCTTGTTCCAATCTTTTTGAGAAATCCTTATTGTGAAAGCTTCTAACTCTTTAAGAGGCTTTGAAATGTAATTAGCTACTATTTTAGATGTAAAAAAGCCTATACAGATGAATACAAAGCCGATGGTAATAACAAGATATAATATAGAATTATCTTGAATTTCAGGTATGTAGGATATTAAATAGCTGTTTTTAGGACTATAACCTGTCATGGAACTGATTATAAAAATAAACTTTTTCCCGTTGTAAACTCTTCTGAGCTGCAAATCGTGTACTTTGCTTTTATTTATGAAGCTAGCCATCCAATTTTCTAAATCTAATATCCTTTTATCATTAATAGGCGGTGGCACAATTGATTTATGCATATAATCTTCTGGTTCGATAGGAGCGGATCTGTCAATTCTTTTTATATTTATAGTCTTTCTGCTTATGATACTATAAACAAAATGTTCACTTCCAATAAGATTTTTGAGTTCACCGAAATTATTAGGCTCATTAAAATTTTTGTTCTGAAGCAATATATCATGGGCAACTTTTAAATCATGAGCTTTTGCATCTTGATTAATTCTTCTGTAAGCAAGGATATATATCAGCGATATACTTATAACTATTATTAAAATTATAGATGTAAAGGTAGTCCATATTCGCATTGTTAAGGACTTAAATTTAAGTAATTTCATTATTTTACCACCAGCTTATAGCCATATCCATAAACCGTTTCCAGTTTCAATTGGTCTAATTTTTTCCTGAGTCTCCGGATGGTATCATCTACTACCCTATCGGATCCAAAATAATCTTTTCCCCAAACATAATTTAAAATCTGTTCTCTTGAAATCAGTCTGTTTTTGTTCTCTGCAAAATAGCTTAATAATTCAAACTCTTTATTTGTAAGCTGCAGTTCAGAATCGTTTAGAAATACTGCCCTCTGATTTTTGCTTAGCTTGTAATTTTTAATAGTAATTGTTTCAAAATTTTTTATTTTTTTTTCTTTTTCACAAATTCTTTCAAATAGTCTATTTGTTCTTATGATAAGTTCTCTTGGTAAAAAAGGTTTTGATAGATAATCATCACTTCCAAGTTCTAAACCAACAACTCTATCAAGCTCTTCATTTCTAGCAGACATAAAAATAACAGGGATATTCTTATATTTAGCTTTTATCCTTTTAATTAGCTCGTAACCATCTATACCCGGTAGCATTATATCTAGAATCCAAAGATCTGGTATATCATCTATGCTGGCTGAGGCTTCCTCTCCATTTGAGAAAGATACAACTTCATAACCTTCACGAACTAAATACTTTTCCAATAGTATATTTAAACTTTTCTCATCTTCCACAAGATAAATTTTTTTTGACAAGCACATCACCTCAATTACAGTTTTTCATTAAGCTATTGCTTAGGTGAGATATATACTTTTATATTAGCATAAAATTTTACCAAAATTATGTGAAAATAATGTGTTTTTTGTGGTACTTTGATTTATCTAAAGGTAAGCCTCTGCGATAGTAAAAGGGAAGAAAATTGATTTTCGTAGGCTATGAAATAATAAATAAAATCTTCAACACTAAAAAGGGAGAGATTGACCTGTATCGGTTGAAAGATACTTTCGACGGTTAATCTCACCCTAAATTAAATATTAGTAAAGAATACTTTTTAGTATAGATCTATTTATTAATAGTTTTTTCAGTATATGCTTTTATTTCTTCAGGAGTTTCTATATCGTTAATTCTTTCAATTAGATTTTTCATATCATCGTAATTGAGTGAACATATAGTTTTTCTAGCTGGAAGAATAGATATCGGACTCATACTGAACTCGTCGAGTCCCATTCCTAAAAGTATAGGGATCAAACTAACATCTCCTGCCGCTTCACCGCACATGCCAACCCATTTCCCAGCCTTATGAGCATTATCTATGACAAGTTTTATTAACCTTAAAACAGCTGGGTTGAACGGATTGTATAAGTAGCTTATTTTTTCATTCATTCTATCCACAGCACAGGTATATTGTATTAAATCATTTGTTCCTATACTGAAGAAATCCACATGCTTTGCTAATAAATCTGATATCATTGCAGCAGCTGGAACTTCAATCATTATACCGACTTGATAGTCTTTAGAATAAGGAATATCATCTGCATCAAATTCAGCTTTTATTTCTTCTATTATTGATTTAGCTTCCAATAATTCACTGACATTCGAAATCATAGGAAACATAATTCTCAGGTTTCCATAAACGCTAGCTCTTAATAGAGCTCTTAGTTGGGTCTTAAATATATCTTTTCTATCTAAACATAATCTTATCGCTCTAAGACCTAGAAAAGGATTCATTTCTTCATCAATTTCAAGGTAAGGTAATTTCTTATCGCCACCAATATCGAGAGTCCTTATAATTACAGGTCTTGGACTCATGGATTTAAGTACTTCACTGTAAGCTTCGAATTGTTCTTCCTCAGTAGGCATTGTGGATCTGTCCATATATAAAAACTCTGTTCTGTATAAGCCAACACCTTCGGCACCATTTTTTAATACTGCAGTTACGTCTTTAGGCGTACCAATATTAGCAGCTATTTCTACTTTTCTTCCATCTGTGGTCATTGTTTCTCTGTCGATAAAACTGCCTAGAGCCTTTATGTTTTGCTCATAGTCACTCTTTAGCTTTTTATATTTTTCTATTTCTTCAGAAGAGGGATTAATAATAACTTCACCGGTCTCTCCATTAAATATTATATAATCATTGTCATTTATTCGGGAAGTGATGTCCTTCAATCCAACCACTGCAGGAATTTGAAGAGTTCTAGCCATAATAGCACTGTGAGAAGTTCTTCCACCTACATCAGTTAGAAAGCCAAGTACTTTCTCTCTGCCCATGGTTGCCGTATCCGATGGGGTAAGATCATGTGCTACTATAATCACTTCTTTATCAAGTGCAGATAAATCAGTAGATTCTATACCAAGAATATTCATTTTAATTCTGCTGCAGACATCTTTTATATCTGCAGCTCTTTCTTTCATATATTCATCTTCCATATCTGCAAATATAGCTAAATACATATTTTCTATTGAATCTATAGCGTATTCTGCGTTGATTTTCTCAGCTTCAATTTTTTTCATGGAAGCATCTATAAGCTCAGGATCTTCTAGTACCATTAAATGTGCTTCAAATATTTGTGCTTTGTCGCTTTCCATTGAACCTAAAGCCTTTTCTTTAACATCATTAAGCTGTATTTTTGATTTTTCTACTGCATCTGATAATCTTTTCTTCTCGGCTTCAATATCCTGAATCAGCTTTTTAGCTATCTCTATTTGCTGCTTTTTGACAACAAGGACATTTCCCATAGCAACTCCAGGCGAAGCACTAGTTCCTTTAAGCATTATTTCACCTTCTTATATATAGATTTTATTATTCTCCAAAACCATTTTCAACTAGTTCAACTAATTCATTTAAAGCCTTTTCTTCATCTTCGCCTTTGGCAGAAATAATGATTTCGTTACCTTTAGTAACTCCTAGGCTCATAATTCCCATAATTGATTTACCGTTTATCTTACTGTTTCCGTAAATTATCTCTATGTTTGACTTGTATTTGCTTGCTACTTTTACAAAGTTACTAGCAGGTCTTATGTGAAGTCCACTTTCGTTTATTATTGAAACTTTTTTTTCCATTCTTTCGTCCTCCTAAAATTTCATTAAAATGATATAAATATATTTTAAATTGTTTGTATATACTATAAAAATATACTAATAAATAATTATTATTTAACAGTTTTTTTTAGCAAACCTAAAATTGCAGCAGTTACTAATGAGCCTATTATTATTGCGAGTAAGTACAATAATGGATTCCCGTATACTATAGGAACTACAAATATTCCACCATGAGGTGCAGGAAGCCCTATATTAAATGCCATACTTAATGCTCCTGCTACTGCTGAACCTGCTATTGCTGCTGGGATAACTCTTGCAGGATCCTCCGCTGCAAAAGGAATAACTCCCTCAGTGATAAATGCTGCCCCCATGATGTAACAAGTTTTACCAGCATCTCGCTGTTTATCTGTAAATTTATTTTTGAAAATGGTTGTTGCTATTGCAACTCCAAGTGGCGGTACCATTCCTCCTGCCATTATAGCTGCATGAGGAGTATAATTTCCTGCACCTATCATTGCTATACCAAATGTAAAAGCAGCTTTGTTTATCGGTCCCCCCATATCAATTGCCATCATTCCGCCAAGCACTAACCCTAAGAGAACCTTATTTGTAGTTCCCATGGAATTCAATAGATGACTAACTAAGAGGTTTAGTTCATTTAATGGTTTTACAACAATTAATAGCATAATTGCACCGGTTATGAATATTCCCAATAGTGGGTATAATAAAACAGGTTTTATACCTTCAAGTGACTTTGGAAGCTTATCAAAAATCTTCTTAAGCAGCAGTACACAATACCCGCCAAGAAAACCAGCGACAAGTCCGCCAAGAAAACCTGCTCCACTAGTTGCTGCAATATATCCGCCTACCATTGCAGGTGCAAATCCAGGTCTATCTGCGATACTTAATCCAATGAAACCAGCTAACACTGGAACCATAAGTTTAAAAGCATTATTGCTTCCGATATCCATAAGAAGCTTTGCAAAAGGATTATATGACGCACTGTGTGGATCATAGGCTTTAATACCGAAAATAAATGATATAGCAATAAGTATTCCGCCTCCAACGACAAATGGAAGCATATTGGAAACACCATTCATTAAGTGTTTATAAATTCCTGCACCACTACTGCTCTTTTCTGATGATTCATCTTCGGATTTTTGAGTGTGATGGTATATAGGGGCATCTCCGTTAGCAGCTTTATTTATTAGTTCCTCAGCACTTTTTATTGCTTTTGCTACTGGAACGATAACTACTTTCTTTCCTTCAAATCTGGACATTTCTACTTGCTTGTCAGCAGCAACTATTATTCCATCTGCTTTTTCTATTTCATCTTTTGTAAGTCCATTTTTTATTCCTACAGAACCATTGGTTTCAACTTTTATATTAATGCCCATCTCCTTAGCTCTATTTTTTAGTGAGTCTTCTGCCATATATGTGTGAGCTATTCCTGTAGGACATGCTGTCACAGCCAGAATGAAACGCTCTTTTTCTGTAACATCAGTAACTTGTTCTTCTGATTCTTTATTCTCTTCCTTGTCTATTATAGATAAAAGTTCATCTTCAGTCTTTGCAGTGACTAGTCTATTTCTAAAATCTTCGTTCATAAGCAAAACAGACAACCTTGATAGTGTTTCAAGATGCTCGTTATCAGCATTTTCTTCTCCCGCAATCATAAAAATAATATTTACAGGTTTACCATCTAAAGCATCATAATCTACACCGTTCGCTGAATAGCCGAAAGCTAAAGCAGAACTTTTTACAGCTGATGTTTTTGCATGAGGAATAGCTACTCCGTCACCTACACCTGTTGAAAATTGATTTTCTCTTGCCCAAATAGCGTTTTTGAATTCTTCTTTATCCACAAGTTTACCAGCGTCGTTAAGTTTGTTAATAAGCTCATCTAAAACCTCAGCTTTTGATGCGGCTGTTAAATTCAAGATGATTGTATCACTACTTAGTAACTCTGTTATTTTCATCTTTTATCCTCCTAGTATATTTCCGATATTTTTACTTGGGGTAATAATTGCAATACATAATCTTCTTTGCACAGATCTACAGAAAATGCTGTAGCACTCCCAGTAGCAGTAGCCCATCTAAACGATTCTACTATATCAATACCTTGGGAATACTTTGCCAATAACCCTCCAATTAATGAATCTCCAGCACCCACAGAATTTTTTACAATACCTTTTGGAGCTGTAGCTTTATAGATACCCTTAGCTGTTATTAATATAGAACCTTTCTCTGCTAAGGAGATAATTATGTTTTCTGATCCCATATCCACTAGTTTTTTACCATAAGTTATTACTTCTTCTTGACTAGTTATTTTAACATTAAAGATATCTCCTAGTTCATGGTTATTTGGTTTTATAAGAAATGGCTTGTATTTAAGAGTATCAATCAACGACTTACCAGTAGTGTCGACTATGACCTTAACGCCATTCTTTGTACATTTACTCATGATAATAGCATATATGTCCTGAGAAAGGGTCTTCTGAACATTGCCTGACAAAACTAGAAAATCCTCAGAATTTAGCTGCTCAAGCTTAGAAAAAAGCTTATTCAGATCTTGATTGTCAATTTTAGGACCGGCACCATTTATCTCAGTCTCTTCATCGCTGCATTTAACCTTTACATTGATTCTTGTATCACCCGACACTTTTATGAAATCTGTATTTACCCCTTCTTCTTTAAGAAAAGCTTCAATGTAATCTCCAATAAATCCACCAATAAATCCTGTTGCTATACTTGGTACTTTTAAATTATTTAGCACTCTAGACACGTTAATACCCTTACCGCCTGGGTATTTATGATCATTGTTTACTCTATTCACTTCTCCAGCATTCAAAGTATGTAACTCAACTATATAGTCTAATGCAGGATTTAATGTTACTGTATAAATCATTCATTTACACCACCTTAATTTTTGTCTTTTCCTTGTATCTAGCAACTTCATCAGCTTCTTCATCAGTGATTATTGTTGCATGATTTAAATCGGCTACTTTCACAAAAGCAATTTCTCCAAATTTACTTTTATCTGCAAGCACAAAAGCCTCAACAGAAAATTTGATTGCAGCTTCTTTTAGAACAGCCTCATCTGTGTCTGGAGTGGTAAAACCATACTTTTTATGAACACCATTAATACCTATAAAAGCTTTATCGAATCTCAGACTTTGTATTCTATTTAACGCATCTACTCCAATAATAGCCTTTGTTTGAGCTTTTACTTTACCGCCGACTATAAATGAATTTATATCCTTTTCAACAAGCGCATCTATATGTTTAAGACCATTAGTAACAACGATAATATCTTTTTTATCAATATATTTTATCATCTCGTAAGTTGTAGTCCCTGCATCGATATATATACAGTCTCCATTTTCGATTAATGAAGCAGCATATTGTGCTATACGATTTTTACCGTCTATATTCTGAATTAGTTTTTCGTCATAGCTGGGTTCTATAAATTTCTTTTTTAATAAAGCTGCCCCCCCATGGACACGTTTTAAAGCGTTCTCATTTTCTAAGAATGTTAAATCACGTCTTATAGTGGATTCAGAACTGTCTGTAAGCTCCATTAATTCCGCAATACTAGCAATTTCTTTTTGAGATAATGCTGTCAGTATCACCTTGTGCCGTTCTTCTGTTAACAAATTATCACCTCTCTACGACTCAATTATAGTTTATGATTAAGTCACAGTCAATCAAAATCATTCACTTACAATCAAAAAAATCTAATAATACGATTAAAACAGTCAAAAACGGTCAAATTGTTGGCATAGATAAATTTCTCAAGTTAGTATGCGTGGATTTATAGGAAGTTATTCTGTCATATAAGTTTTAGCGGAATAACTCGGTTTATTTGCGCATATTGGTAAATACAACATATTGATAAGGTTATTTACAAACTTTACAAAAAGTGATATTATTATTTATAGATAATTAATATTAATAAGTAACTGTTACGAATAAATAGAGCTAGTTTTATTGGGGTGCATAATTAAAATGGATAATAATTAGTAGTTAGTATTTCAAATGGGAGGAATGTGAAATGAGATACAATATTCTTATAGGTGGGGCGGCTGGACAAGGCGTAGATACCAGCGGAGCTATCTTAGAAAAATTAATTAAAAAATCTGGTTATAGTGTGTTTACAATTAAAGACTTAATGTCCAGGGTAAGAGGCGGACACAACTTTTCTCTTATACGTTTCGGAACTGAAGAAGTAAATTCTCACAGCACCAATATTGATTGTATTATTGCACTTAATGAGGACACTGCTCTGCTGCATAAAGAGAGACTAAACGAAAATGGTTTTATCTTGTGTGATGAAACCATTAAAACTGAAGAAAATAGAGTGATTAAGATACCAATGAAAGCTATCGCAAAGGAACTTGGAAATCCAAGAGTATCAGGAACTATTGCTATAGGAGCAGTGTTAAAACTTTTCGGATTAGGGATAGAAAATGTTGAAGAAGTATTAAAGTCATCTGTAAAAGAAAATTATTATGATGTGAATTTGAAAGCAGCAATTAAAGGTTATGAAAGTGTTGAACAAAGATTTAAATATACTAAAGGAAATTTTTCTGATTACCTTCTCTTAAACGGCAATACTTCATTAGCTTTAGGAGCTATTGCTGCTGGACTTAAATTTTACTGCGCATATCCAATGTCACCATCTACTTCTATACTTGAATATCTATCTTCGGTAGCAAAACAGGCAGATATACTTGTCGAACAGGCAGAAGACGAAATAGCCGGCATAAACATGGCAATCGGTGCATCTTTTGCAGGAGCGAGAGCTATGACCGGAACTTCAGGAGGAGGATTTTCACTTAAGGTAGAGGCTCTTGGTCTTTCAGGTATGGCTGAGATACCTGTAGTTGTAGTAGACGTTCAACGGCCTGGTCCTACTACAGGACTTCCTACTAGAACAGAACAAAGTGATCTTAAATTTGTAATATCGGCTTCTCAAGGCGAATTTCCAAGGATGGTTATTGCAATTAAGACCATAAAAGATGCATTTTATCAAACAATCAGAGCATTTAATATGGCTGAAAAATATCAATTGCCAGTAATAATTCTTAGTGATCAATATTTAGCAGACGGTGCGGCTTCTGTTAAGCCATATGATTTATCCAGGGTTAAAGTATATAAGTCAGGCAAGCTAGAAGTAAAAGATGGTGAGTATCTTAGGTATAAAATAACTAAAAATGGAGTTTCACCAAGACTAATACCAGGTAAAACTAGAAATTTTGTTACTGCAGACAGCGATGAGCACGATGAACGAGGCTGGATTACTGAATCCGCTGAAGTAAGAAAGCAGATGATGGATAAACGCATGAGAAAGCTTGAAGGATTAAAACAGGAACTTGAGGAACCGGAATTTTTTGGCAAGTCTGATGCTGATACCTTGCTGCTTGGCTGGGGTTCAACGTACGGCGCTATAAAAGAGGCTGTGGAACTACTTAACTTGAAAGGTAATGGCAGCTATGGTGCACTGCTTTTCGGCGATGTATATCCCCTACCTACTAGATTGCTTTATGAAAAGTCAAAAACAGCCAAGAAACTTATCAATGTTGAACAGAATGCTACAGGGCAATTTGCAGATTTGATTAGGGAACAAACAGGAATAAGCTGCACCTCCCGTATACTGAAATATGATGGAAGGCAGATTACAGCTGAAGAAATTGTGGAAAGAATTCTAAAGGAGGTCTAGGTTATGAGTGAACATTTTTGTACCTATGAAACGGCTTGGTGTCCAGGCTGCGGTAATTTCAGTATTCTTGAGAGTTTAAAAAGAGCCCTAAATGAGCTTGGAAAAGATCCGTATGAAGTATTAATGGTAGGAGGAATTGGTCAAGCAGCAAAGCTTCCACAGTATATAAGTGCAAACAGCTTTTGTGGACTTCACGGAAGAGCGCTTCCTGCAGCAGCAGCTGCAAAGTTATCCAATGACAATCTAACAGTAATTGTAGATTCAGGAGATGGAGATTCCTATGGAGAAGGCGGAAATCATTTTATTCACAATATAAGAAGAAACGTGAATATTACTCATTTTATACACGATAATCAGATCTATGGACTTACGAAAGGGCAAGCCTCCCCTACATCAGACTTGGGATTTGTAACAGGGGTTCAGGTTTCTGGTAATATAAATAATCCGTTAAATCCAGTTGCTTTAGCTATAACATTAGGAGCAGGTTTTGTAGCAAGAGCTTTTAGTGGAGACATGCAGCAGCTTATTGAGATAATGAAAGCTGCTATTGAATATGATGGCTATGCTATGGTGGATATACTGCAGCCATGTGTATCGTTTAATAAGATAAATACATTCTCGTACTATAAAAATAGAGTTTATCATCTTAACGAGAGCTATGATCCATCCAATAAACTCATAGCTTTAGAGAAATCAATGGAATTTGGTGAGCGTATTCCTACAGGTATTTTATATTTAGAGAAAAATAAACAAAGCTTCTCTAAGAAAAATGAAGTACTTTCGCAAGGAATTCCATTGATAGACGTATCAGAAGACAGCTCAATCATAAGTAAACTAACAGCAAATCTTGTATAAATAAGGAATGGCTGCAATCTTCGTATACTAGTTTTGATAATTACGATTGCAGCCTTTTTTACTCTTTAAGAGATTAATTCACATATTTTTATTTCCAATATTTACCGGGAAATAATTATCTAAAATTATGATTCCTTCATTAATCCTTTTTGATCCATATGAAAGAAAACACACTTTTTTTTGTGTCTATATTTAAGATAGTAATATTT
>NZ_MZGV01000068.1 GCF_002029235.1 Clostridium oryzae
AACGCTCCCTGCGGGCTCTGTAAATTATATAGATTGCTAGTTTTAAAGTACCGTCTCTAAAATTTCTACACGTTAATTTTACAGACGTTATTTGATGAAGTTGTATCTTTAATTTTTCTTCGTAGATTATTAAGTGTGATCTTAATTATAAAGAGAGTTAAAGGCTTCTCTTCAATATGGAAACTGTTATAATTAACTTTCTTTTAATAATCCAACTACTTAAAAGCCTATTAATCGTGACAGGGCTCTACGAAGAAGCAGGTCTTCGAAGCCAAGACCTGTCCTGCTTAGATAGCTTTTTAAGGTTATCTCTATTAAAATGGATATTAGTTTTAGCAATTTCCAAATTAAAAAGAGGTTTTTTATCTTTCTAAAAAATTAGCGATGCACTTTAGTTTTCTTCGAAGAAATTAAAAAATTGTTATTCCATAGAATAACGTTTATCCAATAGCACTTAGTTTATATTTAAAAGATACATTAAATAATTAACAGCTATTTAATTTACAGAACCCGAAGGGCGCAATGACCGGTAGGTCATACCCCCATCGTTGGTTCGCAAATTATCTAATTTGATAACTTAGAAGGTGGTGCATCATGATTTCTGCTTTAATGGAAAGTATATTATTTTTGGATATGACAGAAAAGGAAGTAGAAGAAGCAATAAAATGCGCGTCAGCAGAGATAAAGACATATGAAAAGAATGAAATAATTTTTGAACAACGAGATACTCCTAAGTATGTGTATGTTTTAATTGAGGGGTCTATTGTTATATGCAAAGATTCACTTTCAGGTAAGAGAGTAATAGTTACGAACATAGAAGAGTGCGGCGATTTATTTGGTGAGGTGTATCTTTTTATACAGAGGTCAGCTTATGATTATTACACACTGGCAACTGAAAAATCAACTGTACTTCAGATACCTAAAGAATATTTTTATAAAACCTGTAATAAAGCCTGTCAACATCATTCTAAGCTTATCAGAAATATGCTTAGCATATTGTCCCAGAAAGCTTACTATTTGAACCAAAAGCTTCAACTTTTATCCAGCGGAAATCTTAGGCAGAAGATAGCTGCGTATCTTTTGGAAAACAGAGAAAATGAAGTTGTGACAATGAAAATGAATAGGGAAGAATTTGCAGATTTTTTGAATGTAGCAAGGCCATCATTGTCTCGAGAACTTGTAAAAATGCATGAGGAAGGACTTATTAATGTTAAGCGGAAAGAGATTAGAATAGTAAATTTGGAAGTGCTGGAAGAGCTTTTGTAAGAGTTAAGAGTAAAGAGTAGAGAGAAAAGTGAAGGTGGAAATTTAGTTGGTATGAATTGCAATATTATGGTGAATATTGTTTAATTATACTTCTATATGATGTAATATGTAATTATATTATAAAAAGGAGGAATTAATCAATGTTTAAACAACTAATGGCAGTAACTTTGATTGCTGCTTCAATTACAGCAGGAGGAACTGCAACTAATCCAGTAAGTTCAATAGGCAATCAACGTTTAGTTTTGACAACAAGCAGTATACCACAGGCTGTTTCTAGCAGTGTAAATGAAAAGCTTAACGCTATAGCTAAGAAATTAACTAGCTGGTCTAATTTTAACTACAAACATACAACATACAAACAATATTCTAAGATAAGAGACATGTGGTCAGAAAAATTGAAGAAGAAGATATCAGCTTCAGATTTGAAAAATCAGTATGATCAATCAGTAGAAGAGCAGGTAACTATAAAAACCATCAGTTATAAGATTAGTAAGATAACGGTTAAAAAGGATGGAACTAAGACTGTAAACTTTATTGTAACTGAATCATATAGTGACATGATGCATATGCCTGCTGTCAAGATAAGAGAAAATTGGACTTTTACTTGTGACAGTAAATATAAACTTACTAGTTATGAGGATATAGGTTCTACGGATTTATAATTCATATAAAGAATATGATATATGATTGGCTGGATTGTGTAAGAAGAATGGGCATTGAGCAGAGTTTTGGATTGAAAAGCAGTAATATAGAAATTTAGGTTTGACAGGTTGCAAGCATTGAGATGCTAAAGAATGAAATTCAAATAGACATTAGAAAGCAGAAAATGACAGGATTAAGTCACAGCATGGATATAGAATATTCTTGAGGGGTGAAAGTGATGGAGTGGATTAAAAGCCTAAGATTGTCAATAGATTATATGGAAAAACACTTATTGGAGAGTGTAGGACCTGAGGAAGTAGCAGATGCAGTTTTTATGTCACCTTTCTATTTTCAGAAAGGTTTTAAAATTATAACTGGATATTCCATAGGTGAGTATATTAGATATCGAAGACTTTATATGGCTGCATTAGATGTCATATCAGGTGATGAAAAAATAATTGATTTAGCATATAAATACGGGTATGACACTCCAGAGAGTTTTACAAAGGCATTTAGCCGTTTCCATGGGGTATCTCCTAAGCAAATGAAAGGAGATACCAAAAAAATAAAGATATTTTTACCTCTTAAAATTAGTGTATCAGTTAGAGGAGGAAATGATATGGATTATGTAGTTGAAAAGCTTGACGCAATGAAGGTTATTGGATATGAGAAAAATTTCTTGTATGAGACAGGCTATCAGGAGATTCCAAAGTTTTGGAATGAATTTTGTCATAACTGCACGGATGGAAAAAATAATGAACAGGTACAAAAAGTGATTGAAGAATGTATGATTGGAGAATTTGGAATCTGTATTGAAGATGATTCCAAACAGAAAGAGTTTCTGTATATGATTGCAGGAAGATATAACGGCGGCAGTGTACCAGAAGGAATGAAGATATTTGAAATCCCAGCATTTGAATGGGCGAAATTCAAATGTACAGGCCCTATGCCGGGAGCGTTACAGTCTGTTAATACTCAAATCTTTAAAGAGTGGCTGCCAGGTAATCCGGACTATGAGATTGCAGCTGGAATGAATATTGAGATGTACTCAAATGGAGATTGCAGCTCTTATGATTATGAAAGTGAAATCTGGATTCCAGTAAAGAAAAAGCAGCAGCATAAATAAATTAAAAGTGCTTTCTGTGGACATAGATACAAAAAATGTTGTGGTAGTAAGCGACATAGAGTGAGTTTAGCAATTGCTAAGCGAACGGAACAGTCGCAGCATACCACAACATTTTTTTGCTACCGTAACATATGTTACGGAAACTAATTTGTATTCATAGTAATATTAACTCATCAAATAAATGAACAACAAATTTGAGGAGGAAATATGAATATGGAGAATACAATGTTTTGTTATCAGTGTCAGGAAACAGCAGGGTGCAGCGGGTGCACAAAGGTTGGAGTATGTGGAAAGCAGCCTGAAGTTGCAAACATGCAGGACTTGTTAATATATACTACAAAAGGAATTTCAGAAATAACTACGAAACTTAGAAAAGAAGGAAAAACAATAAGCAAAGAGATAAACCACATGATAACTCTTAATTTATTTACAACTATCACAAATGCAAATTTTGATGAAAATGTATTTTTCGATAGAGTTGTTATGACATTAAATACAAAGAAGGAGCTTTTAGCTGAACTAAACAATAAGGAAAGTCTTTCACAAGCTGCTTTATGGGAAAGCTTTAACAAAGCAGAGATGGAAGCAAAAGCAAAGACAGTAGGAGTATTAGCTACTGAAAATGAGGATGTAAGGAGTCTTCGTGAACTTATAACTTATGGACTAAAAGGACTTTCAGCTTACTCAAAGCATGCTAATGCACTTGGGTATGACAATGAGGAAGTGGATGCTTTCCTTCAGGAAGCACTAGCAAAAATTTTAGACGATAAACTATCAGTAGATGAGCTAATACAGCTTACGCTTGCTACAGGTAAAACTGGAGTAGATGGTATGGCGCTTTTAGATACAGCTAATACTTCAACATATGGACATCCAGAACTTACAAAAGTAAACATAGGAGTTGGCACAAAACCTGGAATACTTATATCAGGTCATGATTTAAAGGACCTCGAAATGTTATTAAAGCAGACAGAAGGAACAGGAGTAGATGTTTATACTCACTCAGAAATGCTTCCTGCACATTATTATCCAGCATTTAAAAAGTACAGCCACTTCATTGGAAACTACGGAAACGCATGGTGGAAACAGAAGGAAGAATTCGAAAGCTTTAACGGACCAATTCTTATGACAACAAACTGTATCGTCCCACCAAAAGACAGCTACAAAGATAGAGTTTATACAACTGGAGCTGCAGGTTTCCCAGGCTGCAAACATATAGCTGGCGAACCAGGAGAATACAAAGATTTCAGTGAGATAATTGAACATGCAAAGAGATGCGCAGCACCAACAGAGATTGAGACTGGAGAAATCCTTGGAGGCTTTGCTCACAATCAGGTTATGGCACTAGCTGACAAAGTAGTAGATGCAGTTAAATCAGGCGCTATAAAGAAATTTGTTGTAATGGCAGGCTGCGATGGTAGAGCTAAATCTAGAAATTACTATACAGACTTTGCTAAGGCACTTCCAAAAGATGCAGTTATATTAACAGCAGGCTGTGCTAAATATAAATATAACAAACTTCAATTAGGTGATATCGGAGGAATTCCAAGAGTACTTGATGCAGGTCAGTGTAATGATTCTTATTCCTTAGCACTTATCGCACTTAAGCTTAAAGAAGTATTCGGACTTCAGGACATAAATGATCTTCCAATAGCCTTCAATATAGCATGGTATGAGCAGAAGGCAGTTATCGTGTTATTGTCACTATTATATCTTGGAGTAAAGAATATTCATCTTGGACCAACACTTCCAGCTTTCCTATCACCAAATGTTGCAAAAGTATTGGTTGAGAACTTTGGAATTGCAGGCATCGGAACTGTAGAAGATGATATAAAATTATTCTTTAATTAAGTCAAGTGCCAGGCACGTGACAAAAAGATACATGATACGAGGTGAATATTTATGAAACAAGTAGATAAAACTATGATTATCGGGGATATTTTAAAATTGGATGCAGGAATCGCTGTAGATCCATTAATTAATAAAATAAACTCTTATTTAGCAGAAATCAATTAATAACGAGCGGGTATGATAAGAGTCATGCCCGCTTTTAAGAAACATGGAGGAAAAATGATATGAGCAAATTTTTAGGCCCAATTCATTATTGGCTATATAATAAAATAGAGTTTCAAAATGAGCTGGTTGAAAGAGTTATCAATTATT
Source organism: Clostridium oryzae (assembly GCF_002029235.1). Classification (GTDB taxonomy): domain Bacteria; phylum Bacillota; class Clostridia; order Clostridiales; family Clostridiaceae; genus Clostridium_AE; species Clostridium_AE oryzae. The sequence goes on from NZ_MZGV01000068.1 coordinate 5,198, forward strand.
CAGAAGATAATGACATTGTACCAGAATTAAGACATGAGCTTCAGCAAAGATATGGGAATCTAGAACATAGCCCTCTTGAAGAGATAATTGATGAAAGCAATATTCATGGATGGCTTCAGGAGAGAGTATCTGTTGTTGAGTATAGGCTTGCTTATGCAGTCAATAGTATTTTAGCCAAAGATTCAAATCTATTAGCTGAACTTGAGGATGTTTTCTTTGTATTTGGAAAAGAGAATGCTCCTGAAGACAGAGAATATCCTGCAGATGTGTTTAAATATCTAAATGACAGACTCCTTGACGGTATGCCTTGTGACAGAGCAAATGAGATAGTTTCCAGTGAAGAGATAGAAGTAACCTGGAAACGAAATGTTTGTGTACATCAATCATACTGGGAACAAGTCGGAGGAGATATATCTGTTTACTATAAACTTAGAGATTCTCTTGTAAATGGTATGCTGTTTGGTTCGGAGTTATATTATGTGATTGTGGATGAAAATACCAGAAAGATAGAAAGGAGATAAATAATGTACAGCATTGAGTTAATGGTAGCAGAGCATGATAATATTCTTAAATTTAATAGGGCCGTAAGAAATGCATGCATTGGAATTCTTAAGGGCGAGGAGGTTTGCACTGAGGATTTTCTTGATATGGTAAGCTTCGCTAGAAATTATGCAGATAAGCATCATCATGGGAAAGAAGAACAGATTCTATTTAAAGAAATGGTGAAGCAGCTTGGAGAGATTGGAAACAATCTTATAACTCACGGAATGCTTGTAGAGCATGATATGGGAAGACTTTTTATTTCTGAGCTTGAAGCTGCAGCAAAACAGTACAGAGGCAAGGATGATTATGAGAATAAGGCAGATATTATTGCTAATGCTATTGGCTACACCAAGCTTCTGCAGAGACATATAGATAAGGAAAACAAGGTGGTATATACTTATGCTGAAAGAAGCCTTTCACCAGAGATACTTAAGGGTATAGATGAAAGAGTGGTTGATTTTGAAAAACAGGCAGAAGATGAGAAGGTTATTGAAACCTATATTCAAATTTTGGATAGGCTGACTGAAAAGTATAAATAAATGAAAGATAAGTGGTTTTATTAGTAAAACTGATGAAATAAAGCATTCATCAGTTTTTTTGAAGTTAGTAAATTTACATAAAATTTTGTGTTACTAAAAGGATGCAACTATACAATATATGAAGTAATATGAAGATAGCTCTTAAGAAAATACTAATAAATAAATAAACAAGAAAAATAATTTGAGAGAAGAAATATAGAAAATAATACTTTTTTTAGTCTTAAGGAAATTATGTGCTTTGCCAATTGTGGATAACTCTTCATTAAAATCAGGTTATACACCTAAATGGTAAGAAAGATGAACATTAAATGAAAAAACGGTACAGTGTGCTTACGAAGAAGTTAAAGAGAAGCAGTAAAATATTCTGAAGTTAGTGAATTAAGATGTTAAGGCAATAGAAGTAATAAAATAAAAATATTATATAAAGATTAAGAGATAGGGCATAAAAAAGATTACATCAGAAGTAGGCATTTGGAGTGAGTTTAGTAATTACCCATGTCTTTGAGGGAAATTTCCGTTAAGATGGCGAATTGTTTGAGGCGCAGCCGAGTTATGAGCCATTAGGAAATTTGCCTCAAAGATGTGGTGTAATTACTTAATGAACGGAATTAGCCTACGTAGGATGTAATCTTTTTTATCTTGACTCTCCTGTTACAGGAGAATATATACTCTCAATGAAAGCGAAAAAAGTATATATTTGAAAGGAGAGGTTAACATGGAGGACAGTATCAGTATCAAGCATTTGAGAAAATGTTACAAAGATAAAGTGGCTGTGGAGGATTTATCTATCAGTGTTAAAAGAGGGGAAATCTTTGGACTTCTTGGACACAATGGAGCTGGAAAATCTACTACTATTGATTGTGTTTTAGGATTGAAGAAATTTGAGAGTGGAGAGGTTAGTATTCTAGGCATGAATCCAGTTTCTCATCGAAGGAAATTATTTGAGAAGGTCGGGGTACAGCTGCAGCAGTCTTCTTATCAAGATGGAATTAAAGTGGGTGAATTGTGTGAGGAAATATCTGCTCTGTACAAGGCACCAGCAGATTACAGAAAACTTTTAGCAGATTTTCGACTTTCTGGATTTGAGAAAAAACAAGTGGCAAACTTGTCTGGAGGAGAGCGGCAGAAGCTTTCTGTATTGCTTGCATTAATACCAGACCCTGAGGTTTTATTCCTAGATGAGCTTACTACTGGATTGGATACGTTAGCCAGAAGAGAAGTCTGGAAACACCTTGAGTCATTAAAGGAAAAACAGACAACAATCTTTTTAACCTCGCACTATATGGATGAAGTAGAGGCGTTGTGTGACAGAGTTTGCATTATAAGAAACGGGAAAGAAGTAGTAAGCGGAAGTGTTAAAAAAGTAATAGAAAAAAGCCCTTATGACAGGCTGGAAGAGGCATATATCTGGTATATGGAGGAGGCGGAGCAGCATGAAAAGATTTCTTAAATTATTAAAGATAGAGAGTTTATTAGGCTTAAGATGCCCAGACAGCATATTTTTCGGAGTTTGTATGCCAGTAGCCATCATTATATTGGTAGGAGTTGTCTCAGGCTCGAAACCTGCTTACCATGGAGCGGATTATACACTGCTGCAGAGTTCCTTTGGAGCTCTTATCACAGTTGGAATTTGTGCAACAGCTTTTATGGGAATACCGCTTACTGTTGCAGATTATCGGGACAAGAAAATATTAAAACATTTTTTTACAACACCAGTAAGTCCGGTTATGTTACTATTAATACAGGTAATTAAAAACATTATACTTTCTATTATCTCATCAGTACTGGTATATGCAGCTGTAAAGCTGTTTTTCGGCTATGAGATGAGGGGCTCTAAGCTTAGCTTCATTTTATCGTATTTTCTTGTGATGATATCAATGTACAGCATTGGAATGCTTATGGCAAGTGTCTGCAGAAATATAAAAATTGCAAATGTAGTTTGCAGCGTTGTTTATTTTCCTATGCTGCTTTTATCAGGGGCGACTGTACCCTATGAGATTTTTCCGAAGGTGTTGCAGCGGATTTCAGATTTTTTACCGCTGACTCAGGGAATTAAGCTGCTAAAGGGGTATTCTTTAGGTTTGTTTCATCAAAACTTAATTTTACCGGTAATTGTCATGCTTATATGGACTATAGTAGGAATATTAGTATCAGTTAAGACCTTTAGATGGGAATAGTTATTGAGATATTATAAGGAGGCAAATATGGACGAGCAATATAGATGTGAACGAAAAGAAGAGGTTAGCTTATATAAAATAGGATTATTTTCTCAGATGAATCAAGTTACAATTAAGACTCTAAGGCATTACGATGATATTGGTATTTTAAAACCTGCCCATATAGATGAGCAAAATGGATATCGTTACTATACTTCTGCTCAACTGCCAGTTCTGCATAGAATACTGGCATTGAGACAGATGGGATTTAGTCTTGAGGAAATCAAAAAAGTTCAGGAGGGAATGCCTGAGGAAAAGCTGCTTATGCAAAAGAAGAGCGAATTAATAAAAAAGATAGCTGAAGAGACAATGAAGCTATCTCAAGTGGAATGCTATCTTTTGCAGAAGGGCGTTGATCGTGAGTATCATGTTGTTTTGAAGGAGTTACCAGAAGTGATCGTTGCATCAAGAAGATTGGTGATTCCAGGTTATGAAGCTTTGTTCAGTGTTATGCCTTCTATGGGAGCAGAAATGGAGAGGCTTGGATGCATATGTGCAGTACCGGAATATTGCTTTACCAGTTATCATGATGGTGAATACAAGGAAAAAGATATAGATGTTGAGATATGTGAGGCAGTTACTGAGAAAAAGCAGGATTCTGATATTCTGACATTTAAAGTGATTGAGAAGGTTGAAACGGCTGCCTGCGTATTTCATAAAGGTTCATATGCAGAGTTTCCTAAGGCCTATGCTGCTGCATTAAAATGGATAGAGGAAAATTGCTTTGAAATTGCTGGCGATTTAAGAGAATCTTATATTGATGGTGTCTGGAATAAAGACTCGGAAGAGGAATGGCTTACGGAGATTCAGATTCCGGTAAGAAAAATAAATAAGAAAGATCAGGAAGCTGAGGAAAAGCTAATTGAATATTAAATTTAATTCTAGATTATAGACGTAATATTACTTAAATGGTACAATATGTATATAATAATTCTAAGAGGAACTGTAGTATGACTAGAGTTGAACAGAAAAATGAGGCTTTAAAGAGAATGAAAAAATTAGAATTAAGTGAAGATATTATTAGAGAGTTTGATAAGGAAAACAAATTAAACCTTTCAGAGTATGGTGGAATGTTACTTTGGCTTGATGAACAGCAGCAAAGAATAGTTAAGGAATACGAACAGAAAAGCGGAAGTCTTGTATATCATGTAATACATGGATTTGCTGAGTTTGGAGAACTTTATAATATGCTTTGCGTTTCAAAGTATAGAAATGAATGGCAGCGGGATATGCTAGACATAGAAAATGGCAGAGCTTTTGCTTATGTAAAAAACATTACTGATGATTTCAGTTCAGAGTATGGATTAATTCATTTCGAGAAAAATTTTGGTGGACTTAATAGAATTTTATAATATAAATTAAAAATGAAAACTATAATCGTTGAGAATCTAAGAATTGCTCCGAATGCCGTAATATTCAATATGAATCTTACGGAGTTTTTAATTTTATGAATAGATATTAATTACCACTTAAGGAATACTTGTAATTAATATCAAGATAGACCACTAAAGAGTAAAGAGACAAGAGAAAAGTGAAGGTGGGAATTCAGCTGTGCTGAATTCCTATGAATTTATTATGTTTCTTTTTAGGAATATATGTTATAGTTTAACTGATAAATAGTATTAATAAGGAGTGTTAGTTAATGAAGAATGTAAATATAGGTAAAAGCGGAATTATGGCTTCAGAAATTGCGATGGGCTGCATGAGAATGGCAGAACTTTCTAAAAAGGAAGCTGCAGATGCGATTCATACTGCTTTAGAGGAAGGTATAAACTTTTTTGATCATGCAGATATATATGGTGGAGGAAAATCAGAAGAAATATTCTCAGAAGCTGCAGAGATGAATGATAACTTTAGAGAAAAGGTTATAATTCAAACTAAATGCGCAATAAGGGATGGGTTATATGATTTTTCGAAGGAACATATATTAAAATCAGTTGAAGGAAGCCTGAGGAGGCTTAAAACAGATTACATAGACATACTTTTATTGCATAGACCAGATACTCTCATGGAACCTGAAGAGGTTGCAGAGGCTTTTGAAATACTAAGAAGCAGCGGTAAGGTAAGATATTTTGGTGTAAGCAATCATAACCCTATGCAGATGGAACTGTTAAGCAAGTATTTAAACGATAAGCTTATTGTTAACCAACTGCAGTTCAGTGTAACAAATACCAGTATGATAGATTCTGGACTCAATGTAAATACCTATTTTCCTAGAGCTGTAGACAGAGATGGAAGTGTGCTTGAATATTGTAGACTTAAAGATGTAACGATACAGGCATGGTCGCCGCTTCAACACGGTTTCTTTGAAGGTGTATTTCTAGATAATGATGATTTTAAGGAATTGAATGCGATAATTAATAAATACGCTGAAGCATATGGCGTAACAAACACTGCTATAGCTATAGCATGGATTTTAAGGCATCCAGCTAAGATTCAGACCATAGCAGGCTCTATGAATCCTAAACGTATAAAGGATATCTGCAAAGCTTCTGATGTTAATCTTACTAGAGATGAGTGGTACGATATATATAAAGCTGCTGGAAATCCAATCATATAAAATTTAAGCAAGAGTATCTTATAGTTATCAAAAGTGATTAGCAATTGATTGTTCGATATAAATTCCTAGAGATTAATTAAACATGCCATGGAGAAATTAGCGATAGTTTTTCTATGGCGTGTTTTTTGTATACATATTAAAATATAATAATATTTTTTTGCTTTTTTCATTGATTAAATCGTTTAACCTATATATAATATTAAAATGTCGATAATAATATTGAAATATAGATAATAATTTGCACAAAATATCATATTATTATCAAATGGTATTGATATGCTAAGGAGGAACCAGGAAAGAATGGACATTTGGAAAAAGAAAACCACTAAAGAAGTACTCGAATCAATAGAAAAGACGTCCTTAAAGAAAAACTTAACGGCTAAGGATATAGGAGCTTTAGGAATAGGTGCAGTTGTTGGAGTTGGTATATTTGTTGCTACTGGAGAAGGAGCTCGTGCAGCAGGACCTGCAGTAATTATTTCTTTTGTTTTGGCAGCCATAATAGCATGTTTTTGCGGATTATGTTATTCAGAACTAGCTACTATGTTTCCAGTCGCTGGTAGTACTTATTCCTATTCATATATAGCTTTTGGAGAAATTATAGCGATGTTTATTGGCTGGTGTTTAACGGCTGAATATCTAGTTGCCGGCAGTGCCGTTGCGTCGGGCTGGTCCGGTACGTTTTTAGGCATTTTGAAAAATATGGGTATCCATCTTCCAAAGATAATAACAGCATCCCCAAGTAACGGGGGCATTGTTGATCTTCCAGCAGTACTTATAATTACAATAATTACAGCACTCTTATGTTATGGAATGCAGGAAAGTGCAAAAGTAAATAATATAATCGTTGCAGTCAAGATAGCAATTATTTTATTGTTTATAATTCTTGGAGCAACGCACATTAATGTATCTAATTATAAACCATTTAATCCATATGGCTGGAAAGGAATATTTGCAGGTACGGCAACCATATTTTTTTCATACATCGGTTTTGATGCTATTTCTACTTCGGCAGAGGAAGCTAAAAATCCAAAAAGAGATTTGCCCTTAGGGCTTATTATGTGTCTGGCGGTTGTAAGTGTATTATATATTTCTGTTGCGTTTGTGCTTACTGGTCTGGTGCCATTTAAAGAAATAATTTCTGAAAATGCAGTACCTGGTGCGTTAGCCAGAGTCGGTATATACTGGGGATCATCTCTAGTTGGAGCTGGAGCAATTATTGGAATGATGTCTACGCTATTAGTTGTTTTGTATGGTCAAGTTAGGGTATTCCTTGGGATGTCAAGAGACGGGCTTTTACCAAAGTTTTTCTCAAAAATTCATCCTGTTCACAAAACACCATATATTTCAACCATAATAACAGGCTCTATAGCAGCATTAATAGCAGGATTTTTGCCTCTTGACATCATCGTACAATTTTTAAGTATAGGTACCTTGCTGGGATTTATAGTTGTTTCTCTTTCTGTTATACGTCTTAGAATAGTTATGCCTAACTTTGAAAGGGTATTTAAATGCCCAGGAGTGCCTTTTACGCCGATAATAACTATCTTATGCTGTATCTTATTACTATTGAGATTACATTTAAAAACGTGGATAGGTTTTGTAATATGGATTGCAATAGGTTTTATTGTGTACTTTACCTATGGAATAAAAAATAGTTTGCTTCAAAATAAAAAATAAAGTTTTTTACTTTTGTTTTTGTAAAAAATCGGCAATATTTGCCGATTTTTTGCTATGGTAGTCAAAGGTATGAAATTATGTTAATATATTTAATAAGAATTGATGCTAATAATGTCTATGCTTAGAGTTTAGTTTGTGTAAACACACTGAATTTTATAGTGTGCTAATTGTATAATTATAAGAACTTTTGACTGTTTAGTAGACAATAAATTATCACATTTGGAGGTTCGTATGAGAATTGTTAGTGTCGCTAACCTAAAGGGAGATGAAATCCTAGGAAAGCAGATTTATGATGGATCAGGTCGAGTTTTGCTTAACGCTGGAGTGAAATTAAAACCTTTTTACATAGAGAGAATTAAAGAACTTGGGATAAGTTCAGTATTTATAGATGACGACATATCGAAAAATCTAATTATCGAAGAAAGCATTTCCGAAAAAACAAGGCAAATGAGTAAGAAAGCTGTTAAGGAAATGATAGAGACATATTGCCGAGAAGGAAAGACTTATAACAGCAGTGTAATGAATTCTGTAAATTCAATACTTGAAGATGTATTGTCAAACAAAGATGTATTAATAAATGTTGCAGAGATAAGTTCAAGTGACAATAATATATATTCGCATTCTGTAAATGTTAGTGTACTAGCTACGATAATAGGAACCCATATGGGATACAGTATGTTAAAGCTTAAGGACATAGCTACAGGTGCAATGCTTCATGACATAGGTAAGATAAAAATAATGAATGACAAGAAACTTTTAGCTGAGCTTAAGACGAGGGAAGAAATAGATAAATATATTGAAATGATGCATCCGAAGGTTGGATACGATTTGTTAGGAAAGCAGTATGTTTGGAATGCATACATTAAGGTAGCTGCGTTAATGCATCATGAAAGAAATGATGGCAGTGGGTATCCGCTAAAATTACGAGGCGATGAGATAAATCAAATTGCAAAGATAGTTTCTATATGTGATGTATTTGATAATATGATATCAGGTCGAAATAATTTAGAACATAAAACTGTATCAGAGATTATCGAGTATCTTGTTGCTATGAGTAATACATATTTTGACGCAGAAATAGTAAGAAAATTTACGATGAATATAGCTGCTTTTCCAACGGGAAGCTGTGTTGTTTTAAATTCAAATGAAAAAGGGCTAGTAGTAAAACAGAATAATTCAATGCCGACGAGACCAGTAATAAAGATAATCTACGATAGTGCTGGAAATTTGATTTCACAACCCTATGAAGTTGATTTATTAAAGGAATTAACACTTTTTATTACAGATACCTGTGAATTTTAAATTTTGGGAGGATTTTTATGAGCAGTAAAGATAGTTACATAAATATCAGTTATTCCAATGATAGTTTAAAATTAATTTATAATACTTTTCAGAAGTTTCTAGATTTAGATAGTACTAATTATAACAAGGAATTAAAAAAAACACTGGAGCAAATCGGAGTATTATTTGATTTGGATAGGATTTACTTATACTACTTTTGCGAAGATCCTACCTTTATGAATATTGAATGTCAATGGAATAAGAATGAAATAAAACCCAAAAGAGAAGTTGAAGAAGATGAAGCAGTCTATGCCTTTCCTTGGTTAATTCGTACTATTAAGGAGAAGGATTTTATCGCAATAAACAGCAAAGAAGAATTGCCTCCTGAAGCAATATTCGAGGAAGAAGCATTTTCGACAGAAGGAATAAAAGCATGTCTTATAGTTCCGTTAAAAAATGAAAATAAGTTAGTTGGATTTGCAGGGTATGAAAGCCTCACAAAGTCAATAAAGTGGGAAGAGAATCAAATCAAAATATTGAAGGATATTTCACTAGCTTTTCCATGTACACGATCTAGAATCGTAAAAGAAAGAGCATATGAATTAACAATTAATGGACAAGCAATATTGTTAAATAACTCTCAATCACAGATTTGGGCCTTAAGGAATGTTACTTCTTATGCAACTGTTAATGAGGCTCATGCGCAGTTTTTTGGAAAGCGTAGGAGTGATTTAGAATATCAAGACTTATATGATGTGTTTGATATAAACACTGCAAATAGGTTGTCTGAAATTAATTGGGAGCTATTTCAAAAGAATGCCCCGTGGGAAAAGGAATTTGAGATTAAAAATTGGAAGGGAGAAAGCAGACTGCTCCAAATTAAAAGTAAGCCTCAGAGAGATAAAGCTAACAATATTAAGTACCTTATTTGTACGGCTGAGGATATTACAGAGCAGAGAAAGGCCGAGAATGAGCTGTATAAAGCAAAAGAGCAGGCAGAAGCAGCAAATATTGCAAAAAGTCAGTTCCTTGCCAATATGTCTCATGAAATAAGAACACCAATGAACGGAATATTTGGATTCCTTGAGCTATTGGAGTCTACCAAGCTGTCTTTGGAACAAAAAGCGTTTGTAAACGAGGCAAAATCTGCTTCAGAGATGCTGCTTTATATTATTAACGATATATTAGATTTTTCAAAAATTGAAGCTAAAAAGTTAACTATAGAAAATATTAATTTTAATTTAAGGACTGCAATTGATGATGCTGTCTCACTCTTTGTCCCTAAAGCAGTAGAAAAAGGGATAGAAATTTATGTTATGGTAAAAGAAGATGTTCCAGAAGAGGTTATTGGCGATCCTGCAAGGCTTAAACAGGTATTAAATAATATTATAAGTAATGCAGTAAAATTTACCGAAGCAGGCGAGATTTCGGTTATTGTTGACTATATGGAGAAAGAGAATGAAATTGCAGTAATTCAATTTAAAGTAAAAGATACTGGAATTGGAATCAGTAAAGATGATATACATAAGCTATTTAAGCCTTTTAATCAGGCAGACGCGTCTACAACAAGGAAGTATGGAGGCACTGGTCTTGGACTTGTTATATCTAGTGAGTTGGTTAAGCTAATGGGCGGTGAAATCAGTGTTGAAAGTATAGTAGGTACTGGTTCTACTTTCAAATTTGATGTTAAGATGAAGATCTCAAAAATGGCACCTAAACGTCAGGATTTGTTCAAAAAACTTGATAACGTGAATATCTTGATTGTTGATAATAATGAAAATAATAAAAATATAATTAGGGCATACCTTCAGGAAACTGGAAGTAATGTATTTGAAGCTAATAACGCTGCAAGTGCAATAACCACAGTAATTTCAAACGCAAATACCAAGAATAAAATAAACGTAGCTATTATAGAGTATCAAATGTCTGACATGAATGCTTATGAAATCGCAACTACATTAAAGACAATACCTTTTGCTAGGGATATTAAGCTTATACTTTTAACTTCAGTAACTCAAAAGGGAGAAATTAGAGCTGCAAAAGAATATGGCTTCTCTTCAAATTTAACAAAACCTGTTAAAAGAGATGATTTACTTAGATGTATAGCCATTGAATTAGGCATGGTAAATGAAGAGGAAGGCAATAAAACTTCACCTAAACACACTAATAAAGAAGCTAAGAATACATATAATCCGTCAATCTTACTGGTTGATGATAATGAAATGAACCGTAAGATAGTTATTAGTATACTTAAAACGCATGATATGGTTTGTGATATAGCAATGAATGGCAGTGAAGCCTTAAAAGCAGCATCAGAAAAAGATTACGATGTTATTTTTATGGACTGCCAGATGCCTGTAATGGATGGATATGAATGTACATCTAAGATAAGATCCATGGAAGGTGATGGAAAGCATACAAAGATTATAGCAATGACTGCTAATGCTATGGAGGGTGATTGTGAGAAATGTATTCAGGCAGGAATGGATGCTTATATCAGTAAACCTATCAATTTTGATATTATGTTTAAAATGATAGAAGACAGTATTAAAGAAATAAATGGGAAAGGCGATTATAATAACGTAATAGAAAATAATATTGATAGTTTGGTAGAGGCTACTGGACTTGATAGAGAAGATGCAAAAGAACTACTAGAAGAGTACATAAAATGTTTACTTGATTTAATAGCAGGCATTACGATTGCTATTGATAACAGTGATTTTAGTAAACTGGCTGGGTTAGCTCACGAGCTAAAAGGTTCATCTGGAACACTGAGAATAACTTCTATTTATGAATTAGCTAAAAAGCTTGAAAAAGCGGCTAAAGACCAAGAGTTAAATGAATGCATTAATATTTTTACTCAAATAAAAGATACGTGTCATTAGAATTTATTCACAAATAAGTAAAAAATTTTTGTAAAAAGATATACAAAGGAGTTTAAGAAATGAAAAAAGTATTAATTGTTGACAATTCATCGTTTATGAGAAAATTTGTTAAAAAGATTATTGAAAAGGATGGTCTGTATACAGCAGTTGAAGCAGTAGATAAAGTAACTGCAATGGAGATGTTTAATAGCGAAAAGCCAGATATTGTACTTTTGGATTTAAACATGACAGAATCTACTATGGATGGTCTTGAAGTACTGACTGATATATTAAAAATTGCACCAGCAGCAGTTGTATTTATTATGTCAGCAGTGGGACATCAAAAAGTGAAAGATCAATGCATAGAGCTAGGAGCTAAAGGCTATATTAGCAAACCTATTGATTCTGGAGTTTTACTAAAGGAACTAGGAGAATATTAAAATATTATAATTCTGATGAAATTGCATTTGATTGTTATTAATAATGGTAATAAGAAAATTACGACTCCATTAATATTATGGAATCGTAATTTTTTTACTCTTTAGGAAATTCACATAAAATTCGTGTTACAAGTGCTTAATGAACGGATCAATCTCCGTAGTGTCACAACATTTCCAGGATACTGCTATTGTACAAATGCTGTAATATTATATATAATTATAAAGTCTGACGAATAAGTAAAACTAAGGAAGTGATCTAAGTAATGGATGCAAAAAAGAGAAACATAGTAATAGCATTAATGGTAGCTATGTTTTTGGGAGCAATTGAAGGGACAGTTGTAACTACAGCTATTCCGACGATAGTAAGGGATTTGCAGGGTTTTGAAATCATTAGTTCAGTGTTTTCTGTGTATTTATTAACCTCTGCAATTTCTACACCTATATACGGCAAGCTATCGGATCTATATGGAAGAAAAAAAATTCTTTCTATTGGAATAATTATATTTTTAATTGGAAGTTTTCTATGTGGATTGTCACAGAATATATATATGCTTATCAGTTTTCGTGCACTTCAAGGAATAGGTTCAGGTGCAATATTTACAGTTACGTATACGATTGTTGGAGACGTATTTACGCTGGAAGAAAGACCAAAGGTTCAAGGTGGTATAGGCACAGTATGGGGAATTGCAAGCCTAGTAGGCCCTTTAGTTGGCGGAATCTTAATTGATACATTGTCCTGGCATTGGATATTTTTTATCAATATTCCATTTGGAATATTATCTGTTATTCTTCTTGAGAAAAATCTAGATGAAAACTTTGAAAAGAAGAAGCATAATATAGATTTTGCAGGAATTATTACTTTATCAGCAGCAATGCTTATATTTCTTAATATATTTTTATCAACTGGAAGTATGGGGTTAAACCGTAATATATTTATTCTAATTTCAGTAATAATAACTATTGCATTTTCATTAGCATTTTATTCTATAGAAAGAAAAGCAAAAGAACCAATAATTCCGTTTGATATATTTACGAAGTCAAGTACAATAGTAAATTTAATCAGTTTTTTAGCTTCAGCTATACTAATAGGTTCAGATGTCTATATGCCGATATACATTCAAAATGTTTTGGGGTTTGATGCAAAGGTGTCGGGACTGGTTCTTGCACCTATGTCAATCACCTGGCTTGTAGCTTCTGTTATTTTAGGAAAGCAAATAGTAAAGCGCGGAGGAAAAGCGGTAATATTGATATCTAATGTAATTTTGTTAGTAGGTGTAATATTGCTGATTACATTACGTACAAATTCTTCACTGTTATTATTAATAGTGTACGTTTCAATAATGGGTTTTGGATTCGGTGGGGCTTTTACTACTTTAACTATAATAGTTCAAGAATCAGTAGAGTACAGCAAGAGAGGATCAGCTGTAGCAACTAATTCACTTCTCAGAACTCTAGGACAAACAATAGGGGTAAGTGTATTTGGAAGTATATTCAATGTATTTATAGTAAAATATTTTTCAAATCTTGGGATAGAAGGAGTAAATCCGAGCAATATATACAAATCTTCTGCTCACAGCACTGTTGTAACTGGTGAACAGATAAGGCTTTCACTAAACAGTTCTCTGCATGTTCTGTTTATTATACTAATAATCATATCTTTGCTAGTATTAATATTATCAGCTGTGATGCCGACAATGGAAAAGAGACGAAAGTCAGAGTAATATAGCGCCTAATTTATCCTGGTATATCACTACAATATATATTATAGTAGAATGAAAGATACATTTAGTTAAGCTACATAAGAGAAAATGTCTACAGTATTAATTTTGGGGGAACAATATGAGGAAAAGAGAAAAGGTTATTCTGCATGAACTATTAAACCAAAAAGAATATATAACAAGTGAAGCTCTGGCACAAATAGCAAATGTTACGTCTAGAACTATACGCGATGATATAAGAAAAATAAAGGATGAGATTGAAAAGCATGGCGCAAATTTAGAATCTCATTCTGGTATTGGCTATAAAATAGTTATAACTAATTATAAATTGTTTGGAGAGTTTCTAAATACACTGAAAATAAAAGAAGTTGCTCAATATGAAGATATACCAGACGATTCAGATGATAGGGTAAACTATTTGATAAAGAAGTTTATTACTGTTGATTTCCCTATAAAAATAGAAGAACTTGTGGATGAATTATGTGTAAGCAGATCAACTCTCACATCAGAACTGAAAGAAGTTAGAAAGAAAATAGGAAAGTATGATCTTAGACTTGAGCAGAAGCCGGGGTATGGTATCTTTATAGAAGGAAGTGAAATAAGCAAGCGTCTTTGTATTTCAGAATTCTTTTTCCATTCTTCAGCGGATAAAGGTTACTTCGCTGAGGAAAGTGTACTTTTCAATAGCTCAGTGAATAGAGAAGAGGTATTTACTATAAAGTCAACTCTTATTGATGTACTGCAAAAGTATAAAGTTATGATTTCGGATGTATCACTTCAAAACCTTGTGATTCATGTTATTATATCGTTAAGAAGGGCAAGATTTTATAACTATGTTCATTTTGAAGAGAAGCAGATTAATTTTCTAAAAAGTGAAAGGGAATACGTGGTGGCTAGTGAGATTTCACAAATTCTATCATCAAAGTTCAATGAAATATGGCCGGTAAGTGAAGTAGCATATCTCACTATTCATTTGCTGGGAAAGAAAATTTTAATCCAAAATGAAAGTGAGACCTTTAATAGCTCTATTATGGCAAAGCTTCTTGTAGAAAAAATTATATTTGATATAAATGAAAAATCAGAGGTAGATTTACATAATGATGAGGAATTTAGAAAGGTATTATGTCTTCATTTAGATCCGCTTCTTATAAGGCTGAAGTTAGGACTCATCAACAGAAATCCTATGATTAATGATATAAAAATGAATTATGCTCACGCATTTAGATTAGCAGAAATTGCAGGAAAGGTTATACAAGATGAGGTTGATTTAGTCGTAAATGAAGATGAGATAGGTTATATTGCTTTGTATATCGGTCTTGCGCTTGAAAAGCTGGAGAAAAAGTTGGATAAAAAAAGTATTTTGTTAGTTAGTACAATGGGAAGAAGTTCTGCTCAACTGCAAAAATATAAAATATTAAATCAATTTAAGGAGTATGTAAACTGTTTTGATATTATAGATATGTATCAATTTCCTAATGTTGATAATAGTAAATATGACTTCATACTTAGCTCAGTTCATATTAATTATAAAGTTAATACCCCTATTATATATGTAAATGAGATACTCCAATCACAGGATATGAAACTGATTCAAAATGCAATTTTAGACATAAAAAGTGATTAATTAATATTAAGAGTTAGGGCATAGGAAATGTTGCGGCACGAAGGAGATATAGAGTGCTTAATGAACGTATCAATCTCCGTAGTGCCACAACATTTCTTTTTTTTGGCCTCTAGGAATTTATGTTTTTGGGAACTGTGGATAACTTTTAACTGTGTATGAATAAATTATATGTGTTGTTGAAAGGATGTAACTATATAATATACGAAGTAATATGAAGATAGCTCTTAAGAAAATACTAATAAATAAACAAGAAAAAATTTGGAAGAAGTAATATAGAAAATAATACTTTGTAAATACATAGAGTTGGTTAAAGG
>NZ_MZGV01000069.1 GCF_002029235.1 Clostridium oryzae
AGAAAAAGCCCCTGTCTAAGAATATGAAATAAAATACAAAGCTTGGGACTAGCCTAAATAGGCCAGTCTAGCTTAGTGTTGCCTAAAATAGAAAGAGTGCTATTATTTAATTTTCGTAGGAATTTATATAGAACAATCAATTATGAATAACTTTTGGTTAATACTAAGATACTATGGCTTAAAACAAAAAAGATGAGTACTAAATATAAAAATGTTCACACCATATTTACGAAGTAATTAAAAAGAAGCAGTAATATATTTTAAAGTTAGTGAATTACGAGAAGAATACAATAGAAATAATAAAATAATAGTATTATGTAAAAATTAAGAGTCTGGGAATTAAAAATGGTTGCACCCGGCGGAGGCATTGGAGCGAGTTTAGCAATTACCCCTTGGCTTTACAGGATTTTCGTGTAGATTCCGACGTCAGAGCGTAAGCGTCCTCGTAAGGAATCCGGAAATCCGCATAAAGGCAAGGGTGTAATTGCTTAACGCAGCGGAACTAGCCGACAGAGGGTGCAACCATTTTTTACTTATTTCTCGTTGGCGTCAACCCAATCTTTTGCATTTCTAATCTCCGTATTACTTGGAATAGTAACATTAGAAACAGGTTTGGTTTCTGCGATATTAGCCCAGGATGCAGTTATATGCCTTTCAATTGGCGTTTTAAAATCACAGGATTTAATTGTTTTTTTGGTCATTTTAATCACCCCTCATTAGTAGTATTTTCAGATTTTCTGCAAAGATACATTCATGAGTTGAAGGAAAAAATAACATTAATGTATAGTTTTCTTTTGAATAGCAATGGTACCTTGTGTATAATATATAGAGAGATAATAAATTTATATCTTAACGTAGTCTTACTTAAAAGGTTTTTTAAAATTTAAATTTGGTAATGGTGTTATGAGCATAATCTTAAGGGATGATGAAAGGAAGGTGGAAAACCTTTGCTAAAGATTAATTATTTTATAATATACTAATATTTGGCATTGGTAATGGAGTATGAATATAATTTATGATGATTCAAAAAGAGTATTTCATTTGCAGTCAGGAACAGAAGATAATGGAACCAGTTATGTGATGCAAGTACATAAGAATGGATATCTTGGTCATGCTTACTGGGGAAGAAGAATTAATAACGTAAATATTGATGAGCTCCTAGTATTAGCACAAAGAGTTTCTTTTTCAGCAAATCCTGAAGAGGGTAATAGTTTGCTGTCTTTGGATACGTTTCCTCAGGAGTATCCTGCTTATGGTAAGACAGATCTACGCGTTCCAGCATACTCAATTCAGCTTGAAAATGGTTCCACAATAATTGATTTGAGATATGATTCTTATAAAATAATTAACGGGAAACCAGCTTTATCAGGATTACCTGCAGTATATGCAGAAAGTGCGGACGAAGCCAAAACATTGGAAGTAACAATGATAGACAAACTTATTGGTCTTAAAGTTATATTGAGCTATACAGTTTTTAAGGATTATAATGTAATAGCAAGAAATGTTAGATTTATAAATGAAGGTACAACTGATTTAAAAATATTATCGGCTTTAAGTATGAGTATTGATTTTGATAATTATAATTATGATTTCCTTCATCTGCATGGATCTTGGGCAAGAGAAAGACATATTGAGAGAAGACCATTAATCAAGGGAAATCAATCAATAATGAGTAGAAGAGGAGCCAGTAGCCATGTACATAACCCATTTATTGCACTATTAAATAAAGATGCTACAGAGGATAATGGTGAAGTTTATGGCTTCAGCTTAGTTTATAGTGGAAATTTCATTGCTCAGGCGGAAGTGGATCAATATGATACTACAAGGGTTTCAATAGGTATAAATCCTTTCGATTTTTCATGGCTTTTAAAGCCTAAGGAGACATTCCAGACCCCTGAAGCTGTGATGGTTTATTCATCTGATGGTTTAGGTGGTATGTCTAGAACATATCATGATTTATATAGAAGTAGACTTTGCAGAGGTGAATATAGAGATAAGTCAAGACCAGTGCTCGTAAATAACTGGGAGGCTACATATTTTAACTTCAATGCTGAAAAAATAGAGGCTATTGCAAAGGTTGGTAAACAACTTGGCATAGAACTTTTTGTACTTGATGATGGCTGGTTTGGGAAAAGAGATAGTGACAATTGCTCATTAGGAGATTGGGTGGTTGATAAGAAAAAACTTCCTGATGGTCTTAAAGATCTTGCAGAGAGAATTAATAAAACAGGCTTAAAATTTGGTTTATGGTTTGAGCCAGAGATGGTGTCACCAGATAGTGATTTATATAGAGCACATCCAGATTGGTGCTTGCATGTACCAGATAGAAGCAGATCACTGGCAAGAAATCAGCTTATACTTGATCTATCTAGAGAAGATGTATGTGAATATATTATAAAAGCTGTTTCCGATGTACTTAGAAGTGCTCCTATAAGCTACGTAAAATGGGATATGAACAGAAATATGACGGAGATTGGATCAGAACTTCTGCCACCAGACAGACAGAGAGAGACTGCACACAGGTATATGCTTGGCTTATATAGAGTTTTGGATAAAATAACAGCAAATTTTCCTAATATTCTATTTGAAAGCTGTTCTGGTGGTGGCGGAAGATTTGATCCAGCGATGCTTTATTATATGCCACAGACTTGGACCAGTGATGATACAGATGCAGTAGAGAGAATAAAAATACAATATGGTACTAGCATCGTATATCCTGTAAGCACTATGGGAGCTCATGTCTCCGCAGTTCCTAATCATCAAGTTCACAGAAATACATCGCTCAAAACTAGAGGCGATGTAGCTATGTCTGGTAACTTTGGTTATGAGCTTGATTTAACGAAATTTACGGAAGATGAAAAGGAACATGTCAAGGAGCAGATAGCCGAATATAAAGAACTTAGACATATAATACAATTTGGTGATATGTATAGATTATTAAGTCCTTTCGAAGGAAATGATACTTCCTGGATCATAGTATCCAAGGACAAAACAGAAGCTTTTGCTGCATATTTTAGTGTTTTAGCAGTTCCTAATGGTCCTATTAAAAGAATAAAATTCAAGGGACTTGACGCAAAAAAGAATTACACTATAGAAGGAAAAGAAGGGATTTACGGAGGAGATGAACTTATGTATGCAGGTATTCCAGTACCTGTCTTAGAAGGAGATTACCAAAGTGTTGTCTGGAAGATAAAGAGTGTTTAATATTAGATAAAAATTAGATTTTCGTATCATGTATAGAAAAGATTGTGGCAACAGGTCACAATCTTTTTTGGTCTTTGTTACGAAGAAAACAAAGAGAAGTAATAATATATAGGTTGTTATAAAGTAATAGAATATTTCTACGAATAATGATTATATAATGTTAATAGTTTGGATAATATCTTGTCTATACAATAAGAAAAAAACTTGTGAGGAAGGATTTGTGGGATAATAATCCTTACATGTAAAAAGGAAGGTGTTACATATGAAAAACATATCAAATTCAAATGATAACTTCGATTATTTAGATGATAAAAATGTTAAGCTGACAGACTTAGTTGGAGAAGAATTTTTACAATTATTTCAGGATGCTTTTTCGAAAGCAATAGGGGTTGCCGCAATTACTACCGATAAAAATGGTACACCAATTACTGAAGGTTCAAATTTTACTGACTTTTGTATGCAGTTAAACAGAGGTTCAAGCGAAGGGTTGAGAAGATGCATGGAAAGCGATGCTGCTGGAGGCAAAGAGAGTTCAGAAACAGGCAGACCAGCAGTTTATTATTGTGGCAGCGGTCTTATGGACTTTGCAGCGCCTATTATGATAAATGGTAAACAAATAGCATCCATTATAGGTGGACAGACATTACCATCTGCTCCTGAGAAGGAGAAGTTTAAACAGTTTGCTAAAGAAATAGGAGTGGACGAGGAAAAATATTTAAATGCTCTTGATAAGGTTAAGATTGTTCCTGAAGACAAGGTTAGAGCCGCTGCAGATTTGCTTTTTATTGTAGCCAACGAGATTTCTAAGATAGGTTATCAAAGACTTGTATTAACGAGAATATCTTCTGCAATTCATGCAGATATAATGAATATAATGGCTGCAATACAGGAATTAACGGCTTCTGCATCTAGTGTAACTGAAAATCAGTCAGCCTTGACCGATGAGATTAAAAGTGTTACCACAATAGCTCATCGAATAAACAACGTAACAGAAGCTATTGAATCTATAGCAGATAGAATCAGAATGCTTGGGCTGAATGCTTCTATTGAAGCTGCGAGAGTTGGAGAGGCCGGTGCAGGTTTTGGGGTTGTAGCAAAAGAAATTCATAAGCTCTCAGGTGAATCTAAAGGAACAGTAGGAGAGATTAAACAGTTTACATCACAGATACAGGGTTCGCTTACTGAGACTAATAAAGCTAGTAGTTCAACATTGTCAACAATTGAACAGCAAGAAGCAGGTTTGAAAACAATTCTAGAGTCTATAGAAAGAATTGCTAACATGACAGAATTATTAAATAACCTAGCTTCAGACAAATAAAATAAGAGAAAAGAGTAAAGAGAAAAGTGAAGGTGGGAATTAAATAAAAAAACGGTACAGCGTGTTTACGAAGAAGTTAAAAAGAGACAGTAATATATTTTGAAGTTAGTGAATTTAGCAATTGTCAGCAAATTTTCGTTAAGATTTGGGTAGTGTTTGAGGCGTAGCCGAGTTTGCCCAAATTAGAAAATACTAATGAATAAATAAACAAGAAAAATAATTTGTGAGAAGTAATGTAGAAAATAATACTTTGTAAATGCATAGAGTCGGCATAAGGTAGAAAGTGGTTGGAGGAGGCATTTCCCAGCCGACGGAAACCACTTCCTACCACTTTCTACTCTTTTAATAGCCACCATCTAAGAGTCCATAATAAAGTCGAAACAATTCTTGATACAAATATTATTAAAAATGTAAGCTGCAATGCATGAAGATCTGCTCCTAACAATGTATAGACTTTTACACCGACCATAGGCATTACTGCGTTTGAGAAAGTTATCAGGACAGTATATATGGCTATGCTTAATGTCTTATTTTTCTCGGGCACTACCTGAAGAAGACATTGAAGTATATTTAGTGAGACTGTTGCAAAAGCAAAATTAGCGATAATATTAAATATGAGGAACACTGTAGGAGCTATACTTGCTGGCAGTGAAGTTGAAACAATCATTATGATAGGGAAAAAGCATAGTCCAAGTGCTCCCATAATTATTGAAAAACGTACTCCATGTTTTTCATTTACCCTACTCCAATAGCCTATAGTCAAGAATTGGACAGCTGCTCCGCCAACAGTAACATATCCTAACCAAGCTTCGTTTAGTTTTAGATATTTTATCTGCCCTAAATAATATAAGGTCCAGTCAGATTGCCACGTCATATAAAAGAATAGTGCTACAGCAGCAAAACCAATGAAACTTCTATTGTGAGCGAGACAGATTGCAGCATTTTTGATTTCTGATAAACTTACTTTTGTCCTAGCTTCAACTTTAGCATTTCCACCTTTTATTTTATTTAATATAAATATTTGAATAATTATAGTAATACAGGCGCACCAGAGAAAACCCTGGTGAAATTTAAGTTTTGCTGCAGTTGTGTTAGCTGAAGCAAGTAAATTACCAGTGATTATAGGTACCAGCAGATTGACTAAAAAAGTCCATTTTGTGCGTAAAGTAAAGCTTTTATTTCTATCGCCGGTAGGTGTTACATCTGAGAAATATGCCTGCCAGGAGGTATTATAGATAGTCATTGGACCTACGGATATGGTTAGCAGAAGCAAAAAAGCTAAAAAACTATATCCGCCTAAAGCAGGGGTAAATCCCAAAAGAAAATAAGTAACCCCTATTGATACCAGAGATAGAGATACCATCTTCTTTTTATTGTTCATGCTGTCTGTAAACATTCCTCCTGGAATCAAAACTAACATACCTAAAAATTGGGGAAGGGCAGTTACAAGACTGAGTTGAAAATCGGATGCACCCAGTCTAGTAGCAAATAAATTATTATTGTTACCAACGAGATTGTTGATAAGTGCAATCATCACACCTTCTACAGCAAAAAGGGACATATTGGTATGTGCCTGGCTGCCATGAAATAAATTTCGAAATAGATTTGTGCTAAGAAAATTCTTGTTTTTAACTTTTTTCATAAAATCACCGTAATAGATAACAAGTTTCAGTTTATAAATTTTGTTTTATTATTTGCTATCTAGAGTATCCCTGTACGTAATTGGATATATCAGTAATGATTATAGCATGGTGCATTGGTGAATCCAATTAAATAAGTATGTATAATCTTATAATAGTTTTAAGCAAAAGGTTTATTCAGTTAAATTTAAAAGTGCTTGAAAACAGTTAAGTTTCAAGCACTTTTATTCTTATATATTTAGTATTGCTGTGATAAGAAAAAACATTAAAATAGACTATAATGTTAATTACTATCGGAACAGATATCAACCCTGAAATCATATTTTCCATTTAACAGATATACTTAATACGCCTTCTTCAAATTTTGAAGATATTGTATGCCCCATGGTTTCTACAAGCTTTTTTGTTATAGCAAGACCAAGACCTGTGCTGCCGTCACTTCTGGAACTATCTACAGTGAAAAAACGTTCGAATATTTTTGAAGCTAAGTCCTCATCAAGATTTGGAGCATCATTTGCAAATGTCGTTAAGATATAGCCGTTATACTGCTTTAAAGTTATTGATACATTTGATTTTCCATACCTAAGAATATTCTGTATCAGGTTAGAAAAAATTCTTTTTACGGAACTCTCATCGGCTAAAACCATAAAAGCATGCTCATCAATACGAACGTAAGGTTCTATGCATTTTGTTACAAAATCATTATAGTAAGAGGCCAATATTTCAGATAATATATTTTCTATGTTTACGCTAGTGAGCTCAAGTGAATAGTCGCTTGACTCTAGTCTTGAGATATCGTAGAAATCTGATATTAATGATTTTAACGTTTCTGTTCTACTCTTTATTATATTCAAATATTCTACTTTTTCTTCTTCTGAGGTTTGAGGGTTATCTAATAGGTAAATGTATCCCATTATTGATGTTAAGGGTGTTCTTAAATCATGGGATATATTCGCGATAGAATCTTTAAGTTCTCTATCCATTTTTTTATATTTCATTTCTGTATTGGACTTTTTATCTATACATTTATTTATTTCTAAAGTCAGTTTTCTTAAATATTTACTAGAAGATGAAAGGAGCAGGCTTGCATTAGTCTCGCGGCTATTTATATTTTTAAGCTGCAAATACAGATTCTTTATACTGCTTTGCAAAATTAAATAGAGGGATAAAAATATAAATATCAGTAATAGTGCAAGGATTAGTAGTAATTTTTCCAAAGTTTATCCCTCCATTGTATAAAATATTAAAGCTGTTTTATGGTATAGGACATTATAGAATTAAGCAGACTTTTTCCAGCCGAAGGAAATCTCTCACCCTTATTTTATTTCCTTTTTATTAAATATGATGATGCTTAATCCAATAAAGACTATAGTATATATAATACCTGAAATCACAGCTTTTTCAATACTAGCACTTGTAAATTTCACAGCAAAATTACCAAGCTGAGGAGTTATTAAGATATTATATACATGAATGAAGTTATGCGAAACAAGCATATAAAGCAGTTTTACTAATTGTGCACCAACTAAGAATAAGAATGCAAATACAAAGCTAACAATAGTAGGATTGGATATAATCACTGAAATAAATGTGCCTATTGCCAAGGATGCAATCCAAAGTGGAATTGAAGCAGCAATAATTGATAAAAGTGTTGAAAATGTAATCGCACCGGCTTTATGTCCAATTCCAAATAGAAGGGCAGTACTTCCATAGAAGGATACCATAACTATAAGTGCAAGTAATAATGAGAAAAACACTGAGACAATAAATTTAGACAAAATATAAGTACTTCTAGGCAGCCCAAATGAGAGTACATTTTTCATAGTAAGGTTTTTATATTCTTCTAAAATTGAGAAATCTAATGTGACAAATGCTAAAAATATAGGTACAGTAAGCATACGCACGCTTAAACCCATAGCTATGCTTAAATTGTATGAATTGGAACCTGAAGCTGAAGCACGTAAAAGAAGATTTAAGCCTACAATAGCAGCTACAATAATGCCAGTATATAACCAAAAATATTTTCTATTAAAATTTCTGTAAAGTTCAGCTTTTATATAATTAATCATTTTTGTTACCTCCGATCAAATCAATAAAGTAATTTTCAAGACTCGTACCAACAGAGCTTATGGTTTGCAGTATAGCTCCATTTTTTACTAAAGCTTCAGCTGGTATTTCCGGAGTATCTAAATAATCATAAAGCCTTATTTCATTATTGTTAAGAACTTTATATTTTTTACTCTTTAATTGAGTTTCAATAATTGATGATGCTATTTCAACATTTTTAACTTTTATTGAAAGAAATTTTTTACACTTTTCATGAAGTCCCTGTGCTGATATCTGCTCAAGGAAATTACCTTTATCTATGAAACCATAGCTTGTAGCCAAGTGAGATAATTCTTCAAGAATATGACTGGAGATAATAATTGTTATATTTTTTTCTTTATTAAGCTTTAAAAGTATATTTCTAAATTCCGCTATACCTGTTGGGTCAAGGCCATTTATAGGCTCATCTAGCAGAAGCAGGTCAGGTTTTGCCATAATAGCTAGAGCTAAGCCCATTCTTTGCTTCATACCTAATGAAAAATTCTTGAATTTTTTATTTCCAGTGTCAGATAGCCCAACCAATTCTAAAGATTCTTTAACAACAGATCTCTCAGGAATTCCTTTTTGTATTCTATAATATTCTAAGTTCTTTTCTGCCGAAAGATAAGGAAAAAAACTTGGAGTCTCTATTATAGTTCCCATTCTTGTTCTTGAGGCCATAAGTCCAGAATGTGAAGCTTCACCTAAAATTTCAATTCCACCGCTTGTTGGTAGACTAAGACCGCATAGCATTCTTAATAGTGTGGTTTTGCCTGCACCATTTTTACCTACGAAGCCATAGATTTCACCTCTTTTTATCTCAATATCCACGGCATTTACAGCTGTATATTTGTTAAATGTTTTTGTAAGTTTGTTAGTTCTTAATACTATATCACTCAAAATTGTTACCTCCTTAATATGATAAGCTTGTTTCTTTTTATAATGTTTTACTTTATGACTATATAATAATAGATAAGTTTCAAGAAAAATTATAGAAAAGTTTAAGAAAGTGTAAAGATTAATACAAAACTATTTAAGTTTCCATGTCTTTTTACTCTTTAGGAAATGTTCATGAAAGCGTGCTTTCACCAAGTAGAATGAAAAAGTAATCTTCTTTTTTTGTAGGAATTTATGATTTTTGCCAATTGTGGATAACTTTCACCTAATGATAAGATAAACCCTTAAAGAGTAAAGAGAAAAGTGAAGGAAGAAATCGTATATTTTATTTAGTTTACGTTTTTGTCATTTAAGTTGTTTGCCCAAAAGATGTAATTATATAATATACGAAGTAATATGAAGATTACTCTTAAGAAAATACTAATAAACAGATAAACAAGAAAAGAATTTGAGAGAAGAAATATAGAAAATAATACTTTGTAAATGCATAGAGTCGGCATAGGGGAGGAAGTGGTTGGAGGAGGCATTTTCCAGCCGACGGAAATCACTTCCTCCCCTTTTTTATTCACTTAATTTAAAGCCAATTCCCCACACGGTATGGATGTATTCCTCGTCAGGGTCTATAGCTGAAATCTTTGAGCGAAGGTTGCTGATATGCACATTTACGGTTTTGTCATCACCTATGAAATCTTCTTGCCATATATGCTGAAAGATATTTGACTTTGTAAAGACTTTTCCAGGATAACTCATTAGTAATTCGAGTATGGAAAATTCCGTAGATGTTAGGTTTATTTCTGTATCCTTAACCTTAACTAGTACTTTATGTTTATCCAATATTAAGTTTTTATGTTTTAAAGTATGGTTAGTTTTTTCGTTTGAATTTGAAAATACAGTATATCTTCTAAGCTGAGCTTCTACTCTAGCTAAAACTTCTTCGGGGTCGAAGGGCTTCGAAATAAAATCATCTGCTCCAAGCTTTAAAACATCTATTTTAATTTTCTGATCAGGTTTTGCAGAGATGACTATAATAGGCATGGTTTTAGTTTGCCTAAAAATTGAAATGAGCTGTTCACCGCTTATTCCGGGAAGCATCAAATCAAGAAGCACCAATTCAAAGTTATATTTGTCAAAGCATAACTTTGCTTCAGAACCTGAGTAGGCACTTATTACATTATAATTATTTCTTGAAAGAATCTTCGAGAGTAAGTTATTTATATCCATGTTGTCCTCGACAACTAGTATGTTTACAGTTTTATTCATATAAAATTCACCACCAGCTATATTATATCAACTAGCTGTGCTGATTGTAAAATGTAAAGTGCAATGATAAAATTAACAGTGTAAATCGGGAAAATGAGGTGGATAAAATGGGGAGTTTTAAATCATTAGATGAATTGTTAAAGAGTTTCTGTGAAGATGGGCCGGCAGGTGCTTCGTGCATTGTGAATCAAGATGGCAATACTCTTTATGAAGGTTATTTTGGATATGCAGATTTGGAAAACAGAATGGCAATAGATGAAGATACTATCTTCAGAATATTTTCGATGACAAAAGTCATTACTTGTACTGCAGCACTCATGCTTTATGAAAGAGGAAAATTTCTTCTTACAGATCCAATAGAAGAATATCTTCCTGAATTTAAAAATCCTAAGGTTTATAGATACTCGCCGAGAGGAGAGCTGTTTGTATCGCCTGCCAGCAGGCCGTTAACAATAAAGGATTTCTTTAATATGACGACAGGACTTACATATGAAGGAGATATCATACCTACTGCAAAGGATATAGCAAAGATACGTGAAGAAATGGATGCAGAAGGCAAATACAGCATTAGAGATTTCGTAAAGAGAATAGCTGAAGTACCGCTGTCCTTTGATCCAGGAACCCACTGGCAGTATAGTTTGAATCATGATGTACTGGGAGCGTTTATAGAAGTTTTATCAGGAAAAAGTTTTGGTGAATTCTTAGAAGAAGAAATATTTAAACCATTAGGTATGAAGAATACATCCTTTAGAATTCCTGAAGAGAAAAAAGATAGATTAAGTGTTTTATATGGTAAGAATGAGCAGGGAAAACTTATGCCTATAACGGATATGGATGCTTTCTATCAAGAAGATGCTATATTAGAAAGCGGAGGAGCAGGATTGTTATCAACTCTTGGAGATTACAGTAAATTTGCCCAGATGCTCGCTTTTGGTGGGGAATATGAAGGAGCTAGAATACTTGGAAGAAAAACTATTGAACTTATGTCAACTAATCATCTTAACGATGAATTGCTTAAGGATTTTAGATCTACTCCGTACCAAGCAGGTTATGGTTATGGCTTAGGAGTTAGAGTAATGATTGATAGGGCAGATGGCGGCTGCAACGGTTCTATTGGTGAATTTGGATGGTGCGGTATGGCTGGAACTTGGATGATGGTAGATCCAAAGGAAAAACTGTCAGCAGTTTATATGCATCAGCTGTTCCCTAATATGGAATGGTACTGTCATCCTAGAGTAAGAGCAGCTATTTATGGAGCCCTTAAATAGAAAGGATTTCAAATGAACAAGACTATAGGAATACTTGCTCATGTTGATGCTGGAAAAACCACCTTCACTGAGCAGTTGCTTTATAACACAAAAACTACAAGAAAACTTGGAAGAGTTGATCACAAGGATGCATTTATGGATAGCCATGAGTTAGAGAAAGAGAGAGGTATAACCATATTTGCGGATCAGGCAGTTATAGAATATGATGGGGACAGTTATTACATAATTGATACTCCTGGACATGTAGATTTCTCAGCGGAGATGGAGAGAGCAGTTCAGGTAATGGATTATGCAATAATCATAATAAGTGCTGTTGAAGGAGTAGAAGCACACACTGAAACGGTTTGGAGAATATTAAGAAACCATCATATACCAACGTTTTTCTTTATAAATAAAATAGATAGAGCTGGTGCTGATGTAGAGCGAACTATTCTAGACATAAGAGAAAACCTGACGGAGGATGCTGTTAACATAGATGATTTTCAAAATAATTATATTAGCGAAGCATTTATGGAATTTATGGCTGACAGGGATGAAAAGCTATTAAATGAATTTTTGAATGGTAACGTGGAAATGGGTGTTTGGAATGATGCACTTAAGCTTATGATAAAGGGCTGCAGATTGTTTCCATGCTGCAGCGGAAGTGCTATAAACAATAAAGGAATTATGGAATTCTTCCATAAGTTTCATTTTTTAAGTCCTACTGAGTATATCACTGAGAATGAATTTTCAGCGAGAGTGTATAAAATAAAATATGATGAAAATAATGTAAGAGTTACATATATGAAGATACTTTCTGGCTGTTTAAAAGTTAGGGATGAAATATCTTTTAGGACCACAGATGGTGAAGAAATAACAGAAAAGGTAACGCAGATGAGGATCTATAATGGAAAAAAGTTCGGAGTAGTAGCCTATGCTGAAGCTGGAAAGATTGTTGGTGTTACTGGAATTAGCTCAGCACAAGCGGGTGATGGAATTGGTACACTTCATGATAAAGCTATTTATGAAATGGTGCCAACGCTAAAATCAAGGGTAATTTACCCTATGGAGATGAATCCGAAGGATGCGCTTAGGTGTTTTAGAATTTTGGAGGCTGAAGATCCTGCTTTAAATGTGAACTGGGAAGAAAAACTACAGGAACTTAATATAAGTGTTATGGGCATAATTCAATTGGAGGTACTTGAAAAGCTTGTAGATGAACGATTTAAGTTTAATGTAAGCTTTGGAAAACCTGAAATTTTGTACAAAGAAACCATAACTTCAGAAGTCGCGGGCTGCGGCCACTTTGAACCACTAAAGCATTATGCTGAAGTACATATAGTACTACAACCAAATGGCAGAAATAAAGGGATTACCTTTGAAAGTAGATGTCATGTTGATGATTTATCATTAAATTTTCAAAATCTCGTAAAACAGCATATATTTGAAAAGGAACATCATGGCATTCTTACAGGTTCGCCTATTACGGATATAAAGGTTATCCTTACTAATGGAAGATCACATTTGAAGCATACGTCAGGCGGAGATTTTAGAGAGGCTACTTTTAGAGCTCTAAGGCAGGCTCTAGAAAAGGCAGATAACATCTTGCTTGAGCCATATTATTTGTTTAAAATAAAAGTATCTATAGAACATATGGGCAGAGTGCTTTCCGATATACAGAAATCAAAAGGAAGCTTTAAAGAACCTGAAAGTGATGGAAATAAGCTTATAGTGACGGGTAAGGTTCCGGTTATAAACTTCATTGATTATAGTACAGAACTTGCTGAGTTTACTCAGGGAAAAGGCAGTATAAACCTTAATTTTGGCGGATACGATATTTGTCATAACCAACAGGAAGTTATCGAAGCTAAACAATATAATAAAGATGCAGATCCTGAATACTCTTCTGCATCAATATTCTGCTCAAAAGGTCAGGCTTTTTCTGTAGCTTGGCAGGAAGCTGAAAATTGGATGCATTGTTTATAATGAATAAAAAGGAGAACATAGATATGAGTAAAATTGAATCAAATGAAATACAGCAATTTATTGATGAAAATCTTAATAAAAAGTTTTTTAACGAAAATGTTTTACATGAGAAATCTGCTTATGCAATTTTAGATTTCACTATACATGTAGATTTAGAAAAAGTTGATTTTGAAAAATTACTGAATCCGGATCAGATAAAGGAGATTCATGAAGAAGTAGAGAAAGTTAAAAATGAACAAGATTTAGATAAGCTATATAATGCTCTTAGAAAACAGCATAGTTCACAAGCTGTAGAGGCAATTATTCAAAGATTTTCTGATAATGAAGGGACTGTGGCAGAAAAGTTTTTAAGCGATATGAAAAGAACAGGAAATGATTGCTTTGCAGAGAGCGCCGCAAGATTTTTCATAAAAGCAAAACATAATTATGCTGACGAGATAGTCAATATTTTGGAAGATGCAAGGTATCCATATACTCAATCTGTACTTTGCTATATTTTGGGCGAAATCGGAAGTGAAAAGCATATACCACTACTATATAGATTTTTTAGATCTCTTAAAGGGAGTTATCTACAGGAAAATTTTTATGAAGGTCCCCTTTTGGCTCTATACAGTATGAAAGCAAGATATAAATTTTAAGATAGAGTTTTCTATTTAAATATTAAAAATTCAAAATGCTGGAGATTTATACATTATATTTTGGAAAAAAATTTTAAAGATTTTTGATAGTGGGTGAATGAAATAATCATTTGCCCACTATTAGTTTACATTTTTTTAGATTGAAATTTTATCTTTTCTAATTAATCTATCTGACTTAAGAAGTACGATACTCTATTTAAGTGTTAATAAAAGAATAATATTTTCACCATTGTAAACGTTATTATATACATTTATAATGATGTTAATGACATTAGTAGGAAAATATATACTTAAATTTAGAAATTCTAGAAAGGATGGATTCTGTGAGCATAGATATTAGAAGTAAGTGGAGAAAGGTGTCTTACCCTCAATATAATATTATTATCAACGAAGGAGGCAAAACAATTGGGTATTCAGTAAAATCAAATATTGATATCATTGAGAGTGATGGATATGCATTTAAGGATTTGAACAAAAATGGTAAACTAGATCCATATGAAGATTGGCGCTTGCCCCTTGAAGAACGTCTGAATGATTTAGTGAAACAGATGTCAATTGATGATATAGCAGGATTAATGCTTTACAGTGCACATCAAAGTGTATCCTCAGATGATAATGTATTTGCAGCGAAGTTTAGAGGGACCTATGATGGAAAATCATTAGAAGAAAGCGGGAAAAATATATGGGAACTATCAGACCAGCAAAAGCAATTTTTACAAAATGATCATTTAAGACATGTATTGGTGACAGTTGTTGAAAATGCAGAGACCGTTGCAAAATGGAATAATCAATTGCAAGCCTTTGCTGAAAATTTGAAATTTGGGATTCCTGTAAATATAAGTTCTGATCCAAGGCATACACCTGAAGCTAACACGGAGTTTGATGCTGGCTCCGGCGGTGATATATCAAAATGGCCGCAGCCTCTTGGATTTGCAGCCACGTTTGACCCGGAATTAGTGCGTAATTTTGGGAGAATAGCTGCAAGGGAATATAGAGCAATGGGAATTTCAACGGCATTATCACCGCAAGTTGATCTGGCTACAGAACCTAGATGGATGCGCTTTGATGGGACCTTTGGTGAAGATAGCAAGCTAACTACCGATATGGCTGAAGCATACTGTGATGGATTTCAGACTAGTGAAAACGGTAGCTGGGGAGATACGAGTGTAAATGCAATGGTTAAACATTGGCCTGGAGGCGGAAGCGGAGAAAGCGGACGGGATGCACATTTTGGCTATGGAAAATTTGCTGTGTATCCAGGTAACAATTTTCAAGAACATTTAAAACCTTTTACAGATGGTGCATTTAAGTTAAAACATGGTACAAATAAGGCTTCTGCTGTAATGCCATATTATACAATCTCTTATGGGCAGGACGTAAAGAATAATGAAAATGTAGGCAACGGATACAGTTCGTATATTATAAAGGATCTGCTGAGGGATAAGTATGGGTACGATGGAGTGGTTTGCACAGATTGGGTGATAACTAAAGACTCCGTACATATAGATCAGTTTTTAAGTGGAAAGTGTTGGGGTACAGAAAAGCTTACTGTTGCACAGCGACATTATAAAGTAATAATGGCAGGTGTGGATCAATTTGGAGGAAACAATGAAATACAGCCTGTTCTAGATGCATATCAAATTGGTGTCAAAGAGCACGGAGAAGAGTGGATGCGCAAGCGTTTTGAACTAAGTGCTAAAAGACTTTTACGCAATATTTTTCAGTGTGGTTTGTTTGAAAACCCATACACAGACCCGGATTATGCCAGCAAAGAGGTGGGAAAGCTTGAATATATAAAAGCTGGATATGAAGCACAGCAGAAATCTATTGTGTTATTGAAAAATCATAATCAATTATTGCCTATTACAGACAAGAAAAAAGTCTATATTCCAAAGCGAAGAATAAGTGAATCTAAAGATTGGTTTGGAAACAGTGTTGATGCACATGAAGAATTTCCGATTGAACCGTCCATTCTAAACAGATATTATGAACTTGTAGAATCCTGTGAGAAAGCTGATTTTGCCATAGTATTTGTAGGGTCACCAAAATCCAGCGGATTCATAAATGGAGAATATGTTCCTATCACTTTGCAGTATGGAGAATATACTGCACAAAATGCTAGACAACACAGCATAGCAAAGGATGAGAATGATGAGATTGTAGATAGAAATTACTTTGGAAAAACGAATACGGCAGACAATAAGTCGGAATTAGAAATAATAATTGAAACTCGAAAAGCTATGGGGTCTAAACCGGTTATTGCAGCATTAAGCATGTCTAATCCTACGATTGTAAGCGAGTTTGAACCTTATGTAGATGCTTTAGTTGTAGATTTTCATGTGCAAAGACAGGTTATTTTAGACATAATTAAAGGCACAAGTGAACCATCAGGGCTTCTTCCATTTCAAATGCCAAAGAATATGGAAACAGTTGAAAATCAAAACGAAGATGCAGCTCATGATATGGAATGTTACGTAGACTCAGACGGGAACCGGTATGATTTTGCTTATGGAATGAATTATCGTGGTATTATAGATGATGAACGCGTTAAAAAATACATAAAAGCTAAATGACTTTTGAATCGGATTTCGTTTATATCCATGCTCTAATGAGGCTT
This sequence comes from Clostridium oryzae, assembly GCF_002029235.1. Classification (GTDB taxonomy): domain Bacteria; phylum Bacillota; class Clostridia; order Clostridiales; family Clostridiaceae; genus Clostridium_AE; species Clostridium_AE oryzae. The sequence continues at coordinate 16,893 of NZ_MZGV01000069.1, forward strand.
CATTAATGAAAAAAGTCTTACAATTAAAACAATTTTCTCCTCTCAAAATGTGTAGAAAAAATTGTATGTTTTGAGGAGGGGATATGGTAATCCTCAACCTTATTACCTCATTTTTATATTAATTCGTTGAGGAAATAGGCCACTCCGTCCTCTTCGTTGCTTAATGTTACATAGTCTGCAACTTGCTTCACTTCGGTGACTGCGTTGCCCATAGCAACACCAGTACCACATGCATTTATCAATTCTATATCATTAGTATCATCACCAAAGAATATGGTTTTGTTAATGCTTATATTCAGCTTATCTAAAATATGGTTTAGTCCGTTCAACTTACTTACACCTTTTTTCATAATTTGTCCAAGCTGCCCTTTATCAGTGACAATTAGATTACAATCATAGGGAAGCTTTGATCTCAATGCATTGATATCATCAATTGAAGACATATCCAAAAGAATTTTAGTGACTGGTTTTAGCTTGAAAGTATTAAGATCTATTTTTGTATATTGATTAGTTCCAAAGATATTTTCAGTAGTTAAATTGGTATATAGTTCGTCATCAAGTTCGAAGCCAATCTTGCAATGAGTGTATTGAGTCAGCACTAAATTTCTAATATATTCTGCGGAATCTAACGAAATACAGGAACTGTATATTTTCTTTTTATTATGATGAATTTCAGCTCCATTATAGAAAAGCATGAATTCTTTTTGTAAAACTTCTGGGAGTTCTATTGAACCTAATCTTGGTGGACGTGCTGTAGCAATAATGATTTGTTTGCCCATATCCTCAAATTTTTTTAAAGTTGATAGTGTTAATTTTGAAACAGTTTTATTATCTTTTAATATAGTACCATCTAAATCAAGAACTATTACATCAAACACAAGCATCACCTCCTAAGCTTCTGTTAAATATATCAAAAATAAGGTTAATTTGTCAAGATAGCTGCTAGATTTCTTTTTTAGTCTTAGGCAGTTTATATTAGACATCAGTTGCAAGTAAATTTAAAATGGATGAGACCCAATTCTGTTATCAACTTTATGTCTTATTCGCTTATGTGTGTTCCCAACGAGAACTTGGGGCTGTCGAAACAAGTGCATACTATACATGAAAAATAGTATAAAAAGAAAAGAAGATAGATTTAGTAGGAGTTTGGTACTTATTACACGTTCCACTACTAAAGATAAATTGCGAAGTAAATTTTGAATTTGGAAATATGAACAATGATTTTTGAAAATTAGATATTGTTAAAATGGGAGTTTGTCTCAAATACAAATATAATTTTTGGAATATAATGGTCACATATATAAATTATGTTATAATTATCCTAAAATAGTAATGTAATAGTAAACTATTGCTTATTATATTTAATTAGGGAGATTTAGAATGGATAATTTAATTAAAATTTTTGGAAATCTAACAGACTTTTATGGTAATGCAATATCTAATGGTGATGTATCAATAAAAGACTCACTGTTCAATGATGTATATAATACTAAAACGGATGAATATGGTAATTATAGTCTTATAGTAGAAAAAGGCATGTATATGGCTATATTTGCTGTAAAAGATTATGGCGTAAATGCTTTAGAATACTGGGGCTGGAATTTACCTGCTTTTAAAGACACAGAGATTAATATGAGAATAGATGGTTTGGAAGTTTATGCGATAAATGCATTTATGCTTCAGCGTTCTCGACCATATACTTCTATGATGATATACTTCAGACCAATGAGTTTAAAACGTGCTTTAATTAACAGAGAAAAGTTGAATGACAGCACTAATGGGACAATTGACATATCTCCAGATCTAAAAGAAGATGATATTGAGGTAAAGATTAATGAACAATTAGTTAATATTTTAGAAATAAATAGAATTATCGAGAAAACTGGTGATAGCCACAGCATGAATGGATATATAGTACAAGTTTCAATTCCGGATAAAGAAATTAAACAAGAATATACGAAAATACATATTACTTTGAGAGATAGCGAAACATGTGAAAAAGGAGAAGGAAGTTTTTTCTGGCAGAGATCTAAATCCTTTGATTCTATATGTGAATGAGAAGAATTTTCACCCATGGTATACTGTGAGACTGCTATTTATATTAGCATACTCATGAGAATGGAGAAGATGATTTGGGCGCTAGACTTAATCAATATACTAACAAAGTAGTGATTCTAAATTGTAGTAAGAAAATTAACAAATTTATGGAGGATATTTATGATAAAGCAGGCAGATGAAAATGATATTCCTACGATTGAGGGAATTTTAATAGATGTAGTAATTTGGATGAAAAAAAATAAATTACAGAATCAATGGAATGAGGATAATATAAAGTGGAATTTTTTATCAAAAGATTATCAGATTAATGATTTTTATATTGATTATCAGAATGGGGTGCCAGCAGGATGCATAGCTATAACTGATTTAGATCAAAAATACTGGCCTAAAATTCCACACGGGAAGTCACTATATATACATAAGTTAGCTGTTAAGAGGGAGTTCGCAGGTAAAGGCATTTCAAAAGAACTAATAAATTTTGCAAAAAATTTATCTTTAAAAAATGGTATTAATTCACTAAGATTAGATTGCAATTTGCAAAGAAATAAATTGAGAAGGTTATATGAAAATGAAGATTTTATATATGCAGGTAGGAACATTTCAGAAAATAATTATGATATGGCACTATATGTATGGCATGTATAAAATTTCGGTTAACTATTTTAATAATTTACAGAGTCAGCAGGGAGCGTGAGCTGATGGTCACGCTCCTAACAGTCATACTTAAACTTAGGTTCTGTATTCATCTTATAGGCATTTCTAACTTGTCCAACCCAATAAGCAAAATTCTCTCTCCAGACTGCATTGATAAGAAAATTTTTAACTGACGTATCATCGGTTAAAGAAAACTTTAATATGCTGTATGGTACTGAGTTTGCTTCATATACTCCACCTAATATATTGCTGGAGGGTGAGCAAATTGAACCATGCTCTTCGTCAGTTTCCAAAAGCAACAACTGTGGCAGTCCATGTTGAAAAGCCATTGCTGGCTCTATTTGAAGGTAAGGGCTGCTGAGCCAAAAATTTGTTAAAATCTTGCTATTTTTTGCATCGGGGTTCAGTATAGCTTCTTTTACAAATACCTTATGAAAAGCCACAGAAATCATTCCATAACTGCTTAATATCATCCTTCTAAAAGATACTAAATTAGTTTCAGTGTATTGGTCAGAAGCATTACGTCCAAGCGTACGAGGAAATAACAGATTTTCTTGTATCTGTTCAATTATTTTATCAAGAAGCAGCTGTTGAATAGGCATATATGGTCTGGAATAACTCAGAAAAACAGGTATTGTATATAGCTGAGTACTAGGTTCATTACTTGAAATATAATTATCGGGTTTTGCAGTTATAGATGTTTTGCTTAGTGTAGTTTTAGCTTCCAGATTATTATTCAAATCAACCTCTCCTTTCATCTAACATAATATGAGCTAATAAGACAAAGTGGTATCACATTTTCGAAAATTTTTTTATTCTATAGGAAACTACACTGGTGTTCAGAGAATGGAAAACATTGTTTAAAAAAAGTAATGCAGTAACCACAAATTATATAAACATGAATATTAGATATATTTATCAATATATTGCCATAAGAAAAGAGTATAGTTGTCCA
>NZ_MZGV01000070.1 GCF_002029235.1 Clostridium oryzae
AACGCTCCCTGCGGGCTCTGTAAATTATATAGATTGCTAGTTTTAAAGTACCGTCTCTAAAATTTCTACACGTTAATTTTACAGACGTTATTTGATGAAGTTGTATCTTTAATTTTTCTTCGTAGATTATTAAGTGTGATCTTAATTATAAAGAGAGTTAAAGGCTTCTCTTCAATATGGAAACTGTTATAATTAACTTTCTTTTAATAATCCAACTACTTAAAAGCCTATTAATCGTGACAGGGCTCTACGAAGAAGCAGGTCTTCGAAGCCAAGACCTGTCCTGCTTAGATAGCTTTTTAAGGTTATCTCTATTAAAATGGATATTAGTTTTAGCAATTTCCAAATTAAAAAGAGGTTTTTTATCTTTCTAAAAAATTAGCGATGCACTTTAGTTTTCTTCGAAGAAATTAAAAAATTGTTATTCCATAGAATAACGTTTATCCAATAGCACTTAGTTTATATTTAAAAGATACATTAAATAATTAACAGCTATTTAATTTACAGAACCCGAAGGGCGCAATGACCGGTAGGTCATACCCCCATCGTTGGTTCGCAATTTATTTATTGTGTTTACAACAAACTATCTATAATGATAAAATGTGATAAGTAATATTTGATGATTTACTATAATTATTAGGAAGTGAACTTAATGGAAGTCTATTTTGATAATAGTGCTACTACGATACCCTACGATGAAGTCATAGAATCAGTAGCATTTGCTATGAAAAACTATTTTGCTAATCCTTCGTCAGCTTACAAAATAGGTATGAATGCAGAAAGGGAACTAGGAAGTTATAGAGATTTTCTTGCAAGTACTATAAATGCGACGAAAGATGAATTGATATTTACTTCTGGTGGAAGTGAAAGTAATAACTTTTTAATAAATGGTTTTTTATCACCAGGTGATAATATAATTACTACTAAAATTGAACATCCAAGCGTCCTAAACACGTTTAAAGCACTAGAAGCCCTTGGTATCGAAACTACATATATAAATGTAGATTCTGATGGTAAGGTTATTCTTGACGAACTTGAAGCTGCTATAAATAACAAAACAAAGCTGGTTAGCGTTATGCACGTGAATAATGAAATTGGCACAATTCAGGATATTGATACCATAGGAAATATAGTAAAGAGTAAAAGTCAGAAGGCAAAATTTCATGTTGACGCAGTGCAAAGCTATGGCAAAATTGATATCAATGTAAAAAAAGCTAATATTGATTTACTATCAACAAGTGCTCATAAAATACATGGGCCTAGGGGCGTAGGGTTCGCGTACATAAAGAAAGGTCTTGTACCAAAAGCTCTCATATATGGAGGAGGCCAAGAAAAAGACTTTAGATCAGGTACAGAAAATCTAGCTGGTGCCGCAGGATTCCATAAGGCGGCTTCAATTATCTTTCCTAATTTGAAACAGAACTACAAGCATGTAACTGAAGTAAAAAAACATTTTATAGATGGACTTCAAAATTTTAAAGACATAAAAATAAATAGTCCACTTGATTCTAACCATTCACCTTACATTTTAAATGTATCCTTTTATGGTTTAAGAGGTGAAGTATTACTTCATTTACTTGAAGAAAATTCAATATATGTATCAACAGGTTCAGCATGCTCATCGAAAAACACTAGAGGCAGTCATGTTCTAAGAGCTATAGGTCTTAAAAATGATGCTGTTGAAGGTGGTATGCGTTTTAGCTTCTGCGAGATGAACACAACAGAACAGGTTGACTATGTTCTTTCAGCACTAGAAAAATCTATAAAATTTTTAAGGAGAAAATAAACATGAAGAAACTTTTGCTTGTTAAATACTCACCTGAAATATTTTTAAAGGGTTTAAATAGAAGTAAATTTGAAAAAAAACTTCAAAATAATATAGCTTCTGTTTTGAAGGGACTTGACTATAATTTTATTCTTGACAGCGGTAGATGGTTTATTGAGTGCAAGAATATGGAAGAAGCAGTTTCCAGAGTAAAAAAAGTTTTCGGAGTACTAGAACTTTGTGTAGTTTCTCAAGTTGAAGCAGATATGGAGCAAATAGGCAAAAAAGCAATCCAAGAAATGCTTGAAAGCGGCTGCAAAACTTTTAAGATTGAAAGCAAAAGAGCAAATAAATCTTTTCCTTTTAACTCAATGGAAGTAAGCAGAAAAATAGGAGCTTATGTGCTAAATGATGTGCCTGAGGTTTCTGTAGATGTACATAAACCTGAATGTATCATTAATGTTGAAATTCGTGAAAATGCTTATATATATTCTAAAAAGATTAAAGCGGCAGGTGGACTCCCTTATGGTATGAATGGAAGTACTATGCTGATGCTATCTGGCGGAATCGACTCCCCTGTAGCAGGATATATGATGGCTAGACGAGGTGTTGAATTAAATTGTGTATATTATCATAGTCATCCATATACCAGTGAAAGAGCAAAAGAAAAGGTAAAAGACCTTGCAAGGCTCTTGAAGAATTATACAGGTAAAATCAACCTGTATGTAGTACCTTTTACTGATATACAGATGAATATAATTGATAAGTGCCCCGAAGATGAGCTTACAATAATCATGAGAAGATTTATGATGAGAATAGCATGTGCATTAGCAGAAAAATTCCAAATAAATTCTGTTACTACAGGTGAGAGTATAGGTCAAGTTGCCAGCCAAACGATGGAAGGTCTTATCGTAAGTGATGATGTATCCGACAGACCTGTGTTTAGGCCACTTATAGCGATGGATAAGATTGATATAATGGATATTGCGAGGGAAATAGGAACTTATGATACATCTATTCTTCCATATGAAGATTGCTGTACGATATTTGTTCCAAAGCATCCTAAGACGAGACCAGTACTTGAACATATAATAGAAAATGAAAGTGTATTAGAAATTGATAGACTTGTTAATGAAGCTATAAAAAATATGGAAGTCTATAAAAACCTTATGTAAAAAAAGATTACATCCTACGTAGGCCAGTTCCGTTCATTAAGCAATTACACCGCATCTTTTAGTCAAATTTCCTAATGGCTCATAACTCGGCTGCGCCTCAAACAATTCGCCATCTTAACGGAAATTTGCCTAAAAGACATGGGTAATTGCTAAATTCACTCCAAATGCCTACTTAGATGTAATCTTTTTTTATGCCCTGACTCTTAAACTTTATATACTACTTTTATTTTATTGCTTCTGTTGCCTTCTTATATTAATGCACTAACTTCAAAATATATTACTGTTTCTTTTTAACACACTACTTGGTTAACATTGAAAGTTCTCTTAAATATAGGATAATTAAGAATTCTGATTAGCAGAATTTATTTCTTCATTCCTCATTCACAATTTTTAATTTTACTTCTCTATATGCAAAAATCTATACTTTCCTAATAAAAAAGCAATAGGAATTCAGCTAAGCTGAATTCCTGCCTTCTCTTTTCTCTTTACTCTCTACTCTTTTTATTCCTCACTAAAAAGTGGAGTTGATAGATATCTTTCTCCTGTATCAGGTAAAAGAACTACTATAGTCTTTCCTGCATTCTCTTCTTTTTTAGCTAATTGTGTTGCTGCATGAAGAGCTGCTCCTGAGGATATTCCTACAAGAAGTCCCTCTGTTTTAGCTAAAGCTCTGGCAGCTTCAAAAGCTTCTTCATTCTTTATTTGAACTATCTCATCTATTATTTCAGCATTAAATACGTCTGGAACAAAACCTGCACCTATTCCCTGTATCTTATGCGGACCTGGCTTTCCTCCTGATAATACTGGTGAGCTCGCTGGCTCTACAGCTACTATCTTTATATCAGATTTTTTTGCCTTAAGCCCTTCTCCTACTCCAGTTACAGTTCCGCCAGTTCCAACTCCAGCTATAAATATATCTACATTTCCATCCGTGTCTCTCCATATTTCTTCTGCAGTTGTCTTTCTATGGATCTCTGGATTTGCTGGATTTGAAAATTGCTGAGGTATATAAGCATTAGGAGTCTCATCGACTATCTGCTGTGCCTTCTGGATAGCACCTTTCATCCCTTCAGAACCAGGTGTTAACACAAGTTGTGCTCCTAGTGCCTTGAGAAGGTTTCTTCTTTCAATACTCATAGTTTCAGGCATTGTTAATATTATTTTATATCCTCTTGCTGCACATACAAATGCAAGTCCTATACCTGTATTTCCACTGGTAGGCTCAACAATTACTGTATCCTTATTTATAAGTCCTTTTTCTTCAGCTGCTTTTATCATAGCAAATGCTATTCTGTCTTTCACAGAACTCAGCGGATTAAAATACTCAAGTTTTCCTATTATTTTTGCTTTTACACCTGCTGTCTCATTGTAGTTTGTAAGCTCTAAAAGAGGTGTATTACCTATAAGATCAGTAAGATTCTTAGCTATTTTACTCATTATAAAAACTCCTTTCAGTTCCTCTATAATCAATATTATTTATATACTATTTTATAATTTTTATATTTATCACTAATTATTATACCTATAATTCCTATCTACTTAGTAGTATATTCTTTATTGTAATTTATGTCAATATATTTATCTAATATTAAATAATACATTGTCTAACATGCCTCCCACCAGCACTATTCCATATGACATTATCAGCATCACATATACGAAGTTCAATCTGCTAAACCGCTTCCTCCACCCTTCTATATCATTCAAACGTCTTATTTCATTTCCTTTTAATATAAGTCCTGCTGAAAGCACCATTTCAAGTGCGCCTACTACTATAGCTACATTTCTAGCAATTCTAATTGCTGCAGTTAAGTCAAACCCTTGTCCCAACAATCCCACAACGGTAAATAACACAGCAATTGTCGTTCCAACTAAGACTCCTATTAAAAATGACTTTATTATATCAATTACAAATTCTTTAAAAATCCGCATATTTTCTTTTCTCCAATTTCATTATTTTACAGAATATATATCATACTAATACAAATTACAAGCAACAAAATGGTTTGGAGAAACTTCTCTTAACTTCTGATTTCCCTCTGTACATTTTTTTGTTGCAAATTTGCATCTTGAACTAAATTTGCACCCTCCATTAGTATTGATAGGACTCGGTACATCGCCCTCCAATATGATTCTCTTTCTGTTTTTCTCAACTTTAGGATCTGGAATTGGAATAGCAGAAAGCAGTGCCTGAGTATATGGATGTAATGGTTTATTATACAGTTCATCGGATGAAGTAATTTCTACAATATTTCCCAAATACATAACTGCAACCCTGTCTGAAATATATTTAACCATAGACAGATCATGTGCTATAAATAGATAAGTGAGATGCAATTCCCTCTGTAACTTTACTAGTAGATTAACTATTTGAGCCTGTATAGAAACGTCTAGTGCGGATATGGGTTCATCACATATTATAAATTCAGGTTGAAGCACTAACGCCCTTGCTATACCTATTCTTTGCCTCTGTCCACCAGAAAATTCATGTACAAATCTATTTGCCTGTTCCTTATTAAGTCCAACTAAATTTAATATATAATAAATCAGTTCGTTTTTTTCTTTAGCATTAGTGGCCAATTTGTGTACATCAATTCCTTCTCCTATTATATCCATAACTGTCATTCTTGGATTAAGTGATGCATAAGGATCCTGAAATATCATCTGTGCTTCTCTTGCAAAAATTTTTTTATGTTTTCCATGGAAACTCTGGATATCTTGTCCTTTGTATAGTATCTGTCCATCAGTTCTCTTATACATGCCAATACATGTTCTGCCAAGTGTGCTTTTTCCGCATCCTGATTCTCCAACAAGTCCTAATGTCTCGCCCCTTTTTATCCTAAAAGAAACATCATCCACAGCCATAAGTGTATTTCTTCGGTCTATATTAAAGTATTTCTTTAAATTTCTTACATCCAAAATTACATCATTTTCATCAACAGTGTAATTACTATTTTTTAAGTCACTCATTTATATGTCCCCCCCCATTTCTATTCTAGGGGCCTTTGGATGATACCTCCAGCAATATGCCCGATGCGTTTCTTCAAAATCTGTTTTCTGCGGTGCTTCCTTTAGACATATTTTCATGCAATACTTGCATCTAGTAGAAAATGCACAACCCTCCGGAGGTGCAATTAAATCTGGCGGTGCCCCCTCAATAGCTGTAAGTTCTTCTTTATTTTTCAGATCAAGTCTTGGTACAGCTTTAAGCAAAGCCCAAGTATATGGATGCTTTGGATTGTAAAATATTTCATCGCTAGTACCGCTTTCAACTATTTTTCCAGAATACATAACTACAATTCTTTGTGCTATATCCGCCACTACTCCAAGATCATGGGTTATCATTATAACCGAAGTTCCTAATCTTTTTTGAAGATTCATAATCAGTTCTAATATCTGTGCCTGAATTGTAACGTCCAAGGCAGTAGTAGGTTCATCTGCTACAAGAAGCTTAGGATTACATGCTAGTGCTATAGCTATCATGATTCTCTGCCTCATGCCACCTGAAAATTCATGGGGATATTGATTAAATCTTTTTTCAGCATTAGCTATTCCTACCATTTGTATTAATTTAATAGCTTCCTTTTTAACTTCCTCCCTACTCATACTTCTATGTGCTGCTATGTTTTCAGCTATCTGTTTACCAACTTTCATGGTAGGGTTAAGTGCTGTAAGTGCATCCTGAAATATTATAGAACATTCTCCTCCTCTATAATTTATCCACTGCTTTTCATTGAAATTTAATATATTTTCACCTTTATATAAGATTTCACTCTCCTTTTTAATTTCCCCAGGCGGAGTCTGAATTAATCCCATAATTGCTTTTGCTGTGACCGATTTACCGCATCCGGATTCACCAACAATAGCAACTGTCTCACCCTCATTTACATCAAAGGTTATTCCTCTTACAGACCTTACTTCACCAGCATAAGTATTATACGATACTTGTAGATTTTTCACTTCAAGCAATTTTCCCATTATACTTCCCCCTCTTAGTCCCTAAGTTTAGGATCAAGTGCATCTCTTAATCCATCACCAAGTAAATTAAATGCAAGAACAGTTAAGCATAATATCAACGACGGAAAAAATAGCTGATGTGGATAGAATTCCATGCTCTGCTGTCCCATAGATATTAGTACTCCTAAACTTGTATTTGGTACTTGAATGCCAATTCCTAGAAAACTTAATCCGGCTTCCGTGAATATATATTCCGGAATACTTGATGTTATATTAAGTATTAATACTCCTATTGTATTTGGTATCAAATGCTTTACGATAATCCTTATAGGAGATGTGCCTATAAGTTCTGCGGCAAGAACATATTCCGATTCTCTAAGCTGCAATATCTGTCCTCTCATCTGTCTTGCTGTACCACACCAAGAAGTTACACTTATCGCCATAAGAAGAGCGAATACTCCATTACCAAAAACCATCATAAGAAGTATTGTAACCAAAAGTGATGGCACTGAATTTATAACTTCAATAATTCTCATAAGGATTTCATCAATCCAACCTCCAAAGTATGCCATTACAGCTCCGTATATTGAACCTACAACTATTTGAATTATTGTACAGGTTATTGCAACCATTATCGAAACTCTGCTAGCGTACCATACTCTAGAGAATAAATCTCTACCTAGATTGTCAGTGCCGAACCAATATTTGTAACTTGGTGCCAAATTTTTATCTTTGGAACTTATCGATATAAAATCATATCCACGTATATAAGGACCTACTACAACCATAATAATCAAAATCACTAGAAAAAACAGAGATACCATGGCCACAGGGTTCTTTTTAAGCCTTCTCCATGCATCTTGAAAATATGTAACATTGGGACGCACCATAGTCCCTGTACTTAATGTTTTACAATCTACAGCTTGAAACATATCATCATTTAATTCCGTCATAATATTAAGCCCCCTATCCTTTTCCACCACTAATTCTGATTCTCGGATCAACTGCAGTGTATAATAAATCTGTTATAAATATTATGACAATATACATAGCTGATAAAATGATTGTTTGACCCATGATTATTGGCAGATCTCTACCATTAACTGCATCTACATAATACATTCCTATTCCTGGAATTGAAAATACTCTTTCAATAAAAAAAGATCCTGTTATGCACATTCCAACACTCATCGGCAATATAGTAATAATAGGTATAAATGAATTTCTGAGAGTATGTTTAAATATTATCTGTCTGTTCGTCAATCCTTTGGATTTTGCAGTAAGTATATAATCATTATTTACTACATCCAGCATAGAAGTTTTTAACAGCCTTGCATATGTTGCCAGATATACAAAACATCCTGTTATAGTTGGCAGCACTGTATATTTCCAACCGCCAAGCCATAAATCTTTTCCTTTTGGCCACCCTATCACCGGAAATAAATCAAGCTGCCCTGCAAATATTTTTTGAAGCCACAATCCAAATATCAACTGTGGGATAGATATTACTAAAACTGCAGAGGTTACTATTGAGTAATCTATCCAAGTTCCTCTTTTCATAGCTGCTATAATTCCTAATAATAATCCTAAAGAAATACCTAAAACCATCTGTTGCAGCCCAAGCCTTGCAGAAGCAGGAAGTTTTTCTTTGATAATACTTTGTACTGTCTGTCCAGGATAAAGTATGGATTCTCCAAAATTGCCATGAAGCAACCCTTTCATTGTAATAACATATCTTTCCATGATGGGCTTGTCTAGCCCATATTTCTTATATAGGTTCTGCCGTATCTGCGGTGGAAGCTTTTCTGTTCTTTCTGTCAGCGGATCTCCAGGGACTATCGCCAAAAGAAAAAAAGTTGCTGTGGCCACCGTAAATAAAGTTAAAAGCATCTCTAGAAATCTTCGTATAGCATACTTTTTCAAATTATTTTCCTCCCCATTAATTATCATAACTTCACTCATAAATGCAAAAACATATTTAAGCATAATATAGATACATCAGCTTCTGCCGATGTATCTATATTAAAACTTTATATTACTTTCCTTGAATATATGCCCTGCTAAATTCTATCGATGGTCCAAAGGAAGGTAAACTTATATTCTTAACATAATTTTGTACAAAATACCTTGAATCCAAATACATATATGGTGCTATTCCTGCATCTTTAGCTACTAATTGAGTTTCGAGCTCGGAGTACACCTGTCCCCTCTTTTCAATATTTTGTTCACCATCTAATTTTTTAAATATAGAATCATATTGTTTACTGTGATATCCACCAAAAAATTTTGAAAATCCACTGTTAGTAATCCACAAATCCATGAATGTCATAGGGTCATTATAATCACCAAACCATCCACCTAAAAGTATATCGTACTTTCCGCTGTTCCTTAATGCTGCATACGCTTTAAAATCTCCGAAAGATTTCAATTCTATTTTTATTCCCAATTTCTTTTCCCAAGTTTGCTTCCAATACTCCTGTATAGATTTATCTAAAGAACTGCTTTCTGTTGAAATGAACACTAGCTTAATTTTGCTTAAATCTTCACTTTTGCCAAGTTCCTCCAAGCCTTCTTTGAATAAGGTCTGAAGCTTTTCATTATCGTCCTTCACTGCCTCGTAATCTTTTTTAAGTGCTTCCTCATATTTTGATCTAAATTCATCTTTATCTAAATCTATTCCTTTAGGTATAATTCCATATGCAGAATAATTTTTGTTGTATATCGTATTAACTAAATCTTCTCTGTCTATTGCAAGAGATAGGGCTTTCCTGATCTTTGCGTTTCCCATAATTCCAGAAGTACCATTTGTTTTTTGATTAAAGCCTATAAAATCAGTAGATGGTGATGCTTTCTTTATATATTGGAATTTACCTTTTTTAGCTTCGTCTATCCATTTAGCTGTATAGTCTTGCTGCCCTTGAACCACATCTAATTGTTGAGACTCGAACATCTGTGCTTGAGTAGCAATTTCATTCACCACTGTTAAATTTACAGTTTTAAGCTTAACACTTTTAGCATCCCAATAATCAGGATTCTTTTTAAGAACTATGCTGCTGTTTTTCGTCCACTCTTTTATTATGAACGGTCCGCTGTATACATGTTTCTTATAATCAGTGGCCCAAGTTTCACCACCTGCTTTTATCACATCCAGCCTGATTGGAAATAGTGCCGCAAAAGCTATCTTTTTTTCAAATTGCGGTGCTGGTTTCGCTAAGGTAATTTGAAGAGTTTTATCATCTAATGCCTTAACACCAACTTGGCTGGCTTTTACTTTTTTCGCGTAATAAGCTTTCGCATTTTTTATATCATACGCGAAAAATGCATAAGAAAATGCCTTCTTAGGATCCAGTAATCTAATAATGGAATCCACATAATTCTGTGCTGTAACTTTCTTACCATCAGACCACTTGTAATCTCTTAAATGGAATGTCCATGTTAAACCATCTTTTGAAATGTCCCAGCTCTTAGCTCCTGCTGGTTCCAATTTTTCATTTCCATTTTTGTCCGTAAATACTCTTGCCAAACCTTCCTGTACCTGGGTAAGTATTTGAAATTCACCAGAATTTCTAGCGTCATTTGGATCCAGCGTAAGAGGTTCATCCAACAGCAGATTCAAAGTCTGGTCAGCATCCAGTTTAGATGTAGTTGAAGCTTTCCTAGATTTACCTGCTGAATTTTCTTTGCTGCAGCCTGTAGCTGTAGCAATAGATACTACCAATATAGATATCAATAATGTGTTCACTACCTTTTTAATTTTCATAGTGTACATCCCCCCTAAAATAATATTAAATATGTATTACTTGTTCGTTTTAATTCCGATAAAACATATTGATTAAGTATGATTTATATCATAACCAGCCTTTATTAACTTGTCAAGTATAATTTTTCTAGTTTTTCATATTGTTTTCCAATATATATTTCCATGCTTGACAAACCTGAAGCTAAATGGTATCATTTATTAAAAATTAATACGATTTATGTTCTCATCAAGAGAGGTTGAGGGACTGGCCCAATGAAACCTCGGCAACCTTCAGGTTCATCTATCTGAAAAGGTGCCAACTCCTGCGAACGGATTGCATGTGTCCGACGAGAGATGAGAGAGGAGTCTTTGAATGTTTATGCCTCTTTCGTCTTTTTCTAAGATGAAAGAGGTTTTTTATTATATTAATATATTTTAATTTGTACATTTAAAAGGAGTTTTTATTATGTTATTTATGAATATGCTAAGAAATAGTATGAAATTAGAAACTAATTTTGAAAAAGGAGGAAGCCGAATATGCAAAAAGGTCTGTTGTCACTAGAAACAAAAGTAGTACATGGAAGTAAAGGATATGATTCTCAAACAGGAGCAATCAGTTTTCCTATATACCAAAGTGCTACCTTCATACACCCTGGCTTACATAGCAGTACAGGCTATGATTATTCTAGACTGCAAAATCCAACCAGAGAAGAACTTGAAAATACTGTTGCAGAACTCGAAGGTGGCAGAGCAGGTCTTGCTTTTTCCTCTGGAGTTGCTGCTATTTCTGCCGTACTAACTCTTTTTTCTAAAGGCGATCACCTTATTGTATCAGATGATTTATATGGCGGTACTTATAGATTATTTGAGGAATTTTTCAAGAATTCTGGAATTGAGGTTACCTATACAGACACTACCCGTATAGAAGAAATAGAAAAACATATAGCTCCCAATACTAAAGCCTTTTTTCTTGAAACTCCATCAAATCCTATGATGAAGGTTTCTGATATAAGTGGGATTGCTTCACTAGCTAAATCATTAGATGCATTAACTATTGTGGATAATACTTTCTTGTCACCATACTATCAAAGACCTATTCTGCTTGGCGCCGATATAGTAGTCCACAGCGGGACAAAATTTTTAGCAGGTCATAATGATACCTTAGCAGGCTTTGCCGTCGCAGCAAATAATGATTTACTAATAGACAAATTAAGACTAATACAAAAATCAAAAGGGGCTGTACTTTCCCCATTTGACAGTTGGCTTGTATTAAGAGGCATAAAGACTTTAGCCGTAAGAATGGATAAGCAGCAAGAAAATGCTTTAAAAATTGCTAAATGGCTTAAAACATTAAAGGAAATAGATAAAGTTTACTACGTTGGTTTGCCCGAAAATGAAGGCTATGAAATTTCTAAAAAGCAAACTTCCGGTTTTGGTTCTATGATATCATTTTCCGTTAACAACATAGCTATGGTAGAGAAAATTCTGGATAACGTTAAACTAGTATCCTTTGCGGAAAGTCTTGGAGGTGTAGAAAGCCTAATTACATATCCATATACTCAAACTCATGCAGATATTCCTATAGAGGTGCGTGATAAACTCGGAGTAACTGATAAACTTTTAAGACTTTCTGTTGGTATAGAAAATGTAAATGACATTATAAACGACTTGGAAAGGGCAATAAGGTGATAATATGAACTTTGGATCAAAATTAATTCACAACGGAAATGAAATTGATAAAAATACTGGTGCTTTAAGTATTCCTATATATCAAACTTCAACATTTCATCAATATGATATAGATAATTTAGGGAAATATGATTATACAAGGTCAGGCAATCCAACACGAGAAGCTCTAGAGAATACTATAGCTCAGTTAGAAGGAGGAATACGAGGTTTTGCTTTTTCTTCAGGAATGGCTGCAACCTCTTCTGTACTTTCAATATTTTCTTCTGACGACCACATAATTGTTGGTAATGACGTCTATGGTGGTACTTACAGAATAGCTTCCAGCTTTTTTAACAAGTTTAAAGTACAGATTACTTTCACTGACATGACTGATCCTGATAATATAAAAAATAGCATAAAAAATAATACAAAAGCTATATTTCTAGAAACTCCCTCAAATCCTCTTCTCAAAATAACAGATTTAAGAACCTGCATAAAGATCGCTAAAGACTATGGCTTGATAGTAATTGTAGACAATACTTTTATGTCTCCTTATTTACAAAGGCCTCTTGAACTTGGAGCGGATATAGTAATTCACAGTGCCACTAAATTTATAGGAGGGCATAGCGACGTAGTGAGTGGTTTAGTCGCTACTAAAAATAAAGACCTAGCAGATAAAATTTATTTTGTACAAAACTCTTTTGGCGCGGTACTAGGTCCACAGGATAGTTGGCTTCTGCTTCGTGGATTAAAAACGCTAAAAGTAAGACTTGATTATGAATGCAAAAGTGCTCTAGAATTAGCTCAGTGGCTTTCAACCCATAAGAAGATTACTAACGTCTATTATCCCGGCTTGAAGGAGCATATAGGTTCTGATATTCACCTTTCTCAAGCGCTTAATGGCGGTGCAGTACTTTCCTTTAAAACTGATACAGAGGCTACTGCTAAAAAATTCATGAAAAATGTAACCTTAGCAGCTGTTGCTGTAAGTCTTGGCGGTGTTGAAAGTATAGCATCCTACCCAGTTAAAATGTCTCACGCAGCAATACCTGTTCAAGAAAGAGAAAAACTTGGAATTACTAATAATTTGATACGTCTATCAGTAGGCTTGGAGGATACTCAAGATTTAATTGAGGATTTTAAAAAAGCGCTAGAATAAATAAAATGATATAATTGAGGTGAAACGTATGAGTGTAGAGGCTGTAAAAAATTTTTTTAATGCAAATAACTTTCATGCAGATTTAATACAACTAGATGAATGCAGTGCTACTGTGGATCTAGCTGCAGAAGCTCTAGGCGTTAGGCCAGAACTTATAGCTAAAAGTCTTGCTTTTAAATTAAAAGACAGAAATATTATAGTTGTCACTTGCGGAAATGCTAGAATCGATAATAAGAAGTACAAAACCCTTTTCTCCACAAAAGCTAAAATGTTAACTTCAGAAGAAGTTTTAGAATATACTGGTCATCCAGTTGGTGGAGTATGTCCCTTTGGAGTTAAAACAGATATACAAATATATCTTGATGAATCACTAAGAGAATTCGAATATGTATACCCCGCAGCCGGATCTACTCATACTGCTGTAAAAATTTCCGTAGATGATCTAGAAAAGCTTACTGAAGGTATTTGGGTTAATATATGTCAATAGTTAATTTTTACAAGGAGGTTTGTTTATATGCCAATAAAAATTCCAGATAACTTACCAGCAAAAGATGTGCTAAATAATGAAAATATATTTGTAATGGATGAAAGCAGAGCCTATCATCAAGACATAAGACCGCTTAAAATAGCAATACTCAATCTTATGCCAATTAAGGTAGCAACTGAAAATCAACTTTTAAGGCTTCTTTCTAATACTCCTCTTCAGGTTGATATAACGCTTTTGTATCAAGAAACTTATAAATCTACTCATACTCCTGAAGAACATCTTATATCTTTTTATAAAACATTTAGTGATATAAAAGATCATAAATTTGATGGCCTCATAATAACGGGTGCTCCCGTAGAACAAATGGATTTTGAGGATGTTGATTATTGGGAAGAATTAACTACTATAATGGAATGGAGCAAAAAAAATGTTACTTCAACATTCCATATTTGCTGGGCAGCCCAAGCAGGCCTATATTATCATTATAATATCCCTAAATACCAGCTTTCTCAAAAAATGTTCGGTGTCTTTCCACATGTTGTCAACGTAAAAAATGAACGACTGCTAAAAGGCTTTGACGACGTATTCTATGCACCTCATTCGCGCCATACAGAGGTACGCAAGGAAGATATTTTAAAGAATAAAGAACTTACTATATTGACAGAATCCGAAGAATGCGGTGTTCATATAGTTATGGCTGATGCTGGAAAGCAGTTTTTTGTTATGGGACATTCAGAATATGATCCTGATTCACTAAAAGCCGAGTATGACAGAGATATAAATAAAGGGCTTTATGTTCCTATTCCAAAACACTATTATAAGGATGATGATCCTTCCAAAGAACCTGTTGTAAATTGGAGAGGACACGCTAACCTGCTATTTTCAAACTGGCTTAATTATTATGTTTATCAAGAAACTCCTTATTCACTAGATTAATAAAAAATGGTTGCACCCTATGTCGGCTAGTTCCGCTCGTTAAGCAATTTTACCGCATCTTTTAGTCAAATTTCCTAATGGCTCATAACTCGGCTACACCTCAAACAATTCGCCATCTTAACGGAAATTTGCCTAAAAGACACGGATAATTGCTAAACTCACTCCAAATGCCTCCGTCGGATGTAACCATTTTTAATGCCCTAACTCTTAATATTTACAAAATAATTTTATTTTATTAATTCTATTACCTTTTTATCTTAATTCACTAACTTCAAAATATATTACTGTCTCTTTTTAACTTCTTCGTAAACACGCTGTACCGTTTTTTTATTTAGCAACCACCTTTTCTCCTATTTAGTGGTGTATCTTGATATTAATTAAAAGTTATCCACAATTGGCAAAATACATAAATTCCTAGAGACTAAAAAATGGTTACACCCTATGTCGGCTAGTTTCGCTCATTAAGCAATTACACCGCATCTTTCAGTCAAATTTCCTAATGGCTCATAACTCGGCTACACCTCAAACAATTCGCCATCTTAACGGAAATTTGCCTAAAAGACACGGATAATTGCTAAACTCACTCCAAATGCCTCCGTCGGATGTAACCATTTTTAATGCCCTGACTCTTAATATTCACAGAATACTCTTATTATACTGCTTCTGTTGCCTTCTTATCTTAATTCTCTAATTTCAAAATATATTACTGTTTCTTTTTAACTTCTTTGTAAACACTTTGTACCGTTTTTTTCATTTAATTCCCACCTTCACTTTTCTCTTTACTCTTTACTCTTTTCTCTTTTCTCTTTAGTGGTGTATCTTCATATTAATTAAAAGTTATCCACAATTAGCAAAAATCCTCAATTGTTAATATGCAACTTGACTGAAAAATACTTCTATAGTATTATTTATCTTAGTGAACATATAGGTTTATATGGTTTTAGCGTTTTTTACTGTTACTAAATTACAAGGATGGTGACCATAGGTGAAAATTTCTACTAAAGGAAGATATGGCCTAAGATCCATGGTGGATATGGCATTAAATTCAGCTGGTGATTATATAGCATTGAAAACAATTGCAGAAAGACAAGAAATATCAGAAAATTATTTAGAGCAAGTTTTTTCTATACTTAGAAAGGCAGATCTGATTAAAAGTATAAGAGGATCTCAAGGTGGTTACTGCCTTTCTCGACCTGCAGATAAAATCACTGTTGGAGAAGTTTTAAGATGTTTAGAAGGTGAATTAAATATTACAGGTGGTTCTGACGCTTCACCTGGGTTTAATAAGACCGTAGAAGATTGTATAAATACAGTAGTCTGGAAAAAAGTTAATGAGAATATTAATACTGTAGTTGACTCTATAACTCTAGAAGATTTAGTTGATCATTATAAAAAATCTAATGGTGAATTTACTTTTGACTATGTAATCTAGCAAAAATGGCTGCATCTGATGGTTAAAGGTCTAAATGACCTTTAACGGGTTATCTGTGAATGATAATGAACATGCTTAGATAACCCTGACTGTAACCATTTTTTATTTTCTTACTCTACTCTTTTATCTTTTTCTATTTATCCATAATTTTTTGAAGAATACCGATTATTTCATCTACTTTTTCCTCACCACTATCGTTTATAAAAGCTTCTTTCACACAATGATTAAGATGCTGCTTCAATATTAATAAGTTAGCCTTCTTAAGTAACGACTGTGCTGCTACTATCTGATTAGATACATCAACACAATATCTCCCATCTTCTATCATCTTTATTATCCCTTCAATTTGACCTTTTGTTGTTTTTAAAGCCTGAATAGCTTTAGTTTTCTCTTCATTCACAAAATCACCTTTTTCTAATATGCTTTATGTACCTGTTTTACTATGTATAATTATAATTTTATTAATGTAGTCTGTAAAGAAAATGTATATATCTTTTCTACTCTTTATGCTGATATTAAATATATTGCAAACTAAATGCTCTAGACGGAATAGTTAAGACAAAGTGCATTAAATAGGTATGAGAGTTAAGAGTAAAGAGAAAAGAGTAACGAGAAGGTTAAAATTCAGCCGACTGAATTTTGATTGTATAGATAATCCTAATTATTTTAATAATATTTTTAGAATGTTAGGTATTATCTTAGTTTTTAGAAAGTTATCTGCCGATAATCAGATTTAAATTCTCAGAAATTCTGCACAGCAGAATTTCTTCCTTCACTTTTCTCTCTACTCTTTTCTCTTACCTATTTAAAGCATGCACTAACTACTTAATATTATCTTCATTTAATTCACTTGCTTGGTTCGCAATTTATTTATGTTATATGATATAATATACAGGATATTTGTTATATTGATGAATTATTTATTTAACACCGATAAATATATTAGAATTAATTATCTGGTTGGTTAATTTTCTGAATAGGATGGGATTTCCATGGATATAAGATATATGATGCTAAAAGACAGATATTATTTTCTTCATACCAATATGGTATTAATAAATGATAGTAGAAAATTAGATGCTTTCAAAAGAGAGGTATCTCTTTTTATAAAGGAATTGAGTATTTTTGATATATCTCTGATAAAACTTAGCTGCACCATTCCTAGTATAAGTGTCCAAAACGAACTGTTAAATATAGCTGTTATTTGCTCTGAAAGCACTACTTTTTCTGATTATATTAGGTTTAATTCTGAGCTTCCAATAAAAAAATTAGCGTCTTTCACAAAAAAAAATCACAGTTTTTTTAATAAGTGGCAAAACTACATTATTCTTTACTATCTGCTGCTATCTAATGATAATTATAGTAATTTACTTTCTTTTCTTAATATACATAAAAAACAGGATTCCCTTACTAAAATGACACAGAAGGGACATCACAAAGAAGAAGCTGCAGATATACCAGAATCAACAGAAGAAAACTTTGGGTTAGTACTAAGTTGTTCTAAAAAAAAGTGTTTCGTATTAACACCATTTGGATATATTAAAATTGTAAATAATGTTGATCATATTTCACCCGGCGAGATCTGCATGAGCAAACCCGAGACTAATAAAAAGGGATTTAAGTTTCCTTTTAAAATGCTCATTCTATACTTAATAATTTTTACTGTTGCTGTTACATATATTTATACTTTTCCAGAGAAAAAAATAGTAATAAAATCTAATTTTATATTTCAAATTTCAGTGAATAAATGGAACAAAGTAATTAGCGTCAAACCCCTAAACGGATATGCTGATAAAATAAAATATAACTGTAACGTATTTAATAAAAATTATGATGAAGCAACAGTAATAATTCTAAAGACTGCTGAATATTTAAAATATATAGATAAAAAATCAAGTGTAAATATTTATGTTAAAGGCAAAAGAAATTCTGATATTAACTTTAGATACACAATTAACTATTTTAAAAGTAATAAACTGAATTGTGTTATAAACAATAATGGTTCGTTACTCTTTGAAAGATAATTCTTACAAGCGACGGAGTGATATTATTTTGAGAAAAGAAACTATTATTAAGCACAGTGATAGAAAAGATGAGATAAGATTAAATAAATACCTAAGCGAATGTGGTTTTTGTTCGAGGCGTGAAGCAGATAAGCTTATTGAACTTGGAAGAATTTTAGTAAACGGCGTTCCTGCTGAACAAGGAATGAAAATCTCAAATTTTGACGAGATACGAGTTGATAACAAACTAATAGAAAAAAAGAATCCATTTGTATATATAGCCTTTAATAAACCCCGTAGAATCATTTGTACTACAGATGAAACTGTTCATGATAATATAATTAGTTTTATCAAATACCCACTCAGAATTTTCCCTATAGGACGACTGGATAGAGATTCTGAAGGGCTAATCTTTTTAACCAATGACGGTGATATAGTAAATAAGATACTAAGAGCTGGAAATAAACATGAAAAAGAATATATTGTTACTGTAGATTTACCTATAACAGATTCATTTATACATGGCATGAGCTCTGGAGTGAGGATTCTCGGAAAAACAACTAAAAAATGTTTTGTTTCTAAAGAAGGAAAATATACATTTAGAATAATCCTTACAGAGGGTCTCAATAGACAGATCAGAAGAATGTGCTCAGTATTTGGATATGAAGTAAAAAGACTTAAACGTATCCGAATTATGAATGTAACCTGTGATGGCATAAAGCAAGGTACTTGGAGGAATCTTACTGAAACGGAACTTAAAGAAATAAATCAAGCCATAGCTTCTTCCAAAAAAACCTATCAATAATTTCTATAAATGGCTTAACTTTTTCAAACTTATATGATATACTATTACTATAAATTAATGTTAAAGTAAAGGTTTACATAATCAATAGTTTTCCCTCTAAACGGGATAAAGGAGTGACTTTTATGCATGGTAAAGTTATATATGTGGACTTTTCTAAATCAAAAAAAGCTTATAGGCATAGAAACAAATTTACAGCTTTCTTTTACAATATTAAAAATAAAATAAGTGGACTGTTTACTTTTTCGAATAGCAGTTCCGTATATTATAATAAAAATGACGTACGCTACTTCAAAAAATCTATATAAAGCTTAGGCTGCTCTTTTGTTGAAGCAGCCTATTTTTATACATTAAATTCGCGCTTCTTAATTTTCCATTTATGATATAATAGAAAATATACTTAACAGGAGGATATATAGTATGAGGATTGGCATGGGTTATGATGTACATAAATTGATTAAAGATAGACCTCTAATAATAGGAGGTGTTAGAATACCGCATGATTTAGGCTTACTAGGCCATTCAGATGCCGATGTACTTTTACATGCGATAATGGATAGCATATTAGGTGCCGCCGCTTTAGGTGATATAGGAAAGCATTTTCCTGATAACTGTGACAAATATAAAGACATCAGCAGTATTGTATTGCTAAAACATACTGCTGATTTAATAGCCGAAAAAGGTTATCATATTGTAAATATAGATTCTACGATAATAGCTCAAAAGCCCAAGATGGCTCCTTATATAGATTTGATGCGTGAAAATATAAGTAGTACCCTAAATATATCTAAAGATGATATAAACATAAAAGCAACCACAGAAGAAGGCTTAGGTTTTACAGGGAAGGAATTAGGTATATCTGCACAGAGCATATGCCTGCTTAGTAAATAAAAAAATCCCCTACCGGGGACTATGAGTTTTAGAATGGAAAAGGTTCGTTCTCATCAACTAAATACGAACCTTCTTCTACTTTCTTTTCTCCTGAATAATAAAAATCTGCATCACAATTAGGGCA
>NZ_MZGV01000071.1 GCF_002029235.1 Clostridium oryzae
CTCCGGTTATTAATTGTTTTTCGACAACTCAATTATACCAAAACCAGATGGTTTCATGCTATTTTTATGCCAGTTATTATTGAATTTTCAAGGTGCATAGGCACTTATTCAAGTGCGAAGTTTGAGTAAATAATTTAACTACGAACTTTCACCAGCTACATAGGTTTTAAATTCTGGTTCAATCGACCTATTATCTTCTCTAACCTTCGCTTTCTAGCCTCCTCAGATTTTGCATCAAAATAAAGTCCAGTATAATTTTTCTTAACTGAAGGAGACATAGCCATAAAATTTATAAATGCCGGCTCATTACCCTTTATAAGCTCAGTGAGGTTTTGAATCTGCTCTTCTGAAATTGGCTCAGGCTTTGGCACATCCCACATTCCATTTTTCTTAGCCTCTTCAACTTTTGCTCGTCCCAAATCAGTCATTAACCCTTTAGCTTCAAGTTCTTGAACCAGTTTCTTATTTTTTTCAGACCATCTGCTGCCCTTTCTTCTCAATGCAAAATACTTTAAGTATTTTTTCTCATCAATACTTTGCATCTGTCCATCAATCCATCCAAAACACAATGCTTCTTCAAGGGCTTCACTAGCCTTTAGGGTTCTAATACTACGGTATTTACTGAACACCACCCAGATTCCACTGCTTGTCCTAGAATTTTCTTCAAGCCAATTTCTAAAATCTGCTCTTGCCTCAAATAAAACTTCTTCCAAAACTCTTCACCTTCCTTACCTAACCTTCGCTTTCTGCCAAGCCTCAATCAGTTCATATATTGATTGATATCTCATACTTCTATCTTTACTGGTTGCTTTCGCTGCCACATCAAATAAAGCCTTGCCTGCACCACCATTTAACAACCTCAAAGCAAAAAAGATAGCAGCAATCCAAAAGCCGCTATCTAAATTTCGTCAATCTATTGTAACAGGATATTTTGTGGAAAGTGTTTAAAAATATCCGCACTATTAACATAAGGATAACATACAGAAAAATATAAGTCTAGTATTTTTTTACATATAAAGCCACACTTATTATATGCCACCCGCGGACAGGCAAAAACTTTGGAGGTACAAGCTTATGAAAGCAAAAAATTCTGATTGGTATAAGAACATTTGGACTCTTGAAATAAAAAATGAATCATGGACAGAAAATACTGAAAGCCAAGTTAATTTTATAATTAACACGCTGCAATTAACCGGAAAGGAGCGCATTCTTGATCTTGCGTGCGGCTTTGGAAGACATGCTCTTTCTTTCTCCCGAAAAGGATTCTCTGTAACAGGAGTTGATATTACTAAAGATTACATTGACGATGCTAACAAAACAGCGAAAGCAGAATCGCTAAATGCTGAATTTATAAACGTAGATATACGTGATATTAATTTTAAAAACGAATTTGATGTGATATTAAATTTGGCTGATGGTGCCATAGGTTACCTTGAGACTGATGACGAGAATTTAAAAATATTTGATGTGATTTCCAATGCATTAAAACCTAGCGGTAAGCATTTTATGGATGTCTGTAATGCCGAACATGCAGAACATTTCTTTCCTAAAAACAATTGGGAAATCGGTGAAAAATCTTTGGCTTTATCACAATTTGAGTGGGACAAAGAAACTAGAAGAATGTTATTTGGTGCTTGGGATGTCCCCTATGGCATTCCAGCACAAAAACCTGACATTTCCTATGGAGATCCAACTCGTTTATATTCCATAGACGAACTAGAAAAAATCTTAGGTCAACGAAATATGAAAATAGTAAAAACTTTTTCTGATTACTATGGAAAAAAAGCATCATATAAAGACCTTCAATTAATGGTGTATTCTGTGAAACTATAATTTAAAAATAAGCAAGAGCTAAAAGTCATTGAATAAATTCAGCCCAAAAGCTGGGAATGCACTCAGTTTTGTACACAAATCTGAGTGCGTTCCTGACTAATCCTGTATACGGGGTGTATATCCAGTTATAATTAATGTTGACCAATCGCTACCTTCATTATCTATCCAATTGCATTCCACATCTAAATATTTAAGCCATGCATTGAGTCCATAACTTTTCTTGCTAACATTAGGAGATTTTCTGCCATGCTGCTTTTTTATAGCTTCCAACAGTTCAATCTGTTCATCCATACCTAACTCTTTATCTATCAATTCTGATATTATTTCAATGCATTCTTCATATGCCCTTCTATCATAAAGATAAATTTCATCTGAGTAAACCTGTCTTTCCTTATTTAAGACATCAATAATTTCATTAATTTCTTCTTTATTAGATAAGTAATATTTTGCTCTTCTTAACGCTTCAATGTCTCCATCTAATTTATTTATCTTTTTTTCTAAGTTTTCTTCTATCATAAGCATAACCTTCTTTTCCCATATAAATTAATCCTCACTAAACTGATTAATGAAGATTAATTTATTATACCAGTAATACTATGCTATTACTATCTATATTTCATTGTAATTTAGATTTGTATGTCTAGCATTGGAGGTGTACTTCATTACTGAATATTACTGCGTTCATAACTATTATTCTGTTTTTATTGTTAATTGCATAAATAAGAGTAGTATATCTTATTTACATATTATATTTTTACTTAAAATAATCTTTTATTTCATCAATCAAAAAATCTTCAACTAAGGTTACATCGTTTATATACTTTCCTGATTTTAAAACATCTCTACATTTTATAAATGACCAATTAACTTCCTTTCCTCTATGATCAGGATTATTAGCATATACCACTCCTTCAAATCCAGTCCAAATTATAGCTGCTGCACACAAAGGACATGGCTCAAATGTTGAATAAAGCCAATACCCTTTTGGCAAAATATCAACTTTTAGTTCTTTACAAGCACTTCTGATAGCATTTATTTCAGCATGGGCAGTAGGATCATATTCATCCCAAACTGTTGTTTTACCTTTAGAAACTATATTGCCCTCAGTATCTATAACTGCTGCAAAAATTGAATCCTTTGTCCACTGATCTTTTATCAATTCTCTCATAATTTCTTCACTCGGATGTTTTATCTTTGAAATAAAATTCATTTCATTCACTATATTTCCCCCTTATTGGTTTATAATATTCCAGAATTGTATTAAAATTCAAAAGTTAGTTCGTAATTTTTCATAATCTGATTATGATTTTATGAAAAATGCTTTTTTATTAAGTTTCTACTTATCTGCAAAACGCTTCTTTAAAATCAACAAGAAATTACATAACCTTAATTATTTATACACCACTTCAAACTCCTCACAAACCACTAACATATCTTCAGAGAACTCCATATTGATTTCTTTTAACTCCTTAGTAAAAAAGTGAATGTGAACTTTTTTCCAATACTCTAGTGACTTATCTCCTTCACCTTCTCTAAAGGCAAATTCTGAAGAAACCTCTTTAAACGGCATAACAGTTACCTTTGTAGTCTCAATTATGCCTTGAGCTTCCCCGTTCCAGTCGGTAATAATGCTTAATTCTCCTATTTTAGGCAAACTTTCTCCCTCCACTTCATAAAAACAATGTAGAGAAGTCGTAGCTCTTTTTATCCCTTTTTTCACTAGCTCAGCCAGATCATTGGCACTTTTTTCATTGTCACAGAAATACCATGAAGTATACGTTTGGTCTGTATTTTGAACGATTTCTTCTTTACTTTCTAAATATTCTTTCCACATTTTTTCTACTGATTTCTTTATTTTTTCCATTTTCTATTCTCCTAACAATGTTATTATAATGTGAATTAAGAGAGTATTTAAAATAAAAATAATCTTAAAAAAATAGTTAGTCTTGTAAATCAATTAAGAGTTGAAAGTTGAGAATTGAGAGTTATGGATGAAATTCTGCTATGCAGAATTTCTAAAACTCTATTTCTGAACATTAATAGATAGCTTTTATAAATCAAGATAGCACTATAATTAAAAACAAATTATCTCTATAATTTAGACAATCCATAAAATCAAAATTCAGCACAGCTGAATTTTTACCTTCATTCTCAATTATCAATTTTCAATTATCAATTAATTCTTAGTAGACACCTTGCTGCTCATATTATCTTCATTTAATGCACTTTCTTAGTTCGTAATATATTAAGTTTATTCTCCGAAATATTTTTTCATAAGCTCTTCCAGCTCTTTCTCGGCAACCTCTTTCTTTTTAGAAAGTTCATTTAGCTTTTCATAATCATATTGGAACCTATTCAGCTCCCCTTCAATAATTTTCAGTTCTCTTTCAACCTTCTCTATCTGCTGCTCAAGTTTTTCTTGAACTCTGCCTTCATTACCACTATTTGCTTCGTTTTCGGATTGCTTTTTTACATTCTTAATAGGCTTTTTAACATCGACTTTATTCTCACCCCTTTTCTTTTCCATGCTCTTCTGTTTGTAATAATCATAGTTACCATCATAAGAAGTAAACCGTCCTTCTGCTAGCTCAATAATTCTTTCAGCTACTGCATTTATAAAGTACCTATCATGGGATATAAAGAATATTGTGCCTGTAAATTCCTTTAAAATCTCCTCAAGTTCTCTTCTGGAAGTAATATCAAGATGATTTGTAGGCTCATCTAAAATAAGCATATTTATCTCATGAAACATTATTACAGCGAGTCTAAGTCTGCTCTTTTCACCGCCCGAAAGACTGCTGACTTTCTTGAACACATCTTCTCCATAAAACAAATATTTTGCAAGATAGGCCCTAGCCTTTCCTTGGGTTATTATTATATCTTCCATAAAGTTTTCAAGCACTGTAGAATCTTCGTTTTTAAATTGAACATTCTGTGGTAGATATCCAAGTTTTACACTACTGCCTAAAACCACTTTTCCACTGTCAGGTTCAAGCTGCCCAAGCAACATCTTTATAAAAGTTGATTTGCCGCAGCCATTGTTACCGATAAGCGCTACTCGTTCTTTGCTTCTAACTAGCAGTTCTGCATTCCTAAGTAGAATTTTATCTTCGAATCTCTTACAGAGTCCTTTAGCAACTATTGCATCTTTCCCTGACCTCTCAGCCGTTTGCAGGTTGATTTTAATTGCTTCTCTTTCCATGATAGGTTTATCCATTCTTTCAATTTTGTCCAGAGCTTTCTCCATGCTGGCTGCCCGTTTAAAAAATTTTTCGTTATCCCCTCTGTTTCCCCAATCTCTTAATTGTGAAATAGTCTTCTCCATGGATTTTATCTTTTTCTGTTGATTTAAAAAAGCTTCATATTGAAGTTCAAGCCTTCTCTGCTTCTCATCATAGAAATAGCTGTAATTTCCAAGATAGGTTTCTGCTTTCATATCTTCAATCTCGATTATCTTTGTAACTACATTGTCCAAGAAATACCTATCGTGAGATATGATAAGGACTGTCCCCTTATAGTTATTAAGATAATTTTCCAGCCACTCCATACTATCTAAATCCAGATGGTTAGAAGGTTCATCTAAAAGTAGTATATTGGGATTTTCTAAAAGTATCTTTGCTAGTATAACTGTGGTCTTCTCGCCTCCGCTCAGTGCAGAAAACAGCTTATGGCTAAACTTTTCACTTATTTTCAGTCCTTCCATTACCTTGCTTAGTTTCTCTTCCTTTTCATATCCTCCTAATGTCTCATAACTTTCCTGTAGTTTTGAGTATTTATCTAAAAGTCCCTCCATGTGATCAGTATCAGCTTCTGATAATTTATCCTCAAGTATCTGCATCTGTTTATATATGCTGTCAATCTCTTCAAAAGCCAAATTAAGAACGTCAATAACAGTTGCAGTTTCTTCATATACTGGCATCTGCTCAAGATACCCAAGCGTCGCCCCCTTTCGTATAGCAATTTCTCCTTGCTCATAAGGTTCAATCCCCATTAATATCTTACAAAGCGTACTTTTACCACAGCCATTTTCACCGATGATACCTACTCTTTCTCCAGTCTGTATATTAAAACTTAGTTCATCCAAAACCATAGCTGCGCCATAATATTTTTTTAATTTATCAATTGATAGTTCTATCATTATAATCTTCCTCCAAACTACGCTGTTCTATTTATTTTATTGAGTTTAGTCATTATAAAAAGTACTACTGGTACATAAGCAAATCCTATAAATCCAAAGGTACTTGAAAATCCTATTTTATCGGCCATAAAACCAAATAGCGGAAAAATGCATATCATAAACATACTGAAACATAAACTGTCAAAGGACAAAATTGTAGCTCTATTTTCAGAAGGAATTTTGGAATTCACATAATCGCTGAAAATAGTACATGCTATCCCTCCAGTTATCTCAGTAAATATAAAAAATACTACAGCTAAATTCCTTAATGCTCCAAGACCCCAAAGGGCTAATATATTAAGGGATGCTATAAATATTAAATTCTTCCTCATACCCATCTTTTCTTCAAATACATATGCATACTTTGAACAGAAAGCTTCCACCAAACTTCCTAAAGCACATATAACTGCAATTACTGTCTTTGTGTAATTCATATCAGAAAAATATTTTTGGCTGTAGAAAAATACAGTTGTCTGTAAACTAGACATCAAAGCTGAAAAAAGTATTATATATAAAACAAACTTCCTACCTCTAAGAACTTTTACTGCAGTCCGTAATTGTTGTACTACAGCATTTCCTTCTCGTCTATTATCTATCTTCCTTGCAATAGGCACTTCATAGAAGCCTAAAGCTGATAAAAGTGTTATTAATTGAAGGACGCCTCCAAGTATATACGCATACAAAAATCTTTTATCTGCAAGCACTCCACCTAGAAGTACTGCTATACCTTGAGCTATTGACATAGCAGCCAAAAGTTTGCCCCATATGATTTTATATTTACTTTCCTCGCCTAGAGCCTTTAAGCTGTCATATATCAAAGCTTCCGCTGCCCCTGAATTAAGATTGTTGCCAGCTGCTGTTAATACAAAGGCTAAAGCAAATCCCCAAAAATTAGTTGATACAATCATCAAAACGCAAGAGACTATACTAAGTACTCGACCAAGCACTACTGAAAATTTCTTTCCATATATGTCAGCTATAGCTCCTGTTGGAAGTTCAAATAATAGTGACGTCATATGATATATTGACTCGATAATTCCTA
Organism: Clostridium oryzae; assembly: GCF_002029235.1. GTDB lineage: Bacteria > Bacillota > Clostridia > Clostridiales > Clostridiaceae > Clostridium_AE > Clostridium_AE oryzae. The sequence goes on from NZ_MZGV01000071.1 coordinate 7,053, forward strand.
TTTCGACCAGTGACATTCCTCTATAAGCAAGGTACAATACCCATATTGCTGAGGTTATATCCATCTGCATCATAAAATTGTACACATAACTTACCTTCACATTTTTTCTTAATTTTGTGTTCATGTTCATATTAGCTGCTCCCATCTCACATTAATGTAAATAAATAAAAAATAAGCCATTAATGATTACTAAAACTCAAATCGCTGATAAAACTTTCAATAAGCAATCTAAGTTCCTATATCAATAAGGCTTATGGACTAACTGTGCATATTTTTAAAGGAAAGTTCACACATCCGAAGTTGTGTTCCAAACCATGTTTTAATCAAAACAAAAAGACCTGAGTGTATAAACTCAGGTCTTTTCTCGATTAAAGACACATAGATGTATCTTTATAAAATCACGTAAGAGAATAGAATTCTGGTTTCACACTGCAATCAACGCTTTTCCTAAAAATGGACGCACTTATAGCCCTGATTGCAGACATTGCTGTTTTTGTAACAGAACTACCATGTATTCTTCGGTTTCTATAAGAAAATCCAATAGCGTTAATCATAGTTTCCATAATTCTACCCTCCCTTTCCAATAATTAAATATTATTATATACTATTATTATAGATATTTCAATACATACAGAATTAAAAAAGGGAGGCTAATCATAATGAAGTTTAACGAATTTGAATACAAAAGACCAAACTATGAAGAGATAAAAAATAAATACAACATTCTTCTAAACAAACTTAGAGATGCTCAGACAGTAGGCAGTCAGCAAAACTACATAGCTGAAATCAATAAGCTGAGAGCTCACATTGAAAGTGCTGCAACTATAGCATCAATAAGAAATTCCATTGATACTCAAGATAAGTTTTATGATGAAGAAAGAGAGTATTGGGATGAACATGCTCCTCTATATGAGGAATTAGATTCTTCATTCTACAAAGAGATAGTTAATTCAAAATTCAGAAATGAATTGGAGAATAAAATCGGAAAACAATTTTTTACTTTAGCAGAATTTTCATTAAAATCTTTTTCACCAGAAATAATAGAGGACCTTCAGCTGGAAAATAAGCTTTCCTCAGAATATACTAATCTGATAGCTTCAGCTAAAATAATGTTTGAAGGTGAAGAAAGAAACCTATCCGGTCTTACACCTTTTATTACCAGCAGTGATAGAGCTATGAGAGAAAAGGCTTCAGAAGCCAAATACAAATTCTTTACGTACCATGAAGAACAGATAGACAGAATATATGACGACATGGTAAAGGTAAGAACAAAAATAGCTAAGAAATTAGGCTATAAAAACTTTGTTGAGCTTGCTTATGTGAGAATGAAAAGAAGCGATTACAATGCTGATATGGTCGCTAACTTCAGAAAACAGGTTGAAAAGTATCTTGTTCCCGCTGCTTCAAAACTATATAAGAGACAGCAGCAGCGTTTAGGCTTTGATAAATTAAGATATTATGATGAAAAATTCGAATTTCTAAGTGGTAACCCCAAGCCTCACGGTGACGCAAAATGGATACTTGATAACGGCGTTAAAATGTATTCTGAATTGTCTTCTGAAACAAAGGAATATTTTAATTTCATGGTAGAAAATGAACTGATGGATCTGATTACTAAAAAAGGGAAAGCAGGCGGCGGCTACTGTACTTATATCCCTGATTACAAGTCACCCTTCATATTTTCTAACTTTAACGGTACACTTGGAGATATAAATGTACTTACTCATGAGGCTGGTCATGCTTTCCAGGTTTATTCCTCTAGATGGATTGATATTCCAGAATGCAATTTTCCTACTTATGAAAGCTGTGAAATTCATTCTATGAGCATGGAGTTCTTTACTTGGCCATGGATGAACCTTTTCTTTGAGGAAGAAACCGATAAATTTAAATATGCTCATCTTGGTGATGCTGTGAAATTTATTCCCTATGGTGTAACTGTTGATGAGTTCCAGCACAGAGTGTATGAAAATCCAGATATGACTCCTGCAGAAAGAAAGTCTACCTGGAGAGAAATAGAGAAAAAATACCTTCCTCATAAAAATTATGAAGGGTGTGATTTCCTTGAAAGAGGAGGCTGGTGGTTTCAGCAGGCTCATATCTTCAACTCCCCTTTCTACTATATTGACTACACTTTAGCTCAAATATGTGCTCTTCAGTTTTGGAAGAGAGCTCAGGAAGACAGAAAGAGTGCATGGGAAGACTACCTTAAGTTATGTAAAGTAGGTGGAACAAAATCTTTCCTAGAGTTAGTACATTACGCTAACTTAGTATCTCCATTTGATGATGGCTGTGTATCTTCAATTATTAGCAGCATAAATAATTGGTTGGATTCTATAGACGATAAAAAGCTATAAAAAAGGGTAGGAAGTGATTTCTGTCGGCTGGAAAATGCCTCCTCCAACCACTTCCTACCCTATACCGGCTCTATGCATTTACAAAGCATTATTTTCTATATTACTTCTCACAAATTATTTTCTCGTTTATTTATTTATTAGTATTTTCTTAAGAGCTATCTTCATATTACTTCGTATATTATATAGTTACATCTTTTTAACAGTACATTCAATTTATGAGTAGGTAAGAAGTAGGAACTAAGAAATAATACATTGAAGAAATTCTGCTTAGCAGAATTTCTTTTTTCACTTTTCTCTTAATTCACTAACTTCAGAATATCTTACCTTATATTTCCTATTACTATAACTATTATGTTTTTATTCATTTATGATATAATATTGTCATTAATTTCTACTAGTTATAATTATACTCAGAGGGGGAGACATTTTGTCAGATAGCAATTACAAGAATCTTAGTCTAAATGCAAAAAAATCCTGGTTTGCAGCACGATTTATTTTTCTATTGATACTATTGATTCCTATACCATTTATACTGATTGGGGTGCATAACAAAAAAATACAGTTGGTAGTTCTTGCGATATTAGGACTATTTATATTTTTACAGCTTCTTAATACATTTTTATATCCATATATAGAATATAAACAATGGAAATATTTTATAAATGATGAAAAAGTAGAGCTCATACATGGAATATATTTTATTACTACATCGGTTATTCCAATAGTGAGAATACAGAATATAAATTTAAATCAAGGTCCTATAAATCGTATATTTAAATTGACAGATTTAGAAATCATGACGGCTGGAAATAACTTTACGATTCCTAATATAGAATCTAGTGAGGCCAATAAATTATGTGAATTTTTAAGAGAAAAAATCAATGATGCTGTAAAGGAGGATTTATAATTTAGTTATGAATAACAATCTGCATAACCATAGGTTTATAATTTTATCCTACTTCATAAATGAATTTAAAAACTTCTGGTTTATAGTTCCTATAATATTTGCTAAAAAAATAAGTCTTTTTATTCCTGCTCTTGCCCTTATAGGAATTTATTCTATTATTATCAGTTTCATTAGATGGAGCAAAACTTTATACTGGTTAAATGAAGCTACTTTAAGCTATAGAACAGGTGTTTTCTCAATAAAGAACATAGAAACACCTTATAACAAGATAACAACTTTTGATATAGATCAAACTGTAATACATAAAATATTTAACCTTCATAAAGTAAAACTTGATACTGGAGCACCTAATAAAAAGGATGAGATAGTTCTACTTTTAGACAAGCATGCATTATTAGATTTGAAGCAGAATATCGGACATATGGAAAACCCGCAGTCTACAAATGCTTATGATATTTCCGGTTCTGATATGACACCAAATCGACATTCAAGAGAAAATACTATATGTGCAACCACTAAAGATTTGTTATTGTATTCTCTTACGCAAAACAATTTAGCTATACTATTAGGAATAGCTCTATCAGCAGACCAGTTTATTAATAATATTTCAGATGTGATTAATATTGATATAAATAAGAATATCTCTGGCCTAGCTAATAACATTCATTCAATTGCCAGTATTCTTATACTTTTTATAACGTTTATTATAATATCAACCATTTTTTCTTCTATTATTTTCATAATAAAATATGGCAATTATAAAGTATATAGAAGCAACGATCTAATACGAATAAATTATGGTCTACTATCAAATAAGACCTATTCCTTTAAATTGAATAAGATTAATGCTGTAACAATGAAACAAAACTTACTCAGGCAGTTCTTTAAATTGTATAAACTGCAGATAAGTGCAGTTGGTTACGGAGATGAAAAAGATGAAGAAGCTCTTTTATTTCCTCTGTGCACAAAAATAAAGGCTGACTTTATACTTTCAGAACTATTGCCAGAGTTTCAATTTTCAAATAATATGTATACAGTTCCAAAAAGAGGCGGAAGAAGGTTTTTTACACTGCCTATAACTATATTTATCGCTGTTGCCTCAGTTATAATTATTATATTCACAAAAACGCTAGTGATTTTCATATCATTTTTGATACTATTATTAACAATTTGCTCTTGTTTCTTGCAATATAGGAATTCTGCTTTAGGATTTAATAATAATGTTGTATATACAGCAAGTGGTGGTATATTCAAATCTATAACTATAATTCCAATATATCAAATCCAAGCTATATCGTACAAGCAAAGTTACTTTCAGAAAGTTAATACTACATGCAATTATAACTTTTACTATTTTGGTAAGGCAGGCAGCGTATCGTCAAAAAATTTAGATCAAGGTCTACGTGATAACGTACTTCCTCGGTACATTCCATCATATCTGATACCTCAACAGGAGTGATATATATGTGTAATTCTTCTATAAACAGTAACTTAAGAAGTCTTTTAGATGAATTAGAAAGAATAAAATTTAATGATTTAAGCAGGACATTAGAATTATCAAATGAAACATACTTTCAATGCAAAATGCAGCAATATCCAGCTGGCATGTGTTTCAGCCTTCTGGTAAAAGGAAATTGCCTATCATTTCTTGGAAAATATTCAGATGCAATTCATAGTTTATCTCAAGCTATAAATTTAGCTATAGAAAATAATATCTGTGATTTGCAAATATTGATCAATATAGCTATAGGGAATATTTTTTCGGACCTTTCTAATTATGAGGAAGGTTTTAGTTTTTATAATTCTGCTGTGAAGCTCTGCTCAAAATTATCAAACTCTACAAACTATTATAGTAATTCGTGCTACGAAATTTACTACTGCAAGGTTTGTAATAATATGGCCGAGATATATAAGATTCTTGGAGATTTAGACAATGCATCCAGACTTTACAATCAAGCTGTTGAACTAGATATAAAAACAAATTACAAAGGTACTTTGGGTGTATCCATAGCTAATCTTGGCTCTCTGAATTTGTTGAAAGGAAACCTATATGAAGCTAAAAAACAAATACTAAAAGGCCTTGAAATTACTAAGGCAAATAATTTTAGCATAGCGATTACCGAATGTTATACTAACCTAGCGATGATATATGAAAAGGAACATAATGAGGATAAGGCAAAACTATACTTTCAAAAGGCAATGAATTTTTCCGAAAATAGTTCAGGGGTATTTTATAAGCTGGGTGCTATAATTAACTACAGTAAATTTTTGAAAAAACATGGTGACATAGCTTTAGCTATTGACAATTTAATTAGCGCTCTTAACATTGCAGAAACAAATAATTTATTAGAGAAATGTAATAGTGTCTGTAAGGAACTTGCTAACTGTTACGAAGAGTTAAATGATATAGAAAAATCAAATAAATACTATAGGCTATATTTCAAGTTCGATAGTGAACTAAAGGTACTATCAAATAGTCAGATTCTAACTTCAATAGAAATAAAGCTTAAACTAGATACATTAGAAAGCGAAAGACAAAAATTAATTAAGAAGAATGATGATTATAGAAAACATTCAGAGATGCTGCTTGAGAGTTCAAGGAAGATGAAAATACTTAGTGAATTAGGACAAAAATTAACTTCCACGCAGAATCTAGATGAAATTATAGATATTCTTTCATCTAACATTAGTGAATTTATGAATATACATAATTTTTCACTGGCTTTATATGATAAAGATAAGGACTGTTTGATATTTAAATGTAACAATACAAATGGCTCAAATTCCGAGTTACCATTGGTACAGTTAAACAATAACAGAAGTTTATCAGCTTATTGTGTTAGAGCGAATAAATTTATTGTCATCAATGATTTTGATAAAGATCCGCTTGTGCTTAACGAAACTATCAACATTTATGAGCCTAATGGCATGCATGGTTTTCAATCTGCAATATATTGTCCATTGCTAATAGATGGCTATTCTTTTGGTATGATAAGTATATATTCACATATAAAGAACAGATTTAACACGCTTGATATCGAAACGATGAGAGCCTTGGCATCTTATGCCGCTATTGCAATAAATAATTCATTGAAGTCCTCTTACTTAAAAATTGAAATAGCCAATAAGGAAAAGATTCAGAAAGATTTGGAAAAAGTAAACTATGAACTTAAATATCTTTCAGAGAACGATTTCCTTACAAAGCTATCGAACAGGAGAAAATTCAACTCAACATTATTAATTGAATGGCAGAATTGCTTGCAGAAAAAATGTCCATTATCTATTATTATTTTTGATGTTGATAACTTTAAAGAACTAAATGACAATTATGGACATCTTGTTGGAGATAAGTGCCTTGCTAAAATAGCTTCAGTTTTCAAAGATTGTATGAATGATACTTATACCCCTTCAAGATTTGGTGGTGATGAATTTATTGCTATACTGCCCGGAATTTCTAAAGATAAAGCTATACAGATAGGGAAAAAAATATCTTCTGCAGTAAAAGCATTAAAAATAGAGCATGCTTTTTCGAAAACAGATAATATTGTAACTATAAGCGTAGGTGTAGCCTCAGTTATACCTACCGAATCTACCTCTATTGATGAGCTTTTAAAAAGCGCTGACACTGCTATGTATAAATCTAAGATGGCTAGAGAAAAGCTATTTAATTCAACAAAAGGACTCTAATCGTATCTAGGGTCCTTTATTTATCAATTGCTGGTACTAACCCTTTTGCTGCTTCTGAATCTTCTGTAATTTTCCTGCTAAATACACAACAACCCTTCTTGGAAGAAATCTAGCTCCGAATATCATCATCTTAAGTCCTGCTCCAGGAATAACAACAGTCTTTCCACCCCTTAAAGCACTATATGCTAAGCTTGCAGCTTTTTCCGCGCTGATGGCCGTATTACTCATACCTTTTCCAGCGGCTTTATGAAAGTTTGTCTTGATTGGTCCTGGGCAAAAAACTGTCACTGAAACACCATAATCTTTAAGTTCATTTGCTATAGCCTCGGATAATGATAACACATATGCTTTTGAAGCATAATAAGCTGCTATAAATGCACTCCCCTGAAATGCTCCTATAGAAGCTATATTAAGAATCTTTCCACTCTTTCTTTTAGCCATATCCCTACAAAATAACCTTGTCAGGATTGTTAAAGCATCAATATTAACTGCTGTTATTTCTAGAAGTTTTGATAATTCAGTTTCATGAAACAACCCAAAGCTCCCTAAACCAGCATTATTTACGAGTATATCCACCGCAATATTTCGATTTTTCAATTCATCATATATCTCTATACATGAGTTTTTCAGCGATAGATCCTTATCTAAAACTATAATATCTATTTTATAGGCTAGTTCTAATTCAATTTTTACCTGCTCCAATTTCACTACATTTCTTGCTACTAATATTAAATCATATCCATCTTTAGCGAATAGCTTCGTAAGCTCTAAGCCTAACCCACTGGAAGCCCCTGTAATCAACACCCTGCCTTTAGTCATCTGTTCAATCCCCCTAAATTATAAGTATTTAATTAGCTTTTCTATTAGCTTTTTAGTATTCTGCTTAAACGGCGGATAAAACATAGACATAGCTGAATGTTTCCCCTGCTTAAGATATGACCGCTCATGGGTAAATGCCATAAATCCGTTAAATCCGTGGGTTTTACCTATACCACTATTATTGAATCCTCCAAAGGGCAGCTTATGATTTCCTACATGAAGTACTACATCATTTATTGCCACATCCCCAGATTCAGTATGCTGCAATAAACATTGAATTTTTTTATTGCTACTGCTAAATATATAAAGTGCTAGTGGTTTAGGTTTACTCCTTACATATTCAATAGCTTCTTCTAAACTATCATATGTTAATACTGGAAGTACAGGTCCAAATATCTCTTCTTCAAGTATTTCTGAGTTTTCATCAACATTAGTAATTATGGTCGGGCTTATAAAGTTTTTATCCTCCTGATATGAACCGCCTAATTCAATTCTTCCGCCCCTATCCACAGCATCTTCTATCAATGCTTTTACTCGCTTAAAGTGTTTATTATTTATTATGCTGCAAAAGTTCTTTTCATCAGAAAAACTCTCCATAGTCCCATAGAATTTCTTTATGTACCTGATAAGAAGTGCTACAAACTCTTTCTCTATATTCTTAGGTACTAGCAAATAATCTGGAGCTACACATATTTGACCTGCATTAAGGCATTTACCCCATATTATCCTCTGGGCGGCTTTTTCTAAATCTGCTGATTCATCAACAATTACAGGAGACTTTCCTCCTAATTCTAGAGTAACATCAGTAAGGTGCTTTGAAGCAGCTTCCATGACAATCTTACCCACTGTCGGACTTCCCGTAAAAAATATATTATCAAAAGGTTTTTCTAGCAGCATCTGTGATACTTTATAATCTCCATCAAAAACATAGACCTCTTCCTTGGGAAAAACCCTAGAAACAATCTTTTTAATGCATTCAGTAGATGCTGTACTATATTCAGATGGTTTGAGCACCACACAATTTCCAGCAGCTACAGCCGCAATAAGAGGATCCATTGTAAGTTGAAATGGAAAATTCCATGGTGAAATAATAAGAGATACACCTTTAGGTTCATACATTATCTTGCACTTTGCGCCAATGTAACTTATAGGCGCAATAACCCTTTTAGGCTTCATCCATTTTTTTAGGTTAGCTATGGTATGCTTAATTGCTGAAGTAGTTGCATATATCTCTGTAAGCAGTACTTCTTCTGCAGGCTTTTTAAAATCCATAAATAAAGCTTCTTCAATTTCTTCTTTGCTTTCAATTATAACTCTCATTAGTTTTTTTAGTTTTTTTATTCTATCTGCCGCAGTAGTCTTCCTAAGCTTCCATCTATTTTTTTGCTGAAGCACAAAAATTTCATCAATTTCATTTTTTATTTCACTAAAATCTTTTTCCATTTCTTCTTTACTCTTTTCCCTTCTAAAGTGAAGCGTTATATATATTTACAATATCCTTTGCTTCAAGCGGCTTAAAACGCCCAATAGTTCCCCACTTTGTAGCCTTCTTAGCCATAACTTCAAAATTCTCTTCATTGATTCCAACCTTTGCAAGTGTATCTGGAATACCTAATGAATTAAAGAAATCTCTAGTGTTTTGTATTGCTTCGTTAGCTATAGTGTACTTATCTTTACTGCTGTCTATATCCCATACATTGATGCCATATTCTGTGAATTTATCTACTGTATCCTCACTTAATGCATATTTCATCCAATTAGGGGTTAGTATTGCCAATCCTACTCCATGAGTAATATCATAGATTGCACTGAGTTCATGCTCCATACCATGTACAGTCCATTCAGTTTCTTTTCCTTCACTTAAAAGTCCATTTATTGCAAGACTTGACGTCCACATGAGATTTGCTCTAGCTTCATAGTTTTGCGGATCGTCTATAGCTATCTTGCCATATTTTATACAGGTCTTCAACATGGCTTCTGCCATTCTATTTTGAACGAAGGCAGACGTTGTTTTGCTAAAATAATTTTCAAATATATGACTCATTATATCCGCTGTACCTGCAGCTGTCTGATTTTTAGGTACCGTAAAAGTATAGGTAGGATCAAGTATGGAAAATTTAGGCTGCATCTCTTGATGTGCAGTTCCTATTTTTTCTTTTGTCTCCCAATTAGTTATTACCGCATTCTCATCCATCTCTGAACCAGTAGCAGAAAGAGTAAGAATGCTTGCTATTGGAAGCACTTTACTTATCTTCCCTGGGTCAACAACTATATCCCACGAATCACCTTTATAATAATAGCCAGCTGCTATTACCTTTGAACAATCTATTGTGCTTCCGCCGCCAACTGCCAGAACAAGTTCAATAGAATTTTCCCTGCAAATTTCTATTCCTTTTCTAACGGTAGTAACTCTAGGATTAGGCTCGACTCCGGGAAGTTCCCAGAAACTTATAGCATTATCCTTTAAAATCTTTATTACATCATCATAAATTCCATTCTTCTTAATGCTTCCTCCTCCGTATACCAGAAGCACTCTAGAACCATACTTTTTTATATTCTCTCCAAGAACCTTTATCTGTCCCTTGCCAAAGAATATTTCTGTAGGCACTAAATAATCAAAATTGTTCATTTTAAGATCCTCCTTATATTGAAATTATAGATATATTATACATCTGAATTGTAATTAATATCAATTTGTTAGTTTGTACTTTTTAGTAAGTTCTTTTAAAATAATTTACTTGTTACTATTTTCTCATTAGTTCCTGTTTCAGAGCTGTAAGCTCTCTGCATTTGCTAATAAACTCTTGGTTCATTTTCTCCTTATCTTCCTCATTAGCTTCGTCCATAGCTCCTGCAAGAAAAGATAACTGACACTCAAGTTTAATAATATTATCCTTTATATCTCTATAGTTCCTTCCAACACTATTTTGTAGCTTTTGCTGTTTCTTGCTTTTAACATAGTCATCATAGTTTCCCGCATATTTTCTTATCTGTCCATTTTCAAGTTCAAATAATTTCTTAGCAATTTCATTTATAAAATACCTATCATGTGATACAAACAAAATAGTTCCTTTATATGCCTCAAGTACTTTTGCTATACTCTCTCTAGACTGAATATCTAGATAATTAGTCGGCTCATCAAGCATAAGCATATTAGCTCCAGATACCATTAATTTAGCCATAGCAACTCTGCACTTTTCTCCCATACTAAGCACCTTGACTTTTTTATGAATGTTCTCCATTTTAAAAAGAAGTTCTGCAAGCAGTATCCTTATCTCCGTTTGATTTATTCCGTAACCAAGTACATTTTCAAGTACAGTCTGCTCATTATTTAGATTTTCAAGCTGCTGAGAAAAATATCCTATTCGAACACCAGCATTAACAGATAATCTCCCACTAAAATCTTCATCCAAGCCATTTATAATATTTAACAAAGTAGTTTTACCGCTGCCGTTAGCACCTATTATGGCTATCTTATCACCTTTCATAATCCGAAATCCTATGTTGCTAAATATTACCTTATTCCCATAACATTTCGTTATATTCTCACAGTTAATTATATATCTTGGCAATTTAACGTCTTCTATACCTTTATTTATCACATCAAAACATGGAGCAGTATCTTCTATAATTTTGCTAATCTTGTTATCTTCAAGTTTTTCTAACCGTTTCTCCTTTGACCTCATGATACTTACTTGTTTTTTTGATTTACTTCTTAGGAAATCATTCTGCCCTGCAGCTCTATGTGCTCTTAGGAACCATTCCTTTCTCTCTTGTATGATTCTCTTAAGTTTATAAATCTCAACTTGCTGCTTTTCATAAGCCCTATTGTTAGATACAATTTCAAGTCTTCTTTGCTTCATATAGTCACTGTAATTACCTGCGTATTCTCTAAGCTCATCTTTATTAAGAAGCCATATTTTATTTACAACCTTATCCAAAAAGTATCTATCATGAGAAATTACAAGCATGCTCTTACTACTTTTTAAGAGTTCCTTTTCTAAAGCAACCCTGGCATCCATATCAAGGTGATTTGTAGGTTCATCCAATACTAAAAATTCTGTGTCTTCCCTAAGAACCTCAGTCAATAATAACCTTGTTTTCTCTCCTCCACTAAGTTTTTTAAAACTTTCATCAGCATTTTCATCATTTACAAAATCCTGCTTTAAATATGCTATATGCGGCTTTGCCGGGGTGTAGGAAAGCTTCCCGCTCTCATAAGCTTCTATTCCCATGAGTATTTTAGAAAGCGTTGTTTTTCCAACACCATTGCTTCCAATAAGTCCAATCCTATCTCCTTCATTTATTCTTCCACTTATATTTTGAAAAACTATATTACTATTATATTCTTTACTTATATTACTGAAATTTATATTCAAAAAACCATCTCCTTCTATCAAATCAAAGTAGATGGCAGTAAAAAATAGCACAAAAAAACTGTAATCTAAAGCTCAGATTACAGTTTCAAACTCAAAAATTATATTCGGAACATCTAAACAATACAGCTATATAGTTAACAACATTTAGATGGACCTTTTCAAACAATTTTCATATATCAAAGCTTTATTTTTTAACTACCATCCCTAAAAAAGCGCATAATAATGCCCGGCACTTCTTTAGACATATTAAATTGGTTATTAGTTAAAAAAATAAAATGCTCATATTTATCGCTTTGTTCTCCTTTTAAAATTACTTTATTTATATAATCATATTATTATAATGCTAAGTTTCTGTCAATAAGAGTTATATACATCATACGTTTCCATAACCAGCATTTATCACTCAGTATAACTAAACTACTTCTTCGCATAATAAATAAGAAAAGATTTTTATTTATACAAATATTAATCAAAGGGGATGTGCAATATGAAAAACAATCCAGATGACAGAAGAGATAATGTACGCAGAATTCAGCATAATATCAGCAATACCATTCGTAACTGTGAGCTTGCTGATGAGATGATTGATAAAACAGATGACCCCAAAACAAGAGAAGCCCTCAAAGAGAAGAACGAGAGAAGAGAAGATGCTTTAGATGCTATGAGATCTGAGATCAGGGACGAAGCTATAGATAAAAAACATGGGTATGAATAGAATAGGAGTGAGGGACCTGCATTGGTCACTCACTCTTTTGTGCCATTTTAATACATTTATAAAACATATATTTTTTATTTATTACTATATTTTATATAAATTTATCTAGAATTATAAATAAATAATATGATATAATTATTATTGTAAAATAATG
>NZ_MZGV01000072.1 GCF_002029235.1 Clostridium oryzae
AAAACGACTATCTGGTAATGATGGAGTAGATGTTACACCCGTTCCCATACCGAACACGAAGGTTAAGCTCTACATCGCCCATGGTACTTTGGGGGAAGCCCCACGGAAGAGTAGGACGTTGCCAGGTTAAAGACGCTAAGTATAAAGCTTAGCGTTTTTTCATTTTTTGTATGGATAGAGATTCTATAGTTGATGTATAGTATACCACTGTGAGGGATGCTTAGAGTGTTTAGTGAATTGCTCTTGGATACAAAAAACAATATTATTCATCAGAATTGGTATAGCGAACAATTGATTAATTAATTTGGTTTTTCTTATATTGCTCAGAAATAACTAAATATCTGAAGATTGGTAATCTTCAATATTGAGGAGAACCAATATGAGAATGTAGTTTTATTGACTAACTTATACGAAGTAAGTAAAAAACTCCATCATTCTATATGATAAAATAGGTATAAATTATGTTAAAAAATGAGGAGATGCCTATATGAAAGTATTAGTTATATGCGATGATTTTTATCATCCGTCAGATGTTGTAAGAAAAGGTTTGCAGCTATTAGAGGGACAGGAGATACAATTTGATTTTATAGAAGATGCAAGAAATTGGTTTGAGCAGAAAATGAAAGATTATGACGTTGTTATCTTTAGTAAATCTAATAATATTTCTTCTAGTGATACAACTCCTTGGATGACGCCTGAGGTAGAGGAAGCCTTTGATAGATATGTAAAACAAGGCGGAGGATTATTTGTAATTCATACAGGAACTACAGGTTATAATAATGCGCTCAAGTTTAGAAAATTAATTGGAGGAGTATTTAACCATCATCCAGAGCAATGTGAGGTTAAAATACAAGCTGTAAAAGAGAATCCGATTTTAGACGAAAGTTCAACTTTTACAATACAGGATGAGCACTATTTTATGGATATGGAAGATTCATCTGAGGATATTTTTATGATTAGTACTTCAAAAAATGGGAGCCAGCCAGCAGGATGGACTAGAGCAGAAGGCAAGGGACGTGTATGTGTAATTACACCTGGACATAATCTTGAGGTTTGGCTGAAGCTGGAATTTCAAAGTATACTAAGAAAATCCTTAAAGTGGTGCTCACGAATAATGTAGATTACTAATTTATGGTATGGAGGAATGATGATATGAATAAAGTTGCTGTAGTAACAGGTGCGGATAGAGGAGTAGGTTTTTCAATATGTAAACAACTGTTAGAGCAAGGGTGGATGGTTTTCGCAGGACAGTTTATGCCCGAGTGGCTTGACTTACATAAACTTGAAACAAAATACCCAGATATGTTAAAATTAGTGTCATTAGATGTAGGTTCCTTAGAGTCTGTGAAAAAAGCAGCACAGGAGGCTGCAAAATATGCAGATCATGTAGATATGCTTGTTAGTAATGCTGGGATATTTACTGTTGAGGGTAATATAGAAAAAGGATTAGACTATTCTGTTACCAATAATCTATTTAATGTTAATGCACTTGGAGGAATACGAATGGTAGAATGTTTCCTGCCTTTGATGGAGGTGGGAATGAAAAGATTATGTTTCATTTCTTCAGAAGCAGGAAGCATACAAGCTAGCGAACGTAAAGATACATATGGATATTGCATGTCAAAGGCAGCATTAAATATGGCTGTTAAGATAATGTTCAATGACTTGCATCCAAGGGGATATACCTTTAGACTATATCATCCTGGATGGGTAAGATCATATATGAGCGGAAAGAAAGCAACGGAAGGTGAGCTTGAACCAGAAGAAACTGCATCATCGGCTATAAAGCTATTTACCAAGAATGATCATGATGAGGAAAGATTAGTTATGATAGACAATAGGGGAAATGAATGGCCGTTTTAACTGAAGCTTCTTTATATAGTTAATAAGGAGTATCTAGATTAATACAAGAATTATGCTTGGAGAGAAATTTAGCTGATTTTTTTACTCTTTAGGAAATTTGCATAAAATTTGTGTTACAAGTGCTTAATGAACGGCTCAGTCTCCGTAGTGCCGCAACATTTCTTGTTTTATATTCTCAATAACTTCACTAATCATACTCTTAATATCCAAATTTCTAGTGCCTGGAATGTAGATTCCATGTTTTTGGAGAGGGAGAATGTATTTGCTGCAGTCCATGTTAAGTATCGAATTGGAAATTTTTGGAGTAACCTCGCCTCCAATGCCTCCGCTGCAGATTATTCCTATTGGACCAATGATACCATCTACAATGTTAGTTTTGCAAAAAGAGCATATTGCTGTTTCACCGCTTATGCCGACATTGGCACCCGCCCTTACCATGCTTGAGGTGGCAAAAGTATTAGTACCAAGGGCAATAATATAGAGCTGCTGGCCTATCTCTTTTCTAAGTCTCTTTATAATTGTTTGTCCAATGCCAGCCCCTTGGGCATCAATTACGGCTATTTTCATTTAGGTGCCTCCATATGAATTAAGATAAGATTTAAATAAAAGACGAACCAAATGCGCAGGACGTAAAAGCAAAGGGAAAGTGTATTAAATAGGTATGAGAGTTAAGAGTAAAGAGAAAAGAGAAAAGTGAAGGTTAAAATTCAGCCGGGCTGAATTTTGATTGTATAGATAATACTAATTATTTTAATAATACTTTTGGAATATTAGGTATTATCTTAGTTTTTAGAAAGTTATCTTCCGATAATCAGATTTAAATTCTCAGAAATTTTGCATAGCAAAATTTCTTCCTTCACTTTTCTCTCTACTCTTTACTCTTTTCTCTTACCTATTTAAAGCATACACTAACTACTCTATATTATCTTCATTTAATTCACTTTCTTGGTTCGCAATTTATTTAATTTACCTATCTATAAATTCTGTAGTTTTATATTCTATGATAGTATTATATAATAAACTGTATAGGATGAAAACTGAAAGGTGATGTCATGTATATAAAAGTGGTTAAACAGGCACTGCAATTTAACGAAGATTGCAGCAAGGAGATAAGAAAGAAGCTAAAGGAAAAAAGTGTATATCTAATAAATGTGATGGGATCACCAGGAACAGGAAAAACTAGTTTGATTATTGAGCTCATAAAGAAATTAAAGGATCAATATAAAGTTGCAGTTGTGGAAGGAGATATAGCTGGCAAGATTGATGCTGAAAAGATAGATTCGTTAGGAATACCTGTAGTGCAGCTTAATACTGAGGGAGCATGCCATATAGAAGCTGCGTCAATTAAAAATATATTAGAGTATTTTGATTTAGATGATCTAGACATTATTTTCATAGAAAATGTAGGCAATCTCGTTTGCCCAGCGGAGTTTGATATTGGAGAAAATATGAAGATAGCTGTATTGAGTATTCCGGAAGGCGATGATAAAGTAGAAAAATATCCTTTGCTTTTTTCACTTGCAGATGCTGTGATATTAAGTAAATTTGATATGATGAGATATTTTGAGTTTAATGATACTAAGATAGAGCTGGATGTTAAAGGAATAAATGAAGCAACAAGGATATTTAGAATGTCGTCGAGGACTGGAGAGGGTATATCTTCAATAGTTACATATTTAAAAGAAAAAATAGAAGCTAAGATATGACATTTACAGAACGAATAGCATGCTGTATTATATTTTATGTGCTACGAGAGCACTTGTCTTTATATAATAAGTTAATAAGTATTTAATATTGTTTTTATAATAACCACGAAGGTTAATTACTATATAAATTGTGAATTATAAATTAGCGACTGTGGATAAATAAATTTATCCCTTATTCTTAATTTGCAATTTGTATAAGATTGATTTTTGTGGTGTTATTTTTTGTTTTTATTTTTGAATAGGAGGGTTAAAATGCATATTCCAGATAATTATCTGAGTCCAGCTACCTGCGCAGTAATGGGAGCTGTGATGATTCCTATATGGTCTAGGGCTATAAAAAAAGTTAGAAAAGAAGTAAGCAGAAAGAAAATGCCGCTTATGGGCATTGGTGCTTCACTTTCATTTTTAACAATGATGTTTAATATTCCTCTTCCAGGTGGTACTACAGGTCATGCAGTAGGAGGAACATTAATAGCAATACTTTTAGGCCCGGAAGCAGCATGTATTTCTGTAACTGCAGCACTTTTATTTCAAGCAGTGTTGTTTGGCGATGGTGGTATTTTAGCGTTTGGTGCAAACAGCTTTAATATGGCCTTTGTTATACCTTTTGCAGGATACTATATATACAAGCTGTTAAATACTAAAATAAAGTCAGAAAAGGGACAATATATTTCAACTTTCATTGCTGCATATTTAGCTATGAATCTTGCTGCACTCTGTGCTTCAGTAGAGTTTGGACTACAACCTTTGCTCTTTAAAGATGCGTCGGGCATGCCAATGTATTGTCCATATCCGCTATATATATCTATACCGGCAATGCTTATTCCGCATCTTTTAGCAGCGGGTATATTGGAGGGAGTTATAACTGTTGGAGTGGTTGCTTTTGTAAGAAAAGTTTCGCCGGAATTAATGTATGAAGGCACTAAAATTAATTTTAGACCTATGTATGCTTTGATAATTCTGCTTATATTATTATGTCCACTTGGACTTATAGCTGCAGGTACAGCTTGGGGTGAATGGGGGAACGATGAAATAAAGGCAGTAACAACAGGCGGAAAGGCTTTAGGTTTTATTCCAAAAGGCATGCGGCATGGCTTTAGCTTTGAAGCATTAATGGCAGATTATTCAGTCAAAGGGCTTCCGGCAGGTTTAGGATATGTTTTATCGGCAATTGCGGCAGTTGCTGTCTTTATGCTAATATTTAGGATAGCTGCAAGCATGAGAAAAAAATCATAGGATTAGGGGAGAGATAGATGCCAGAATGGCTTTTAAAGGAAGATGAATATACACCAGCAAAGAGCAGAGATGGATTTATAAATAAAAGCATATTGTCCTTAATGGGTTCTATTGATAAGTTTAGGAGACAAACAGAATATAAGGATAATTCTATTACAGCAAATGCATTGACAAAGCTCCTGTCAGTACTGATTCTAATAATTTTTGTTTCTCTTAGTAAAAGTTTTGCTTTTGTATTAATTGCTAATGTGATGATGCTCATAGTGATTAATTTTCTGTCTACAAATGAAATAAAACAGGTTTTAAAGATTAGTTTTACAGTGGCAGGTTTTACAATGATTGTTCTTTTGCCATCAGTTTTCATTGGTTTTAGCAGCAATGCCTTTATGATTACGTTAAAAGTTTTTGTATCCGTTGTATTTGTTAATTCTTTAGCCTCAAGTACCCAGTGGAATGATATCATAAGAGCCTTAAAGGTATTTAAGCTGCCAGATATGTTTATCTTTGTTCTTGATATAACAATAAAGTATATCATGGTTTTAGGTGAGTTTTCGTTAAATATGGTTTATGCTCTTAAGCTTAGATCAGTTGGAAGGAGCAGAAGCAAGAACACGGCACTTTCAGGTATTATAGGAACCATGTTCATAAAGTCTAAGGATATGGCCCAGGAAATGCAAGAAGCTATGGAGTGCAGAGGATTTACAGGAGAATATAGAGCTTATAAGAGATTTAAATTTGGAGTTATTGATTATTGCTATATAATATTTGATATACTTTTTGCTATTACATTTTTTTATTTTGATAGGGTGTGATTTTATGATTGATATAAATAACGTTTCATATTCTTATAATGATCAAGTTGAAGCACTTAAAAATATAGAGTTACACATTTCTACAGGCGAAGCAGTAGCCTTTATAGGAGCTAACGGGAGCGGAAAATCTACACTTATGAAATTGATAAATGGTTTGATAGTGCCTGGTGAAGGCACTTATATTTTTGATGGAGAAGAAATAACTCATAAAAAGCTGGAGAATGAAAGCTTTTCTAAGAGTTTTCATAAAAAAATAGGTTTTGTTTTTCAAAATTCGGAGGCACAGCTTTTTTGTTCCAACGTTTATGATGAAGTAGCTTTTGGACCACGTCAGATGGGTCTTAGTGAAAAAGAAGTGGATAAAAGAGTAAAGGATACATTAGAGTTATTAAAAATCCAAAGTTTAAGAAATAGGCAGCCATATCACTTAAGCGGAGGGGAAAAGAAAAAAGTGGCTATAGCTTCCGTTGTGGCTTTAAACCCTCAGGTATATGTTTTTGATGAACCAATGAATGGACTTGATCCTAAGACAAAAAGATTTTTAAGAGAATTCATGATAACTATAAATAATGCTGGGAAAACAATAATATGTTCCACACATGACTTTGAATATATAAAAGATGTGTTTAAAAGAGCAGTTGTTTTTTCTGATACTCATACCATTGTTCGTGATGGAAATTATAATGACATAATGAGCGACAGAAACTTTTTGCAGCAAAATAACGTTATTTAATATTGTACAATAAAAAAATATTTAGGGAAAAAAGCTCTAATTGATGCCAGATACACAAAATAGTCGTTGAAGAATGGATGTTTTGTATATATATGGTAACTTTTTGAGCTGTTTTTCTGTATATGTGGTAGAATATATATATAATTTGTATTGAAGATTTATTTGGAAAGAGGGAGAGACTTGAAAATTAATTTTACAAAAAAACAATATAGAAAATTACTTGACCTAATTTATGCAGGTGAGATGGTTGTAAATAGTGTTAGGGATTCAGAAGAAAAACTTACTGAGTATGAAGAACTAGAGCAATACATGTATTCCTTTGCAAAAGATTTTGGTTTTGATGATTTGTTTAAATATGATGTAGATTTAGATAGTTATATGTTGACGGAAAAGTATGAAGATGAGGATATATTTAAATATATAAACGACTATGATAACTATGTTTTTTGGCAGCAATTAGCAGCTAGGCTATCTACAAGGGATGCTTTGCTTGAAATTAATAAAGATAAGAATAAAAAGCAGCAACAAGAACCATTGACTGATAAAGAATCAAATGCTTTGTTTAAACTGCAAACACGCTTTGAAAAGAAATATTATCGTGAATTTGATAAACATGGACTTAATAATGTAAATGTTGAATTAAAAAGGTAGATTATCAATAGTTAATCAATTGCAGGCATGCTGGGAGAGGTAAAATGATTGAAAAAAATATAAGCATTATAGCTAATCATCTTTGGAAACAATCAATATAGTGAAGATAAAATGATAGGTTAATAATAAGAGATACTAAAATATATATGTATAAAATTTTTTTGAGAATACATGCATATATATTCCAAATATTCCACTAATAATTATACTGAAATTTAAAAATACACTGCAGATAATGAAAAAAAAGTCGAAAATTATTGTAAGACCATTATCACTCGGAAAAAATTATAATAAAGAGGTGTGCAGAATGAATTTCAGTAAAATTAAATTGTCCCATAAATTAATAGTGGGGTTTGCATTAGTTATTCTTCTAACTATCATTGTATCTGGATTATCTATATTTAGACTTGGCAAGATTAGTAGTGAAGTAGAGAATATTGACAAAATAGGCAATCAGAAAGTAAAACTATCATATCAGATTAGAGCAGACGTAAATAAGATTGCTATAGCAATTAGGGATACTGCCATAAGCAGTGATGTGAATTTTATGCAGACACAGAAAAAAGTAATTGATGATAGTATTGTTAATATTGATGAAAACATATCTAAGCTTATAGAGTTAGCTGCAGATTCAAATGAAAAAACTTTTATTGAAAAGATAAAGAGTGATAAGGAAGATGCTAAAGTAAATTTTGATAAGGCAGTAGAACTGGGTATGTCAGGATCTCTTAATGAAAGACAAATAAGACAGGTACTTGCTATTATAGACGATTCGCAAAAAATATTACTAGATGATGCTAATACATTTATTGAAACACAGGATCGATTCATCAGAGATGAGATAAGGTTTTCAAAGAAAATGGCACAAGACACTTCAAAGATTGTAATTATCTTATTAATTGCCAGTATTCTAATAGCAGTTATTTCAAGTTACATATTAATAAAAAGTATCTTAAAACAAGTTTTTGAAATAAGAGATGGAGCATCTAAATTAGCTGATGGTCACTTGAATTTTAATATGGATGTAAAAACTAACGATGAAATTGGACATACTATTTCTGCAATGAATAATGCCATCGGAAAATTAAATGATAGTATGGCTGTAGTAAGGAATGAAAGCAGAAGCATAGTTAATAGTATAAAACTGACAAATGATATGTTTGAGAAAGTGAACATGGAAATACAGCAAGTATCAGCTTCTACGCAGGAAATCTCGGCAAGTATGGAGGAATCTTCTGCTTCAGTTGAGGAAGTTACTTCGATGGTAACTACGGTGAAACAGCAAGTTAACAATACAGCTGAAAGTGCAAAAACAGGTTTAGACGTTGCATTAAAAATTCAAAAGAAAGCTGTTGCTATTAATAGCGATTCCATAGAAGCAAAAGAAAATGCTGAAAAAATATATAGTAATACTAAATTGAAATTAGAAAAGGCGTTAGAAGAAGCTAAAGTCGTAAACCAGATATCTGAAATGGCATCAAGTATTGGATCAATAGCAGAGCAGACAAACCTGCTCTCATTAAATGCTGCTATTGAGGCGGCAAGAGCGGGAGATCAGGGAAAAGGATTTGCTGTTGTAGCAGATGAGGTGAGAAAGCTTGCTGAAGAATCTTCAAATGTAGTTGGTGAAATCCAAAGCAAGGTAAGTACCGTACTGAATTCTGTTGGAAAATTGTCTGATTCTTCTCAGGATATACTAGTGTTTATGGAAAGCAGTGTATTGAAGGATTATGATAAATTAATTTCAATAAGTAAAGAATACAAAAATGATGGTGATACAATAAAGGACATTTTAGAGCAGTTTGCAGAAGCATCAGAAAATATATTCTCATCTGTTGAACAGATAACAAAAAGCATAGAGGAAGTTGCTACTGCAGTAACAGAAGTAGCCAGATCTTCAATGGAAATAGCGGGAAGTATTACAGAAGTTAATAGTAAGAATGAAAACATAGTAGCGGAATCAAATAATAATATGGCAGGAGCAGAAAAACTGCTGAATATTATAGAGGAGTTTAAACTGAAATAGGTTATTATAGTATTATTATAAAATAAGCTAAGATTTTATAATAGCTTTATTTGTAGAGGGTGTAATCTAAGAAAACGAGGCATTCAGCTGACTAAGATTACACCTTTACTTATATAAAATTATTTTTGAAGAAATTAGACAAAATAAGTATTTTGTCTAAATAATTGTATCATAAAATAGAAAAAAATCCATATTTTATTACAAAAAAATAAAAAGTAGCAAGCTTTTTAATATAAAATTGTTGAAAAAATAAAAATAATGATGTTTATGGTGGATAATAGTTGAATAAATGTAAAATTATTTTTCAGTATTAAGACAAAATACTTATTTTGTTTCATTAATAACAATTAATGAACTAAAAGTACAATATTACTATGATCAATGTTTAATGCAAAGTAAGTTTAAAAAATTATATTATCTAATATTTAGGAGGAATTTTTAATGAAGTGGTTTAATAATCTAAAAATGTCTAGAAAACTTATGTCAGCTTTTATTATTATAGCAATGTTTATTGTTATAGTTGGAATTATGGGTATGACCAATATGCAAAAGATATATTCGAGTGGTGTAAGGATGCATGATTATAACTTTGAGTCCGTCAAACAAGTTTATGAAATAAGACAAAACATAGCAGACATACGATACGATATAATAAAACTAGTTTATCAGCATAATATAAATAATCAGGACGATTCACTTAAAGAAGAAATAAATACTTTACAAAATCAAACTGATAAAAGTGTAATTAATTATGAAAAAAAATTAATGTCTTCAGAAGAAAAAACCAGTTATGAAGATTTCAAAGCTGCACTTACAGAATATAAACAAGTATATAATAGTGTAATTGCTTTAGTAGATAAGAAGGAATATAAGGCTGCAGAAACAGAATTTTTAAAGCTCGCAGATATAAGAAAAAGGATATATGCGGATTTAGATAAAGACATCCAAATTAATGTTAAACAAACGGATAATACTGTAATTTCAAATAGAAACTCATATCAACTGTCATTTGCATTTACAGTAGCAATAGCTATAGTAGGCTTTGCTTTGGCTATAATTCTTGGAACAATCATTTCTAGAATTATAGTAAAGAGATTAAACAAGATAGTTGAAGTCTCAGAAAAACTTGGACAAAGAGATTTAACTGCCAAAATTGATGTGTTCTATAAGGATGAGATAGGTAGATTAGGAAAGGCAGTGAACACTACAGGAGAAAATATTAGAGAACTTGTTTCACAAATAATGAATGGTGCAGAAGAATTAAGCTCTGTAAGTGAAGAATTATCAGCAACTACAGAAGAGATATCCTCAATGATGGAAGCAGCTAATCAGTCTTCTGAACAAATAGCAAAGGGTGCACAGGATTTAAGTTCAACTACTGAAGAAGTTAGCGCATCTATGGAAGAGATGGGTGCTAGTACTAACGAACTTTACAATAAATCTGAAGATACGACTATATCTGCAAAACAAATAGATTCAAGAGCAGCAAGCATAAAGAATACTGCGAAGGAAAGTATAGAACAAAATAATGTGATATATGAAGAAAAGAAAAATAATATAGCTAACGCTATTGAAGAAGGTAAGGTAGTAGAAGAAGTTAAAGTAATGGCAGATACTATTAGCAGTATTGCAGAACAGACAAATCTACTTTCATTAAATGCTGCTATTGAAGCTGCAAGAGCAGGTGAACAGGGAAAGGGTTTTGCAGTTGTGGCAGAAGAGGTAAGAAAACTTGCAGAACAATCTAGTGAGACAGTTTCAAATATTCAAAATATGGTAATACAAGTAAAGCAAGCGTTTGATTCGCTGTCATCCAGTGGACAGGATGTTCTTGATTACATGGTTAATAATGTAAAGCCTAGTTACGACCTTTTACTGAATACAGGCGTACAATATGGTAAGGATGCTGAGTTTATACATAATATATCTGAAGAAATATCAGAGTCTTCTAAGCAGATGAATGAGATAGCAACTCAAGTAAATGTAGCAATGCAAAATGTATCTGCTACTGCTCAGGAATCAGCAGCTGGAGCTGAAGAAATAATGGCAAGTATAGGTGAGATAACAAAGTCAGTAAATGATGTAGCTAAGTCTGCTCAAGGTCAAGCAGAGCTTTCTCAGAAACTCAATGAGTTAGTTCAAAGATTTAAGATATAGAATAAAATAAAAAAAGAAATGTTGTGGCACAAACGGATCAATCTCCGTAATGCCACAGCATTTCTTTTTTCTCTTTAGAAAATTATGTATTTTGCGAATTGTGGATAATTCTTAACTGTGTATGAATAAATTGTATGTGTTGTTAAAAGAATGTAACTATATAATATATGAAGTAATATGAAGATAGTTCTTAAGAAAATACTAATAAATAAATAAACAAGAAAAAAATTTGTGATAAGTAATATAGAAAATAATACTTTGTAAATGCATAGAGTTGGCATAAGGGTAGGAAGTGGTTGGAGGAGGCATTTCCAAGCCGACGGAAATCACTTCCTACCCATTTTTTATACCATCTCACTTTTTTCTTTAAGCTTATTGTACATTTTTTCCTGCTGCTTAGTAGTAAATTGAAAATATACTTCGGTATTTGATACAGCTTTATGCCCAAGCCACCACTGAAGCTCTTTTATGTCCATGTCTGATTCAGCGAGATGCACTGCCGTAGTGTGTTTTAATGTATGGAAATGATGTTTCTTTTTATCAGCTATATTTGCCTTAGAACAATATTTTTTCATCAGATAGTCGAGGGTTTGTCTAGATATTGGCTTGTTTTTTTGACTTATAAACAAGGAATCATTTTCTGATGTTATTTTATGTTCATCTATATACTTGTCCAAGATATATTTGGCCTTATTATCTAATCTTATAGTGTTATTATTGCTTCCTTTTAATCTTCTGCAATATATTTCACCTTTTGTTCTATTATAATCAGATAATTTTATTAATGATATTTCTGAAGCACGTAAACCACATCTATATGCTACTCTAAAAAGGGCTAAATCTCTTAGCTTATGTACGCTGTCAGTAGATTCAATGCAATCAAACAGTCTTTTGGTTTCATCCTGTGTTAAGTATTTTATTTTAGGTTCTAGGTCATGCGGCATAAAAAATCTCCTTATGTGAAAAATTAGACAATATATTTGTTTTGTCTTAATAATAATATATAAAACAATACTATGTCAAAGAAAAAAATCATAATACATATTAAATTTAGAATTAATATAAGGTAAAGAAAATGGAGATTTAAGAATAGTATGAAGATATTCAGGTTGAAGTGATAAAAGCAACAAGTAAATAAAACTTTTTTATGAACTTTTTAAAAATGTTTAAATTAGTTTGGACAATTGCGTAAAGATTAATTATAATATAAATATGACCTAATTAATTTTGTTATGGAGGAATGAAAAATGAATAACATACCACAGGTAAAACTTGGAATTGTAGCAGTTAGCAGAGACTGTTTCCCAATGGAATTATCAGTTAATCGTAGACAAGCTGTAGTAAAGGCTTATAAAGAATCATTTGGAGATATATATGAATGTCCAACTGCTATAGAAAACGAAACTCATATGAGGAAAGCTTTAGCAGAAGTTAAGGCAGCTGGTGTAAACGCTTTAGTAGTATACCTTGGAAATTTTGGACCTGAATCTTCCGAAACTTTATTAGCTAAAGAATTCGATGGACCAGTTATGTTTGTTGCAGCTGCTGAAGAAGCAGTAGACAATTTAATGGATGGTCGTGGAGATGCATATTGCGGAATGCTTAACGCTAGTTATAATTTAGCATTAAGAAACATTAAAGCATACATCCCTGAATATCCAGTAGGTACAGCACCTGAAGTAGCAGAGATGATAGGTGAGTTCTTACCTATAGCAAGAACTGTATTAGGCTTACAGAACTTAAAGATTATATCTTTTGGACCTCGTCCACAGGATTTCTTAGCTTGTAATGCTCCAATCAAACAATTGTACAACCTAGGTGTTGAAATAGAGGAAAACTCAGAATTAGATCTATTTGCTGCTTTCAATGAACATGCAGGGGATAAGAGAATTCCTGAAGTAGTTGCAGATATGGAGAAAGAATTAGGTGCTGGTAATAAAATGCCTGGTATTCTTCCAAAGTTAGCACAATATGAAATAACTTTACTTGACTGGGCTGAAGCTCATAAAGGTTCAAGAGAGTATGTTGTATTTGCTAATAAATGCTGGCCTGCATTCCAGACACAGTTTGGATGCGTACCATGCTATGTAAACAGCAGACTTACTGCAAGAGGAATTCCAGTAGCATGTGAAGTTGATATATATGGAGCATTAAGTGAATATATAGGAACATGTATCAGTGATGATGTTGTAACATTACTTGATATAAATAACTCCGTTCCAGCTGATATGTATGAAACAGACATAAAAGGTAAATTTGATTATACATTAAAGGATACATTTATGGCATTCCACTGTGGAAATACAGCTGCTTGCAAATTATCTTCATGCACAATGAAGAATCAGAAGATAATGGCAAGAGCATTAGAGCCAAATCAAGAGCCTAATATAACAAGAGGTACTCTTGAAGGAGATATCATACCAGGAGATATCACTTTCTTCAGACTTCAGAGCAATGCTGATGCACAACTTACTGCATATGTAGCTGAGGGAGAAGTTTTACCAGTGGCTACTCGTTCCTTTGGAGCTATAGGAGTATTCGCAATTCCTGAAATGGCAAGATTCTATCGCCATGTTCTTATAGAAAAGAACTATCCACATCATGGTGCTGTTGCATTTGGACATCACGGAAAGGCAATATTCGGCTTATTTAGATATTTAGGAGTTAAAGAATTAGGATTTAACCAACCAAAAGGAATGCTTTATAAGACTGAAAACCCATTTAAGTAGTTTTTAATTAAATCATATAAGTATTTATTAAAGAATACCATAGTAGGATTATTGTAAATAATTCAGCTATGGTATTCTTTTACTTATTTTGCTAAGTTGAAAAAATTATATATGTGCATATTTTGATGATATAATATATAATAAATGATATTAGGTATCATCAAATATTAAATTTGATAACGGAGAGATGAAAATGAGTAATGCAGACAAGCAGTATTTAAATATAGTAGATAATATCTTAAATAATGGGTACTATGCCCAAAACAGGACAGGAATACCAACATATAAATTGCCTCATCAAATTATGCAATTTGACTTGTCAAAGGAGTTCCCTATCTTAACTACAAAATTTGTAGCTTTTAAAACTGCCGTAAAGGAATTGCTTTGGATATATAAGGACCAGTCAAATGATGTAACAAGATTGCAGCAGCAAAATGTGCATATTTGGGATGAATGGATGCAGGAAGACGGAACTATTGGAAAAGCCTATGGATATCAGGTAGCTAAGTACAAACAGATAGATAAGCTTATAGATACACTGAAAAATGATCCTCAAAACAGAAGAATGATTATTTCATTGTGGAATATCGAAGATTTGCCTGAAATGGCACTTCAGCCTTGTTGTTACCAGACATTATGGGATGTTGAAGGTGATAGGCTCAATTGTATGCTGGTGCAACGAAGCGGAGATATTCCATTAGGAGTTCCCTTTAATATGAGTCAATATGCGACCCTTGTATATTTGATTGCACAAGTTACAGGGTTTAAGCCAGGACAATTTACACATATAATTAACAATGCACATATTTATGAAAATCAGATAGAAGGTATGAAGCTGCAGCTTGAGAGAAGAAATGATGATTACGCCGCTCCGAAGCTTTGGGTTAATCCGGATATAAAGGATTTCTATAAATTTACTCCAGACGATATTAAGCTTATAGATTACAAACATCACGATAAAATTAAAATGGAGGTAAGCGTATAGATGTTAAGTATTGTTGTAGCAATAGGTAAGAATCGAGTAATAGGAAAAAATGGCGGATTAATATGGCACATTTCTAAAGATCTGAAACACTTTAAAGAGATAACTATGGGTAAGACAATTATTATGGGCAGAAAAACTTTTGAATCTCTTCCTGGAGTGCTTAAAAATAGAAAACATATAGTTCTTACTAAAAATAAGGATTACAGCATTAATCACGACAGTGTAGAGATAATTAATGATGCACAGAGTATATTAAAATATCAGGATTCAGCTGAGGAAGTATTTATTATTGGAGGTGCAGAAATTTACAAAAAATTTCTTCCATTTTGCAAAAGAATGTATCTTACCATAATAAATGAAGAAGCACAGGGAGACGCATATTTTCCTGAATTTAACGTGGAAGATTACACTGTCATTTCTGAAGAACAAGATGAGGAAAACGGGATAAATTTCAAGTTCGTTACATTAGATAAAAAATAATAGTTAGTATCATAGATATATTTAGTTTTATATGTAACAAAAATGTATTACATTTAAAATTATTACCATATTATACTATAAAATAGTGTATTAAGAAAAAATTGTTTTTTAGTAGTTGAAATAAATGGATTTTTATTGTATTATTTATGTTATTAGGAGATTAGAATAAATTTTACAAAGGTTGGAAGAGGTATTGCATGGATAAGGATGATATTGTTATTAAGAGAGAGTTTGTGAACAAACTAAAAGCATATATTGCTGAGATTGAATATCTATGTGATGATGATAATCTCACAAAAAAGATTCAAGATCTTCAGGATTATGTTAATAGTAGTTTTAAAGACAGTTCTTCTGAGAAAGAACTACTTGAGGAAGTTATATATACTAAAATGAAAGACTCAAAAAAATTTGATAGAGACTTATATGCTAAATATTACATGTTGTATCAAGATGTAAAAAATAATAGAATTGACATTGAAAGAGCAAAGGAGCTTTGCGAGTCATTTGAACGATTTGCTCATTATGAAAAAAGAATATTTTAATAATGTCCAGGCTATAGGAGAATATTTGAGGAAATTATCTTATATATAAACGCTGAATTATGACTTATATATAAGATAATTTCTAAAATAGTTCTCTTTATAACTTTATAATTCTCTTTTTCTGTACTGTTTACATATAGAAACAAAGTATTTATGAAAAGCTAAGTTATCTGTAAGTTCTGGATGAAAGGCTGTTGCGAGCATGGAACCTTTTCTTACTGCTACAATCTGATCATCAATGCTGCAAAGAATTTTTACTTCTCTATCAGCAGAAGTAATAAAAGGCGCACGAATAAATACTAAGGGAACAGGTTCGCCAGATACATCTTTAATAAATTTATCAGTTTTAAAACTATCTAGTTGAGATCCGAAGGCATTTCTTCTGACGGTTATGTCCATAACAGCTAGATGTGTTACAGGATCATTCTCTATGTTTTTTGCCAGCAGTATCATGCCAGCGCAGGTACCCCAAACAGGAAGACCTTTTATAATTTTATTTTTTAATGGCTCTAATAATCCTGATATCCTTAAAAGTTTTCCCATGGTTGAGCTTTCACCACCAGGTAAAATAATACCATCTATATCTTTCATATCATTTAGAGTTTTAACTTCAACAGCGTCAGTATCAAGATGCTTAAGATGATCAATATGTTCAATAACTCCACCTTGGAGTGAAAGAACTCCTATTTTCATGCTACCAGCCTCTTTCAGCGTATTTATCAGAAAGTTGCTTAATTTCTAGACCATACATTGCATCACCCAAATCTTCTGACACTTCTGCTATTTTGTCTGGGTCATTGCAGTAGGTAGTTGCCAGAACGATAGCTTTAGCTCTCTTTTCTGGATTCTCAGATTTAAATATTCCGGAACCTACAAATACGCCCTCTGATCCAAGCTGCATCATAAGTGCTGCATCAGCAGGAGTTGCTATACCACCTGCCGCAAAGTTAACAACTGGCAGTTTACCATTTTCCCACACATATCTAACTAAATCATAAGGAGCAGCTAAATCTTTTGCGATGGACATAAGTTCTTCTTCAGAAGATCCCTTGATTTTACTGATTTGACTTGTCATCATTCTCATATGTCTTACAGCTTCAACAACATTTCCAGTACCAGCTTCACCTTTTGTTCTTATCATGGAAGCACCTTCACCGATTCTTCTAAGTGCTTCACCTAAATTTGTAGCTCCACATACAAATGGAATCTTGAAATCTTTTTTATTGATATGATAAGCATCATCGGCAGGAGTTAACACTTCACTCTCATCTACAAAATCTATGCCAAGGCTTTGAAGAACTTGAGCTTCTACAAAATGTCCGATTCTGGCTTTAGCCATTACTGGTATTGATACAGAAGCTTTGATTTCTTTTATCATTTTAGGGTCGGACATTCTAGCTACTCCGCCTTCCTTTCTTATATCAGAAGGTACTCTTTCTAACGCCATTACTGCACAAGCACCTGCAGCTTCTGCTATTTTAGCCTGTTCAGCATTTGTGACATCCATTATTACTCCGCCTTTAAGCATTTGAGCCAGATTCTTATTTATATTATATCTATTTTCCATAATTATCCTCCGAATTTAAATTAATAAATTTTATCGTATTTAAATATAAGGTTTGAAATTTTAGATGCGCATCTATCATAACTTGTACACATTATATAATTAAATACTGATAATTAGGAAATGTATCGGTACATAATGAAGTTGAAACTATAAATATAAGACGAACCAGCAGTAGGAGCGTTGACCGAGCGGTCAACGCTCCCTGCGGGCTCTGTAAATTATATAGATTGCTAGTTTTAAAGTACCGTCTCTAAAATTTTTACACGTTAATTTTACAGACGTTATTTGATGAAGTTGTATCTTTAATTTTTCTTCGTAGATTATTAAGTGTGATCTTAATTATAAAGAGAGTTAAAGGCTTCTCTTCAATATGGAAACTGGTATAATTAACTTTCTTTTAATAATCCAATTACTTAAAAGCCTATTAATCGTGACAGGGCTCTACGAAGAAGCAGGTCTTCGAAGCCAAGACCTTGTCCTGCTTAGATAGCTTTTTAAGGTTATCTCTATTAAAATGGATATTAGTTTTAGCAATTTCCAAATTAAAAAGAGGTTTTTTATCTTTCTAAAAAATTAGCGATGCACTTTAGTTTTCTTCGAAGAAATTAAAAAATTGTTATTCCATAGAATAACGTTTATCCAATAGCACTTAGTTTATATTTAAAAGATACATTAAATAATTAACAGCTATTTAATTTACAGAACCCGAAGGGCGCAATGACCGGTAGGTCATACCACCATCGTTGGTTCGCAATTTATCTAGAAGCGGAAGTTGTCTGCTCAATAATTGTACAGAAATAATGTTAACATGTATAGCAAAAAACATTTCAGTGTGCTATATTTAACTTATAGTAGCAATAGATATTGATTATCAATTAAAAATTTTATATTAATAATAGCAATTAGGAGGTTTTTAAATGACAAAGAATATTAAGGCGATTTCTTTTGAAATGATAGAAAGCTATTCAAAAGAATTTAATAAAAAGAAAGAAAACAGGATTATAAGAAATTCTGTTATTAAAAATGGAATTGAAGCGGCTGCTGTGAATAATGATGCAGTTATAGCAATGAATCCAATTTTTTCTGATGAGATAGATACAGGCAAAGTTACGGATCAGAAATCTAGTGGAAGATGCTGGATGTTTGCAGCACTTAATACGTTTAGGCATCTAATGAATAAGGAATTAAATACTAAAGACCTTGAACTTTCGCAGAATTATACAATGTTTTGGGACAAGTTTGAGAAAGCAAACTTCTTTTTTGAAAGCATAATAAAAACTTTTAATCAAGATTTAGACAGCAGGGTTGTGTCATGGCTTTTGGCAACACCACAGCAGGATGGTGGACAATGGGACATGTTGGCTGGCCTTATAGAAAAATATGGAGTTGTACCAAAAGATGCCATGCCTGAGACTTTTCACAGCAGTAACTCTTCTGCAATGAATAGTATGCTTAATCTTAAGCTGCGACAGTGTGCGGTTAAACTTAGAAAACTTAATGAAGAAGGTACAGAGCTTAGTAAAATAAAAACTGCTAAGGAGCATATGCTTAAGGAAATATATAATATACTTTCTTTCTGTCTTGGAGAACCACCGAAGGAGTTTGATTTTACTTATAGAGATAAAGACGATAAATTTCATATAGATGAAAAGCTTACACCTAAAAAGTTTTTTAAAAAATATATACATTTAGACTTGAATGATTATGTAAGTGTTATCAATGCACCTACTAAGGACAAACCTTTTAATAAGACCTATACTGTTCAATTTTTAGGAAGCGTTATAGAGGGAAGACCTATAAAATATCTCAATGTTGATATTGAAACTTTTAGAAAATTAGCAGTAGATCAAATAAAAGACGGTGAAACAGTATGGTTTGGCTGTGATGTAGGCAAGTTTGCTGAGAAAGCAAAAGGAATATTAGATACTAAAGTGTACGATTATGAATTAGCATTAGGAACTGATTTTAAAATGACGAAAGCAGAAAGACTAGATTACCTTGGAAGTGCACTCACACATGCAATGGTACTTACCGGAGTCAACATAAAAGACGGTAAGGTTAATAAATGGAAAGTTGAGAATAGCTGGGGTGAGAGCAGAGGAACGAAAGGCTATTTTGTAATGAGTGATGATTGGTTTGCTGAATACACTTATCAAATTGTTGTAAATAAGAAATATCTTTCAGAGAACTTAAAGAAAGCTTATGAGCAGTCACCTGTAGAGTTAAAGCCTTGGGACCCGATGGGAGCGTTAGCAGTAATTAATGAATAATTAAGATAAACCACTTAAGAGTAAAGAGAAAAGTGAAGGAAGAAATTCTGTTAAGCAGAATTTCTGAGAATTTAAATCTGAGTATTAGCAGATAACTTTCAATTTGTATATTAGGTAAATGGTAAGGAGTAAGAGCTTTTAGGCTGAATTTCTTGAATAACTATAACTTCTTAGTTCTTACCTACTCATAAATTGAATGTACTGTTAAAAAGATGTAACTATATAATATGCGAAGTAATAAGAAGAAAGCTCTTAAGAAAATACTAGTAAAT
>NZ_MZGV01000073.1 GCF_002029235.1 Clostridium oryzae
AATAATATAGTATACTAGGATTTTTGTTTTTAACTTGTGGGATATTATTGTTGAATGTAATGACATTGTTACTTCTTGTGGCAAGAAGATAAAAATTTACGAACCGAATACAAAATGTATTTTAAAAATATTTACTGGAAAATAATACAATATACATTTTGCTAAATAACTTATAGATTTTATTGAAATATTGATAAATTATTAAAATAACGCTGTCTAAAATAGAAATATTCAAATTGTAAATAAAAGAGGCGGTATTATTGACTAAAAATGTTAGAGATATATAATATGACTTGTAAGCACTGATTAGTAAAAATTGCATAACATAATTTGTTGATATGCATAAATAGAGGCGCAGATGAAAGGTGTAGCTTGTGTTGTTAAGAATAAGAACATTCGTGATATAGGTGAAGGGTTTATCTGCCGAAAGGTTGTACTGGTTCTTCAATACAGTCTTGGGAGTATGGGGTAGTCCTATGCTCTTGCCGTAGATTAATTTGTATTTACGGAGAGCTATTTATGTGATGAGAATAAAGATTTTCATTGCATGAATGGCTATTAAGAAAATATAATAGCTACTATTAATAATGCCTTAATGCACTGAAAGTTTTTCAGTGCTTTTTATTTTGCAGAAATTTATCTATAACAGGAGGGAAAGAAATGAAATCTTTAATAAGAGTAAGAATGAGTTTACATGATGCACATTATGGTGGGAATTTGGTTGATGGAGCAAAGATGCTGCAGCTTTTTGGAGATGTAGCCACGGAACTTTTGATTAAAAATGATGGTGATGAAGGACTTTTTAGAGCGTATGATAAAGTGGAATTTCTAGCGCCAGTTTATGCTGGAGATTTTATAGAAGCAGAGGGAGAGATTGTTGAGCAAGGCAACACTTCTAGAAAAATGATTTTTGAAGCAAGAAAGGTTGTAAAACCTAGAGAAGATATTAATGACTCAGCAGCAGATTTTCTAGATGAACCTATAGTTGTATGCAGAGCCTCAGGAACATGCGTTGTACCTAAAAACAAGCAGCGAAAATAAAAGTTAAGGGGAATAATATGGAGAAATTAATAATTACAGCGGCTATATGCGGAGCTGAAGTAACTAAGGAGAATAATCCTAACGTACCATATACGATAGAGGAGATAGGAAGGGAAGCCGAAGCAGCATATAATGCTGGAGCCAGTATTATCCATTTGCATGTAAGAGAAGACGATGGTACTCCTACACAGAGTAAAGAGAGATTTCGATTGGCTATGGAGGAAATAAAAAGAAGGTGTAAAGATGTGATAATACAACCTTCTACTGGTGGAGCAGTTGGTATGAGCAATGAGGAGAGACTTGAGCCAACCTTACTTAAACCGGAAATGGCTACGTTAGATTGTGGAACTTGTAATTTTGGCGGAGATGACATCTTTGTAAATACGGAAAATACCATTATAGAATTTGCGCAGCAGATGTTGAAATTAAATATAAAGCCTGAAATAGAAGTGTTTGATAAAGGTATGATTGATTTAGCCATACGACTTAGAAAGAAAGGATTCTTAAAAGACCCTATGCATTTTAATTTTGTCATGGGTGTAAATGGAGGTATAGGAGCTAGTCTTAGAGACTTTGATTTTCTTATGGGTAGTATCCCAGCGGATAGCACGGCTACAGTAGCAGGTATCGGAAGATATGAGTTTTCAACAGCAGCTATGGCTATAATATCAGGACTACATGTTAGGGTGGGTTTTGAAGATAATGTATATTTAGAAAAAGGCAGACTAGCTAAATCCAATGGAGAATTAGTTGAGAAAGCATCAAGAATTGCTAGGGATCTTGGAAGAGCTATCGCAACTCCTAAAGAGGCAAGAAATATACTATCTATTTAATATATAAAATAAAATGGAGGCAATGAATATGAAAAAAGGAAATAAATATGGAACTCATAGGGTTATATCGCCGCAGGGAGTATTGCCGCAGGCAGCGGATAAGATAAGTAATGATATGGAACTGTATAGTAATGAGATATTAGTAGATGTCCAGGCATTAAATATAGATTCAGCAAGTTTCACGCAGTTAGTGGAAGAAGCTAACGGTAATATAGATAAAGTAAAAAATAGGATACTTGAAATTGTAAAGGAAAAAGGAAAAATGCAGAATCCTGTAACAGGCTCGGGTGGAATGCTTATTGGTACTGTAGCTGCCATAGGAGAAGATTTAAAAGACAGAACTATAAAGGTGGGAGACAAGATAGCTACGCTAGTATCACTTTCTCTAACTCCACTAAAGATTGATGAAATAACTTGTATTAAGCCTGAGATAGACAGGGTAGAGGTAAAGGCAAAAGCTATTCTTTTTGAAAGTGGAATTTATGCAAAGCTGCCTAAGGATATGTCTGAAACACTTGCTTTAGCAGCGTTGGATGTAGCTGGTGCCCCAGCTCAGACAGCAAAGTTAGTGAAACCATGCGATAGCGTTTTAATACTAGGTGCAGGCGGAAAATCAGGTATGCTATGTTCTTATGAGGCGATGAAGAGAGTTGGACCTACAGGAAATGTTATAGGTGTAGTAAGGTTTGAGGAAGATGCCAAAAGGCTTAAGAAACTAAACCTTTGTCATAAAGTAATAGTTGCAGATGCTCAAAGGCCTGTAGAAGTCATGGAGAAGGTACTAGAGGCTAATGGAGGAAAAGAATTGGACGTTTCTATAAACTGTGTAAATGTGCCAAACACTGAAATGACATGTATATTACCGGTAAAAGATAAAGGAACGGTTTATTTTTTCTCCATGGCTACAAGTTTTACAAAAGCAGCTTTAGGAGCTGAAGGTGTAGGAAAAGATGTAACTATGGTTATAGGAAATGGTTATACTGTAGATCATGCGGAAATTACTCTATGTGAACTAAGAGAAAACGAAAAGCTTAGAAAAATATTTGAAGACATGTATATATAGCATACAAATTTTAGTTGTAATACATTTCAACATATAAAACATTAATTTGGAGGAGTAAAAATGCGAGTTAATAGAAGATATGAATTATTTAAAGATGTATCTGACGAAGACTGGAATGACTGGAAATGGCAAGTTGCAAATAGGATAGAGACATTAGAAGATTTAAAAAAGTATATACCACTTACTGAAGAAGAGGAAGAAGGAGTAAAAAAGTGTCTTAAAAACTTAAGAATGGCTATAACTCCGTATTATCTTTCACTTATAGATATAAACGATCCATACGATCCCATTAGAAGACAAGCAATTCCTACAGCATTTGAACTTATAAGAAGTGAAGGTGAATCTTGTGATCCACTCCATGAAGATGGAGACTCGCCAGTACCCGGACTTACTCATAGATATCCAGATAGATGTTTACTTTTAGTTACAGATCAATGTTCAATGTACTGCAGGCATTGTACAAGAAGGAGATTTGCAGGACAACACGATGGAGCAATGCCAAGAAAACAAGTTGATAATGCCATTGACTATATTGCTAAGACACCAGTTATACGTGATGTATTGATATCCGGAGGAGATCCGCTACTTCTTTCAGATGAAAACCTTGAGTATATTATAAAGAGATTAAGAGCAATACCTCATGTACAGATAGTTAGAATAGGTTCGAGAACTCCGGTTGTAATGCCTCAAAGGATTACGGAAAATCTCGTAAATATGTTAAAGAAATATCACCCAATATGGCTAAATACTCATTTTAATCACCCTAATGAAATAACAGCAGATTCAAAGAGAGCCTGTGAATTAATGGCTAACGCAGGAATACCGCTTGGAAATCAATCAGTACTTTTAAGAGGAGTAAATGATTGTGTACATGTAATGAAAAAGCTTGTTAACGATCTTGTAATGATAAGAGTAAGACCTTATTATATATATCAATGTGATCTCTCTATGGGACTTGGTCATTTTAGGACTAGCGTATCTAAAGGAATTGAAATAATAGAAGGATTAAGAGGACATACTTCAGGTTTCTGTGTACCAACGTTCGTTGTCGATGCTCCTGGAGGGGGAGGAAAGATACCTGTTATGCCGAACTATGTTATATCACAAGGATACAATAAAGTAATACTAAGAAACTTTGAAGGAGTAATAACTACTTATGATGAACCTGGCGATTACTCACCAAGCTGTCACTGCGAGGTTTGCAGAGGAGAAAGTGCAGAGAAGAGAGTGGGAATTGCAGGACTTTTAAATGATCAGCAGATGGCATTGGAACCAGAAGGTCTTGAAAGAAAAAAGAGAGAGATAAAGAAAGCGAAGGTTGTTGTTCAAAAATAATGTGAATAAGAGGAACTTTATATGACAGAAACACATTTGATGAATGAATTAACGGGTAATGAAAGCGTAGCAATTATTGGATTGGAAAAGAATGTCGGAAAGACTACTGTGCTTAACTATATAATACGCGAAACAAGGGATAAGCTGAAACTTGGGCTTACCTCTATAGGAAGAGACGGCGAAGATACAGATAGAGTTACTAAAACTCATAAGCCGAGGATATATGTGCAAAATGGCACCTATATAGCTACGGCTAAGCAATGTTTATTTAATGGTGATATAACAAAGGAAATAATTGAAACCACAGGTATAAATACGCCTATGGGAGAAGTTATTATCGTAAGAGCCCTTAGTGATGGTTTTATTGAATTAGGAGGACCTTCTATTAGTTCGCATATGAGTTATGTATGCAAAAAACTTTTAGAGTATGGCAGTGAAATGGTACTGATAGATGGAGCCATGAGCAGAAAGACGTTGGCTTCACCTACAGTTGCCCAAGCTGCTATATTGTCAACTGGTGCTGCATTAGGAAGAAATATAAATAGTGTGATAGAGAAGACTAAAAATGCAGTAGAGCTTCTTTCTATTAAACAGGAAAGTTCTAAGAAAATAATTGAAAAAAGCAGGGATATACTTAATGATGCCAAAATAGGTTTTATATATAAAGATGGCAGTACAGCTAATTTGGATTTGTTAACAGCGTTAGATGCAGAAAGACAGGTTATTACTCAATTAAAAACAGCGAATTATGTTGTTATTAAGGGAGTTCTTTCAGATAGATTCTTAGAAAATATAATGAAAGCTTCAAATGACTACAAGGAGACTACATTTATTGTAGAAGATAGTACAAAGTTATTTATAAATAATGACACTTTGCACAAATTTGAAAGAAAGGGAGGCAACATAAGAGTAGTAAATCCTATTAGATTACTCTGTGTTACCTCTAACCCCAAAGCTCCAATGGGGTATGAGTTTGATGGGAAAGAGCTGTTAAGGAAACTTAGGGATAATCTAAATATTCCTGTGTTTGATGTAAAGTTAGAGGGAGGAGTATAATATGACTTTTTTATCAGAACAGCAAAGAGCACAAATTGGATTAACATATCTTATGAATATGCTAGAGCTGATAACTCCCTATGGACGTGAAAAAAAGAAAAAATTAAGAGCATATAAAAGAGGGGAAGTAGATAAGCTTATAAAAGAGCTGGACAATGTAGAAAAGGTAAAAGATAGTTTAAAACACAACACATATATATATATAAAAATAGAAAATTTATTTTTTGAAGTAAAGGATATAAAACATACTTTAAAGCGTTGTGAAGACTTGTTTGTACTTGATGAAATAGAATTTTTTGAGATAAAAAGCTTTGCAATACTATGCGATAGACTTTCCGAATGTTTTATAAAGCTGAATTTAGATATACCTTCATTAAAAATTAACAGTTTGAATGAAGTGGTAAACATTTTAGATCCTGAACATAAAAAAATTTCTTCCTTTTATATATATGAAGATTATTCGGAAAAATTAAGGATAATAAGGGATGAAAAGAGAAGGCTGGAACAACAGATCATTTCTGAAAAAAATGAAAAAAATATAGAAGCTCTTAAGCAGAGAAGGCTGGATATAGTCATAGAAGAAGAACAAGAGGAGTTTATCATAAGGAGAAAGCTTACAGAAGCTTTA
The DNA here is from genome assembly GCF_002029235.1 of Clostridium oryzae. Lineage (GTDB taxonomy): Bacteria > Bacillota > Clostridia > Clostridiales > Clostridiaceae > Clostridium_AE > Clostridium_AE oryzae. The sequence continues at coordinate 5,957 of NZ_MZGV01000073.1, forward strand.
AGAGTTCATCTAGACAGTATAAGAGAAAATATGGATAGTGTAGGAAAGCTGGATATGTACATGGCAAAGGCTAAGCTTGCTGATAAATATAATGGTGTAAAACCTAAAATCTGCACTGATATTCATATAGAATTTGAAGATATAATAAATCCTCAGCTGTTCGATATCCTTACGAAGCAGAATAAAAGCATAACACCAATAAGTGTTAGTTTAAATCAGGGTACATCAGTGATAACAGGAGCTAATATGTCGGGAAAAAGTGCGGCAATGAAGGTCATATTAGTAAATATGATACTTGCACATTATGGTTTTTTTGTATTTGCTGCCAAGGCTGAGATTCCTGTATTTGATTATATAGGCTATATAGCTGAAGATGAGCAGTCGCTATCCAGTGGGCTTAGCAGCTTTGGAGCAGAAATAGTAAAACTGAAAAATGTTATGGACAAAATAAAATCTGAAAGGTGCTTCGTTGCTCTAGATGAATTAGCAAGGGGTACGAATCCAAAGGAAGGATATTGTTTGGTAAAAGCTGTGGCAGGCTACCTTAGGAATTTTGAGACGGTAAGCGTAATCGCTACACATTATGATGGAATAGTAGATAAAGATATGACTCATTATCAGGTTATAGGACTTAAATATGTGGATTTTGATAAAATAAAGTACAGAATAATATCAGAGGATAAGGCTTCTATAGATATTTTACAAGAATGTATGGATTATAGATTAGAGTTGGTACAGGATAATAGCACAGTGCCTAAGGATGCATTAAATGTATGTATTTGTTTAGGACTAGATAAGGAACTTATTGATAGGATAAAGGAATATTATGATAGATAAACAATATAAGAAATTGTCATACAAGTAATGAAATATGGAATTTGCCGTTGAACAGTTTAAAACTGAGCGGCTAATTTGTAGTTAAAGTAAGGAGAGGGAGGTAAGTTGGTTGGAAAGTAAGCTAAATTTAAATGAAGAGTTAGTAAAAAAGAGCAGAGAAGCTGCTAAGCATATAGCTGAAGATATGCAGAGGTTCATAGACCAAAATACAACAGTAACTGTAGAAAGAACTGTATGCAGACTACTTGGTATAGATGGGGTAGATGAGGAAGGAGTGCCGCTGCCAAATATCATTGTAGATAATCTAAAACGAGGAAATGGACTTTCTATGGGAGCAGCTTTGTTTATAGGAAATGCTGTACTAAATACAGGTTTAATGCCACAGGAGATAGCTGTCAAGGTTTCTAATGGAGAACTTGATTTGATGAAACTTCCAATGAAGGATTCTTTTGAAATTAAACTTTGTATAAATAAAATTGCTGAAAGTACAGTGAAGATTATTAAGAAAAATATGGAAAAGAGAGACAATTATTTAAAGCAGTTTGGAGATAAGGAAGGACCATATCTATATGTAATTGTTGCTACTGGTAATATATATGAAGATATAACTCAGGCTGTAGCTGCTGCTAAGCAGGGAGCAGATGTTATAGCGGTTATCAGAACTACTGGTCAGAGCCTTTTAGATTATGTGCCTTATGGAGCTACTACAGAGGGTTTTGGCGGAACTTATGCTACTCAGGAAAACTTCAGACTTATGAGGGAAGCATTAGATAAAGTTGGAGAAGAACTTCACAGATATATAAGATTATGCAACTACTGTTCAGGTCTATGCATGCCAGAAATTGCAGCTATGGGAGCTTTAGAAAGATTAGATGTGATGTTGAATGATGCATTATATGGAATACTTTTTAGAGACATCAATATGAAGCGAACGATGATAGATCAATTTTTCTCTAGAGTTATCAATGGTTTTGCAGGTGTAATAATAAATACTGGTGAAGATAATTACTTAACTACAGCAGATGCCATTGAAGAGGCGCATACTGTTTTAGCTTCTCAATTTATAAATGAGCAATTCGCACTTCTAGCGGGACTTCCTGAAGAACAGATGGGACTTGGACATGCATTTGAAATGAATCCAGAAGTTAAGGATGCATTTTTACTTGAACTTTCTCAGGCACAAATGGCAAGAGAGATATTTCCAAAAGCACCACTGAAATACATGCCTCCGACGAAATTTATGACTGGAAATATATTTAGGGGACATGTACAGGATGCATTGTTTAATATGGTTACAATACTGACTCATCAAAAGATACATCTTTTAGGTATGCTTACTGAAGCTATTCACACGCCATTTATGTCAGATAGGGCGCTTTCTATTGAGAATGCCAGATATATTTTTAATACTATGGAACATCTTGGAGATGAAATAACCTTTAAAAAAGGCGGAATAATTGAGAGGAGAGCAGACGAAGTGTTAAATAAGGCAAGTGATTTGCTTGAGCAGATAGAAAAGATTGGCTTGTTCAGCACTATTGAAAAAGGCATTTTTGCAGGAGTTAAGAGACCTCTGGATGGGGGTAAAGGATTAGAAGGGGTTGTTGAAAAACACAAAGAATATTTTAATCCGTTTATAGGGCTTATGTTAAAGAAACAAAAAGGTGATTTAGAGCTGAACTAGTGAAAGGAGGTAATTTTCAATGAGTGGTGGATTATATTCAACGGAAAAAAGAGATTTCGATACAAACTTAGATTTAACACGTATTAAACCTTACGGTGATACAATGAATGATGGAAAGATACAGCTTAGCTTTACCCTTCCGGTAGAAGATGGGGATAAGTCTGTAGAGGCTGCTACAATTCTTGCAAAGAAAATGGGTTTACAGGAACCATCTGTAGCATATCATAAAGCCTTAGATAAAAACTTCACATTTTTTGTGGTATATGGAAGTGTTGAGCACACAGTAGATTATACGGATATACATGTTCAGAGCGTAGATATACATGCTATGGACATGGAAGAAACGGATAAATATATTAAGGAAAACATTAAACGTAAAGTAATTGTAGTTGGTGCAAGCACTGGTACAGATGCTCATACTGTTGGTATAGATGCAATAATGAATATGAAGGGCTTTGCAGGACACTATGGGCTCGAAAGATATGATATGTTTGAAACCTACAATCTTGGGAGCCAGGTACCTAATGAAGAGCTTATAAAGAAAGCTATAGAGGTAAAAGCAGACGTGCTTTTAGTTTCTCAGACTGTAACCCAAAAGAATATTCATATACAAAACCTAACAGAATTAGTTGAGTTGTTGGAAGCTGAAGGTCTTAGAGATAAGGTGGTTCTAATATGCGGTGGGCCAAGAATAACTCATGAACTTGCCAAAGAACTGGGGTACGATGCAGGCTTCGGTCCTGGAAAATATGCAGATGATGTTGCAACCTTTGCTGTAACTGAAATGGCAGAAAGAGGACTTGTTTAATTAGAAATTGAGAATGATGAATTAGGAACGAAGGATGAAGGATGAAATTCAACAAATGCTGAATTTTTGAAACATTGTCCTTAAAGCATCAATAAATTGATGCTTTAAGGAATTTATAGTCAATAGGAATTAGCTATAACAATATAAGCATATATAAATATTTACAGAAAGTATGCAGGCTAAGAGGTATAGCCAGGGTTTTATGTATTAGTGGCTTTTGAAAGGATGACTTGCGCTTTTATGGCTAAGTCATCATTAGGAAGTTCGTCTATCTGCTGTGCAATATCAGAGAGATCTCCAATATTTATAAACATTAGGTTCCCTTTATCCTTTTCGAGGGATTTATTTTTTATTATGACTCTCAATTCCTTTTGATCTTGAAATCGTGATTTGTCTTTGCAGAATAATTCATTAGGATGATAATCTGGAGGATATAAGAATGTTTTGTTTCTTTCAATGTAATTTACATCGCTCCAAATAGGGTTATATCCGTTTTCTACAATTTTATCAGTTAGTCTGTGTATAAATTCTTTTCCATGATCTATTAATATTAAAGATTTTTTGTTAGCAGAATTTCTAAAGTCTTTAAAGTATTCCTGTGGTATAGTTATTGTAGCAGGATTGATACCAGGTTTAGGATCCTTTATATTTTTGGTAAAATCATTGACCTTTAATGAGAATAAACAGTATATAGGCATAAAGCTAACGTGTGTAAGTCTTAGGTCGACGTAATTTGAATCTTTAACATAGGTTCCTTTTAGTAAGTTTTCACCATAATAACTTTCAAGGTGCTTAAGACGTGTGTCGTCTTTTTTTATTCTTCCAAAAAGGCCTTCTTCATCGTCACCCTGACCAGGCTTACCCTGTTTACTAAGCTCGCTGTAATTTTTAGCACAGGAGAAAGCTAGTTTACCATGGTGTAAAAACTCCTGTGCATATTTAGTATCTATAATTTTGAAAAGAAAAACATCGTCATTACCGTTTATGAAGCTGGACATTATATTCCTCCTATATGTTATAGTAATATAGTTTATGTTATATTAATGAAATTTATAAAAACAATCTGTCCAGGCTATAAAAGGCATTTCCTAAGATTGAGTAACTAGCTCCGGTCCGGAGGACATAGGCCCCCTCCGGAATCGGCATCTGGTTCTGCCAATTTTTTTATTCTCTCCCGTATATATACGTATCAATTAAGGAAAGAGGAAAGTTTTGAAGTTTCATATCTTTTACAACCTTGTCGTAGTCATAAGGTGTTTCTTTTATGGATACATCTACTTTTCCTGAGTTTTCTATATTAATAATACAATATGTACTGTTGGGTCTGCCTATTTTTGGTTTTCCAACGCTCCCGTCGTTTATGAAATATTTATTTTTCCATTCCTTTATAAAAGGCAAGTGAGTGTGTGCATTAAACAAAACATCTCCTTGAAATTCAGAAATCACCCGTTGAAAGATGTCGCTATCCTCATACACATATTCGTTTACTGATTTAGGACTACCATGTACAAATAGAAGAGTTCTGCCATTAATTTTAAGGGTTATACTATCTGGAAGGTTAGAAAGATAATATCTATTACAAGAACGCAATTCATTTACAGTCCAAGGCAAGGAAAAAGAATTAAACGTGTTATCTTTTATAAATGAAAAAGCATTATCTACGACAGAGGTATCATAGTTGCCTTTTATACATAATATATTTCTATTTCGTATAAGGGCGATAGTTTCATTGGGATGAGGGCCGTAGCCTACTAGATCTCCGAGACAAATGATTGAATCCACATGATCTTCATCAATTTTTTCAAGTACAGTTTTAAGTGCATATATATTTGCATGTATGTCTGATATTACCGCTAGTTTCATCGGGATTACCTCCTAAATATTAAGATGATTTATTATAGCTTTCCAGTATGGAAAGATTTTAATTAACCATAAGCATATGCAACATTATAATACTATAAATTTATAAAACAACATAATAAGAAACTTTTTAAAATAATTTTTAAAAGTAGTTGAATTGATTATGCTATAATAGTAATATATAAATATAAGCATAATATATACCGACTTGTTAGTATTAGTTTTGTAGTATATTTTTGGAAACGAATACATATAAGCAATATTATTCAAGGAGGAATATTTATGAAGGAGTATTTTTGTAATGTTCAAAAGATAAAATTTGAAGGAAGAGAGTCTAAAAACCCACTTGCTTTCAAATATTATGATGCAGAAGAAATGGTAGGAGGAAAGAAACTTAAGGATCAATTGAGATTTACTATGTCATATTGGCATACTTTGACAGCAAGCGGAGCTGATCCTTTTGGTGTGGGAACCTATGTTAGAGAATGGGATGCTGAACAAGACCCTATGAAATTAGCTAAAATGAGAATGGAAGCAGCTTTTGAATTCATGAACAAAATAGACATAGACTATTTCGCATTTCATGATAGAGATATAGCGCCAGAGGGAAAAAGCTTAGAGGAGACAAATAGAAATTTAGACGAGATAGTAGATCTTTGCGAGGGGCTTATGAAGAAGCATAACAAAAAGCTATTATGGGGAACTGCAAATATGTTTACGAATCCTAGATTTGTTCATGGTGCAGCTACAACGTGTAATGCTGATGTATTTGCCTATGCAGCAGCTCAGGTAAAAAAGGCTATTGAGGTGACTAATAGACTTGACGGCGAGAACTATGTTTTCTGGGGAGGCAGAGAAGGCTATGAAACATTACTAAATACAAATATGGGACTTGAACAAGATAATCTGGCTAGATTCTTTCACATGGCAGTAGATTATGCACAGAAAATAGGATTTAAGGGTCAATTCCTTATAGAGCCGAAGCCAAAGGAACCGACAAAGCATCAATATGATTTTGACACAGCAACTGTACTTGGCTTTTTAAGAAAATATGATCTAGATAAATACTTTAAAGTAAATATAGAAGCTAATCATGCTACATTAGCAGGACATACTTACGAGCATGAAATTGCAGTGGCTGGAATTAATGGAGCATTAGGAAGTCTTGATATAAATCAAGGAGACCCCAACTTAGGATGGGATACTGACCAGTTTCCTACGAATTTGTATGATGCTGTACTTGCTATGTACCAGGTGCTTAAGTGTGGAGGAATAGCATCAGGAGGATTAAATTTTGATTCAAAGGTTAGAAGAGCATCTTTTGAGGCAGATGATCTTTTTATAGCCTATATAGCTGGAATGGATACATTTGCCCAAGGTGTAAAGATAGCGCAAAAGCTTTTAGACGGCGGAGAAATTGAAAATTTTGTTAAAGAAAGGTACAGCAGTTTTACAACTGGGATAGGAAAGGATATTGTTGAAGGTAAAGCCGACTTTGAATCTCTTGAAAAGTATATAATTAATAAGGATGTTTCAGCCAATAAATCAGGAAGACAGGAAATGTTAGAAGCCATAGTTAATAAGTATATATTAAATGATTGATTGTATCAACTTATAAAATGACTTATTATATTATATAGGAACTAAAGTAGGAAATGGCAATGCTGAATTAGAAATGAGGAATTAAGAATGAAGGGAAAATTTAGGCGAACTGAATTTTTATTATATGATTACAAGATTAAATTTATCTTTATTAATAATTCCTCATTTTTTATTTCTAATTATTAATTGAACGGTGGTTATTGATGGTAGCTTTAGATGCAAGTAATATAAAACTAAATAATAGAAAAAGAATAATAAAACTTTTATCAGTGGAAAGAGAAGTGACCAAGTTAGATATATCGAGAAAACTAGACATAAGTGTCCCAACGGTTTCTACGATAATTTTAGAATTAATAAAAGAGGGTATTGTAGAAGAAGCGGGTATGGCAAGTTCTACAGGAGGAAGAAAGCCAGTTATAATAAAGTTTCTTCCAAATTCCAGGTATAGTATAGGAGTGAATTTAGATAGTGGTAGTGTCAAGGCTGTACTTACCAATCTAGATGGCGATATAATATGTCGGCTTGACAAAGAATTAATGGATATATCAGAAACTTGCGTATTAAAAACTATGAAGGAACTGATTGAAACACTAATGTCAAAATGCGATAAAGATAAACAGTGTATGGGTGTAGGATTCTCACTGCCAGGAACAATAGATGAGAAGAATATGAGATTAGATTTTGCAGCTAATTTTAAACTTAATAATTTGGCTTTTAAAGATTTACAGGCAGATTTTAATGTACCTATGTATTTGGAGAATGAAGCCAATGCAGGTGCCTTAGCAGAATGGCAGCTTGGCTTAGCAAAAGACAAGAATAATGTTATATACATATCTATAAGCCAGGGTGTAGGCGGAGGATTTATAATTGATAAGAAAATGTACAAAGGCTCAGAAAGAAGAGCCGGTGAAATAGGACATATGACAATTAACAAGAATGGAAGAGCATGCAATTGCGGTAAAAAAGGCTGTTGGGAGACATATGCATCTCAGAGAGCTCTTATAAGTGACTATAATCAATTAACTAAAAAGAATGTTAGACATTTAGAAGATGTAGTCAGAGCATATAGAAATAATGAGGTGCCAGCTCAGCAAGTACTTAAAAATTATATTGAGGATTTAGCAGAAGGCATAAAAAACCTGATGTTTATTTTTAACCCGGATTATATTATTATTGGCGGAGAAATAAGCAGGTATTCAGATATATTTTCATCTGCACTTATAGAAAAGGTATTTGATAATAATGTTTTCTATAAAAAGGAGGATGTTAACATCTTATTTTCTTCACTAGATGGAGATGCTAACATTTTAGGAGCAGCAATTATACCTATAGTGGAAGGTTTTGGTTTTACAGATATTTAATTTATATAACATAAATTTTATCAGTATAGAGATATGGAGGAATATAAAAATGTATTTTATTGGAATAGACTTAGGAACTTCATCAGTAAAACTAGCAGCAATGGACGACAAAGGAAAGGTTATTTCATCCCTATCAAAAGATTATCCGGTCAGCTATCCTAAAACAGGATGGGCAGAGCAGAATCCAGAGGATTGGTGGAATGCAGTTAAAGAAGGCTTAAAGGAGCTTGTTGCTAGAGAAAATATAAAGAATGAAGTTAAAGGAATAAGTTTTAGTGGACAAATGCATGGTCTTGTTATGCTTGATAAGGATTATAATGTTTTGAGACCAGCAATATTATGGTGTGATCAGAGAACTGAGAAACAGTGTGATTATCTTAATATAACAATAGGTCAAAATAAGATTTCACAATATACAGGTAACAAAGCGCTTACAGGTTTTACTGCACCTAAAATACTATGGGTTAAAGAAAATGAACCTGATATCTTTAAAAAAGCTGTACATATGATGTTACCTAAAGATTATATAAGTTTTAAGCTTACAGGGAATATTGTGACTGATGTATCTGATGCTTCAGGTATGCTGCTTTTAGATGTAAAAACAAGAAAGTGGTCTAAGGAAATGCTTGACATAGTGGGCATAAGCCAAGATGTATTACCAATTGTTAAAGAGTCTTGGGAAAAAGCAGGACAAATATTGCCAGAGATAGCAGAATACACAGGATTATCACAAGATACTAATATTATGGCAGGTGCGGGTGATCAGGCTGCTGGTGCAGTAGGAACAGGAACAGTTTCGCCAGGAATAATATCTGCTGCACTTGGTACATCAGGAGTTATTTTTGCAAGCTCAGAAAAGTATGAAGTGGATTCTGATAACAGACTACATTCATTCTGCCATGCTAATGGAAAGTTCCATCAAATGGGAGTTATGCTATCTGCAGCATCATGTCTTCAATGGTGGGTAGATAATGTCAACAAGGATATAGAAGGAGATCCGTTTGAAGTACTGTTAAAAGAAGCTGAAGAAAGCGGAGTAGGTGCAAATGGAGTCATATTTCTTCCTTATCTTATGGGAGAAAGAACACCATATTCAGATGCAAATGCAAGAGGTGTATTCTTTGGGTTAAGTATGACAACAACAAGAGGAGATATGACTAGAGCTATACTAGAAGGAGTATGTTTTGGTTTAAGGGATTCTCTTGAGATATTAAGGGATTTAAATGTACCTATAGAGGAAATAAGAATAAGCGGCGGCGGAGCTAAGAGCAAGCTTTGGAAACAGATAGCTGCAGATATTTTAAATACAAAGGTTGTTATGATAAATTCAAAAGAAGGTCCGGCATATGGAGCAGCAATACTTGCGGCAGTAGGATGCGGACTATATAGTTCTGTAGATGAAGCATGTAAAAATTTAATAAAAATAACTGATTCCGTGGATCCAATAGTTGAAAATGCATCCAAGTATGATAAAATATATAACATATATAAGAATTTATATCCTGCATTAATGAAATCTTATAAAAATGCTAGTGATATTTTTGAAAAATAATCATGTAAGTGTATAGGAAGGATAATACATGAAAAAGATAGAAGTTTTAAGAAGAATAATGGATTATGGCATTTTAGCAGTAATAACAGCTGGATCTAAGAACGATGCAAATAAAATGATAGCTGCAGTAAGAAAAGGCGGAATTAAAGTAATAGAAGTAGCAATGACTGTTCCTAACGCTATTGATATTATTAAAGAATTTAACAAAGATAACAAAGATGATATAGTAATAGGGGCAGGTACTGTATTAGATCCTGAAACAGCTAAGGAGTGTATCTCGGCAGGAGCACACTTTATAGTGACTCCTATGATGGACTCAGGTATAATTAAACTTTGTAATAGAAATAAGGTGGCTATTATACCTAAAGCTTTAGGCGTAAGCGATATAATAGCAGCTTTAGAAGCCGGCGCGGATATTGTAAAAATATTTCCGGAAGAAGAACTAGGAGCTGATGTAATAGCTTCAGTTAAGAAGGTGTTACCTCAAGCAGATATCATACCAATGGGTGGTGTGACTGCTGATAATGTAAGCGAGTGGATAAAAGCAGGAGCATCAGCTATAGGAGTTGGCAGTGAACTAACAAAAGGCAGCACAAAAATAAACTATACAAATGTAGAAAAGACTGCTGCTAGGTTTGTTGAAGAATTGGAAAAAGCTAGGGCTTAAGAGAAAGATTAATGAAATACTAAAAGGTAATAAAAATCAGCAGCTTTGTCAAGCTTGCTGATTTTTGCTTGTATTTGTATAGAAACTATAACTACTTTTAATTAAATTAATTTCAACATGCCTCTAAGTATTTTTGTAGAATTTTTTACTGCTATAGGTATGAATTTTTGATAATCCATATGTGCACCTGTATTTGCATTATCAGAAATGGATCTGATAACGACAAAAGGAATGGCATTTAGATAACATACCTGAGCGATACTTGCACCTTCCATTTCACAAGCCAAAGCTTCAAACTCTGAACTAAGCCACCTGATTTTATCAACAGAAGCTATAAACTGATCACCAGAAACTATTCTTCCAATAAAACTGTTGCTTTCCAAGGCTTCACAGGATTTCTTGGCAGCGTTTATTAATGTTTCGTCACATTTAAAATCAAATGTATTAAGTCTAGGAATCTGACCTATTTTATCACCAAAGGCTGAAGTATCCATATCGTGTTGTACAAGATTGGAGGCAACTACTACATCACCAGGAACAATTCCATCACCGATTCCTCCGGCAACGCCAACATTAATTACATTTGTAACATGAAATTCATCTACAAGAATTTGTGTGCAAACTGCAGCATTTACTTTACCTATACCGCAAGTAACTACTACTGTAGGTTTATCTCCAAGAGTACCTTGAAAGAATTCCATATTTGCTTTTTTAATCTTTTTATTTATTTCCATTTCATCTTTTAATAATTTTACTTCTTCATCCATGGCTCCTATTATACCAATAACCATGAAGTCACCTCCGTTAGTTATAAATTTTATTATATAACTACGTTACATAATTTTAAAATATATGTCAATATGATTTACTTATGTAAAACTTGTAGAATAGATTGATATGTGATACATTATAAAAATAGATTTATACAGTATTTAGAAGGGAGATATACGAAATGCTTCAGCATTCACTTTCAAGAACAGAGTTATTAATAGGAAATGAAGCTTTAGATAAATTAAGAGGCAGCAAGGTAGTTGTCTTTGGTATTGGCGGAGTTGGCAGCTATGCTGTGGAAGCACTTGTCAGGTCTGGTATAGGAAAAATTACATTAGTTGATGACGATACAGTGTGCCTTACTAATATTAACAGACAGATTCATGCTACGATGAAAACCATAAGCAAAAGTAAAGTTCAGGTTATGAAGGAAAGAATTTTGCAAATAAATACTAAATGTATTGTTGATACAGTCGAGGTTTTTGTAAATGAACAAAACATACCTGAAATAATAGCTCCTGATACTGATTATGTTATTGATGCTATAGATACTGTTTCATCAAAAATAGCCCTTATAGTATGGTGTAAAAGTAATAACATTCCAATAATAAGCTGTATGGGAACTGGGAATAAACTCGATCCTACACAGTTTAGAGTCACGGATATATATAAAACGAAAGTGTGCCCTTTAGCTAAGGTAATGAGATATGAACTTAGAAGAAGGAATATAAAAAATTTGAAGGTTGTTTATTCTGAGGAAGTACCTATGAAACCTAAAATTGATGTAGTAACCTGCAAAGAGGGCTGTGTTTGTACAGGAGGAAGTAAAAAGTGTGCATTTAAAAGACAAATACCTGGCAGCATTTCTTTTGTACCGCCAGTAGCAGGTATGATACTTGGGGGAGAGGTAATAAAGGACATAATTGGTCAAAATAATAAAGATGTATAGAATGCTCTATACGTCTTTATTATTTTATGCCCTAGAAAAGTATAGAATTTTGTAATGAGAAACTAAGAATAAGGAGTTATGAATGAAACTCATAATTCGGCATTTCTCACTAATTTACTTTATATTAAATTCTAGAGTTTAATCAAGTATATACATTAGAAACAATATTAATTATAATTATACTACGGATAGGAGATGTATATATGGAAGCAAGATTGGAGAAAGTCCCTGGAAGACAAGAGGAATTTATTATAAAGGATAGTACTGGTATTACAGTCGGAAGAATTTTTTCTGTTGAGATTAATATAGAGAATCACTTCTATATATTGCGAATAAAACTTTATAAGGAAAATGATTATGAAATTTTAAGAAGCGTACTATATAGATTAATGAAAGGAATATTTGCAGCTGGTGGTATCTATAAAGTAAATATATTTGTAGATCAAACTATCGATACAAGATCGTTTATAGATTTAGGATTTGAATTAGAAGGAGTTATTGAGGATACAATCTGGAACAATGGTCATTGCAGGTTTGAACTCTTATTTGGAATAACTGCTAATAGATTTAATAGTAATCAAATAAAGAATAGAGTAGTATTAAAAGGAAAGAATATTAACTTAAAGCTGCTGCTTCCGAGTGATGCTGATAAGACTTTAGATTATTATACAAGAAACAAAGAACATCTAAGGCCGTATGAGCCTGAAAGAGATGATAGCTTCTATACTATGGATGTTCAAAAAAAGATTCTTATAGAAAGTTATAAGCAATATCTAAATGGATCAAGTATTAATTATGGTATATTTAACGTCAAAGATGAGCTTATAGGAAAAATACAGCTTAGTAATATAGTAACAGGAATATTTAAAAATGCTTTTGTGGGCTATTCAATGGATATAAGATATGAGGGCAGAGGATATATGAAGGAAACACTGAAGCTAGTAGTGAATTATGCATTTGAGAATATGAAATTGCATAGAATAGAGGCATCGACATTAGTAGATAATAACCGTTCACAGAATGTTTTAATGAGCTGTGGATTTAAAGAGATAGGCATAAGTAAAAAATATCTCTTCATAGATGGCATGTGGCGAGATCACAAAATTTTTTATTGCACTAAAGAATTCTATAAAAATTTATGAAAAAGTGTTGACAGGCATAGATATACGTGTTAATATATAAAAGCTGCATGACGAGAGGCAAACAAATCAACTGAGGAAAGCAGTAAGTGAGTTATAAAAATGCGATTAAAGTTTAGAATTCACTTGAATCGAATTAGAAACAAGCAGGACAAGGAAACAAGGAGTGAGGAGCGGAGTTTGCTGATGCAAATGAGCACTGGAACGACGAAGTTGACACAGTAATGGGAAGTTTATAATTTGATGAACATGGTCTTTGAAAATTGAACAGAGGAAAAGGTAATTTAAAACCGGCAATTCTGAGAGATCTCGAAAGAGATACTTGAGATAAAGTAAGTAAGAGCAAGACAAACTTTTAAATTGAGAGTTTGATCCTGGCTCAGGACGAACGCTGGCGGCGTGCCTAACACATGCAAGTCGAGCGAGAGACTTCGGTCTCTAGCGGCGGACGGGTGAGTAACACGTGGGTAACCTGCCTCATAGAGGG
>NZ_MZGV01000074.1 GCF_002029235.1 Clostridium oryzae
GTATAAGTATCAGCTTAGTGAAATAAATAAAAATACGAAAAAAGTAAAAAAATTAAATTTAGATGGAGAACTTACTGTAAAAAAGGAAAATGATAAATGGAAAATTATAAATTCAATGCGGTAAATATAGCTTAATTTGCATAAGGGGAACCTAATATAGGTTCCTCTTTAAATTTATTTCTGAAATTCTGCTTTCATTTAATATTATACCGTTTAACAAAATACTATTGACATAATTGTGCATATTGTATATATTGTATATATACAATATGAGAGGGAGGTAAGAATGAATATACATATTATCGTCAGCAATTCAAGTGGTGAACCTATTTATGAACAAATAGCCTCTCAAATAAAAAATCTTATCATTACAGGGAAATTAAAAGAAGGCGATGGACTTCCTTCAATGAGACTTCTGGCTAAAGAACTTCGCATCAGTGTTATAACTACCAAACGCGCATATGAAGAGTTAGAACGTGAAGGCTTTATTACATCCATTACAGGCAAAGGCAGCTTCGTAGCAAACAAAAGCATTGATTTTATTAAAGAAGAACAGCTTCGCAATATTGAAGGCTATATGCAAAAGATAGTGGAATCTGCTGGGACCTGCGGATTAAGCTTAAATGAATTAATCGAAATGCTAACATTGATTTATAAAGGAGAGTAAAAAATGGAATATGCTTTAGAAATTAAAAATCTAACAAAAAAATATTCTGGTTTTAAACTGGATAATGTAAATATAACCCTACCAACTGGCTGTATAATGGGGCTTATCGGAGAAAATGGAGCTGGAAAAAGTACTACCATAAAACTCATTCTGGATTTAATACACAGAGATAGTGGTACGATTACAATTTTAGGTGAGGATAACAAAAAAGACTTAAAAGCAGCTAAAGAAGATCTGGGAGTAGTAATGGATGAAAGTTGCTTTCCTGAAAACTTGAACATCAAAGATATAAATAAAATACTTAAAAACATCTATAAAAATTGGAGTGAAGAAGATTTCAAGACTTATACAAAGCGTTTTGATTTGCCGCAGCAAAAAATTATGAAAGAATATTCTCGTGGAATGAAAATGAAGCTTAACATCGCTGTAGCTCTTTCTCATAAACCAAAATTATTAATCCTTGATGAAGCTACAAGCGGGCTCGATCCAGTAGTTAGAGATGAAATTTTGGATGTATTTTTAGAATTTATACAAGACGAAGATCATTCCATATTAATGTCTTCTCATATTTTAAGCGATTTAGAAAAAGCCTGTGATTATATAACTTTTCTCCACAAAGGTAAAGTTATTTTCAGCGAGATCAAAGATGATTTGATTGAAAACTATGGTATTTTAAAATGTTCTGCTGAAGAATTAGACAAGATTAATAGTTCAGCCATTAAAGGCTGTCGTAAAAATAAATTTGGAGTTGAAGCACTGGTATTAAAGAATGAGTTAAAGGGTAATTACACAGTAGACAGAGTAAGCATTGAAGATATAATGCTATATTACATTAAGGAGGCAGTATAAATGCTAGGACTAATGTTAAAAGATTTAATCAATTTGAAAAAGCAATTTAAAATCATATTAATTATTCTAATTTTTTATACAGTTTGGGCAATAACTTCAAAAGGAACTGCCATGTTTAACACAATGCTTGCACTGATTTTTGCTTTTATGCCCATTACTGCACTGTCTTACGATGAAAGAGCTGATTGGGATAAATATGTGCTGTCTATGCCAGTTTCAAGAACTGATATCGTAACAAGCAAATACATTCTCGGCATAACATTCATTTTTATTACCCTTATACTTAATATTATTATTAATTCATTTGTAGGTCCTAATAAAATAGAAAATACTATTATAGTACCAGTTACCATCGCGTCCGGCTTAACAACACTTTTAGCCGTAATGTTCCCCATATTATTCAAATATGGTGTTGAAAAAAGCCGAACTATATTCTTCCTGCTATTTTTGTTACCTTTCGCAAGTGGCCTTATCTTTTCAAAACTCAATATTAAAATGCCAAGCGAGCAGACAGTTAAAACCATACTTATTTCCTTTCCATTTGTTGCTTTAGCCCTTTATGTAATATCAGTAGCTATATCACTAACTATATATGATAAGAAGGAACTATAATATTTTTATCATATGCGATCATCTGGTAAATTCACTTTCAAAAAGGGGAATGTAAAATGATGGGTCTATTATTAAAAGATCTCATTAATTTGAAAAAAAATTTTATGATTTCAAGTTTAGCCATAGTTTATGTATTTTTTCAATGCATTTTTTATAAAGATACATCAATGTTTAATATGATGATTGTTCTTATTCTGATTTTTGCTCCTATGATATCTATATCCTATGATGAGAGATCAAATTGGGATAGATATGCATTATCTATGCCATTATCAAAAACAGATATAGTAACAAGCAAATATATATTAGGTATATTACTTAATGCTATTGCTTTTATTATAAATATGATTTTTAACTTAATGGGAACTTCAATAGGTTTACACTCTAATTACTTGTTAGCCTTAACCTTTACCTCTGCTGGAATACTATTTATAGCTGTTTACTTACCTATCATATTTAAATTTGATTCAGAAAAAGGCAGATACATTTTTCTGATTATATATATTATGCCATTTATTCTAGGATACCTCATGTTTAAAAATAATATTATGCCAAGTCATCAAACAATAAATGTTCTATTAGTAATGTTTCCATTTATATCATTGGCAGCTTATGTAATTTCTGCAGGTATATCAATCACTATATACAGCAAAAAAGAACAATGATAAAAAGGGTAGGAAGTGATTTCCGTCGGCTAAAAAATGCCTTCTCCAACCGCTTCCTACCCTATGCCGATTCTATGCATTTACAAAGTATTATTTTCTATATTTCTTCTCACAAATTATTTTTCTTGTTTATTTACTAGTATTTTCTTAAGAGCTACCATCTTATTCTTCGTTCATTTTATAGTTACAGCCTTTTATAGTTAACTATAATTATCCCTTTCTAATTAACTTCGCTTGTAGTTTTCATATAGGAATTTAAAGTAATAAGATAATAAATACTGTATAGTGCTGCATAAACCAAAATACAAATTATAAATGATACATATATTTTTACATTCATTATCTTACTTAGTGTTATTGATGCTATATAGGTATTGCATGCAGCCACCACAAACGGCATTCCAAAGAGAAATATCAGTTCCTTTGAAATGGCTTTTTTTATCTCAGTACTGCTAAGGCCTATCTTCTTAAGAATAATAAATTTTTCCCTATCCTCTTGAGCCTCCATAACCATTTTGAAGTATATTATGCTTCCCGTGGCAGTGAGAAAAACTATGCCGATAAACACTCCTATAAATGCCATCATTCCGACCATTTTTAAGCCATTGCTGTAATTTTCCAAGAAGGTCTCCAGGCTATTTTCTTTAGGCAGCTTGTCTGTTAAATCACTGATAAAGCTTTTTGAAAGCAAGTCATTTTTAAGTATATATCCAGTGATACTAATTTTGCTTTTAGAATTTATCGAGTTATTTATACTTTGATATACACTATCTTTTACAATAAGAGTCTGTGTAAAATGATCAAGCGCAATAAAATATTTATTATCTGTACCAATTACCTTAAAATTATATTTTAAATTCCTATTGTTTAGTTTAATGGTTTTTCCTATTACACTTTTATCTGCTGCCAAATTAGCTAATTGAACAAAATAGCAGTCTTCATCACTTTTTAGTTTTACCCTCCTAGAAATACCTTCATGTTTGTTGATTAGATTAAACTTACTTTGATTTAAAATAAAAATTGCATTGTTTTTAGTATCACTAAAGCGGTTTGAGGTTTTCAACCTAATAAATTTAATATTATCTTTGTATCTGATTGATATTTCCTCATGCTGTTTTAATACGCTATAAAAAACTTTATCAGTGGCTGCATTTTGATCTGAATTTACATACTCAACTGAAAATGGTCTCACACTCCTTGCATTTAGTGCAACTTTATTAATAAGTCCAAAACATGTTATCACAGCACACAGAGCTATTGTAGTCGTAACTGCTATCACACTTAACGTTCCTGCGTTACCCCTGTATCTATAACCCAGCTGACAAACAGTTATTGGTTTAGTTCCTTTAAAAAAGTTTTTTTCATCTCTTTTGCTGAAGTAAATAATTAGTGACGTAGTTTCATAGAAGAATAGTACTGTCCCTACTACAACTAAAGTTACCACCAAGGGCGCAAGCAAAATATTAATGGCAAGCTTTTGGACAGCTAGAAAATATCCAGATGCCAAAAAGACTATTGAAATTATTTCAACTAAAACAGTCTTATAAGATACGTTTAAACTTTTCTCACCTTTGCTCGATGCATTAAATAGATCTATAAGATTATTACCATATATAAGCATAGTGCTGTGAACACTTATAACTGCAAACATACAGCCAAATATATAAACGCAGGCTCTCAAGGCTTTTATACTAAATTGAAATTGTACATCACCGGTAACCCCAATCATTTGATAGAGCAGCATTATGAAGAACTTATTGAAGACCAAACCTAAAACTATTCCTGCACAAAAGGCAGCTGCTATAGTTATTAAGTTTTCTATAAAGGCTAACCAAGCGGCCTGTTTCTTAGACATTCCAAGAATCATATATAAGGCAAATTCCTTTTTTCTGGATTTTATCATAAAGGAATTTGCGTACCAAATAAAGAATGCAGAGAATGTTGCAATAACGCAGGAGGCTACAATAAATAACATTGTGAAAGTCTTCTTTCCACCAAGTTCAGACTTTACTCTATCATTATTTATAATAGATAAAAATATGTACAGTACAAATACGCTGAAAGTTGAACTTAAAAAGAATGTCCAGTAGTTTTTGAACTTGCTTTTTATATTGCATAATGCCATATTAACCAATGTCACTGTTATCTCCCCCTATTACGGAAAGAATTTTAAGTATATTTTCATAAAAATCCGTTCTTGTCTTATCACCTCTATAAATTTCATTAAATAATTTACCATCCTTAATGAAAACTACTCTTTTACAATAAGAGGCTGCAAAAGCATCATGAGTTACCATCAGTATTGTAGCCTTGTTGTTATTTAATTCGTCAAGACAATTTAAAACTTCCTTTGCAGACTTAGAATCCAATGCTCCAGTAGGCTCATCTCCCAAAATCAACGATGGCTCAGTAATTATCGCTCTAATTACTGCCGCCCTCTGTCTCTGTCCACCAGATACCTCATAGGGATACTTATTCAATACATTCTTTATTCCTATCTTTAAGCTTAATTCTTCTAACCTGCTCTGTACAGTTTTATAAGACACGTTTGCTAGTGATAATGGTAATACAATGTTTTCTTTTAGCGTCATAGTATCAAGCAAATTAAAATTCTGAAAGATAAAACCTAGTTTCTCTCTTCTAAAAGAAGACAGTTTTGGTTCTTTAAGTTTTGCTATATCCTTTCCATCTACTAATACAGTCCCTGATGTTGGCTTGTCTATAGTTGAAATAACATTCAGGAGAGTAGTTTTTCCAGAACCAGAAGGTCCCATTACCGCCAAAAATTCTCCTTCTTCTACCATTAAGTTGATATCATGGAGTGCTGTATATTTAATTCCGCCAGATTTTGATCCATAAACTTTTGTTAAATTTTTAATATTTAATACTTCCATTTTTAACTCCTCACTAAAAGATTCGTTATGTTGAAAATCCCTTTTTAAAGCATTTTTAACATGCTCACTTCTTTATCGACGGTTACCCCCTGCTACTTTTATAGATAATAAACTTACTATTGTCTCTGTGATTCCAAAAAGTACAACAATGAAAGTCAGCCAGAAAAATTCTGGTGAAAAAAATGTGAATAGCAGGTAATCCTCTAAACCAAATAAGTATTTAAATAATATATCCGTATAGAAAACCACATACCATATTATTGCCAGCAAAGCTGGCAATATGCATTTTACCCAACCTTTAACCCTTTCCTTCCTATCAAAAACCAGCAAATAAATTCTTTTTCTGTTTCTAAATTGCTTTATTATACTATAAATAAAGTATGTAAATAGCATCATAATGAAAATTGCTGTTGTTAATAGCACTTTTTGCATATTTCTCAGGAAACCTGTCTCGTTGTTACTGCTTTTAGTAAGCCAATTAGTCCAAACTCCAAGTACATCTGACTTAAAATAGTATCCTGCATCACTATTTACAAGTATTACAATACCACTCTTCTCCTTAGGCAAAAACGCCATTTCAGCATTCCAGCCAGTTATATCACCACTGTGAGATATAAGCGTCTCTCCATTTTTCAATTTTTCAGGAATAAATCCTAATCCATATACTCCAAAGATGCTTTTTGTATTTTTCTGGGGCGTAAACATTTCTTTAAGTGTTGATGGTTTAATTACTCCTCGTCCCATCTTATCACCGTTAGAGTCATTCATGCATGCAGCCGTAAATTTCGAAAGATCATTTAAGCTTGTATAAACCCCTCCAGAAGCTTGTTCTATCCACGGCCTATCTTCTAATGCTTTTCCCGCTCCAGTGTAAGCAGTCGCTATAATTGTTTTCTCGGAGAATTTTCTATCGTATCTTGTTTCAGTCATTTTAAGAGGTTTATATATTTCTGACTGCATATAATCTGTGAACTTTCTACCTGTAACCTCTTCAATGATAAGCTGAAGAACTGAAAATCCACCACCAGAATACTTAAAAGTTGTTCCAGGTTTATTTATTAGTTTAACAGTCCATTGTTTCCCCGCTATACCTAAAAGTGATTGTTCTATTGAAGGCAGCGGTTTACTTGGGCTATACCCTGGAGATGCTTCAACATTAAGTCCAGAAGTGTGACTAAGCAGCCTTCTTATAGTTACTCCATTAGAATTGAATTTTGACGTAGGAATATGCCAGCGAGTAAGATATTTTTCTGCAGGATCATCCAGCTTGATTATTCCTTCATCAACAAGGTGCATAACTCCCCAGGCAGCTATAGGCTTTGATACCGACGCAATCCTGAAAATTGTATCAGCAGTAATGCTTTGACCAGTCTGTTTATTAGCATAACCGTAGCCTTTTTTCCAAGTAATCTTACCATCTTCAATCAGCGCTATAGCTGCACCAGGTACCTTATACTGTTTCATCCAATTAGGAAATGCCTTGTTCAAACGTATAGTAAACTCCTTTGAATTCTGTGTATTATATATATTGTAATGACTACTGCTTATTAAGCCATACGAAATTGTGATTGATAGAATTAATGATATTATTACAAAAGTTGTTATTGGTGGTAATTTCCTCATATACACCCTCCTATTAGTTGTTTTATAATGATCACTTCATATAAATAACTTCTATTTGAGTATATAAAAAAATAAAACGCTTCACCATTTTATTGGCTTACATTTTATCTTCCTCAACTTACATTTTTGTAACATCATAATAATCATTCCATCTTGGAAAATGAATAATGGCTGTTGTCCCCTTCTTATATTGAGATTCAATTGTAATGTAATGACTAAGTTTCTTAGCAAGCTTCTGCGAAAGATAAAGTCCCATTCCAGTAGCTTTAATATTTTCCTCTCTGCCATTGTGTCCAGTAAATGAATTTATAAATATCCTCTTCAAATCATCACTTCTTATTCCAACACCACTATCTTTAATAATAAGCTGCTTTTCTTTGTCATCCTCACTGGTTTCAAAAATTATCATTTCGTTAACATTAGTATATTTTAATGCATTTGAGACAAGTTGGTCTATAATAAACAGCAGCCATTTCTTATCGCTGTCTACACAAAACAAATTATTTACTCTATTTATTAATTTTATATGCTTTTTTATAAATATAATGGAATGCTTCTTTATACTCTCTTTGACCAACTTATCTATATTTACCTCTGAAATAATATAATCTTTTGAAAAGTTATCACTTCTTGAATAGAAAAGTACCTTCTCTACATAATCATTAATCTTACATATCTCTTCATTAAGAGATTTAAGTTCCTCCATATGTGAAGCTTCACTGCTATTAATAATCAATTTTGAGGCTGTTATAGGCGTTTTTATTTCATGAACCCAAGCTGTCATAAATTCTTTGTTTTCTTTGATCTCATCCTCTATCGCCTTATTTTTCTCACTAAAACTTTTATAAAGGTCATCCATTATTAGACAGTACAATTCATCCTTGTACTCTAAAGGCTTAGGCATAATTGGTGTTTTATCTTCTGCAGCTTGAGCTTTCAAAAGTCTCTTTAACTGTTGATTCTTTAATATGTAGTCTATTAGAATAAATACTCCAAACATAAATAGCGATACAAATAGAATATAAAAAATATCTGAAGTTAGAAGTCTATTTTTTCTATCTAAACAAACAGTTATAACTATAAAAGCCATAAGCAAAATATAAAAAATAAATAATCTGACATTTTCTTTAATATATCTAATAAAATTCATTTTATCACATATCCCTGATTGATAATAGTTCTGATAAAGCTATTAAGCCCTACCTGATTTAATTTTTTTCTTAGCCTATTAATATTTACCGTCAACGTATTATCATCTATAAAATTTTCATCCTGCCAAAGCTCCTGCATAATGTCCTCCCTGCTTATAATTGTCCCATAGTTTCGCATCAACATATATAGAATTTTAAATTCGTTTTTTGTAAGTTCTATGTTTTCTCCTTGATAGTAGAGCATATTGTCTTTTAGCGAAAGCACTGCACTTTTACATTCAATAACATCCATGGCTGAGTCTACATACGAATAAGTTCTTCTTAAAACAGCATTTATTTTTGCAACAAGCACCTGCATTGAAAATGGCTTTATTATATAATCGTCGCCGCCCATATTTACGGCCATTACGATATCCATATTCGTGCTTCTTGAAGATATAAATATAACAGGCACCTTGGATACATTTCTGAGTTTGCTGCACCAATGAAATCCATCATATGCCGGTAAGTTTATATCCATCAGCACCAGCTGTGGAGCCATATCTAAAAATTCCTCAAATACTTTATTAAAATCTTTGATTTTATAAACTTCAAATCCCCACTTTTCTAAACTTTTTTTAATAGCATCACTTATTTTTTCTTCATCTTCTACTATAAGTATTCTATACATCACTACCCCCTGCAATGTTACTACTTTATCAAACTGTTGTTTATTTATAATATAACATTCTCTTGTCATACGCATTTCGATACTGAGTTGGAGTCATACCTACTATTTTTTTAAATATCTTCATAAAGTTATGACTATCATTAAAGCCTATCTGATAAGCAACTTCGCTAATTGTATCGTTAGTATCACAAAGTATATATTTTGCCAAATCAATCTTTTCCTGCAGAATATACTGTTTCAATGGTACCCCAGCAATAGTACTGAATACATAAGAAAGATACCGCTTATTATAACCAAAGTGCTCTGCAATCTCTGATACTTTTATATCACTATTACGA
This sequence comes from Clostridium oryzae, assembly GCF_002029235.1. Taxonomy (GTDB): domain Bacteria; phylum Bacillota; class Clostridia; order Clostridiales; family Clostridiaceae; genus Clostridium_AE; species Clostridium_AE oryzae. Next base: position 9,470 of record NZ_MZGV01000074.1, read on the forward strand.
TTCCATTTTACGTAATCTTGAATATCATTAAAAAGCTGCTTCTTTTTTAAATCGGAGTTTTCCTGATTCTGTTTTACCATAAATTGACTTGATATTTCACAAAGTATAGTACAGCTCATATAATCATTTTGCATTTTGTTGTGATAGCTTCGTATACAGTCCTGTAAATGCTTCATCATGATAATAATCTTCTCGAGATTTTTAATTTTACCGCTTGTAGGCACATATATTTTATTCTCAGGAAATTCATCAAATTGATTTTCTATATCTACTTTTCTAACTGGATTTATATCTTCGAAATGCATCCAATAAAAAGCACAACTGCTGTTTTTATAGCCCGATTGCCTTGACCCTGGAGCAAAGATTTTAAATTCTCCTTTTTCAAGTGCAAATTGCTCATTTCCTTCTTGGATATAAACTGTTCCTTCCGTTACAACAATTAATTCATAATCCTCCATATATCTAGTGAAATGCCTCCACTCAGATGAAGGTGCCTGAAATTTACCTGTAAAATTATATTTTAATGGAGTTTCAAGTAAAAACTCATAGCATATCATCTTACCTTTTACCACCTATTCTGTAATTAATCTATTTTTAATCTTTCGTAGAGTTGTTAAACTATAATTAATACATATAAAATAATTAAGGAGACTAATTATGATTAAAGAATTTTTAATGTCCGATGTAAAGCTTACAGATAGCTACTGTTCTAATGCTTTTGAAAAAGAAATAGCATATTTAAAGTCATATGATTGTGACAGATTACTATCCTTCTTTCGTTCTACAAAAGGTCTCACCCCTAAAGCTGAAAGTTATCCTGGCTGGGAGGATAGTGAAATAAGAGGTCATACAATGGGACATTATCTTACAGCTTTAGCTCAAGCCCATAGTAATACAAAGGATAGCACTATTTATGAACGTTTGCAATATCTTATTGATGAACTTTCCTTATGCCAATTTGAAAATGGTTATCTATCTGCTTTTCCTGAGGAATTCTTTGATAGATTAGAAAATCAACAACCAGTATGGGTACCATGGTACACTATGCATAAAATAATTGCAGGGCTAATATTGGTTTGCAAACTTACAAACATCTCTAAAGCTCACGATATAGTATCAAAACTTGGAGACTGGGTCTATAAAAGAACTGACAAATGGACACTGGAAACACAAGCAAGGGTTTTATCTATTGAATACGGTGGAATGAATGACTGCATGTATGAACTATACAAATTGACCAAAAAAGAAATTCATCGTTTAGCAGCTCATAAATTTGATGAAATAGACTTATTCACACAAATTCATGATGGAAAAGATGTACTTAATAATAGACATGCTAACACCACAATACCCAAATTTCTAGGAGCACTAAACCGTTACTTTGTATACGGCGAAAATGAAAAATTCTATTTGGATGCTGCTAAAGCCTTCTGGGATATAGTCATTAGCGACCACAGCTATATAACTGGTGGAAATAGTGAATGGGAACACTTTGGTGAACCTAACATTTTAGATGCAGAACGAACAAATACAAACTGTGAAACCTGCAATACTTATAATATGCTCAAATTATCAAGAGGCTTATTTCAGTTAACTGGCGATAAAAAATATGCTGATTTTTATGAAAATACTTTTATTAATGCTATCTTATCATCGCAAAATCCCGAAACAGGAATGACAACTTACTTTCAGCCTATGGCAACGGGCTACTTTAAAGTATATAGTTCTGCATTTGAACACTTCTGGTGCTGTACGGGTACAGGTATGGAAAACTTCTCTAAGCTGAATGACAGCCTTTACTTTTATGACAACGATAATATTTATGTTAATATGTATCTTTCTTCTGAAGTAAACTGGTCAGATAAAAAGGTTAAGATTACGCAGAATTCTGATATACCTACTGAAGATACTGCTAAATTTACTATAAACGTTGAAAATGATACCGAATTTGTTTTGTCCCTTCGTCTCCCAAAGTGGTCAAAAGAAACAAGTATAAAGGTAAATGGTAAAAAACTTGACTTTAAAACTATTAATGGTTATGCAGCTATCAAAAGAAAATGGAACAATAACGATAATGTAGAAATACGTTTTGTAATCGAAGCGGCTTTTGCAGAACTGCCTGATAATAAGAACGCTGTGGCCTTCTATTATGGCCCTGTAGTATTAAGTGCTGCTTTAGGCAAAGAAAAACTAGAAGAGTCCTTGACGGGTGTAATTGTTAAAATACCTAGTAAGCATGTTGAAATTAAAGATTACATTACAATTAAAGATATTGATACCTGGAAAAGGAACTTTAAAGAAAACTTCGTAAGAGTAAGCGATAAATTAGAATTTAAATTAAAAGGTACAGACGAGGATAACCATCTTTTGTTTACTCCTCATTATAGGCAATATACCGAAAGATACGGTATATACTGGACCTTAGTTGAAGAAGGTTCCGAAGAACTTCAGAAATATATTCTAGAGAAGAAGCAAGCTGATCTAATTGCTGCTGCTGAAATAGATAGTGTGCAAGCTGGTAACGATCAATATGAGCTCTCTCATCATATTCAAGGACACGAAACAGAAGCTGGTAACCGAGAGGGCTATCATTATAGATTAGCTAAACCAAATGGCTGGTTCAGTTATGAGATGAAGGTTGTAAACACAGAAGATACTTACCTGCAAATTTCCTATATACCAGCTGGCTGCCAAAAAGGCTTTGATATCCTTGTTAATGACACACTTCTAGTACATGAAGCTATAAACGGTGCTGTTTGGAATAAGTTAGTTACAAAGACCTATCTGATTCCAAAAGAATTTATTGGAAACAAAAATCTTGTTATCGTTAAATTTAAAGCTGCACATAATGAGGTTTCTGCTAGTATTGCTGATTTGCTTAGAACAACGAAAAAATATGATAAATTAGTATAACCTATCTCCATGTGTTATCAGACTAGCATACGTTAGTGTGATAACACTATATTTTTATGCAAAGCAGCAGCTGAGACTAATAACGAATTATTTTAATATTAGTAAATAGAATTATACCTTATTTGACTTTTACTCAATATGAATATAAAAAATATATTGGTCTAAACTATATACATAAATCTTGTACTTACTACTATATTTTTTATATATCGGAGGATAACATATGAGTAAAGTATTATATATAAAAGCAGATGCTAAGACAGATAATGAATCAAGGACTTTTCAAATTTCTAATAGCTTTATTAACAGCTATAAAGAACTTCACCCTGATGATGAAATAATAACATTAGACTTATATAAAGAAGGAATTAACTTTCTGCCACAGGGAAAGTTAATTGAGCTTCATACTCCTAAACCCGGAGAAGGTAAAAATCATCCGATACTAAAATACGCCTATCAATTTGCAGAAGCTGATAAATATGTAATCGCTGAACCCTTCTGGAATTTAAGTATTCCCGCTATATTAAAAGCTTACATTGACTATGTATGCGTTAGTGGTATAACTTTTCAATATACTGCAGAAGGTCCTGTAGGTTTATGTACAGGAAAAGCTGCCATCAATATTACAACCAGAGGCGGAGAATATCACTCAAGTTCTGCTTCTGTATATGAAATGGGTGATAAGTATCTTAGAACAATATTAGGGTTTCTTGGTATTAGAGATTTAATGACTATTTGTGCTGAAGGACTGGATATAATAGGTAACGATGTAGATGCCCTCGTTGGAAATGCTATCAAATCGGCAAAAGAAATATCTAAAAATTTCTAATATAAATGCGCTAGAAGAGTATAAATTATTCTAGCGCATTTATATTGTTATGTAATATATTAATTAAACTTATACTTCTTGCTGCTAAGCTGATAAACATATTTAGTTATCTTTCTACCAGCAGTTCCCGGAAGATTAGTCAATGTTCCAAGCAGACGGTATCTCATTCTGAAATATAATCGTTCGTCTTTACTTCTAAGGTATTCCCACAGCTCAACCTTCTTCTCTAGATTTTCTTCCGTACCAGAAATGAGAAGAAATACTGATGAAATTGTCATCATCATAGATAAATAATTTTTCATATAGCTATCTAAGCGCTTATTAGATATTTCTCCTATGCCGCAATAAAAATCAATCATTAGTTTATTAACCCTGAGCTGTTGATCTATTCGCTTTATCATAACCTTTTCATTTACTGATTGGTCCTCTCTGCCTATAAAGTATCTGTAAAGATCAAGATTCATATAATACATAGTTTTAACATATGGAAGAGGTTGATATACAAACAAATTGTCTACATAAAATGTATGTTTAGGCAGCACTAACTTACATTGGTGTAATAATTCTGTACGATAAATAACTGAATGCATAAGAATATATTGGGAAACCTTAAACCTTCCTACGTCCTCCCAACCAAACACACAATTTTCAGGCATCACATTGCTGTAACTTATAACTCTGTTTGTATTATCCTCTGTATGCTCATAAACATAATTACAAATCATCATATCCAGACTGATATTATCTCTATAAAATTGTTTTAACCTTTCTACTACCTTTAACATACATTGTGAATCTACCCAGTCATCCGAATCTATAACTTTAAAAAACATACCGCTAGCATTCTTTATTCCTGTATTTACAGCTTCTCCATGTCCTCCATTTTCCTGGTGTATTGCTTTAATTATATTAGGATATTTTGCTGCATAATCATCTGCAATTTTTGCAGTACTGTCTTTAGAACCATCATCAACCAGAATTATTTCTATATCATCTCCACCTGGAAGCAGCGTCTGTATACAATGCTCCATATAGGCTTCAGAATTATAGCACGGAACTGCAAATGTTATTATTTTCATGAATACTTTCCTTTCTTACTATAAAATAAATCATAAACTATAAGTGTTTACGTTGTATTATTGCATTTACGAGAATGTAATAATCTAGGATTAAATTATATCATTACATATAAAAATATTCAATTTTTCTAATAAAAAGATCATTTGTGTAGATGCCATTTCACAAACAGCTTTTAAATTAATATCCTTACTGGATTTGCTCACTCTTCAAGAAAGGATAAGGCATACCATTGAATATTTTTCGCAAAAGAAGCTATAAAACTAACAAAATAGTTAATTTTATAGCCTCTTTTCCACTTAGTTCTTTGTTGCTGTTTTTATAATTTATTTATAAGACTTGCATTATAAGCAGCACCATACCCATTATCTATATTAACTACACTAATTCCATTGGCACAACTGTTTATCATTGATAAGAGGGCTGCCACTCCTCCAAAATTAGCTCCATAACCAACACTTGTTGGAACGGCTATTACAGGCTTATTTACTAATCCGCCAATGACACTTGCAAGTGCACCCTCCATACCAGCAACAACTATAACCACTTTAGCTCCTCTTATAATATCAAGCTTTGCAAAAAGCCTATGAATACCAGCTACTCCAACATCTACAATTTTCTCTACTCTATTACCAAATATCTCAGCCGTCTCTGCTGCTTCTTCCACCACAGCCATGTCAGAGGTTCCAGCTGAAACTATCGCAATATAACTTTCTGTAGTTCTGTATTCATGTCTTTTTATGGTTATGGTTCTCCCAAGCTTATTATATTTCGCATCGCTGCATAATTCTTTTACTGCATCATACATTTCTTCACTTGCTCTCGTAGCCAATATGTTGTTATCTTTAGTAAGCATAAATTGAATAATGTCTTTCACCTGCTCCACTGTTTTTCCGTCACAATATATAACTTCAGGATATCCCGTTCTAAGTTCTCTATAATTGTCTATCTTAGCAAAACCAAGGTCTTCAAAAGGTACTTCCTCAATTTTCTTTACAGCTTCTTCTACATCTATTTCATTACTTTTTACAGCCTGAAGCAATTTTTCAATATCGCTCTTATTCATCATTCCTCCTGAAACTCTCTGAATTCTAGGAAGCTTTAGCTATTTATCCTTTAATATTGTTTCATTCATACTTCCTGTTCTGTAGCCTTTCATATCAAGGGATACATAAGTAAAGCCAATCTCCTTTAACTTATTATACACCTTTTCCATAAACTCCTCATCAAAAAATCTGCTGCGTTCATTAGTACCAACCTCTATTCGTGCTAAATCTCCATGATGACGCACCCTTACCTCGCGGAAGCCTAAATCCAATAGAAATTGCTCAGCTCTATCCACCATATCAAGTTTCTCTTTTGTTATCTTCTGTCCATAAGGGAATCTTGAAGCTAAACATGCAAAGGCCTGTTTGTTCCAAGTCGGAAGCCCCATTTCCTTCGACAAAAGTCTGATGTCATCTTTAGTCATATCTACAGCTCTTAAGGGACTTACCACCTGAAGTTCCTTAACGGCCTGAAGTCCTGGTCTATAATCACCAGTATCATCTACATTAGAACCATCTGCTACATACATAATACCATTTTGCTTAGCTATCTCTCTTACTTTCTCAAACAACTCATGCTTACAGAAATAACATCTATTAACGGGGTTTTCTGAAAATCCTTCTATCTCTAACTCTTCAGAAATTATTGTTATATGTTTGACACCTAGCGTTTTAGCAAATGCTTCTGCCTCTCTATATTCTCTTTCAGGATAAGTAGAAGATTTCGCAGTTATAGCAAGGGCTTTATCTCCTAAAACATCAGATGCTACCTTCAATAGAAAAGTACTGTCAACTCCCCCTGAAAATGAAACTGCAAGACTTCCCATATTCTTAATATTTTGTTTTAGCTTATCTAATTTTCCATGTGCATTCATTTTATCTCACCTTCCAAGTTAGTATTCCGTTGCTGAGAGTGACTATCTATATCCATATTATTATCAACCTCTCTATAAACCTCAGCTATAGAGATATTATTTTTCAATGCAATTTTCTTACAATCTTCGTATTCAGCTTTATATTTGATGAATTTGTTATCATGAAATGCCTTCTTTACAATAACTTCTCCATACTTAGTCTTTACTTTTGAAAATTCTCTGTGCATCATGATTTTACCTACATCAAATCTTCTTACTCCAATTGTTGTAGTCTTTTTGAAAAGGACATTTAATACTTCTTTCTGCTGCTTTGAATCAACAAGTATGCTTAACTTTATTGCAGGTCTTCCCTTTTTCATTATAATAGGAGTTTTAAATACATCCAAAGCCCCTGCTTCGAAAAGCTTCTCTTCTACATATCCATAAAGCTCAGGATTCATATCATCTATATTGGTTTCAAATAAGTGTTGTACAGCGATTTCATCACCAGCTTTTTGTTCACCAATATATACCCTCAATGTATTAGGAATCTCTAAATCCCTAGTTCCTAATCCGTACCCTACACCTTCTATTGAAAATTCCACTTGATCTGTAAACTCACTTACATTCTGTGCCAGAATAGCTGCTCCAGTAGGTGTAGTAGTTTCAAATGGAACTAAACCGGACTTAATAGGTATATTTTTAAGTATCCTTGAAGTAGCAGGTGCAGGCACAGGCATAAGACCATGTGCACACTTTACGAAACCACCTCCTACCTGCACCGTTGAAGCTATAACTTTTTCAACATTCAAATAATCTAATGCAATTGCCGCACCAACTAAATCTATAATAGAATCTATGGCTCCTACCTCATGAAAATGCACTTCGCTTATAGGTTTTCCATGCACTTCAGCTTCTGCCTGAGCTACCTTCATAAACATATCCAAACTCAATTTTTTAACCTTATCACTTAGGCTACTATTATTTATTATTTTTTCAATATCGTTTAAATTTCTGTGATGGTGCTCATGGACCTGAACCTCATGATGATGTTCATGATGATGATCGCCATGTTCGTGCTGGCATGTATGAGCTTCATGGTTATGATTGTCTTGTACTTTTAAAATAACATCAAACTTAGTCCCAGTTATTCCATTCTTCATAGCTTTCCTAATGCTTATTTCATATTCAGAATCCAGATTGAGCTTTGAAATTTCTTTTATTAAATATTCTTTATCTACTCCTAAGTCTATAAGGGCTCCCAAATTCATGTCCCCACTTATCCCACAAAAACAATCATAATATAGTACTTTCATTTCTTTCTCTCCAATATATAATTTATTTTAATCTATTTCTGTTCAAGTAAAACTTTGATATCTTCAAGATGTTTACGGATAGTAATTCCTTGTGGGCAGTGTGTTTCACATTTACCACATTTCTTACAATTTGATGCTCTTTCTGCTTCAGGAATCCAATTGTAAGAATCATCTCCGATAAACATATTATAGCTATTATAAGCACTAAAACATCTAGGTATATTTACTCCTGCAGGACATGGCATGCAGTAACCACAAGCCGTACAATTAACTTTTACTTTTCCTTTTATTATTTCATTAACTTCATTAATTATATTTATTTCTTTCTCTGTTAATGAATTTGGCTCGGTTTCACTAGCTGTCTTAATGTTTTCTACAACTTGCTGCAGATCATTCATTCCGCTCAGAACAACTTTAACCTCTGGATGATTCCATACCCATTTAAGAGCCCACTCAGCTGGTTTTCTCTTTACGTCCGCTTTATCAAATGCATCTTTAGCTTCATTTGGAAGATTGTTTACAAGTTTTCCTCCTCTTATAGGCTCCATTATTGTAACTCCTAAACCCTTTTCTGCTGCATATTTTAAGCCTTCAGTTCCTGCTTGAAACTCCTCATCTAGGTAATTATACTGTATCTGACAAAACGACCAATTATAATAATCTACTATTTCTTTAAAAACATCCAGCTTATCATGAAAAGAAAATCCTGCATATTTTATTCTTCCATCCTTTATTGCAGAATCCAAAAATTCATCTACACCAAGCTTTTTTAAATTATCCCATTCCTCACGTCCAAGAGCGTGCAGCAAATAAAAATCAATATGATCAGTTTCAAGGCGCTCCAGCTGTTCATTTAAGTACTTGTCCATATCACTTCTGCTCTTTATGAGCCAGCTAGGAAGTTTAGTAGCCAATTTAACCTTTTCTCTGTAACCATCCTTTAAAACCTTTGCAACGAAAGGCTCACTTGCTCCACCACCTTTTGTCATACCATTACCATGATAAGGATAAGCTGTATCTATATAGTTTACTCCATTATCAATCGCATACCTGATTAATTCAGTAGCTTTTTTCTCATCTATTTGAGATGGATCACCTCCCGGAATTAGCGGAAGCCTCATGCATCCAAATCCTAAAATAGAAACCATTTCATTTGTTTTTCCAAACTTTCTGTATAACATTATAATTCCTCCCTCTAAAAATCAAATTTATAAAATTTATAAAAGATGAACTAAACAAGTGAATTAAATGAAGATAATATTAAGTAGTTAGTGTATGCTTTAAATAGATAAGAGAAAAGAGTAAAGAGTAGAGAGAAAAGTGAAGGAAGAAATTCTGCTGT
>NZ_MZGV01000075.1 GCF_002029235.1 Clostridium oryzae
AATGCACTTCCAGTTTTACTGAAAACACAGCTTCAAGCAGCATAAGGACTGAACTTTGACAACTGAACAACTGCCAGGTATTGAATTTTCAAGGTGCATAGCTAATATCTATGTGCGAAGTTTGAGTTATTTAGTAGAGGCCGTCAAATATAGACAGACCTCTATTGTTTTTAATTTTTTAGGAATTTATGTTTTTTCGGAAACTGTTGATAACTTTGAACTGTACAGAAATATGTTACAAGTGTTGATAAAAAGATGTAACTATAAAATGTGTGAAGTGATATTATGGTAACTCTTAAGAAAATACTATTAAACAAATAAACAAGAAAAATAATTTGGAAGAAGTAATATAGAAAATAATACTTTTGTTTATTGTTGTAACTAGTAAGCTTATGTTAAAGATTTAAATTGTCTACATATAGGCACCTTTCATTGGAGAGGCAGCAAGTTTAATATAATTTGCCATAATTCCTTTTGTGAATCTTGGAGCAGGTTTAACCCAATTTTTCTTTCTGCTTTCTAAAATAGTAGTAATTTCTTCAGGGGATAATTTAACACCTCTAATACCTACAATTTGTAATATTCTGTTTGGAATATCTATCTCGATAAGGTCGCCATCTTCAACTAGTGCAATAGGACCGCCTTCACAGGCTTCTGGTGATACATGACCTATAGCTGGACCTCTTGTAGCACCAGAAAATCTTCCGTCTGTTATTAGTGCTATTGATTCTACAAGCTCACTATCTGCGGCGATTGCCTCTGTAGTATAGAACATTTCCGGCATACCGGAACCTTTTGGACCTTCATAGCGTATAAATACGGCATCTCCAGGATGAATATCTTTTCTTAGCACAGCTCTTAACGCATCCTCTTCACAATTAAAGGTTTTAGCAGTGAGTATAACCTTCATAAGTTTTTGGGACACTGCTGAATGCTTTACAACAGCACCCTCTGGTGCAAGATTTCCCTTTAGAATTGCTATTGCACCTTGTTTCTGTATTGGAGAAGCAGCAGATTTTATAACCTCAAGTCTTGAAACTTTGAGTTTGGAAAGGTAACTATTACAATTCTCATAAAAATCAGACTTTTTAATTTCTTCAAGGTTCTCACCGAGAGTTTTACCAGTTACTGTGAGTACATCGAGATTGAGATATTCCTTGATTTCCTCCATGATAGCAGGTACTCCTCCCGCATACCAGAAGTATGAGCCGGGATAAAAACCGCTTGGCCTTATGTTCAGAATATAAGGAATTTTTCTATGGATTTCATCGAACATGTCTGCTGAAAGATTAATGCCTATCTCGTGAGCTATGGCTGGCAGATGAAGAAGAGCATTTGTCGAACCAGCTATTGCTGCATGTACCATTAAAGCATTTTCAAAGGCCTTTCTTGTAAGGATGTCAGATGGCTTTAGGTTTAATTTAACTAACTCTAAAGCTTGACTGCCAGCATGCTTTGCAGCTTCATGCAGTTCTTTTGAAGAAGTAGGTATTAAAGCAGTACCAGGCATAGCTAAACCAAGTGCTTCAGCCATTGTCTGCATGGTAGAGGCTGTACCCATAAAGGAACAGGCTCCACAATTAGGGCAGGCATTGTGTTTATAAAAATCATATTGTTCCTTTGATATCTCGTTTTTTTCAAATTGGGCACTATATTTACCTATTTGTTCAAGAGTAAGCATATTAGGACCAGCATCCATGATTCCTCCTGGGATTACTATGGCAGGCATATTAAGTCTAGCAATGGCTTTAAGATGAGCAGGCATGGATTTATCACAACTTGTTATGAATATTCCAGCATCAAAAGGGGTTGCCTTTACCTGGATTTCAATCATATCTGTTATTACTTCTCTTGATGCAAGAGAATAGTTCATGCCATCATGTCCTTGAGACTCACCATCACATATGTCTGTAACAAAATATTTAGCACCACGACCACCGTTAGCATAAACACTATTAAATGCGGCTTCTAATAATATATCAAGATGTGCACTGCCAGGATGACTGTGTCCGAAACTGCTTTCAATAATTATCTGTGGCTTAGATAAATCCTCAAACTTCCAACCTGAACCTAATCTTAAAGAATCAATTTCTGGGGCCATATTTCTTAATTCTTGGCTTTTCAACAAAGGTATCACCTCATTGTTATGTATATTTGTAGGACAAATATATTGATTTTTAAATACAATATGATGAAATATGCAAGAAAATTATATAGTTGTACTACAACTATATAATAATATTTATATATATAAATATCAATATAGAGATAGTATTTGCTGTGTAAAAACCTTTAGATTGTTGACATACATAACGTACCTACGTAAAATATAATACATATGCAAAACTTAAGAAGTTAGTGCAAATCTTATATATAACTAAATTATTTATTAGAAGCAAGGGGGAAATCTTTAGTGACTATAAAACAAAAAGCATTTAAAGCAGCTTTTCCATACACCATACCTATCTGTACAGGTTTTTTATTTTTGGGAACCTCCTATGGATTTCTGATGAGCAGTAAAGGGTTTTCATTTTTATATCCCATGTTTATGAGTGCACTTATATTCGCAGGGTCTATGGAATTTGTTACAGTTAACTTATTGTTAGCATCGTTTAATCCAATACATGCATTTTTATTGGCATTAATGGTGAATGCCAGACATCTTTTTTATGGAATTTCAATGTTGGATAAGTTTAAGAATGTAGGAAAGAAAAAGTTTTATTTGATATTTGGAATGTGTGATGAATCATTTTCTATAAATTGTACAACAAGTATACCTGATGACGTTGACAAAGGCTGGTTTATGTTTTTTGTTACGCTGCTTAATTACCTCTATTGGGTTGGCGGAGCGACATTGGGAGGTTTACTAGGCAGCATACTTCACTTTAATACGAAAGGTATAGATTTTGTCATGACAGCTTTGTTTGTTGTTATTTTTCTCAACCAGTGGTATGAGGCAAAAGATCATTTGCCAGCAATTGTCGGAGTAGTTTCTTCTATAATATGTTTAATCACGTTCAATTCTGACAAATTTATAGTGCCGGCTATGGCATTGATAGTTATATGTTTTACGAGTATGAGAAAAAGGTTGGAAGGGGAGACTAAAGGACAATGACTATGACAATAGGACAAGCAATAATAACAATTTTGGCAGTTGTTTTAGGAACTATGGTTACAAGATTTCTACCATTTATAATTTTCCCTGCAGATAAGACTCCGCCAGCCTATATAAAATATTTAGGTAAGGTTTTGCCTTATGCAGTAATCGGATTGTTAGTAGTTTATTGCTTAAAAGATGTTTCTTTATTTCAAGGGACTCATGGTATTCCAGAAACTATTTCAATAATTGGTATAATCATTTTGCATACCTGGAAAAGAAATACTTTGTTAAGCATTGCAGCTGGAACTATTATGTATATGCTTCTGGTTCAATTTGTCTTTGTATGACTATTGCCTATGGCTGCAGCTGCTGATTTTCTAGTTGGGATAAAGTTCTCTGAATATGACGCCTTACATATATTTCAGCCAGTTCGCCGTCATGACGTTCAATGGAATCAAGAATAAGTTTATGCTCATTTATGCCGCCAGAAGGCCCTAAATTTTGATACAAAAGCTTTTGATGATATTTTAACAGACTGCTCAAGATTTCCGTGATTTTTATAAGCAGAGAATTATTGCTTCCGGCAGCAATAAGCATATGAAAATTATAATCTTCATTAGCAAATTGTGCTGCATCGTCTTTTACAGCACATAGTTGATTGTAGCTTTTTTTTAGAGTTTCAATTATTTCATTACTGCATCTTTCGGCACATAGTTTTGCCTCTTTTGCTTCTATTATCATTCTAAGTTCAAGAATCTCTTTATAGTCTGGCTCAGATACACAGATAAGAGGCATTAATACATTTAACGAAATAGCAGGTGAAAATTCATTTACAAATGTACCGCCACCTTTTTTCTTTATTAAAATATCTAAAGCTGCCATTTTTTCAATAGCTTCTCTTACAGAAACGCGGCTTACACCAAGTTCCTTTGCAAGCTGGATTTCGGAGGTTATCTTATTGCCAGGCTTCCATTCTTTACTCAAAAGTTTTTCTTCAATTTTTTCAAATACGAAATCACTTACCTTTTGTGTATTCATATTTATACCATCCTTCTAATGAATTTAGTAATTAAGAATTACGAATACAGGACAGAAATCACTTTTCTGACCTTGTAACAATTATAACATTCAATTGGAGATATACGGTGTACTTATAAAATATATATCATATTAATATATTTTGAATCAAGGATAATAATATAGAAAAAATAGTCTATACTTGCAAATAAGTATAAAAAAATATATAATTAATAAATAATAAGGTATATAGGAAAAACAGTGATAATAAAAGCTGCGATTTATAAATTTCCTCAGAGAGCCGATGGTTGGTGCGAATCGGTGAAAGGTTAAATCTTTCCACTTTTGGAGCTGTCGGTGATGAATCGAAAGGCTGGTATTCTTTAAAATACTATTGTCGAGAGGCTGACTTTTGTCAGTTGGGGATACATTATTTTTAGATGATCGCCTAACATTAACTGTCAGCAATTTGGGTGGCAACGCGGAATACTTCCGTCCCATTTATTTATGGGATGGAAGTTTTTTTATTTCAGTGTTTGAAAATAATATTATATATATCTATTCGGGAGGGAAAAATATGTTAGATTTAAAATTTGTAAGAGAAAATCCTGAGCTTGTTAAACAAAATATAAAAAATAAGTTTCAGGACAGTAAATTAGGTTTAGTAGACGAAGTAATAGCTTTGGATGCTGAGCTTAGAAGTGCAAAGCAGGAGGCAGATACGCTAAGAGCTAACAGAAATAAAATTTCAAAACAAATTGGCGGACTTATGGCTCAAGGCAAAAAAGAAGAAGCAGAAGAAATGAAAAAGAAGGTTACTGAGCATTCAGAGAGCTTAGCTAAATTGGAAGCAAAAGAAGGGGAGTTAGAGGAAAAGGTTAAACAGATAATGATGACTATCCCAAATATAATTGATCCAAGCGTTCCAATAGGTAAAAATGACAGCGAAAATGTTGAACTTGAGCGTTTCGGAGAGCCTGTAGTACCAGATTTTGAAATACCATATCACACTGAAATAATGGAAAAACTAAACGGTATTGATCTTGACAGTGCAAGAAAGGTTGCCGGTAATGGCTTCTATTATCTTATGGGAGATATAGCAAGACTTCATTCTGCAGTTATATCCTATGCAAGAGATTTTATGATAGATAGAGGTTTTACTTATTGTATACCTCCGTATATGATCAGAAGCGAAGTGGTAACTGGAGTTATGAGCTTTGCTGAGATGGATGCTATGATGTACAAAATAGAAGGCGAAGATTTATACCTTATTGGAACTAGTGAACATTCAATGATAGGTAAATTTATTGATACTATAATTCCAGAGGAGACTTTGCCTAAGACCTTAACAAGTTATTCTCCTTGCTTCAGAAAGGAAAAGGGAGCTCATGGTATTGAAGAAAGAGGAGTATATAGAATACACCAATTTGAAAAACAGGAAATGATTGTTGTATGTAAGCCAGAGGAAAGCATGATGTGGTATGATAAGCTGTGGAAGAATACAGTAGATTTATTCCGTTCCTTGGATATACCAGTTAGAACTTTGGAATGCTGTTCTGGTGATTTAGCAGATCTTAAAGTTAAATCCGTGGATGTTGAAGCATGGTCTCCTAGACAGAAGAAATACTTTGAGGTAGGAAGCTGTTCTAACCTAGGCGATGCACAGGCTCGTAGATTAAAAATCCGTATAAACGGAGAAAATGGTAAATATTTTGCTCATACTCTAAATAACACTGTAGTTGCTCCTCCAAGAATGCTTATAGCTTTCTTAGAGAATAACTTGAATGCAGATGGAACTGTAAATATTCCAAAAGCATTGCAACCATATATGGGTGGCAAAACTGTAATTAAATAATAAATTTCAGGACTGCATATTGATTAACTCAGTATGCAGTTTTTTACTCTTTATGTTTTCGGAAAATTTAGGATAACCTTTGTCTAATGGTAAGATACTCTTATATAAAGCAAAAAAGATAATCACTAAATAAAGAAACGTTATATCATAGTTACGAAGCAAATAAAAAGAAACGGTAATATATTTTGAAGTTAGTGAATTAAGAGAAGAAGTCAACAGAAACAATATAACAAAAGTATTTTGTTAATATTAAGAGTTAGGGCATAGGAAATGTTTACAGTCGGGGTTATCTAAGCACGCTCATTATCATTCGCAGATAACCCGTTAAAGGCCATTTAGGCCTTTAACCAACGGAGATATAGAGTGAATTTAGCAATTGTCAGCAAATTTTATGTAAATTTTCGTTAGGATTTGGGCAGTGTTTGAGGCGTATCCGAGTTAAGAGCTATATTAAGTTATTAAGAAGATATTCTACGCATTGAAAAAAAGTGTAATTAAAGTATACGAAGTAATGAGAAGGTGGTTTTTGATAAAATACCACTTTTTCAGTTGTTAAGAAAAAAATTGAAAGAATTAATATAGAAAATAATATTTTGTAAATACATAGAGTCAGCTGAAGGGGTGAGTGACCGTAGGAGGCATTTTTCAGCCGACGGAGGTCACTCACTTCTTACTTTATTAATATTTATTAATATTTTTCCTATTTTTATTTTATATCTGTAAATTATTATAATAATATAAGATAAATCAAAGGAAGGAAGAAATACAAAATGTGGATTAAAAATTTTAGACATAAAAAATTACAGACATTAATGATATTTATGATTATAATGCTGTGTTCGATGCTGCTTATTGCCTCAGTAAGTATACTTGTATCTTTAAACAAACCTTTTAAGAAACTTGCAAAGGAATGTCATTCAGCTACAGCAGTTGTATATCCATATTCTACAGATGATAAGGATGTTAATATCCTTGGGCAGCAGTTTGTTAAGCTTACTGAAGTAAAAAAAGTAGAATATGTAAGAATACATTATATTACAGAAAGATTGTCTTTTGAGGATAAAAAAATAAAAGGATTCATTGATCTTACGAAGTATAATGCTTCGGTGTTTGGAAAGATCAGATATTTGCAGGGAAATAAAAGCGCAGCTGAAAAATTGAAGAATAATGAATGTATTATACCGGCGTGTATAAGCAATGAATATAACATCAAAATTGGTGATTCAATCAAGTTAGAGCTTGTTGGTGGAGATGTAGACTATAAAGTAAGAGGCATATATGCTGATCCATATAATACGTCCAGCAGTTTTGACAGCAATATATTAACAAAGGAACTTCCTAAAGGAGTAAGTCAAAAATTATGTGTTTATCTTTATGGAAAAAAAGGAATCACAGGAAGTAAGCTTCAAGACGCTTTTAGGAAAAAACATGACGGACAGATGAACGGGCAAATGGTAACTCTTCAGCAGACTGTAGACAGTAGTCTGATTGCTGCTCATATAGTCGGTTCAGTTTTTCTTGCAATAGGAATCATAATGCTGTTTGTAAGCTGTATAATCATTAACTTTATGATTAAGAGTGCAATGATTGCTGATTCAAAATCAATAGCAGTGTATAAGACTATGGGGTATACTTCGTCCGATATTTTGAATATGTATCTGAAATTTTATTTTGCGGTGGTGTCTCTGGGCTGCATAATAGGGATAGGCAGTTCAGTATTTCTGTCAGATATTATTTTAGCTTCTGTGTTTAAAAATATGGGACAGTCAGTTGACAATAATATATTAGCACTTGGAATTCCAGGATATATAATTATAGTCGGTTTTGTACTTGGAATTATATACAGAATAATAGGAAAAACAAAAAATGTAAAGCCAGTATATGCGTTAAATGGAATGTCAAATTCAAATACCCATAAGAAAAAAGAGTACAAGGGTGATTCTAAAATGCAGTTTTCACCAATTGGAATTGCACTTAGGACACTTATGAGAAATAAAAAGGGTGCTGCTCATATAGTTATAACGTGCATTGTAACTATATTTAGTATAAATTTTGCAGTAGTATCTTTAGATGTTGCCCATACATTGAAAAGCAACAATGATTACTGGCTGGGTGTGGATAAATGTGATGTCATGGTTAGCATAACAGACAGCAAACAGTATAAAAAAGTGGAAAACATTATTAGAAAAGATAAGAGGGTTAATTATTATTTAGAGAGCAATATGAGTAAAAAGATTGCAATGAAGTGGAAAAAAGGTATGGATGATACGATCATAAGCGGATTCGTTTTTAACGATTTTTCACGAACAAAGCTTCCTATAGTTGAAGGGAGAAATCCTAAAGCATCTAATGAAATTGCTATTGCTAGCAAAGTAGCAGGTGAGCTTCATAAGACAGTTGGAGATTACATGCAGGTATATCTGCAGGGCGGAAAGAGCGTTAATTTCCTTATAACAGGAATATTTCAGACATACTATCAACTAGGTTATGCCTGCAGATTAACAAAGAGTGCATATACAGATAATAACTACCGCTTTAATTATGATCACTTTTCGATTTATTTAAAAAATAAGAACGATATGAAAGCTTTTATGAAGGATATAAAGAAAAAGATTAAAAGCAGTGGAAATGTATTCGCAAGAACAGAGGCGTTCAGCAGCATCATGGATATGATAGTAGCGCCACAGAACAGTGCAATTCCGCCAGTGGTTGCAGTAGTACTTTTAGTAGGCGCAATTAATATCTTCTGCATTGTACTACTTAAAAATGCAAGTAGCAAGAGAATTAATGGAATTTATAAATGTTTAGGATATTCTACATGGCACTTGATTTTATCTAACCTGTATTATGTCGGAATCATAGCAGCAGCTTCTATAGTAGTAGCTTTACCACTGATTGTTAACTTCTATCCTTTAATTATGAGGACATGTTTAGCAATGTTTGGATTTTTGAAGTATCCGGTGACATATAACTATTACCATATTGCATTGGCAAATTTAGTGGTTTTTATATTTTTTATTATGAGTACAATGATATCTTCTCGTTCATTAAAAAAGGTAAGTGTACGAGAGCTGGTACAGGAATAGAAGAGGAATATAAATTAAGAAAGGTTTGAGTGAAAATATGAAAAATGCGATTATAGAAACGGAATTATTATGTAAGAGTTTTATAAGTGACGGTGAAATAAATAATGTAATTAAGAATATGGATTTGAAAATTTATGATGGAGATTTCACGGTGATAATGGGAAGTTCAGGCTCAGGAAAATCTACACTGCTTTATGCTTTGAGCGGAATGGATAGCGTGACTACTGGAAAGGTATTATTTGAGGGAGAGGATATAACAAGGCTTAAGGAGAAGCAGATTGCGAAACTGCGCAAGGAAAAGCTTGGTTTTGTATTTCAAGGAATTAATCTTATACCTAATTTAAATATATATGAAAATATTCTTAGTCCCACCTATAAAACAAAAGCAGAGAGAAAAAAGATAGATGAGAAGATAGACATGCTTTTAGAAAAGATGGACCTTACCTCTCAGAGAAAGAAGTTCCCAAATCAGATGTCGGGTGGACAAAAGCAGAGAGCAGCCATCTGCCGAGCACTCATAAATGAACCTAAAGTTGTATTTGCAGACGAACCTACTGGAGCGCTTAATTCTTCCCAGGGGCAAAATGTTCTGGATATTTTTACAACCATCAATAAGGAAGGACAGTCGGTAGTAATGGTTACTCACGATTTAAAAGCTGCACTAAGGGGAAATAGAATTATTTACCTAAAAGATGGGCGTATCGATGGGGAGCTTGAACTGGAAGCGTTTGACGAAGAAACTGCCACTGAAAGAGAAGAGGTAGTATATAAATTCTTGAAAGAAAAAGGTTGGTAAAACTTGAGAGGGTATATGATATAGGCTATAATTTATTTATGAGGTGTATTATGGGTGATAAAATATTAATAATTGAAGATGAAAAGGAACTAGCAGATATATTGGGTGCATATCTGGAGGTAGAAGGTTTTGAACCTATTATAGAAAAAGATGGACAGGATGGGCTTAAATCCTTTTATGATAATCAACCCAGCTTGATCCTTTTGGATATAATGCTTCCTAAAGTGGATGGAATTCATGTATGTAAGGAAATACGAGAAAAGTCGGAAGTACCGATTATTATGGTTTCTGCTAAAAGCGGTGAAATGGACAAAGTTATTGCACTTGGAATCGGTGCAGATGATTATGTAACCAAGCCTTTTAGTCCATTAGAATTAGTAGCTAGAGTAAAAGCACAGCTTAGAAGGTATCAAAAATCTAAAGAAACAATCAACATAGGTAAAGAGAAAATTATAATTGGTGAACTTATTTTGAATAAGGCATCCTATTCGGCTGAGGCAATGGGAAAGCCACTGCAATTAACAACTAAAGAGTTTGATATGTTGTTCTTTTTTGCATACAATCCCAATCAGGTTTTTTCAAAGGAACAGATATATGAAGGAGTATGGGGATATACAGATTGCTGCGATGACAATAGCATAACAGTATATGTAAATCGTATTCGTGAGAAACTAGATAAGTTTGGATTGAATTATATAAAAACCGTATGGGGAGCTGGCTATAAATTTTCTATATAAGAATCTTTTCAAAGGGGGAGTGGATATGAGCAATAAGCTGTATAAAACAAATATTATAACGGCTGCTGTAATAGTGGTCGTTATTTTTGTATCTGCATTGATGACGATATATAGATATATAAATGCTGACTATAATAAATATGATAATAATATAAGAATGCTTGTATCTAATCAAAGAAACGAGATTGAAAAAGGTGTATACAATAAAGGCAGATATCCTTATATTGTTTTTGGATTGGATGGGAAGGTTTTACATAACAGTATGGTTTTTAATGTTCAAGCAGGAGAGACTATAAATGTTCAAGAAATGCTGCAGTTTGATAAAAGCTTCAGAATTGATAATAAAGGCAAAATCAAAGAGAGTTTTATACTGGAAAAACGGCATAAAATTTTTGGCTTCGTAGTATTTATAATACCTGAAAACCAAGTTATGAATGATAATATTTATACAAGGATAAGAACTATTTTTTCACCGGTTCTGCTTGGAATAGTAATATGTATTTGTGTAATAATGATAAGAACTATATATTTCAATAGACGCGTTTTAAAGCCGCTAGTGGAAATCAGTAGCTCTGCAAAGGCAATAATTGCAGGCAATTATAATATAGAAGTTATTAGAGTCTATGAAAAAGCAATACGCGAAAATGAAGTTGGGGACTTAACGTATTCATTTGAATTGATGAGAGATGAATTAAAGGAAAAACAGCTGAAAGAGGAAACACTTAAAAAATCTCAACAGGAGCTAATATCTTGTATTTCACACGACTTAAAGACCCCCATTTCTACAATAAAGGCATATAGTGAAGGACTTAGAGATGGAATAGCTAAAACACAAAAGAGCAGAGATAATTATGTAAATATAATTATAGCAAAGACAGATCTGCTTATTAGTATGATTAATGAGTTATTAGAATATTCAAATACTCAACTAAACCAGCTAAGCATAAATCGTCAAGAAGTATATTTTTTAGAATATTTTATTCCTGCTATTAAGGAATTGGAGGTATATGTAAAACAAAAGGATATGGATTTTGGTTATGAAATAAAACTGCCTGATATGTTAGTTGTTATTGATAAGAAACGTATAACAGAAGTATTATATAATTTAGTAGAAAACAGCATGAAATATATTGGTGAAAAGCGAGGAAGGATTGTTATTGAGGCTGAAAGACAAGGGCAATACGTACTTATTAAGGTTAAAGATAATGGCATTGGTATCAGCGCTGATGATATACCTTATGTATTTGATAAATTCTACAGGGCTGAAAAGTCAAGAAGTTCAAGTTTGCCAGGCTCAGGATTAGGTTTGTCTATTTGCAAGTATATTGTCAATGAGCATGGTGGAGAAATATACTGCAAAAGCCGCCATAATAAAGGGTGTGAAATAGGATTTACATTAGAGTAATGCATAATATAGCAAAAAATAAAATTAATAATGAAAAAAATCTTATTTACACTTGATTAAAGACTATTACTACCTAAATGGTACCACAACATATTTTAAGTATAAAATTTTCCCCATTACACACATTAATTCATATAGAGAAGTGTGTTGAAAGGGGAAATTTTTTTGGCATTTATATCATTAGAATTTTTAGTATTTTTTCCTGTTGTTGCAATTACATATTTTATCTTGCCATTTAGCTTAAGATGGATATGGCTGCTTATTAGCAGCTATTATTTTTACATGAGCTGGAATCCAAAGTATGCTGGACTAATTGTCCTTTCAACATTAATCACATATTTATGTGGTGTTTTGATAGGAAAATCGAGTAATAAAAAAGTGAAAAATGTGTGGTTAATTATAAGCTTAATAAGTAATTTAGGAATTCTGTTCATATTTAAATATTATAACTTCTTCAGGCTTAATAGCAGAAGGATACTATCAATATTTAATGTGTCACTAAATATACCCGTATTTGATTTTTTGCTGCCTGTAGGAATTTCATTTTATACCTTTCAGTCATTAAGCTATGTTATGGATGTATATAGAGGTGATACAAAAGCAGAAAAGAATTTAGGTAAATATGCTCTGTTCGTTTCATTTTTTCCACAGCTGACAGCAGGCCCCATTGGAAAGTCTAAAGAACTGCTGTATCAATTTAATGAAAAGCATTATTTTGATTACGACAGAGTTAAAAATGGTTTGATTCTGATGGCTTGGGGGGCTTTCCAGAAAGTATTCATAGCCGATAGGTTAGCAATTGTAGTCAATACTGTCTATGATAGCCCTGGAAACTATAAGGGTTTTCAAATTATTACTGCTACTATATTTTTTACTTTTCAAATATACTGTGATTTTTCGTCGTACTCGGATATTGCTGTAGGAGCAGCGGAAGTTATGGGATTTAGACTTACTAGAAATTTCAGACAGCCTTATTTTTCAAAATCAGTAAAAGAGTTTTGGAGAAGATGGCATATCAGTCTTAGCACCTGGTTTAAGGATTATCTATATATACCATTAGGCGGAAATCGAAAAGGAAAGTTAAGAACGTATCTAAATACTATGATTGTTTTTATTCTCAGTGGTTTATGGCATGGAGCGGCAATGAATTTTATTATTTGGGGTACGCTTCATGGAGTCTATCAAGTGCTGTCGGGATTATTAAAGCCGGCTAAATTAAAGTTAATTAAGATTCTTAATATAAGGACAGAAGTATTCAGCTATAAACTTTTCCAGATGCTAACTACATTTACACTGGTAAGTTTTGCATGGCTTTTTTTTAGAGCTACTACATTTTCAAGTGCTCAAATACTGATAAGAAATATGTTTTATTTTAATCCTTGGATTTTTTCAAGGAGCTACCTAGGATTAATGGGTATAGATTCAAAAGACTTCTTTATGTCTATATTAGGAATATTTATTATAATCAGCGTAAACCTTATGCAGGTGCGAAGGAATTTAAGGGTACAATTGTCTAGACAAAATGCAGTATTTAGATGGGCTATATATTTCAGCTGTATCCTAGCAATATTGATTTTTGGTATATATGGTGAAGGATACGATGAGCAGCAGTTTATATACTCTCAATTTTAGGAGATGCGTTGCAATGATTAGAAAAGCTATTCAAAAAAGTTTCATATTTACAGTTATACTTCTCTTTATTTTATCTATACTTAATCCTGTATTCGTAATAAAGGTAGGCCATAGAGCTAAGATGATTCAGGGGCTTTATCAGCATAGAAATAATGATTTTGATGTTGTGTTGTTAGGCTCTAGTCATATGAACAGCTCTATCAACCCTAATATGTTGTGGAAACAATACGGTATAACAAGCTTTAATTATGGTACAGGGGGGCAGCCTATAGATGTCACTTACTTTCTGTTAAAAGAAATTTTAAAGAACCATAAACCACATATTGTTGTGGTAGATTTATATTATCTTGGACTTACTGATGAGTTCGGTAACGAAGCATATATAAGGTATGTGCTTGATAATATGAGATTTTCAAAGAATAAGGTTGAGGCTATCGTGAACACTACACCCAAAAGCAGATGGATCGGTTACTTATTTCCTATATTGAAGTATCATTATAGATGGAAAGGATTGAAAGAGGAGGATTTCAAATATGATTCAGCTTCTAGTTATTACACTAAAGGCTTTGGGGCTGGAACACAATTATATGGAAAGAATAGGCTGGCTAATGTGTCCACAAATGAGAGAGCAGAAATTCCTCAGAAGACGAAAAAATATTTATATAAATTTATTGAGCTATCTAAGAAAGATAAATTTAAGTTAGTATTTACGGTTGCCCCGCATGACTATCAAAGTACAGCTAATAGGGAAAATTGGGTTAAGGAACCCGCTAAGATGTTTAATACTGCAGCAGATATAGCTAAAGAAAATGGTATTTCATTTGTGAATTATTGCAGTAAAGAAAAGTTTGAAGAGATAGGTTTCGATTTTAAAACTGACATGTTCAATGAAGGTCATATGAATATTTGGGGTTCCAATAAAGTTACGGCTGATTTTGGTAAATATTTAAATTATAAATTTAAGTTAGCAGACCATAGAGGCGATACTAGATATGTACAATGGGAGAACGATTACAAACAATACTTTGCGTCACAGGCCAATGTAATAAACCTAAAAAGAGGCTTTACACATGGCACCAAATAACGTTTTCAGCATAGGCTGATGTTATTGTATTAAACTTTAATACTTTTATCAATGGAAATAGTTTCAACTAATATAAAGATAATAAATTTATAAAACTTTTTGAATGAAAAACTTTCTATTTCAAATAATAAGTTGGAGAATAAGATAAATTTTGAACTTATTATAGATTAGGAGGATTATTTTATGGGAAAAGAAATGAAAACTATGGATGGAAATGGGGCTGCTACATATGCATCTTATGCATTCACAGATGTAGCAGCAATATTCCCGATTACGCCATCAACGCCTATGGCAGAACTTGCAGATGATTGGGCTGCTCATGGTAAAAAGAACATATTCGGGCAGGTAGTTAAGGTCGTAGAGTTGCAGTCAGAAGCTGGTGCTGCTGGTACGGTTCATGGTTCAGTAATATCTGGAGCGTTGACTACTACTTATACAGCATCTCAGGGATTATTGCTAATGATTCCTAATATGTATAAGATGTCGGGCGAGCAGTTACCTGCAGTTTTTCATGTGAGTGCAAGAGCTATCGCAACTCATGCATTATCAATATTCGGCGATCATCAAGATGTAATGGCTACTAGACAAACAGGATTTGTACTCTTGGCTTCTTCTAATGTTCAAGAAGTAATGGATCTAGGTGTAATAACACACCTATCAGCAATTAAAGCTAATATGCCTTTTCTACATTTCTTCGATGGATTTAGAACTTCACATGAGTATCAAAAGATAGAAACCATAGATTATGAGGATTTAAAAAATTTAGTAGATTATGATGCCATAAAACAGTTCAGAGCTAGGGCATTAAATCCTGAGCATCCATCCGTCAGAGGAACTGCGCAAAATCCCGACATATACTTTCAAGGGAGAGAAGCAGGAAACAAGTTCTATAATGCTGTACCTGATATAGTTGAGAATTACATGAGAGAAATAGAAAAATTAACTGGGCGTGTATATCATCCTTTCGATTATTATGGAGCTCCAGATGCAGAAAATATAATAGTCGCTATGGGCTCTGTATGTGATACGATAGATGAGACAATTGATTATTTAAGGAGTAAAGGCGAGAAAGTTGGACGAATCAAGGTACATTTATATAGGCCCTTTTCACGAAAATACTTCTTCAATGTGCTTCCAAAGACTGTGAAGAAAATAGCTGTGTTGGATAGAACTAAAGAACCAGGTTCTTTAGGGGAGCCATTATTTCTTGACTGCACCAATCTATTCTATGAAGAGGAAAATAAACCATTAATAGTAGGCGGAAGGTATGGATTAGGTTCGAAGGATACAAGACCATCGCAAATTATATCAGTGTTTAACAATTTAAAAACAGCTTCTCCTAAGAACAATTTTACAATAGGTATCGTAGATGATGTAACTAATACATCGTTACCAGAAGCAGATGTTATAGATACTACCCCTGAAGGCACAATAAGCTGTAAATTCTGGGGCTTAGGTTCTGACGGAACAGTTGGCGCAAATAAGACAGCAGTTAAAATTATAGGCGATAATACAGATCTTTTTGCTCAAGCATATTTTTCTTATGATAGTAAGAAATCAGGAGGAACCACAGTTTCACATTTAAGATTTGGTAAGAAGCCAATAAAATCACCATACCTAGTATATAATGCAGATTATATTGCATGCCACAATAAATCTTTTGTATATCAGTATGATCTGGTTCAAGGATTAAAGAAAGGAGGTACCTTTGTATTAAATTGTCCATGGAAAATGAAAGATTTGGAGAAGAATCTTCCTGCAGATATTAAGAGATATATTGCACAGAATAACATCAATTTCTATACGATAGATGCTGTAAAAATTGCAGGAGAAATAGGTCTTGGCGGAAGAATCAACATGATTATGCAGGCTGCATTTTTTAAACTAGCAAATGTAATACCTGTTGAGGATGCTGTTAGGTACTTAAAGGATTCTATAGAAAAATCCTATGGTAAAAAGGGTCAAAAGATAGTAGATATGAATAGAGCTGCTGTAGATAAAGGTATAGAACTTTTGAAAAAAGTAGATGTTCCAGATACCTGGAAGGATGCTAAACCAGATGAAAAAATTGATTCTAATGAGGAAGATAATGAATTAATTAGAGACTTTATCGAAAAAATACAAAGACCTATGGCAAGGCATGAGGGTGATGAATTGCCTGTAAGTGCTTTTAATGGAAGAGAAGACGGAAGATATCCAATGGGAACTACGGCCTATGAAAAGAGAGGCATTGCAGTGATGCTCCCACAGTGGCAGATAGATAAGTGTATTCAATGTAATCAGTGTGCATATATATGTCCGCATGCTACTGTAAGAGCTTATTTGTTGGATGAACAAGAAATGAAAAAAGCTCCTAAGTCTTTTGAAACAAAGAAGGCAGCTGGAAAAGGTTTAGAAGGTTACGGTTTTCGTATACAGATTGCTCCGTTGGATTGCACCGGTTGTGGAAATTGTGCAGATATATGTCCTGCACCTGGGAAAGCATTGATCATGCAGCCTGCGGAACAAGAAATCGAGGCACAGGTGGATAACTGGGAGTATGCAACTAGGGTTACCAACAAAGATAATTTAATGGATAAGAAGACATTAAAAGGAAGTCAGTTTGCAAAACCATTGTTGGAATTTAACGGAGCCTGCCCTGGTTGTGGTGAGACGCCTTATATAAGACTTATTACCCAGCTTTATGGCGATAGAATGATGATAGCCAATGCTACAGGTTGTTCTTCTATTTGGGGAGCTAGTTCTCCATCAATAGCTTATACTGTGGATGCTAAAGGAAAAGGCCCATCCTGGGCAAATTCTTTATTTGAAGATAATGCAGAATTTGGTTTTGGTATGCACTTAGCTGTTAAACAGATGAGAGAAAGACTTACTGACTTGATGAATCAATATATTGCAGCGACAGACGATGACGAAATAAGAGAAGCCTTTACAGGATGGCTTAGGTCGAGGGATGAAGGAGAAGCATCAAGGGCTGCAACTGAGACGTTACTTAATGTTCTGCAGAAGAAAAATTATAATTCAGATCCGGTTCTAAAAGAAATAATTGAGAAAAAGGATTATTTAATTAAAAAATCACATTGGCTTATTGGTGGAGATGGCTGGGCTTATGATATTGGATATGGCGGAGTAGATCATGTTCTTGCATCAGGAGAGGATGTTAATATATTTGTCATGGATACAGAGATATATTCCAATACGGGAGGGCAGGCTTCCAAGGCAACTCCAACTGCTGCAGTGGCTAAATTCCAAGCTTCAGGAAAGAAAATCAGGAAGAAGGATTTAGGAATGATGGCTATGAGTTATGGTTATGTATATGTAGCTCAAATAGCTATGGGAGCGAATATGAACCAGACTATTAAAGCTATAACAGAAGCTGAAAGCTATAAGGGACCTTCACTAATAATAGCTTATGCACCTTGTATCAGTCATGGAATAAAGACTGGTATGGGAACGAGCCAGAAAGAAGAAAAAAAGGCAGTTGAAGCAGGTTATTGGCATCTGTACAGGTATAATCCAATGTTAGCTGAGGAAGGCAAGAATCCTTTTGTTATGGATTCAAAAGAGCCAACTGAATCCTTTAGAGAGTTTATCAATGGAGAAGTAAGATATAGTTCTTTAGCTAAGATATTCCCTGATATTGCAGAAGAGTTGTTTGCTACAGCCGAAAATCATGCTAGGGATAAATATAAAGGTTACAGAAGATTAGCTGATATGCAATATTAATATAAAGAAAAGGCCTCTGGTGAAAATGGAATTTCATTGGAGGTTTTTTTAGTGTATAGGAAATGCCCATGAAAACTTGCTTTCACCAAGTATAATGAAAATTGGATGCGTTTGTTAATAAAGACGAAATCCTGTCAATAATAAAGAAAGGTGAGGAAGTAAGCCCGTGTAAATTCTGGTAGCAAGAACTCCTTGTAGGAAACTGGCTTCGGTAATTAAAAGTACAAAGTATTGTGCGGAGAGCACGTGT
>NZ_MZGV01000076.1 GCF_002029235.1 Clostridium oryzae
AAGTTTGTCCAAACATTACTTTACTAAGGATACTGACTTTTTTAAATGCTAAAATTTTGGACCCGCTACTAAAGTTTTCTATTTATCTTGTCAATATGATTTCATTTCCATTCTCTGAACACCAGTGAATTTAATATAACATTGAATTATTTGTTTATCAATATTTTTGTATTTTATTCCACATTCTGTAACAATAATTGTATAAGATTTAAGCGGTTACTACTATGAGAAATAATAACATAGATGAATTACAGAAAATAATATTAAGCACAAAAGGGATCATGAATGATTTAAGTGAAGAATTATTAGAGTTTCTTGAGTATGTAGAAAATTCAACAGATGATACAGCAAAGAATGCTAAAGGAAACCTTGTTAAAAGTCTACATAAAAGGGTTCAAGAAGTTAAAAATGATATTTCAGTGGAGGTGGAATTCATGACTTTATTGGAAAGAGATAGAGAAAAAATTGAAGAAGGAAGAGAAGAAGCAATAAAGCAACTGATATTGAAACAATATAGTAAAGGACTTTCTATAGAGTATATTGCAGATATAAATGAAATAGATATTGAATATGTAAGGAATGTAGTGGAAAGCAGCACATCTAAGATTGATAAATAAAAGGAGACCGTCCATAGATTTGTGTAAAAATGATTTAGAACCATAAATAGAACTGGAAATTACTATAGGAATTTATTCCTATAGTAATTTTTATTATATGCTTTAGCGTAAAAAAACCACCCGCTAAGCGGGTGGAGGGTAAGAGGTTATACCGTTAAAAAACTGTGAGGATTCTTAAAGAGTATCTTTACCACAAAATAGGATCTAATGGTCTGTTCTGCCATTCAACAGCCGATTCCATTACTTTATCTGTAATTTTCGAGACTATTGCTGGAGATATATCCGTACTATAAAGCTCGTTTATCTCTGAGCAGATATCGTCTACGGACATTCCTCGTCCAAATAGTCCAATAATCTTTTTATAGTGCCACAACATTTACTTTTATCGTTTCATTTCTTTTCTTAAAATAAATTGACCCTCTTCAATATTCTTAGAATTTTCGATTTTTACACAATGAAATCCACATTTGTTAATGTAGAAATGATGATTTCTTCTACTAAAGATTGGTGTTTCTGTATTCCAAGCTACTGTATCAGGATACATTTCCTCAATCTTTTTCCAAACCATTGTTCCAATGCCTTTGTTTTGTACACTAGAATCAAAAAAGATGGTACCTAAAAAATTGTCTTTATTGGAATTAATCCAAAGAATAGTTCCACCAATTAAATTGTCGTCTTCATAGATTTTAAATGAAGTGGCGTTTGGGTTCATTCCCCAATTTCTTAGGAAACTTCCATCATCATATCCTGGAGGTCCCCCTGTTTCTCTACCTAAATGAATACGAGCATCTTCATCAAAGGCTCTTTTCATAATTGCTGTTAACTCTTCAATATCTTGATTTTTCAATGGCACAAACGTAATATTATCTGACATATCTTACACACTCTCTTTCAATTTTATTGTCATCTCCTTAAAAGAATAATAAATCTTTACGTCGCGTCAAAGTCAAGTATTAATTTACGCTTTATTGGAATAATCCGAAAGATGAAAACAGGATATATCTTTCGGAAGAAAGTTGGTAACTGATATTTTCCATTAAGTGATTATAGGATTATGAGATTAATATGGACCCTCAAAGCTCCAAAAACGAAAATCGCCAGAAGTTCCATAAATAAAGAACTTCTGACGAATTAGGAAGAGCGTGAGACGGGATTCAAACTATGTTGCGAACACAAAAAATCTGATAAATGGTCAATCTGCTTGAAATTCATCATCATGTCTTTTGAAAAAGTCATAGTAGGTTCGTACATTCTCTAATTCTGTCCAGTGCCTAATTGTAACCGGATAATGTCAAGTGCCAGGCACGTGACATTTGAGACATTTGAAATTTATATGAAATAAAATTCGTAAACCTGTCAATAATTATATTTGAAATAGGTTTAAGGAGAAATTGTTTATGAAATTAGATGATTATCAGGAAAGTATTGTTAAAGATCAAAGTAAAAATATGCTTATCGTAGCTTCGCCAGGTTCTGGTAAAACTACCGTCATAATAAACAGAGTGGGCTACATGATCAGAAATGGCATAAAACCATCTTCAATAGTTATAATCACATTTACAAAGGCAGCTGCGGAGAATATGAAGAAAAGGTACGTAGAACTATTTCATCAAAGAAATATACCTTTTTTTGGAACATTTCACTCGTTTTTTTACCGCATATTATTGAAGGAATATCATAGCATAGAAATTATTGATGGCTATGTGACTTTTCAAATAGTTAAGAATGTCATGTCCAAAAGTCTGGGTATGGTAGGTGAAGATAGAATACAAGAAATTATCAATGCTATTTCACTTTACAAAAATCACTGTAGTTCTGAAGAAAATCTGAAGATATTTAATAGCAGCATATTTATGAGATGCTATAATGCATATGAAAGCTATAAAAAAGATAAGAAATTAGTAGATTTTGATGATTTACAGCTAAGGATTTATAAACTGTTTCAGGATGAAAAAAAACTTGAATTATATACGTCGTATATAGATTATTTGCTTATTGATGAATTTCAGGACTGTGATGAACTGCAGCTTAAAATTTTAGAACTGTTATGCAGGAACAAATCTATATTTGCTGTTGGGGATGAGGATCAATGTATTTACAGTTTCAGAGGGGCCAAACCTGAATATATGGTGAATTTTTCAGAACACTTTAAAGATGGTGTGAAGCGATACTTGATAAATAATTATAGAAGCGGACAAAACATAGTAAGCATTTCGAGAAATGTTATAGAAAATAATAAGATGAGAAACAAAAAAGAGTTTTCCGCTAAAGGCCTCTATACAGGAAATGTAGTATTTAGAATATGTTCTGATGAAAGGGAACAGGCTCAATTAATATCAGATTTTATAGTTAAGAATCATGAGACTAATAATCAAAAGTATAGTGACAATGCTATTTTGTATAGAACCAATAAAGAATGCAGTGATATTATCGATTGTTTTGTTAGAAAAAAGATTCCTTTTAACTTTATTGACAGTGAATACAATGCATATAATAATTTTATTTGCCAAGATATAATAAGTTATCTTAAACTAAGTAATGACTTTACTGATGAAGTAAGCTTTTGCAAAATTATTAATAGACCTAATAGATATGTGAGCAAGGTTATCATAGAAAAGTTAATTAACAATCCACTAAAGAAGGATTGCTTTGATTTTATGGCTGATACTGCCCACCTTCCTTTTTTTCAATATAAGGAATTCTATGATTTAAAACATGCACTATTAAAAGCATCTCATATGTCAGCTTTGAAAGCTATCGATTATATAGTAAATAATATTGGGTACATTAAGTTTATTGAGAGATATGTCATTAAAAATAAATTGGAAATGCGGGATCAGCTAGAAGTTATCAAAGAATTCAAAGACAATGCAAAAGAATATAAATCAATAAAAGATTTTATAGCGCATGTAGAAGCTGTGAATTGTGAGATGAAAAATAGTAAAAGAAGAAACAGAGAGGGTGTTTTACTTAGTTCTATTCATGGAGTTAAAGGGATGGAATTTATGAATGTATTTATAATTAATTGCATAGAAGGAAATATACCATATGATAAGGAAGGAAAGTATAGTAATATAGAAGAAGAAAGAAGACTTTTTTATGTTGCTCTGACAAGAGCTATAAATTCAGCAGCGGTATTTTGCCCGCGTACAATAAAAAGCAGAGCAGCACGGATATCAAGATTTATAGATGAAGGAAAAATAAAAAACGGAAGTCAGCAGGTTACATAGACTGTATCGTTGTATAAGTCATTGAATGTTATAGTTAGGTGTAATATAATTTTAGTGTATATAAACAAAGATAAAACTATTTATATGAGGTTGATGATAAATATGAAAACAAAAATAGAACCTGATCAGGTAATATTTTCTCTTGACATTGGAACTAGATCTGTAATTGGTACAGCAGGAGTATTAGATGGAAAAGATTTTATGGTCATAGAAGAAAGTTATGTTGAACATGAAGAAAGAGCTATGATTGATGGACAGATTCATGACATAAGTCTAGTAGCTAATGCTGTAAACAAGGTTAAGACTGAACTCGAAAGTAAACTAGAAATTAAGCTTCAAAGGGTAGCTATTGCTGCAGCAGGAAGATTTTTAAGAACAACAACTTCCTCAGCAGAACTAGTTGTAGATAATACGAAAGAAATAGATAGAGAAGCTATAAGAAGTCTTGAACTCACTGCAGTTAAAAATGCAGAGGATAGCATAAATAAGGATACACAGGGAAAACTGTACTGCGTAGGGTACAGCGTAAAGAATTACTATTTAAACGGATATATCATAAGTAATCTGCTTTCTCATAAAGGCGATACAGCAGGTGTTGAACTTATAGCTACATTTCTTCCTCGTTCAGTTGTTGACAGCTTATACTCTGTAATGAATAGAGTTGGCTTGGAAGTAGAAAGTTTAACCTTAGAGCCTATTGCTGCAATGGAAGCTGTAATACCTAAAAGCTTAAGATTATTAAATATAGCACTTATAGATATTGGAGCAGGTACTTCCGATATAGCGATAAGCAGCAATGAAAGTATAACAGCTTATGGTATGGTATCTACCGCTGGTGATGAAGTCACTGAAGCTATAGCACAGCATTATCTTGTGGATTTTAATACAGCAGAACGGATGAAAAGGGAGATTTCATCTAATGAAAGCATAAGCTATGTGGATGTACTTGGAATAGAAAATCAGGTTTCCAGTGAAGAAATATTAAAAGTTATTAGCCCTACAGTTTCAAAGGCCTGTGATGAAATAGGCGATAAGATAGTTGAACTTAACGGAGGTAAAGCTCCTAACGCTATATTTCTTGTCGGCGGAGGCGCTCATACTCCTATGCTTAAAGAAGTATTAGCTGAAAAACTAAACCTGCCTGCTCAAAGAATTGCAATTAAAGGAAGGGATGCTGTAGCTGACTGTAAAGGCCAGAATAATGAATTAGGAAGCACTGGAGTTACAGTTCTAGGTATAGCGCTTGTATGCATAAAACGCATGGGTCAGGACTTTATCGATGTTACCTTTAATGGAAGCGTTGTAAGTTTATTCAATTATAGAAAACATACAGTAATGGATGTATTGGTTCAGGTGGGAGTTAATCCTAAAATACTTATCGGTAAGAATGGTAAAAATATAAAATTTGATCTTAATGGAGTGAAGAGGGTAGTATTCGGAACGTTAGCAAAGAATGCTATTATCAAGGTCAATGGTGCAGAAGCTTCCATAGATTCCTCTGTAAAAGAGGGAGATATTATTGATATTACATA
Organism: Clostridium oryzae; assembly: GCF_002029235.1. Taxonomy (GTDB): domain Bacteria; phylum Bacillota; class Clostridia; order Clostridiales; family Clostridiaceae; genus Clostridium_AE; species Clostridium_AE oryzae. Next base: position 5,380 of record NZ_MZGV01000076.1, read on the forward strand.
TGCAACTGATGGAGTTGACGCTAAGACTAAAGTTATAGAATATGCGGCAAATTATGATACTAAGTCTTTTTATTTAAATGGACAACTTTGTAATATAGAGCCGGTTGCGCTTATAAACGGTGAAAAAGTAAGTTTTGATACAGACATATGCAATATGGACAAGGTTCAGATATTTACACCTGCCACGTTAGGTGAATATATAAAATATTGTATAGGCAAAATGGATTTGGAAACAAACTTCTATATTAATAATGTTAAGCTTGATTATGATTATATTATAAAAGATGGGGATAATATAATAAAAACAAGTGTTACACCTGAAAAGAAATCAGTAGAGATAGAAATGAATGAAATAAAAAATATTGAAACAGGCAGCATCACTCTAGAGGAAAGCAGTAACAAGAGTATAGAAAAAACGGATGAAGTTATTCATAAGTTAGATGAAAAAAGTGATGCAGGAAATAAAATAAGAGTTAAGGTAAATTCTACAGATATAATTTTAAAAGGCAAAGATAAATACGTATTTGTTGATATATTTGATGAATATGATTTTGATAGGAGTATCGTTAAGGGAATTTTGGTGACAAAACTTAACGGAAATAAGGCTGGATTTTTCGATCAATTGAAAGATGGTGACTTCGTAGAAATATACTGGGGATAGGAGAAATGACATGGAACAAAAAAATATGGATTTTTTAGCAGAAGCTTTGAAGATAAAAAATTACCTAATAGACTGGAGAAGAGATTTTCATATGCATCCAGAGATAGATTACGATTTGATCAGAACTTCAAAAAAAATAAAAGAGTTTTTGGATTTCGAGCATATCCCATATACGGAGTCTGCTAAGACAGGAATTTGTGCTATAATTCGTGGAGATGAAGCTTCAGAAAATAGTAGGACTATAGGCATAAGGGCTGATATGGATGCTCTTCCGCTTCGAGATAGGAAGATTTGTGAATATTCCTCTAAAGTTGAAGGAAAAATGCATGGATGCGGACATGATGCTCATATGAGTATATTAATGGGGGCTGCTAAAATATTAAACGGGTTAAGGCATGAATTAAAAGGAAATGTGAAGCTTTTTTTTGAACCAGCTGAAGAGACTACTGGCGGTGCGGCTGTTATGATAAAGGAAGGCGTACTGCAAAACCCTGAAGTTGATGCAGTTATTGGGCTTCATGTGGCTGAAGGTATAGAATGTGGTAAAATAGGAATAAAAAGAGGCGTTGTTCATGCAGCGTCTAATCCTTTTGAAATAAAAATAATAGGAAAAGGCGGACATGGAGCACATCCAGAAGATACAATAGATCCTGTGGTTATAGCCAGTAATGTGGTACTTGCACTTCAGTCTATAGTAAGCAGAGAACTTCCACCAGTAGATGCCGCTGTAATAACAGTAGGTTCAATACAGGGGGGAAGTGCAGAGAATATAATACCTGAGGATGTAGTACTTAAAGGAACCATTAGAACCATGAAAAAAGAGCACAGACAGTATGTTACTCAAAGGGTTAAGGAGGTAACAGAAGGAATAGTTAAGGCTATGAGAGGCAGCTGTGAAATAACTATAAGAGAAAGTTACCCTTGCTTATACAACGATGATGGAATGCTTGATTTTGTTGAAAAAAGAGTAGAGGATATTGTATCTGAGGATAATATAGAAAGGCTTACAGTACCTAATATGGGAGTTGAAAGCTTTGCGTATTTTTCCATGGAAAAGCCATCAGCTTTTTATTTTTTAGGAGCTGCTAATGAAGAAAAGGGAATAAACCATCCAGCACACGGAAGTTATTTTGACATAGATGAAAATTGTCTTCCTATTGGAGTTGCAATTCAGTGTAAGACAGCCTATGACTACTTAAATAAAAAATAATATTTTTACAGGAGGACATAAATGAAACTACAGATCGGTGATAATGAAGCAGGGCAGAGGTTGGATAAGTTTTTGAGAAAGTATATGAAGGATGTACCTTTGAGTGCTATATATAAAGCCATTCGAAAAGGGGACGTAAAAGTAAATGGCAAGAAGGCTAAGGAACAGTATTTCCTTGAAAATGGAGATGAACTTTTTATATTTGTAAAGCATAAGGAAAATGAGCAGAAGGAGTTTATTCAGGTTGATGATTCCAAACTTATTGTGACATATGAGGATTCAAATATGCTTATAGTTGAAAAAAAGCCTAATTTGCTTGTACATCCAGATAAAAATAAAAATGAAGTGACACTAACTGATATGGTACTTACGTATTTAAATCAAAAGGGAGAGTATGATCCACAAAAAGAACTTACATTTACACCTGCACCATGTAATAGACTTGATCGTAATACTTCTGGGATTGTTATATACGGTAAGAATTTTGAAGCACTTAAACTTCTAAATGAGATGATAAGAGAAAGAGATATTAAAAAATATTATTCCGCTCTTGTAAAGGGAAGAATCAAAGACGGGATTTATGAAGCATATATACAGAAAAATATGGATAATAATATTTCAAAAGTCTATGATAATCCAGTTAAAAATTCAAAGAAGATAGCAATGGAAGTTAAGAGCTTGCAGAGTGATGGTTTATTCTCATTTGTTGAAATAGAGCTTATAACAGGAAGAAGCCATCAGCTCAGAGCACATCTTGCTCATTTGGGAAATCCGATAATAGGGGACGGAAAGTACGGCGATAAAAAATTAAACAGCTTTTTTGTAAATAAGTATGGATTAGATTTTCAGTATCTATATGCATACAAATTGTTTTTCAAAAATTGCAGGGATAGATTGGAGTATATGAATAATAAAACTATAGCAGAGGGGCTTCCGCCGCTGCTTAAAAAAATTAAAAAGGATGTATTTAAATTTTAGTTTTGAAAGGTTTTGAGTAGATGAAGAGTCAATCAACTGCAAAAGGATTCGCAATATTATCTGGGGCAGGTGTTTTAGTAAAGGTCTTATCACTAGCATATTTGCCTTTTCTTACGGTTATTATCAGCCAGAGAGGTATGGGATTATATCAGCCGGTTTATCAAGCTTTTGCCTTTGTCTTTGTTATAACTAATTCTGGAATTCCTGTAGCTATATCAAAACTTATATCTGAATTGGTAGCTCAAGGTAATTATAAAGATGCTGTTAAAGGCTTTAAAATTGCAAGAACTATGCTTGTATTTATAGGAATACTTATGATGCTGGCTATGGCAATTTTAGCAAAACCAATTGCTATATTTTTAAATGCACGTGAAGCTTATCTTTCTTTAGTAGTATTATCTCCGGCTCTGTTTCTAACCTCTATAGTATCAGCATATAGGGGATATTTTCAAGGAAGAAGTAATATGCTGCCTACCGCAGTTTCACAAATATTAGAGCAGGTTATGAATACTATATTCAGTCTTGTATTTGCTGCAGTATTCATAAAGTATGGTCTGATAATGGGAGTGGCAGGTTCAACCGTAGGAACTACGGTTGGATCAGTGACAGCGGGACTTTATTTATTATATATGTATAAAAAGAATAGAGTATTTAAGGTTTCAAAAAAAGCGGTTAAAGAAAATGTCACAAGGCTTCCTAATAAAGTGCTTGTAAGAAGAATTATCAATTACGGTCTACCTATTACTTTATCTGCTGGACTTCAAAATGCTGGAAGCTTGATTGATGCATTTAACACTAGAGGAAGGTTGTTGGTGGCAGGACTTTCAAATGTAGTTATGAATGAAAGATATGCTACTCTGGGACAATATAATTCTTTTACAAGGGTGCCGACAACGCTTATTGCTTCCTTAAGTGTCGCAGTTCTGCCGGCAATTTCAGCAGCTATGGCAGTTGGCGATAAGAAAACCTTACGTGATAAAATTAACTTTGCTTTTAAAGTATGTTTTATGGTATCCATACCATCTGCCGTAGGACTTACAGTTCTTGGAGCACCTATATTTAAGCTTCTGTTTCCTAAGGCTGGAATTTATGGGGCGATGTTTATGGAGTATGGTTCAATAATTGTAGTGCTTATGGGAATTGTCCAGATACAGACAACTGTACTTCAAGGACTTGGGAAACTTAACCAGGCTATGCTGGCTATGGTGCTAAGTATAGTTCTTAAAATTGTTATTAATTATACATTAATAGCTATACCTAAAATAAATATTATGGGCGCTATAGTAGGAAATATAGTAAGCTTTTTAGTGCCGATGTTTATATACAGATCTTATATTAATAAGAGTATAAAAATGAAGATAAGGATGGCTTCAATAGCAGCCAGACCTGTATTTTCATCTATTGTCATGGGTGGAGTTATCTATGCTTTGTATTATTTAGTGTACTTTGTTATTTTAAAAGGAAAGAGCAGCAGCTTACTTTTGGCCATGCTTGTTACATTTCTTATACTTCTAGGGATTTTTGTGTACACATATGTAATGATACTTTGCAGAGGAATTAGAAAAAAGGATATAGATTCAATTTCACCAAGACTTATGAGAATCATGCCAGGATTTATGAAAAGAAAGATGGCATAAGGAAAGGGGGAAAGATCTCCACTAACTGGAAATCTCTCAACCTTATGAGACAACTCTATGCATCAAATTCGCTGATAACATATAAAAATGGCTAATTACAGACATAGGATATACTTTTGCATTTATAAATACTCAGTATAAGTCCTATTGCTGCCATTTGAACGATTAACCTTGAACCGCCGTAGCTTATAAAAGGCAAAACCATCCCTGTAATAGGAAGAAGTCCAAATACCATGAGAATATTCCAAATGAATTCAATAGCAAAGATGCACATAAAACCTTGTATTATTAATCTTCCATACGTATCTTTTACAGAATTTGCAGTAATGAACATACGCATTAAAAATACGAAAACCAAAACTATAAGTGAAATGCCTGCGAGCCATCCTAAAGTGTATATTATATATGGGAGAACAAATTCACTTTCAGCTGATGGCAGGGCTTGTTTGGAAAGAGAAAAACCATGTCCTAAAAGCCCAGTGGAGTACAATAGCTTGTTTATTTGAATACTTATATAATTTGACTTGTCAGGGACATTTCTTGAATTAATAAAATTTAATAATCTTTCCAGCAGGTAGTGTCTGGAAAAGAGTAGAAAGAAAACGCCGGCGATACATACTCCCAAAGTGGAAAAGGTGTAAGCTAAGTTTACTTTTGATTTGAACATAAGTACTATAAATACAATAAAATAAGTTAATGCTGGCATAGGTAAATTAAGTTTTACATATAATGTAATAGGCAGAAGCAGCATTATAGTTAAGTATAAGTAACCTTTTACATTTTTTAAATCTAATCTCCTTATTAATTTGGAAAGTGAAATAACATATAAGAATAAGCTTAACTCAGTAGCATCAAAGGTTAATACACCTAAAAAAGATGAAATACCTAATTCAATTGAGTTTTTTCTCCCGCTAACTGTGTGAGCTAATAACAGTTGTAACAATAATAAAAGCGTAGCTGCGATAAAAAGTTTGCCTGAATGTTTTTCTAGTTTTTTATAATCAAAAAAGTATAAAGTGAATATAATAATATAACCTAGAGCGCTAAACAGGCTGCTTTTTTTGAAAGCAGATGGATAAAAGGCAGTTCCGTTTTTCAGCATAAAATATGCTATAAGTACGCCTAGTAAAGAGAATACCACAGTAATAATAAGTATACTCCATTCTGGAGCAGCTTTATGGCTTTCATTTAATTGCTTTCCTATTACTTCAGCCTGACCCATTTCAATTAACGCCTTTTTAGACGCTTCTTCTTCAATAAATCCTTTTGATATCAAATCTTCAGTCTTTTCTTCAATATGGTTTAATATTTCAGCTCGTATTTCTTTATGAGCTTTTTTAAATTTTACAAAACTACAGATTTCTTGAAGATATTCTTCAACTTTAGAATTTACCAATTTAATACAGCTCCTTCATAAATTACTTTGTCAACTGCGGAACGAAAAGTTTCCCACTCTTTTTGCTTTTCTCCCATATGTTTTTTTCCAAGCTTAGTGATTTTGTAGTACTTTCTTTTTCGTCCGCCGTCTTCAGTCCAGTAACATTCAACCATTTTTTCGGCTTCCAAAGAATGAAGTATAGGGTATAGAGTTCCTTCCTTAAAGGTAAAAATACCTTCTGATTTTGCTTCTATTTCTTTTATCATCTCATAACCATACATAGGTTTTTTATCCAGAAGTGTAAGTATCAGAATCACTGTGCTGCCTTTCAAAAGTTCCTTGTTTATAACCATAAGTTCACCTCCTCATTTAATACATTTATATGCGATGCATCGGATATCTATGTATAAGAGTAATACTGTTCATAAAAAAAGTCAATATTTAGTATATTTGTTTTAAATTTTTATCTTTCGTAGCATACCATAGATAGCCTAATAGCATTTATGTAAAATTTCATTACTTATTGACAGAATGATAAAGAAGTAATAAACTAATACTGATGATAATAATTATCAATTTATAATAAAAATCATAAGAATATGCTTGCTCTTTCTGCAATTGAAAGGAGAAATTATGAATTGTTCCAGAACATTATTGCTAAGTTATTACATAGAAATATTTATCATGATATAATTGAGAGCCTTGTGGCAGCACTTGAAGCTAAAGACTGTTACACCTGTGGTCATTCAGAGAGGGTTGCGGCTTTGACTTGCGAGTTGGCAGGCAAACTTGGAATAAAGGGAAAAGAACTAGAGGATATTCATATGGCAGCACATTTACATGATATTGGGAAAATAGGCATACCGGATAATATTTTGAACAAGAGTGGAAAACTTTTGACAGATGAATGGGAATGTATTAAAACCCATCCTAAAATAGGTTTTGATATTCTAAATAAATCAAATAAATTAAAAAACATAAGTGATATTGTATTGTGTCATCATGAAAGATGGGATGGAAAAGGGTACATTCAAGGACTGTCAGGAAAAAATATTCCTCTTGGTTCAAGGATCATAGCAGTATGCGACTCAGTAGATGCAATGACATCTAACAGATCATACAGAAAGGCTATGAATTTTAATGAGTGCGTTAATCAGATACGTTTCAACAAGGGTGTAATGTTCGATCCTGTTATAGCAGATTGCTTTCTAGACAATGCAGTCAGGTTTGAAAAAGTTATTGCTAGTTTTAAGAAGAATATTAATGTATGAGGAAAATTAGTCAATGATAGATATGATATTGAAAATATAAATTAATAATATTAATCTATAGCAACCCTAATCAGAATTTTTATAGATTACAGAATTTTGATTAGAGTTGCTTTATACATATGATTTAATAGTGTAGTTATCAGGCAGGTGGCTTGTATCATTTATTTTGACTATAGTTGGATTTAAATCATTATCAAAATCTATTTCACAAATTGCAGTATTTCCTAAACTGATTTTATGATACATTGTCATGTCCCAATTAAAAAGTCCAATTAATCCCGCTTTTATTATTCCTCCGTGAGCTACAATTAGAATTTTTTTCTCGTTATGTTTAGATACAATTTCAGCTATAGCATTTTTAGCTCTTATGCTGGCATTTTTTAAGCTTAAGTCTCCACCACACATAGGAGCTTCTGTTTTATCTTTTCTCCAAAGACTAAACTCTTTTGGATAAGTGGAAGATATCTCTTTTACTGTAAGCCCTTCCCATTTGCCAAAATTAATTTCTCTTAAGTCATTTACTATAACAGGCTTGATTTCTTTAATGTCAGCAATGATTTTAGCTGTTTCCATTGCTCTATTTAAGGGACTCGTATATATGCAATCAAAATTATTTTTAAATTTATTAGAAAGATATTGAGCCTGTTTAATACCTTCATCAGATAAATCTATATCTTTGCAGTCCTGAAATTTACCTAATCTATTCCATTCAGTTTCACCATGTCTTATTAATAATACCTTATTTCCCATTTTTATCTCCTATGTATAAATTATTCATAAAAAACATTATAACAAACAGTTTCTATATATATTAAAGTAATATTTAGTTATATCAATAAATAATATTAAACTGTTTACAAATTTAAGTCAATATTTATAATTGGCATTTGACAATAATTAATATAAAGAGTAATATATAATTGGCAAATGCCAATATATGAATAGGAGATGATTTCATGTCAGATTGCAATTCATGTCCGTCAAATAATGGATGTTCAAAAGATAAGAAAAGTTGCATGATTGAAAATAATCCATTAAACAATGTGAAAAAAATTATTGGAGTTATGAGTGGAAAGGGTGGTGTAGGCAAGTCATCAATCTCAGTACTTATAGCAAAACAGCTGAAGCAACTTGGATATAAGGTCGGTGTATTAGACGCAGACATAACAGGACCAAGTGTACCAAGACTTTTGGGATTAAAAGGCAAGAAAACTAGAGGAAACGGAAAAGAAATTATGCCTGTTGAGACTAGTAATGGAATAAAGGTAATGTCATTGAACTTCTTAATGGAGAATGAAGATGATCCAGTGATTTGGAGAGGTCCAATCATTTCAGGTGCTGTCAAGCAGTTTTGGACTGATGTTCTTTGGGGAGAACTTGACTATTTAGTAATTGATATGCCTCCGGGAACAGGAGATGTTGCATTAACTGTTATGCAGTCTATTCCTATAAGTGGAGTAGTTATGATTTCAGTTCCGCAGGATCTTGTTGCGATGATTGTTTCAAAGGCTGTAAAGATGGTAAGACAGATGCATATTAATGTATTAGGTGTTATTGAAAATATGAGTTATATAACTTGTCCTGATTGTAATAAAAAAATAAAGCTTTTTAGTGGTGAAAATACAGAAGAGTTTTTAAACAAAATGAGTTTAAAGCTTCTGGGTGAACTCCCAATGTTAAGCAGCGTAAGCAGTTTATCAGAGTGTGAACATGAAGGTATAAGCAAAGAGGTTGAAACTATAATAAAACCTATTGTAACCAATATAATAAAAGATTTGGAGGAATAATAATGAAAATAGCAATTTCAGCAGCGGGAAAAGATATTGAAAGCTTGCTTGATACGAGATTTGGAAGATGTGAATATTTTCAAATTCATGATACAGTAAGTGGAAATATTAATGTCATAGAAAATAGAGGAAAAACATCTAGTGGAGGAGCAGGTATCGCAGCATCAAATCAGTTAATAAGTGAGAATGTGGACGTCGTTATTACGGGAAATCTTGGACCAAATGCATTTGAACTTATTGAAAAAGCAGAAATTAAAGCATATAAAAGTGAAAGCATTGCTATTAAATTAGTTCTTGATAAGTACAAAAATGGTGAACTTGAAGAAATAAAGATTTCTGGACCTGCTCATCACTAATAAAATGATGGAATTGGAGATGAATACAGATTGAATATAGCAGTACTTAGTGGTAAGGGGGGAACAGGGAAAACTACAGTATCTACAAATTTAGCTCTTGCATTAAAAGCAAATTATATAGATTGCGATGTAGAAGAACCGAATGGCTTTTTGTTTTTAAAACCAAAAGTAGTTAAAGAAGATAGAGTAATGGTTGAATATCCTGTTATGGATGATAATAAGTGTAATAATTGCGGAGAATGCGTAACAGTATGTGAGTTTAATGCACTTGCAAAAGTTAATGAGGATATTATTCTTTTTCAAAAGCTATGTCATGGCTGTGGAACTTGTCAAATTGTATGCCCCAATAATGCAATAACTTATGAGAAGAGAGAAATAGGTAAAATTGAAAGTGGTAAAGCAAGGAATATAAATTGCAGCAGAGGAATTCTAAATATAAGTGAACCAATGGCAGTACCGGTTATTAGAGAACTGCTTAAAAGTTTATTATATAATAACCTTATTGATTGCCCGCCGGGGACTTCCTGTAATGTTGTAAATGCTTTAAAGTATGCTGACGGCGCAATACTTGTTACAGAACCATCTGAATTTGGACTTCATGATTTAAAAATGGCTGTGGAACTTGTAAAAATGTATGATATACCTTTTGGAATAGTTATAAACAAAGACGATGGTGAGGACAATATAGTAAAAAAATATTGTATAGAACAGCGAATACCATTAATAGGCACAATTCCTTACAGTAAAGAGACAGCAGTGTTTTATTCAAAAGGTGAAGTGCTATATGATGATTTGCATCATAAAGCTTTCTTTGACAATCTTTCAGAACAAGCAAAGGTGGTGTTATCTTGGAGCTAGTAGTTTTAAGCGGAAAAGGTGGTACAGGGAAAACAACCATTGCAACTGCATTATCTGAGCTTGCTAAAAATGTAATGAGAATAGATTGTGATGTAGATGCACCAAATCTTTATTTGTTCTATAAGGGGAAAGATATCGAGAAGAAGAATTTTATTGGTGGGAAAAAAGCTGTTATTAATGAATCTATGTGCATAAAGTGTTGTAAATGTAAAACGATATGTAAATTTCAGGCCATTGAAGAATTTAGCGTGAATTCGTTTCTTTGTGAAGGTTGTGGCGCCTGTGTCTTAGTATGTCCGCAGAATGCTATAGAATTGAAGGATGAGAAGACTGCAGACACTTATATTACAAAATTACAAAACGGCATAATTTCAAGGGCAGAAATGGAAATAGGCAGTGATGGTTCAGGAAAGTTAATATCTTTTTTAAGAAGAAACGGGAAAAGATTTAACAGCAATGAAAAATTGACAATCATTGATGGATCACCTGGTATTGGTTGTTCTGTTATATCTTCAATAACAGAGTGTGATGCTGTTTTAGTTGTAACAGAGCCTACAAAATCGGGACTTGAAGATTTAATGAGAGTTGTAGGATTATGTGAACATTTTGGAATATTTACTATGGTATGCATAAATAAATATGACATAAATGAAGAGATGACAAAGGAAATAGCAAAATTTATTGATGACAAAGGACTGGCTTTAATTGGAAAAATACCATATGATGATACGGTTATGAAATCTATAAATGAATTGAAACCTATAACTTGTTATAAAGACAGCAAAGCAGAAAACGCTATTGAGAGCATGTGGAGTAATATACAGAAATGTATATTTTAATATTTAAATATAAAGGAGGAATTTTATAATGAAAATAGCAATTGCAAGTGAGGAAAAATATGTAAGCGGGCATTTTGGACATTGTGGGGGATTTACAATTTATGATGCAGAGGATGGAAAAATAATAAATAAGAATTATACACCAAATCCGGGTCATAAACCGGGATATTTACCAGTATTTTTAAAGAAATTAGATGTAAATGTTATTATTGCAGGTGGTATGGGAGAAACTGCACAGCAGTTATTCAGCGAAAATGGAATTGAAGTAGTAGTAGGAGCTCAAGGAGTGTGTGATGAAGCTGTACAGAAATATATAAATGGTGAATTGAAGTCCACAGGAAGCATATGCAAAGAACATGAATATGAAGGACATTGTAATGAATGATTAATAATTAACTATATTTTAGGAGAAAAGTGATTGATATGAGTACTTGTATAATAACTGGTGCCAGCAGAGGCATAGGGAAACAAATAGCAATAAAAATGAGCCAAACTAAAAACATAGATAATTTTGTGATAGTATCAAGAAATAAAAAAGCGTTAGATGAAACTTATGAGTTAATGAATAAGGAAAAGACGATAAAAATCTGCGCAGTAGATCTTGAAAATTCAGAAATGATAAAGGAGATAATTAAAGAAATAGCTGAAGAATTTGGTACTATAGATTATCTTGTAAATTGTGCTGGATATGCAGAACCGCAGTCTTTACTAGAGACATCTGTTGAAAATTGGAATAAAACTTTTGCAGTAAATGTAACTTCTATATTTTGTATAATAAAGGAAGTTGTAAAAATAATGAAAAAAACTGGTGGAAAAATACTGAATATTGCATCAACAGCTGGTTCAAGTGCAAGACCAGGTTGGCTTGCATATGCCGCATCAAAGGCAGCTATAATAAGCATGTCTCAGACAATTTCAGCAGAACTTAAAGAATATGGAATAAAAACATACTGTATATCACCAGGAAGATGTGCTACAGAGCTTAGAAGAGTATTGGCCCCCAATGAAGACCCTTCAACAATAATGCAACCGGAAGACGTGGCATCAGTAGTACGAAATCTTTTATCGGATATGGAAACTTGTATGGATGGTCAGGACATAATTGTAAGACAGCAATAATATTATATGTAAACTGGAGGAATGTTAAATTGGAAAAAGTTCAAGTAAATATGAAATCATGTCTTCAACCAGTACCTAAAATATTAGTATCTTGTAGAGATAAGGATGGTAAGAATAATGCATTAGCAGTTGCATATTGCTGTAATTGCAGTTATGCTCCGCCAATGATTATGGTAGGTATTGTGCCCTCACGGTATTCTTATAAAATAGTAAAAGATACAGGTGTTTTTGTAGTAAACATTGTTACAAGAGCTCAGAAGGAAATGTTTGATTATTTAGGTAGTCATAGCGGCAGAGATGAAGATAAATTATTAAAATTAAATATCAAGGTTGAAGAAGGAATAAAAGTTAATGCACCATTATTAGCAGATTGTCCTATTAATATAGAATGCAGAGTAATTGATTCAATAGTTACTGGATCTCATGAAATGTTTGTAGGTAAAGTCGAGTATGTGCATGCAAATGAGGAGTTAGCTGATAATAATGGTGATATTGACTTCTCAAAATTAGAACTATTATAATAGTTTAAAAAATAATTATTGACATATGCCTAAAATAAAATTATAATAGTATTTATAAATGGCAAATGCCTAAAATATTATTATAAAGGAGATATGCATATGCCAGGAAGAGATGGTACAGGTCCTATAGGACTTGGAGATATAACAGTAAGAGGTATGGGAATCTGTAATTTTGGAAAAACTGAAAGTACAACTGGTGTGTTAGGTTTAAGGTTAGGATTAAACTGCAGAAGAGGTTTTAGAAGAAATAGATGCAATAGCAGTATTAATTTTAAAAATCAAAAGGATTTACTTATACAGCAAAAAGTTATTCTAGAAAATGCTCTTAAATCGATCAACGATAAATTAGATACTTTGCAGGACAACCAGTAAATAGGAGGTGGTTTACCACCTCCTATTTACTGTATTAAATTTTAATATAATAAAAGTTTTGATAGTGTAAAGTTTGCTATGAAAAAAATTTAGAGAAAAAAAGTAGGATTGAAAAGAGAAAAAGAAGAAAAAAAGCAAGGAAAAATAGGTAGGTGAAGGAAGCCGCCACCCTTGACAGCATGACAA
>NZ_MZGV01000077.1 GCF_002029235.1 Clostridium oryzae
AAGTTTGTCCAAACATTACTTTACTAAGGATACTGACTTTTTTAAATGCTAAAATTTTGGACCCGCTACTAAAGTTTTCTATTTATCTTGTCAATATGATTTCATTTCCATTCTCTGAACACCAGTGGAAGTAGAAAGAGTTTTAAAATATGGTGGTAAGGTTTTAGTTAAATTAAATCCCTATATAACAACAGAACAAATAGCAGAATGGAATGTAAAAGTTATAAAGGATAACTTACTTGATGATGGATTAATTTTGTTGAACAATACAACAGATGAATGGATAAAGTTTTTTGAAAGAAAATTTGAAATAAAACAATATGAAGAAATTTACTATCCGGAATATGAACAGTATAACAGAATGTTTTGTTTAATTAAAAGAGCGATTTAGGATGACAAAGTATATTCTATAACATCTAATATTAAATTATATATTAAGTATTAAAGTTCTTGCGTTCTGGTATTTAAAATATCAGTGGTTATTAGAAACTTTAAATACCAGAATGTATATAGAAAATTTGCTTTATATATAGCAGTTTGAAATGGAGAAAAATATGGATATAGCAGTTTTAGCAGATATTCATGGTAATTACATAGCATTAGAACGTTGCCTTGAATATGCATTTTCGCGTAACATTAGTACATTTTTATTTTTGGGTGATTATATTGGTGAATTAGCATATCCGGAAAGAACAATGAAGATATTATATGATATCAATGAAAGATATAAATGTTATTTTATCAAGGGAAATAAGGAAGATTATTGGCTTAAATATCGTGCTTGCGGTGAAAAAGGCTGGAAAGACAGAAATTCAGCTAGTGGTTCATTACTATATGCATACAAATGTCTTACTTCCAGAGATTTGGACTTTTTTACACAGTTAGAAGCAGTACAGAAGATAAAGATCAGCGAGATGGCAGCAATAACCATTTGTCATGGTTCACCCAATAAGATAAATGAAAAAATGCTGCCAGATGATGATAGGACTTTTGAAGTTATGAACAGTGTAAAAACATCAACTATCTTATGTGGACATACTCATATACAAAGGAAGATTGTACATAACGAGAAATGTGTTCTGAATCCTGGTTCTGTTGGTGTGTCTCTTTTTAGTGAGGGAAAAACTCAATTTTTGATATTGCATGGAAATGGTGAAGTATGGTCAGAGGAATTTATCAGTCTTGAGTATGATGTTGATAGAGTAATCAGAGATATGCATGCAGTTAAGCTTGATGAACATGCGCCATACTGGTGTCTGTTAACTGAAAATATACTGCGTGGAGGTAATGTGTCTCATGGCAAAATTCTATCACGAGCCATGGAGATATGCAGAGAAGAAAATGGCACTTGCGTTTGGCCTAATATACCTGAAAAGTGTTGGGCGCAGGCTGTAAATGAATTAATAGGATTATAGAAGGGATAAAAGCTATGGAATATGAAATTGTACATTTACCAAAAGAGAAATGGAAGGGAACTGTAATTCCAATAGGCTACGAAACAGATAAATATTATGATGTTCATGTAAATAAGACAGATAAAGGATTTACTATTGAGATAGAAAAGAAAGACTTTACAGAGCCAGTAACACACACACCAGAAGAATATGATTTCCCGGATAAGTTATACGAAGATCATTGGGAGAATGCTTATGCTTGGGGAGTGTTAGTTAATGATGAATTAGTTGCTGCAATTGAAACTGATCAGGAATTATGGTCTAATCGTCTGAGAATTACAGAACTTTGGGTAGCAGGAAAATATCAAAAGCAAGGAATAGGTCATGCGTTAATTGAAATGGCAAAGGAACAAGCGAGAAGAGAACGTCGTCGGGCTATTATACTAGAAACGCAATCTTGTAATGTTAATGCAGTAGATTTTTATCAGCATGAAGGCTTTACCTTGATTGGCATGGATACTTGCTGCTATAAGAATAATGATTTGCAAAGAAAAGAAGTAAGGTTAGAATTTGGATGGTTTCCAGAAGAAAAAAGAAGATTAACTGATGAAGAAATTGAAATTAGAATGGAAACAAAGGATGATTGGTATAATGTAGAGTTAATGACACAGCATGCCTTTTGGAATAAACATCATCTTGGATGTGATGAACATTACCTTGTGCATAAATTACGTCAAGATAAAGACTACCTTCCAGAACTAAGCAGAATAGCAGTAAAGGATGGAGAGGTAATAGGATGTATAATGTATTCAAAGGCACGAGTTGTTGATGGTTCAGTTACACATGAAATTGTAACCTTTGGACCTCTTTGCGTAGAACCTAAATGGCAGGGATGCGGAGTTGGTGAAATGTTATTAAGGGAAACCATGAACTTAGCTGCAAATAAAGGATATAAAGGTATTGTAATTTTTGGAGAACCAGATTATTATCCTCGAATAGGATTTAAAACATGTGACAATTTTAATATTACAACTGCTGATGGCAAAAACTATGATGCATTTATGGGAATTGAATTAGCAAAAGATAGTATGAAAGACATAAAAGGAAAATTCTACGAAACCGAAACTTTTGAAAATCTTCCTAAAGAAAAAGTGGAGGAGTATAATAAAAACTTCCCTAAACTAAAAAAATTAAGATTTCCTGGGCAATGGGATTGAGGTAACATATGGATATCTATTTAGGCATGGAAAATATTTATCTAAGATTATGATGCAATTGTATTGATGTGTACAATATTAGGACAGATTGAAATGCTATGTGATACATAGGTAGATTTCAATTTTAAAATTAAGGAGAGAGTAGATGAGGGAAAGATGGATTGCAGTAGTTGGTAGCCCACGAAAGCGAAAAAATACAGAACTATTAGTAGATTATATAATTCAAGGTCTAAAAGAAAGGAATATCGAGGTTGACAAATTTTTATTAAGTAGCACCAATATTTCAACTTGCTCTGGATGTGAGTATTGTATGGTAACCAGAAAATGCAAAATTAATGATGATATATCCGGAATAATTGATCGTATGAAAGAATTAGAGGTTATACAGAACTTTGAGTTAATCAAAAAACGATATGAATAATAAATTAATTCACATCCTTCTTAAACTGGTATATAATGGAAATAAGGTCCAATATACGGAGGGACGAAGAATGAAAGAGGTTATTATGAATAATAATCTTTGAAAATTTGATATTGTGGTAAATGGATCATAACGTAGAAAAAAATATGCCACTTTGGAAAAGTACCTATGTAATAGGTTTGCTAATTCAAAATGACATTTTTTCTTCATACGTAAAAATTAATATGCAGCATTGATACCAGTGACAATAGTCCTTATAGCTTGTTTCTATTCTATTTATTCAAATTTAAACATATAAATTAGTTAATGTCATTTTAGTGAGAAACATGTAGTAAAATTAGAGCTATTTTTATGCTATAATTATCATATTAATTGTAAGTTAATTAGTACTAATCAATAGTGAAGTTATACTAATGCCAAAATAACATATTATTTGGGGTGGTTAATCGTGGACTATATGGATTACAAAATACTGGAATGTTTAAAAGTCAATGCAAGAAGCAAAGCATCGGCTATTAGTAAGGAAATTCATATGTCAGTTTCAGCAGTACTTGAGCGTATTCGAAAAATGGAAACTAGTGGTATTATTAAGAACTATACAATAGTGTTAGATGAAACTAAGCTTGGAAATGATACAGGTGCGTTGATGGAGGTCAGTTTAGACCACCCCAAATACTATGAATCATTTACAAAAGCGATAAAGGAAAATAAAAATATAGTGTTCTGTTATTATCTTACAGGTGATTTTGATTTTTTGCTTAAAATACTTTGCAGTTCATCAGAGGATTTAGAGAGAATTCATAGAGAGATTAAAAGTCTGGAGGGTGTGTCCCGTACCAAAACCAGTTATATCTTGAAAAATGTTAAAATGGAATTTTAAAAGCGTAAAAAATGATAAATTGATAAAAAATAGAATATCAGTCTAGCAGACAATAAATTTTCCATAAAGTATAGTGATAAACCGTAAAAAATTTGCTTAAATTATAAATATAAATAAATTATGCACTAATTTCAGTAATTATTGAAAAAAAATAAGCTCTAATATAGTATTTATGTATAATTAAAACTTTTAAAACTCATGCATTTTTATACATACAATCAAAGAATTGTATGATTAAAAGATGAGTTTTTTATTTTACGGGAGGCAATCTTATGGAGAATTTAGGATATTACAACGGAGAGTATGATTTAATTGAAAACATGAAGATACCGATGAATGATCGTGTATGCTATTTCGGTGATGGAGTTTATGACGCAACGTATAGCAGGAACCATATCATTTTTGCATTAGAGGAGCATATCGATCGTTTTTATAACAGTGCCGGCTTACTAAGAATAAAAATTCCATATACAAAGGAAGAACTAAAATCATTGCTTAATGAGATGGTTCAGAAGGTTGATTCAGGAGAACAATTTGTGTACTGGCAGGTTACGAGAGGAACAGGCATGCGAAATCATGCATTTCCATCACCAGATGTAAAGGCAAATATTTGGATTGTATTAAAACCACTGAATGTAAAAGATATGTCGCAAAAGTTAAAGCTTATTACACTAGAAGATACTAGATTCTTACATTGCAATATTAAGACTCTAAATTTACTGCCAAGTGTAATAGCTGCTCAGAAGACTGAAGAAGCAGGATGTCAGGAAGCGGTTTTTCATAGAGGTGACAGAGTAACTGAATGTGCACATAGCAATGTGTCAATTATACAAGACGGCATATTAAAGACAGCACCAGCAGATAATCTGATTTTGCCAGGAATAGCTAGAGCACACCTTATAAAAATGTGTAAAAAATTAGAAATTCCGGTAAATGAAACTGC
The DNA here is from genome assembly GCF_002029235.1 of Clostridium oryzae. GTDB lineage: Bacteria > Bacillota > Clostridia > Clostridiales > Clostridiaceae > Clostridium_AE > Clostridium_AE oryzae. The sequence goes on from NZ_MZGV01000077.1 coordinate 4,856, forward strand.
ATTTACCCTAAAGGAACTAATGGAGGCAGATGAAGTAATAGTTACAAGTTCAGGACAATTTTGCATGTCTGCTTGTGAAATAGATGGAAAACCTGTAGGTGGAAAAGCACCAGAACTCATAAAAAAAATACAGGATGCACTCCTCAATGAATTTTTACAGGAAACTGAGAAAATTTAGGGGGGAAGCTTATGAATCAGGAAGAATTAACTATATTAAATATAGGTGAAAATCTAGATAATCTTATGAATTTAGATCCCAGAGGATATGGAGTGTGCAGAATATTATACAGTGCAGCAAGGGAATACACTAAAGAACCATTAACTATAAATAGTGCAAAAAAGCTTATCAGCACATTAAAGGAAGGTGATTTTGTATATATAATGACGGGTTTTGTTCTGCTTCCATTTAAGAAAGCAGAAATGGATGGAATTGTGAGCTCTTTGCTTCTAGCAAGAGCTTTAGTTAAAGGATTTAATGTTAAACCTATCATAGTATGCCCGAGGGATAATATTAAGGCAGTAGAGAATTTATCTTATGTAATAGGCCTTCATTTCTATGATAATATTGAGGAGTTAAAAGAGTATCCATTATCACTAGCGGGAATATCATTTACAAAGAATGCTGATGAAGCTGAAAAGCAGGCGGATGAACTTATTAATAAAGCTACTCCATCTGCAGTAATAAGCATTGAATGCCCTGGAGCCAATTCTTTGGGAGTGTATCACAATGCAGTTGGAAAAGATGTAAGTGCGCTCGAAGCAAAGCAGGATATCCTATTTACCAAATTAAAGAAAAAAGGTATTCTAAATATAGCTATAGGGGATTTAGGCAACGAACTTGGCATGGGAACTATTAAGGAACATCTGGAGAAATATGTACCATATGCAGCTGAAGGAGGTTGCAGCTGCGGATGTGGCGGAGGAATAGCTGCTAGTGTAAAGGCTGACAATATTATTACTGCAACTGTTTCAGACTGGGGCTGCTATGGGCTTATTGCGGCATTGTCTTACTTAATGAAGAACTTAGAAATAATGCACACGAAAGAGATGGAAGAAGATGCCTTAATAACAGCTTCTAGAAGCGGTATGATAGATATGTACGGGGATTTGATTCCGGCTATAGATGGCTGCGGAATGATTATGAACAGTTCTATAGTTAATTTAATGAGGGAATCCATAAAATCGGCTATGAAATTAGAAAAAACTTGTGCTACCTGGTTTGAGAAAGTACTTGAATTAGGATTTTATGAAAGTCAAGCAAACAATGATTTCAAAAATGAGCCCTTAGAAAACATTATTTAAAGGGGTGGAGATATGGATTATTCGATAATGAAGCCTTACGACGTTCGTAAATTAATAAGAGAGGGAAAAATTACCACACCGACAGCAGGAATGAGTGCAGGCTATGCACAAGCTAATTTGGTAATTTTACCAAAAGATTTAGCATTTGATTTTCTATTATTTGCTCAAAGGAATCCAAAATCCTGTCCCATATTAGAAGTTAGTGATGTTGGAGATAAGAGCCTTAAATATTTAGGGGAAGATATAAACATTACTAAAGACATTCCTAAATATAGGGTATATGAAAATGGAATTCTAACTGGAGAATATACTGATGTAGAAAATCTTTGGAAAGACGATTATGTTAGCTTTTTAATCGGCTGCAGTTTTTCTTTCGAATCGGAACTTATTGAAGCTGGGGTTCCAGTGCGGCACATTGAAGAAAAATGTAACGTACCTATGTATATTACTAATATTGAATGCACGCCTGCCGGGATATTCAGCGGGAAAATGGTGGTAAGTATGAGACCAATACCCTACGATAATATAGTAAAATCTGTACTGGTTACAGGGGCTATGCCTAAAGTACATGGAGCACCTGTTCATATTGGTGATCCAGCTGTTATCGGGATTAAGAATATTAACAGACCCGATTTTGGTGATCCGGTTACTATAAAAGATAACGAAGTGCCTGTGTTTTGGCCCTGTGGTGTAACTCCACAATCAGTGGTTATGAATGTTAAACCTAAAATTGTTATAACTCATGCCCCAGGTCACATGCTTATTACAGATATCAAAAATATAGATTTGAAATATTAGTGAGGTTTTTTATGTATAGAGTTGATTTAAACTGTGATTTAGGTGAAAGTTTTGGAAAATATAAAATTGGTTCAGATGAAGAGGTTATTCGATATATTTCATCTGCTAATATAGCTTGTGGTTTTCATGCTTCTGACCCGGTTGTAATGAACAATACGGTTAGTCTTGCAAAACAATATAATGTTTCTGTTGGAGCACATCCTGGATTTGCCGATTTAGTTGGTTTTGGAAGAAGAAAAATAGAAATTTCAAATAAAGAAGCTAAAGCCATCATTCAGTATCAAATTGGAGCCTTAAAAGCCTTTTGCAGGGCTCACCGAATAAAAATGAGGCATGTAAAGCCTCACGGAGCACTGTATAATATGGCGGCCAAAGATTTGAAACTTGCTCTAGCTATTTGTGAAGGTATATATGAAGTTGATCCAAATCTAATTCTGCTTGCTTTGAGTGGTAGTAAAATGATTGATGCAGCAAATAGCATAGGACTAAAAGCAGCCAGTGAAGTGTTTGCAGACAGAGCTTATAATGATGATGGTTCTTTAGTAGCAAGAAATATAGCTGGATCAGTTATTACAGATGAAGAAACGGCAATTAGAAGAGTGATAAGAATGGTTAAAGAAAGTAAAGTTGAAACTATTAATGGAGTAGATATTGCAATTAGCGCTGATTCAATATGTGTTCATGGAGATGGAGTTAAAGCATTAGAATTTGTAAAGAAAATAACTCGTGCTTTTAAAGAAGAAGAAATACAAATTGCTTCATTATAAATAGAAAAGTGTATTGTCGAGGATGTATATGGAAGAAAATAAGACTAATATTATGCAAATAAGTGAAACAATAGCATTAGTTGAATTTGGAAAAAAGATAGACAAAGCTATAAACAGAAAGGTAAGGATATTTTGTGCATATCTGGATGAAAATCCGTTCAAGGGTTTAGTAGAATATGTACCATATTTTTCTGGTGTTTCGATAAATTATGATCCAATGATGATAAATAGTGATAAGCCCTTTAGAGCAGTAAAGTTTATATTAGAGGAAATACTTTCTAAATTAGAGTTTTCATCTGATTATGAAGAACATGTAGTGGAAATTCCAGTTTGCTATGGCGGCGAATTAGGACCAGACATAGAATTTGTTGCGGAAGTGAATAAACTTAGCGTAGATGAAGTAATTAAAATTCATTCTAAAGGAGATTATTTAGTCTATATGATTGGATTTGCGCCGGGGTTCCCTTATCTTGGAGGATTATCGGAAAAAATATTTACGCCTAGGCGAAAGACACCAAGGACAGCTATACCTCAAGGTTCTGTTGGTATTGCAGGTTCTCAGACAGGAATCTATCCTATTGAAACACCTGGTGGATGGCAGATAATTGGAAGAACACCGCTAAGATTATTTGATTTATACCGGGAGGATAAAACTCTTTTAAAATGTGGAGATATAGCTAGATTTAATCCTATTTCATATGATGAATATCTGAAGCTAAAGGAGAAGATTGGATGAGTATAACAGTATTAAAGCCAGGTCTTCTAACTACTATTCAGGATTTAGGCAGGTATGGGTATCAAAAATACGGAATCATTGTGAGTGGAGCTATGGATACGTATGCTGCAAGATTATCAAATATTATAGTAGGAAATGATGAAAATGAAGGAGTTCTTGAAATTACAATGATAGGACCATCATTAAATATATCAAAAGGGAGTTTGATCTCTATAACTGGAGCGGATCTTTCACCAACTATTAATAATAAGAAAGTTCCTATCGGCAGACCTATTTATTTAAATGAAGATTGTGTACTTAGTTTTGGAAGATGCATAAGAGGATATAGATGTTATTTGTCAGCAGCCGGAGGCTTTGATGTTCCGGTAGTTATGGAAAGCAAAAGCACATATCTTAGGGCGAAAATAGGTGGGAAAGATGGTCGTGCTTTGCAAAAAGGCGACCGAATAAACATTGGAAATAAGAGTGATCTTTCTCGTGCGATGCTTAATAAGCTGAAGATGAATATTAAAAAGGAAAGCTTTGTTAGTACAAAGTGGTATATCAAAAACTTTGTTACTGATAATGCAGATACTACAGTTATAAGAGTATTTGAAGATAGACAGTTTTGCAACGTCACAGAAGATAGTTTATATCAATTTTTCAATAATCCATTTAAGATAGATACTAGATCCGATAGAATGGGTTACAGATTAAATGGACCTAAAATTGAATTTAAAGAAAAGCTTGAAATGATCTCTGGGGAGGTATCCTTTGGAACTATTCAGATTCCACCAGATGGTAATCCTATAATTCTTTTAGCAGATAGAGCTACTGCTGGAGGTTATCCTAAAATTGCGCATGTAGCTTCTTGCGATATTCAAAAGCTGGTTCAGCTTAAACCTCATAATAAGCTTAGATTTGAGAAGATAGACCTTAACAAGGCGGAAAAATTATACCTAAAAAGAGAAAAGTATATAGCGGAATTAAAGAAAGCCATTAAGATAATATGTATTTAGTACAGCTTCAGAAGAAATCGTATCATGAAATATCGATGCGATTTTTTTCTTGCAATGAAAAGAAATTGACAAGTTATTATGAAATTATTTATAACATAGAACGTATGAAATAATAGTAGCAGCTTTAATCCCTTGTTTTATGGATGTTTAAAATAATTGTTTTATATATGACTTTTATTACATAGAATGGAATAGAAACTTTTTAGAATGGGGTTGATATTTTCATTATATGTAAAACAAGCATTTTAAATTTGCTATGGTACAAGGGGATGATGTCACGGATAGGAAAAAGAAAAAATATAATAAAATCATTATCAGCAGCATACTCTTTTTCTGTGTTTTACTTGGTATATACTTGGGAACATCGATATATTTCTCGAATCATTTCTATTTTAATTCTTCCATAGATTCGATTGATGTATCCTGTAAGACTGTAACTGAAGCTCAAAAGCAGATACAGTTGCAGTGCAAGTCTTATACCATAAAATTAAATGAAAGAGGAGGAAAAACGGAACAGATAAAAGGTTATGATATTGGCTTAAGGCACCTTTCAAATAAAGAAATCTATAATCTAAAGCGTAAGCAGAAGCCTTATAAATGGTTTATTGCACTTATAAGTTCTAAAATATGCAAAATGACTGAAAAAATTTCCTATAACAAACGATTGCTAAAAAAACAAATAAACAGGTTATCGTGCCTTCGTAGTGGTCATATCATCGAACCTAAAAATCCTACATTCAAATATATCAATGGGGAATATAAAGTAATTAATGGCACAGAAGGCAATAAGGTAAATAAAAACCTTTTATATGATAATGTAGCAAAGGCAATTATAAGCGGAAAAAATATTTTGAATTTAGAAGCTACTAACTGTTATGTGCAACCACAATATGACTCGCATTCTCAGAAAATTAAGGATACAAAGAGGACTCTGGATAAATATGTTTCTTCAAAGATAACGTACATTCTAGGAAAGGACAGGAAGATTATTAATGGTGTAATAATAAATAAGTGGATTAAAATAGATGAAGATTTAAACGTGACATTTGATGAGACGAAAGCTAGGAGTTATTTAAATTCAATATTTAGTGCTTATAATACAGTTGGTACAACAAGAAATTTTGTTACAACGTCTGGGAGAACAGTTAAAGTTAGTGGTGGTGACTATGGCTGGTCTATTAATAGTCAAAGAGAGGCTGAAACTGCAATTGCAAATATAAAAAAGGGAGAAACATTAACAAAACAACCGCAATATGCTCAAAAAGCGTTATCTAAAGGCAGTAATGATATTGGAAATACTTATGTTGAGATAAATATACCGGAACAGCATCTGTGGTTTTACAAAAATGGATCTCTTATTGCACAAGGAGATGTAGTTACTGGAAATGTATCAGAGAATCATTCGACACCAGCAGGTGTGTACAGTGTAAAGTACAAGCAAAGAAATGCAATATTAAAAGGTCAAGGGTACAGTTCTCCAGTCTCATTTTGGATGCCATTTAATGGGGGAATAGGTATGCATGATGCAAATTGGAGAAGAGTATTTGGAGGCAGCATATATAAGATAAAAGGTTCTCATGGCTGCGTAAACTGTCCTTATAATTTAGCAAAAAAAATATTTTATAATATTGATGCAGGGACTCCTGTTATATGTTACTATTAAATTAATAGTTGTTAGTAAGCAGTGGCAGAAGCTGGTTTGCAGGACATTTGCAACAAGTTTCTGCCGCTGCTTTGGAAGCTAAAGCAGTGTGTTTTATATAATAAAAATGTACATACGCCATAATATAATAAAATAAGACAGAATTAGCCTAAGCTAGCATTTACTATTAATTGTGACAAATTTCGTTCTGATAGTGTTAGCATATTGTTGACAAGCTATACTATAAACCAATAATGTATATATGTAGATAAGAATAAGACTCTTGACTTTTCATTTACAAAGTGAAAATATTGGATACTCAGTAAATTTTACATTATGAAGGTTGACTGTCAAGTTAATTATCTATAGAACTATATAATTTTATTTAAGGAATTATAAATAATTTATAAAAAACAAAGGTTAGAATCTTGTTTTAATTTAAGGAGAGGGTATTACGGGACTAAAAATGAGCAAACAAAACAAAATCTTCATAGGCGTAACAGCTTCTGTTTTTACTTTACTTCTCATATATCTGGGGGTAGCAGTACACTTCAAGGGCCATTTTTATTCTGGTTCTAAAATTAATGGTGTTAATGTATCAGGTAAAACCGTGGAGCAGGCTAAAGAAATAGTGTCAAATCAACTTAAGTCGTATAAGTTGACTATAAAAGAACGGGGAGGAAAAGAAGAACAGATTTCTGCATCTGATATTGGTTTGAAAGATATTTCGTATGAGAAAATTAAGGAATTAAAGGATAACCAGAAGTCACTTAAATGGATTTCAGCTATTTTTAATAAACAAAATTCTGAAATGAAAGAGGGAGTTTCATACAGCAAGAATTTACTAAAAAAGAGGTTAAATAAACTCTCTTGCGTTAGTGGAAATAATATAACTGATCCTAAAAGTGCTAGCTTTAAGTATACAGGTCAGGGGTATGAAGTTGTAAAGGAAGTTTTAGGAAATAGAATTAATAAAAGCGTTCTTTTTAATAAGGTTGCAGGTGCTATTAATGACGGAAAGACAACGATGGATTTAGATTCAGAAGATTGCTACGTAAAACCAAAGTATACTTCTAAATCAAAAAAGACTATAGAAACAAAAAAGACTTTGAATAAATATGTTTCTTCTAAGGTTACGTATACTTTTGGTAATAGCAGTGAGACATTAGATGGGTCTAAAATAAATAATTGGCTTAAAGTGGACAACAATCTAAATGTTACATTAGATAAACAGCAGGTTACAAACTATTTATTAAATTTAGCTTATAAATATAATACTATTGGTACTACAAGAAAATTTGTTACTGCATCTGGTAAAAAGATAAATGTTAAACCTGGTGACTATGGTTGGGCGATTAGTACATATCAAGAGACTCCTAAATTGCTTTCAATCATAAAGAGTGGAAAGACAGTTACAAAGGAGCCAGCTTACTGGCAGAAAGCTAAAGTAAGAGGAAAAAATGATATAGGTGATACTTACGTAGAAGTAAGCATCAAGAAACAGCATTTATGGTATTTTAAAAACGGTAAATTGTTTATTGATTATGATGTTGTTACAGGTAATGTACTTAAAGGCTATGCAACACCAAAAGGTGTTTACTACATTAAATATAAAGATAAAGATGCCATTTTAAAAGGACAGGACTATTCTTCACCTGTAGGCTATTGGCTGCCTTTTAATAGAGGTGTCGGAATTCATGATGCTACTTGGAGAACTGATTTTGGAGGACAGATCTATAAAACAAATGGTTCCCATGGATGCGTGAATTCACCTCTTAAGAAGGTAAAGAAATTGTTTAATAACATAGAAGCTGGTTGTCCGGTTATAGTTCACTAACAAATACATATAATTATATATAAATGATTAGCAAAAATGTCTGTCTATAAATATATTTTTATTTATAGACAGGCTTTTTTAATCTTAAGGAATTTGTGTTACAAGTGCTTAATGAACGGATCAGTCTCAGTAGGGACGCAACTTTTCTTTTTTCATTGCTTGACAATAGTAATTATTTACAATATGATTATGCGTAAAGATTACCTAAATAGGAGGAATTTTATGGCTAAAGTATATTATAAAGCAATAGATTCATATTCTAAAACAGAAGAAATAAGCAGTGCTGCAGTTGAGCTGTTAGATAAAATTGTTACAGAAGAGAAAGTACCTTTAGAAAGTTTTATACCGCTTAAGGTTCACTTTGGGGAAAAGGGTAATAAAACTTTTATACAATCAAAAAATTTTATTGGAATAATTAATTATTTGAAGCAAAAGAATATTGAAAGCGCATTTATTGAGACAAATGTATTATATAGGGGAGAAAGAACCACAAAAGAAAAACATTTGAAACTTGCTAAAGAGCATGGCTTTACTGAACTGCCTATAATAATTGCAGATGGAGAACATGGAGAAGGCTTTGAGGAAGTAGAAATAAATAAAAAGAACTTTAATAAATGTAAGGTGGGTAAAGAAATTGCTAATAAAAAGCAAATAATCGTACTAAGCCATTTTAAGGGACATGCACTTGCAGGATTCGGTGGGGCAATAAAACAGTTGGGAATGGGGTGCGCTGCTAGAGGCGGAAAGTTAGCGCAGCATGCAAATTCAATACCGAAGGTTAGTGTTTTGAAATGTAAAGCCTGTGGAGCTTGTGCTAAAAAATGTCCTGAAACAGCTATAACAATAACAAAAAAAGCTAAGATAAATAAAGATAAATGTATTGGGTGTGCTTCTTGTATGGCTATATGTCCACATGGTGCTATAACTAACAGCTGGCTTGCGTCAATATCTAAGTCCTTTAATGAAAGGCTAGCAGAGTATGCCTATGCAGCTGCTAAAGAGAAGAATAACATATATATAACCTTTGTCTTTAATATAACAAGAAATTGTGATTGTGAAGGACATGATATGAAGACTATAGCTAATGATCTTGGAGTTTTTGCTTCAACGGATCCGGTTGCTTTGGATAAGGCGTGTCTTGATGTACTTGATAGGAACAATCAAAGAACGGTCTTTAGAAGAGGAAGGTATACTCTTGATTATGCAGAAAAAATAGGACTTGGAAGTAAACAGTATGAACTAGTTGAAATATAAATTAAGTGTTTATGGTATGAAGGGAGAATTTTATATGGGGATTTTGCTTAAAGAAGTTGATGCACAAAACTGGTATGATTGTGTTGAGTTAAAAGTTGCTAAACATCAGCGTGAGTTTGTGGCTACAAATGCCTTTTCATTAGCTCAGTCAAAATATGAATCTGGTTGTTTTCCCATGTGCATTTACAATGATGAAACTATGGTAGGTTTTGTTATGTTCGTTATAGATAATGAAAACGAAAGCGGGCAAGAAGAATTCTGGATATGCAGATTTATGATTGACGAGAATTTTCAAGGAAAAGGATATGGAAAAGCTTCAATGGCTAAAATTATAGAATATATAAAGAGTAATTTTAACCACAAGAAAGTTTATTTAAGTGAGGTATCTGAAAATCGTAGAGCAAAAAATTTGTATAGAAGTTTTGGTTTCGAATTTACAGGTGAGATAAGAGAAGAAGAAGAGGTTATGGTGTTGATGTTGTAAGATGCAGTGTACTATAAATAAAAGAGTGTATAGCTATGCAGCATAATGCATGCCTATTATAAAAATTCTGCTAATCACGTTCTATCAAATATAAATTTGAATATAAATAAAAAAGAAAAGATTGCAATTGTAGGAGCAAACGGTGCTGCTAAATCTACATTAATAGTTAATGAATAGAAAATTAGCTGTAGGGAAATAATTTAACTTGAGTATTTAATTTAAGGTTTCTGGATGAATTTATAATATTTACATATGTATATTTCAATCTAGAAACTTAATACATAGTAAGGGAGGTATTTTGCGTGAATAAGAGTGCGGGAATGATAAAGGGTGAGCACGAAAGAGCTATGGAAAAAGCAAAAGAAATGCTTCGCAAAGGCAATGGTATGGGAGCAATAGTGGAGGAAACCAAGCTTAATGAGCATGATGTAACCAAGGCTAGAAAAAAGATGGAAGACAAAGCGTAATAATATAATAAAATGTGCTTGGTGATTGCTACTAACCAAGCACATTGCTTTTTTCAAAAACTTTTTGGTCATAGGAACTCTTTCCCTCAGGAATCTCTGCTCCTAATTGTTTTAGTTATGTTAAAGCAATTTTATATATCTATATCAATTAACCGCATTTAGTTATTTGTGGTAGGGAATCATAATTTATCAATTGTATTAACAAATTGACTTTTGTATGTTATAATATACGATGACGGGATATTTCAAATTTATGTAATTTATGAAATTTGAAAGTTTTAACATTAGCCAGCTGTAAACGAGTAATATCAAGCTTTTACGAGCTGTATTTACTAAAAAACAATCTTAGCGACAATGTTAGACAAGCCTGCATTTATTCGGAATCGAGGTGATATAAGCTACTTGCGAAAACGTTTACCGATTTACAAAAAAATAAGGTCTTGAATGACTGAATTACCATGGTTTAAGTATTTGCTGCATAATTAAGATTACTATTTAAGATGAAGAAACGCGTAAATATGTAAATTTAAGGAGGCAATGTATATGGAAAAGAGCAATTCTAAAAAATTAGGAAAGGTGCCTTTTATCTTTTCATTAACAATTTTATTAGTTCTACTTTGCTCACCGGTTGCTGTTTTTGCAGATGAATCAAATCTTAAGGTCCCTGAATTATCTACAGGTCAGAACGGTTTGCTTAAGCTTGGTTTAATTGTATGTATATTAGGAATAGGTTTTGGATTTTATCAATTTACAAAAATAAGAAAAATAAGAGCACATAAATCTATGCTAGATGTATCAAATACGATTTTTGAAACATGTAAAACATATCTTATTCAACAGGGTAAATTTATCGGAATACTATTGATATTAATCGCTATTATTATAGCATTTTACTTCGGATATCTTCAGGGTACTTCTATTGGAGGAGTATTGCTTATATTAGCTTGGACTGTTGTAGGTATCTTAGGTTCATACGGAGTTGCCTGGTATGGAATTCGTATGAACACATTAGCAAACAGCAGAATGGCATTTTCTTCACTGGAGAAAAAGCCATTAAAACTCTTGAACATACCTTTAGATGCAGGAATGAGCATAGGAGTTTTGCTGATATGTGTCGAACTATTTATGATGCTTATAATCTTGCTTTTCGTTCCTCGAAATTTAGCAGGAGCAAGTTTTATAGGTTTTGCAGTTGGTGAATCCTTAGGCGCAAGTGCTCTTCGTATTGCAGGTGGAATTTTCACAAAGATTGCAGATATAGGTTCAGATCTTATGAAAATAGTATTTAAAATAAAAGAAGACGATCCACGTAACCCTGGTGTTATTGCCGACTGTACTGGTGATAATGCAGGTGACAGTGTAGGACCTACAGCTGATGGTTTTGAAACCTATGGAGTAACCGGTGTTGCTATTGTTTCATTTATAGTTCTCGGAGTTGGAATGGCTTTCCCTGAGTCTACCAGAATAGCTGTACAGACAGATTTACTTACATGGATATTTACTATGCGTATTTTAATGGTAATAACCTCGGTAGTTGCTTTCTATATAAACAAAGCTGTAAGTTCAGCTGTATTTGGCAAAACGGATGACTTTGATTTTGAGAAACCTTTAACGAATCTAGTTTGGATAACTTCAATACTATCGATGATCATGATATTTATTGTTAGCTATCTTATCATAGGACCAGGTTCAGCTGTTGCTGATAAAGCATCTAACCTTTGGTTAGTTCTTTCAGTAATCATAAGCTGCGGTACATTAGGTGGTGCTTTAATTCCAGAATTCACAAAGGCATTTACTAGTGGTAAGTCAAAACATGTACAAGAAGTTGTAGGTGCTTCAAAACAAGGTGGAGCTTCATTAAATATACTTGCTGGATTTGTTGCAGGTAACTTTAGTTCCTTCTGGATGGGTCTTGTGTTCGTTGTATTGATGTTTATTGCATATTTTGCAAGTACCTTTGGACTTAGCGATATAATGGTGTATCCATCAGTTTTTGCATTTGGATTAGTTGCTTTTGGTTTACTCGGTATGGGGCCTGTTACTATTGCAGTTGACAGCTATGGACCAGTTACTGATAATGCTCAATCTGTGTATGAACTATCATTAATTGAGGAAATAAAGGATGTAGATAAAGAGATAGAGAAAGATTTTGGTTTCAAGCCAGATTTTGAGAAGGCTAAATACTATCTTGAAGCAAATGATGGTGCAGGAAATACCTTTAAAGCTACAGCAAAACCTGTACTGATTGGAACTGCTGTTGTTGGTGCCACTACAATGATATTCTCACTGATACTCGTTATAGAAGAAACGCTCAAGGTTAAACCTGAACAGATCCTTAATCTTTTAAATCCGTTCACAATCTTAGGATTTATGTGCGGCGGTGCAATAATCTACTGGTTTACCGGTGCTGCTACACAGGCTGTTTCTACTGGCGCATATAGGGCTGTAGAATATATCAAGAAAAATATACAACTTGATGAAAAGGCTGACCTTAAGGCGTCTACAGAAAAATCCAAGGAAGTTGTTAAAATATGTACTCAATATGCCCAGAAGGGTATGCTAAACATATTTATAACAGTATTCTGTTTTGCATTAGCCTTTGCATTCTTCTCAGCTCCTAGAGGTAAGGAAAATGGACCAGCTGCTTTCTTCATTGCATATCTTATATCTATAGCAGTATTTGGATTATTCCAAGCTGTATTTATGGCAAATGCCGGCGGATGTTGGGATAATGCAAAAAAAGTAGTTGAGGTTGACCTGCAGCAAAAAGGTTCTCCGTTACATGATGCCTGTGTTGTTGGTGATACAGTTGGAGATCCATTTAAGGATACATCCTCAGTAGCATTAAATCCTATTATTAAGTTTACTACACTATTTGGAACGCTGGCCATGGAAATAGCAATATCTGAAAAATTTAGAGATGTTGCTCCATATATAGGCTGTGTATTCCTAATAATAGCTTTGATATTTGTATGGCGTTCATTCTATAGAATGAGAATTGATACTCAGAAAAACTAAGAACAAAATAGCTTTTTAATAATTAAGAGAGATATCATAGCTGCAGCATGATGTCTCTCTTTCTTACTCTTTAGGAAATTATGTATTTTGCCAATTGTGGATAACTCTAAATTAATATCAAGATACACCACTAAATAGGAGAAAAGGTGATTGCTAAATAAAAAAACGGTACAGCGTGTTTACGAAGAAGTTAAAAAGAGACAGTAATATATTTTGAAGTTAGTGAATTAAGATAGAAAGGTAATA
>NZ_MZGV01000078.1 GCF_002029235.1 Clostridium oryzae
CCCTCTATGAGGCAGGTTACCCACGTGTTACTCACCCGTCCGCCGCTAGAGACCGAAGTCTCTCGCTCGACTTGCATGTGTTAGGCACGCCGCCAGCGTTCGTCCTGAGCCAGGATCAAACTCTCAAATTAAAAGTTTGTCTTGCTCTTACTTACTTTATCTCAAGTATCTCTTTCGAGATCTCTCAGAATTGCCGGTTTATTTTACCTTTTTCTCTGTTCAATTTTCAAAGACCATAAGTTCATTTAATTATGAACTAAATATCGCTAATTCTCATATTGTATTAACCAACCTGTCGTTAAGCGACTTTTACATCTTAGCATGTCCATTTCTTAATGTCAAGACATTTTTCGAAGTTTTTTTACTTCGTTTTCGGACAGCTTTCATATATTAACACGTTCATTTTCTTGTGTCAACATATTTTTTGAAATTCTTTTTCAAAACTTTGCTGTTTACAGTTCCCCATGAATTGAACTTCTCTGTCAGACAGCTTTTATATAATATCACATAGATAGTATATGGTTAGCTATAAAAAGCTGTTCATCAAAATTTATCCTCAGTAAAATAATTAATTCGGCTTATTTCTTTCTTTTTCTCCTATTGATACACTAGGCAAAGTTTCAAATACGTTTCTTTCATGAACTAGGTACCCACTTTATATATAATACGTCAGCTACTTATATGCTATCTGCTATTCTTCAGAAGGTAACAGGACAGAGGCGCAGATTGTTAAATTTAATTTGGAAATATTTGCTTCCAGCTATGACTTCCGAATTATTGCTTGATGATGCTAATTCGCTTAAGCTTCTGCAAAGTAAATTGCAAAGCCTTAACTTGCCATTTATTCACGGCAGCACAACATCTTCAATTGCTAAAAAGTGCCCAAAAGAAGCTGCCCACTAATCTCTTAGTGGACAGTCCCTTTTAAAAAATTTCAGCATAGAGTCCATGCTACTATTCTTTAGAAACAGCTGCCTCATGTTCAGCTGCTTCCTTTTTCCTTAACCGCTCATCTATATGTCTTTTTATAAAAAGCTTTATTATTCCAGCAACAGGTACAGCTAACACCATGCCCAAAACCCCAGCAATTTGAGATCCAATAAGTACTGCCACTAAAATAAATATTGGTTTAAGTGACACACTCTTTCCAAGAAGCTTAGGTCCAATTATATTTCCATCTATCTGCTGAACAATAAGTAAAACAACTATTGCTATAATGACCTGAGTGTATTGCCCATTTAGCATTCCAAACAATATGGTACCAACAAAAGCAACAATAGGCCCAAAATATGGTATCAAATTACAAAGTCCTGCCAGTACTCCTATCAGCATACCAAATTTTATTCCTATGATAGTTAAACAAATACTGAGAACTATACACATAAATAGCGAATCAAGTAACTGTCCTCTTATATACCCAGAAAATATTCTATTAAAATCTTCCCAGAAATTCTTAATTCTATTTTGCATTTTGTCTGTAAATAGTGCTCTTGAAAATTTATCACAATACTCTTTAAAATCTTCTTTATCTAGAAGTAAATAAATGCCTATTATCAACCCAAAAACAATATTGGAAGCATATGAAGATATATGCTTAGTACTACCAGCTAAGTTATTAGTAAAGTCTTTTAATCCATTAATCAAAGAGGTAGACAATTGTGAGATGTATTGGTCAATAGCATTAGATTTAACTATGTTTAAATCAGCTAACTTACCTTCAAAGCTAGACAACGAGTCTGAAAAACTGTTTATATAATTAGTAATCAACGCTATAGCTTGGTCCAGCTTTATATTAGCAATCTCTTTAGTAATACTAAATATAAACAAACCTACAAGAACAAATATAAGAGTTATTGTTCCTATGATACATGAAAAAACAGCAAGGGATCTATATTTTTTTTGATTTTTAAACCTAATAATCTTACTTTTTGAATACAACTTTTCCGTAAAATTTACCATAGGATCTATAATATACGCAATTACCACACCTATGAACACTGGCGTAAATATTTTTAGAAGATAGAACAATACATCTGTAGCAGTTTTAAATATGATTCCTATTCTAGTGGTAGCAAATCCCAATGCAAAAATGATTGCTACTGTAATAATAACGTAAACTGATATAGTAGTATACTTCTTATTTATATGTGATTTAAATTTTTCAAACATCAAACTCCTCCTAATGTTTCAATAGCCACTTCTACGACTTAACTAACATTAATTATATAGAAATATAGCGTGGTAATCAATTTAATTCATATTCCCTGCCTCTATTGAATAGTACTTTTTAATATGATTCGAAAACACTTCCACCCATCAACTGAATATTCGTATTCAATTTTACCATTATGCTTTTCGGCAATCTTTTTACATATGCTTAGGCCAAGACCACTTCCATTTTTAGTAGTCCTTGATTCATCACCACATATAAATGGTTCAAACATTTTTTGCGCCAGTGATTCAGGTATTGCAGTCCCGTTATCTATTATTTCTAGGGCTACATAGCTTTTGTCATTTTTATATAAACATATTTTCACAGTAGTATTCTCAGGATTATGCTTAGCCGCATTTGTTATTAAGTTTTCAATGGCACGTTTCATTTCTACTTTATCTATTGATAATTCAATAACTTGTTCTGGAATATGGACTTCTAAATTAATATTCTTTTTCTCTAACTCATCAAAGCAATCTGCTATTATTTTTCTGACAAATTCAGCAAAATCAACTTTCTCTAGCTTTAATTTATAGGAGCTGCTATCCATTTTAGCATAAGTTGAAAGCAGCTCTGCCAGTTTATTCATATGCTCAGTTTTACTATAAATCGTCGTTAAATATTCCTGATGCTTTTTAGGTTCCTTCACCATACCCTCCAGTAACGCTTTAGCATATCCTCGTATACTTGTAATAGGAGTTTTCAAGTCATGTACTATGCTGCTTAACATTTGTTGGCGTTCCTGCTCATATTTGTGTCTCTGTTTGCTTGCTTCACCAAGCTCAGCGGCCATAAAGTTAAATGAATCCTCAATTTCTCTGTATTCATACTCAGCATTTAAATTTAATCTTTTTGCATAATTGCCGGAAGTTATTGTCTTTAGACATTCTACTAAAGTTTTATTAGGTTTCGTAATATGCTTCTGTATGTTCCTGCTGTACCAGTATACACATGCAAGAAAAACTATAGTAATGCTGAGCAAAATAATTATAATATATGTTACCCCTATTTCAAAAGTATCCCCAGTAGCATTATAAAGAATATAATTAAATTTGATTTTTTCCACTGGAATCTTTACAATACATACATATTTCTCACCATTATCGCCAACAAATGACTTATATGATGCAACATATCTCTTTTTTTGATCATATGTTGCATTGCCAATATAGAAACCAAGTACATGAATAGAATCGTCTATTGATTCTTTTGAAAATATTGATTGCTGCAATAACTCATCTCTAGTATAATAACTTTTTTTCTCAAGTACCTTTCCCTTTGTATATATTACTTTATTGTTCCTGTCTAATATTTCTATCCATCCAGATATATCCTTAAGATTGTTAATATCTATATTTTTATAGTCAGAACGGACTATATTCTCTGCAAAGATAGCCTTATTCAGTATTTGATTATTTATGGATCTTGCAAATGAGAAAACAAGATTGTAGATTACTGTAACAATAACTATTAACACGAATGAAAACATAATATAGTTTTTAATAAGAAACCAGCCTAAAGTTTTCTTTCTGTTCATCCTAATTATGGAAGCATCTTATAGCCCAATCCTCGAATTGTTTTAATATATGCTTCGCCCTCTCTTTCACCAATTTTTTCTCTTATTCTACTCATATAAACCATAATGTTATTGTCATCTACAATATAATTATCTTCCCAGGCGGCTTCATAAATCTGTTTTTTTGTAAAAACTCTTCCTGGAGTTTCCATAAGCAGTTTCAATATCTTAAATTCAATAGAGGACAATGCTATCTCTTCACCTTTTTTTATTAAAATACACTGATTTAGATCTAGTATTAAATCTCTTAGGCTCAACATAATTTTTTCTTTTACTTCTTTAGCATTAAGCTTATAGAATCGTCTTATGTTCGCATCCACTCTTGCAGCTACTTCAAGAGGATCAAATGGTTTTGTTATATAATCATCAGCACCTATACCAAGTCCTAAAACTTTATCCGCACTTGCTGTTCTTGCTGATAGGATAACAATTGGAATATTATTATTCTGCCGAACTATCTTAATTAACTCATGTCCATTAATATATGGCATCATAATATCAATTATAGCTAAGTCAACTTGCTGTGTATTTATAAGTTCCAGAGCTGACTTGCCATTTGATGCCGAAAGAATTTCGTATCCATCCTTTTCCAAATAGAGACTTAAAAAATTAATTATTTCTTGTTCATCATCAGCTATAAGAATACGATAACTCACAGCATTCCTTCCCTTCACCATAAAAATATATCTTGTCCATATTATATCATTTTACATCAGCATTATGAAATAAGACTACACTCACTTTTATTAATGCAGTAATTAGTATAATTGAAGTAATACCAAAAATTAAAGATTGCGAACTTGAAATGTGTTTTGACAATAAAAATTCATTTTCCATATAGAAAGAGGTATATTTCATGAATTTCAATGTTTTTAATCCAGCCATATACTTTCCGGCATACATCGCAATAAGCGCAATAACAAAGGTCATCATCATATTAAATCTACATCCTAAGCAATAAGTGAGAGCTGTAAGAAATGCAAAGGTTACAATAGCACACAAAATTGATAGAACAATCTCTCTTGCTGTAATTCCATAAGCTTTTAATGCAAATTTACCATTTCCAAATTTTGAGTCTGCAATAAAAATATAATATGAGGTTGATGTAACTACCATTAGTGTGAAGATTGAAATCATAAAAGTTGTTATTATAGCGATAAATTTACCCCATACAATCTGACTTCTTTTGCCTACACGCAGCAGCAACATTTTAATTTGACCTCGCTCCAATTCTGATGAAAACTGAGACGAAGCTACAAGGATAAATAGTATCCCCATTATACCTAACTCTGATAGGAACTCCCAGATAAACACGGTATAATCCATACAGGACAACATCTGATTTTTTACAGCAGTATCAGCTGAAATTTTAACAGCACCGGACCTTACTGCAAAACTTACAATGAAAGCTAAAATACTGGGAATCAATAAAATCCAACATGTTTTCCTTTTTATCATTTTGTATAACTCCATTTTATATATTTGAAATAGTCTCATAATAACTTAACTTCCTTTCATCATCTATTCTTTGAACTAGCATTATCTCATGAGATCCAATAGCGAGATGCTGCATTTTTTAATATTTTCATAACTGTCCGAGTACTTAATCCTTCCTTCACTTAATACTATTATATCTTGAGCTAAATCCTTCACTTCTTCCATCTGGTGGCTAGAAAATATGATAGATGTATTATTTTCTTTGCACAATCTTTTAAGTATCTCTTTTGTATCTTCTATTCCTATAGGATCTAATCCAACAAAAGGTTCATCAAGTATTAAGAGATCAGGTTCTATAATAAACGCTTGAGCCAATGCTAAACGCTGTTTCATACCGAACGAGAATGTCTTAACCTTCTTTTTTTTAACATTCTTAAGGTCTACAAATTCTAAAAGTTTTTCTATTGTACTTTTTGCCTCATTCATATTAAAGCCCCTAGTGATCATCATAGATAGCTTCAAATTATCATAAGCAGTTAAATCTTCAAAAAAATTTACCTCCACTAATGAACCTATTTTGCTTTTCATTATCTCATCTTCTGGGGTCAACAGTTTGCCTTCAAATATTATATTGCCATCATAATTACAGTTAAGGCCTAAAATACTTTTTAGCAGTGTAGTCTTTCCAGCACCATTTCTGCCAAGTAGTCCAAGTATTCTTCCCCGCTTCAGTTCAAATGAAACATCTTGAAGTACGCTAATTTTTCCATATGATTTTTTAAGTTGTTTTACAGTTAAAATTGTATCCATATATTCATATCCTTTCTATTACTTATGCAAATATTATATATGGATAAGCTTTATCGAAAATGGTCTTAACCTTAAAATAACCTTAAATATGGGGAAGTGATCTTCGTAGGCTACAAGATGCCTCCTGTGATCGCTTCCCCATTGCAAGCTCTATATATTTACAAACATTATTTTATGTATAGCTTCTTTCACTTTTTGCTTGTTAATTTGCAAAACAAATAAGGAGTACCTATACCGATTTACAAAAACCATATAAGCCTCCTACTGGTTAAAACCAAAACCTTAATATATGTTCATTTTTCTAAGAATTTATAAAATTCTCAAAAGTATCTTGTTTCTCAGCATCTTCGCACAGTTTAATATCTGCGCCTAGACTTTTGAAACATTCAATGGCGTCAGAATACCCTCTTTTTATATGTTCAACACCTGTTATACGAGTAACACCCTCAGCTATTAAGCCTGCTATAATTAAACTCATTCCAGCTCTTATATCAGTTGCATGGACCCAATTTCCAACTATTTTTCTTCTTGCTGGAATTGTGGCACTGCCATCCTTTAGAATAATATTGGCTCCCATTCGATTTAATTGTAAACAATGTCCAAACCTATTGGGATATACTTTATCAATCAAAGTACTATGACTATCAGCTGTTAATAGCATTGATGTCAAAGGCTGCTGCAAATCTGTAGCAAATCCTGGATACATCGTTGCTTTTACATTGACACCATGAATATCTCCTGCTGCATATGCATTAATATAGCTGTCACCAGCTTCAATAGTAACCCCAGCCTCTTTAAGCTTCTCAGTACAAGACACCAAATGTTCCGGTGTGACATTGTTAACAGTAATGTTGCCTCTAGTAGCTCCTGCAGCAATAATAAAGCTGCCGGCTATCAGTCTATCTGGTATAACCTTGTGAGTACATCCTTCAAGCTTATCAACACCGTCAATAGTTATTGTTTCAGTACCAGCGCCTTTAATTTTAGCGCCCATCTCACTCAGCATAATCGCAAGATCAACTATTTCTGGATCTCTTGCAGCATTTAATATTGTGGTTCTTCCTTCAGCTAAAACCGCAGCAAGTATAGCATTTATTGTGGCTCCACTAGTAATGACATCAAAATAAATATTTTTGCCTATAAGCTTCTCAGCTGCCACCTCATAATAATCATTATAAAACGTAACCTTTGCCCCTAAAGCTTCGAATGCTTTTATATGCTGATCTATAGGTCTTCTGCCAAAATTATCTCCCCCAGGATAGCCTATTGTTACCTTTTTAAATTTTGCAAGTAAAGCTCCAATAAAATAATATGAAGCTCTATATAAAGAACTTTTTTCAGGATCAATAACTGCGCACATTATATTACTGGGATCAATAATCACATTTTCATTTCTTCTTATAATTTCCAATCCTATATCTTTACCAATACTTTGTATAACTTCTATATCAGATATATCAGGGACGTTTTCAAGTATTACTTGCTCTTCTGTCAAGCAGCATGCCGCCAAAAGCGCAAGACTGCTATTTTTTGATCCTGGCACATCAATAGTACCATTTACTGAATGCATCCCCTTTATTTCAATCCATCTCATAATCTATATCAACCTCTTGCCAATTATTTTTTAAATTAAAACATTGCATAGTAGCAATAATATTATAATGAGCTAATTTAGCTTTTATGTCAATATAATATACGTATATTTTCCCAAGAAGTATCCTATTAGTAATGAGATAATAATTTTTGAATATATACGATAAAACCACGCTATTTTTGCAGCGTGGTTCTTTATCATAAAAATTGTTATATAAAATTAACCAGTTCCTTATGAGTGCCGTTTTTAAGAAAAATAGGTATAATATCAACCGGTGCTTCTACAGTTATAGTTTGACCACCTTTAAATACCCTTCCATCATTCATACTAGTCCATTCTGCCCCCGATGGAAGATAAACTTCTCGGCTGTAAGCTTCTTCATATACGATTGGTGCAACTAAAATATCGTTACCATACATATATTGATCTTTTAAATCCCAGCAAGCTTTATCCTGAGGAAATTCATAAAACATAGTTCGCATTACTGGAGTTCCTTTTTCATGAGCTTGTTTCATAAGTTTTCTTGTATATGGACGGAGTTTTTCTCTTAGGTTAATATACTTTACAAGTATCTCATAGACTTCATCACCAAAACTCCATACCTCATTGTCGCTTCCACTAAAAAGTGCCTTACTACCGTCTTTTTTATAAATCTGCTGACTTGGATATCTATCTCCATGAAGCCTCATAACAGGACAGAAAGTTCCCCATTGAAACCAACGTACTAAGAGTTTTCTAAAGTTTTCATCTTCAGGATTTCCACCAGCAAAACCACCAATATCTGTTGTCCACCACGGAATACCAGCTATACCCATATGTAATCCAGCACATATTTGTCTTCTAAATACTTCATAGTCACAGTGGATATCACCTGACCACACTAAAGCACCATATCTCTGACTTCCTGCCCAAGCACAGCGAACTAGGTTTACCACGTTTTCCTGACACTGCTGTGTCATTCCATCATAAAAAGTTCTAGAATACATTTGCGGGTATATATTCCCTATCTGAACATTCGGCCCTATATGATAGCGATAATTATCGAAATCGTACACACCATATTCAGGTTCCGCCTCATCCAACCAGAAAATTTTGATACCATAATCATAGTAATTTTTTTTGCACTTTTCCCACACGTACTTTCTGGCAGCTGGATTAGTAGCATCATAAAATACACTGTCTCCTCCAAATCTCATGCATACATAAACACCCATTTCAGTTTTTACCAACAATCCCTTATCTCGCATCTCCTGAAAATTTTCACTTTCAAGGTCAATTTGCGGCCAAACAGAAACCATCAATTCTATACCCATTTCTTTTAATTCATCTACCATAGCTTTCGGATCTGGAAAGAACTCTTCTTCAAAGCGAAAATCACCCATCTTGGGCCAATGAAAGAAATCACATACTATTACATCTATCGGTATGTTTCTTCTTTTATATTCCCTAGCTACCTTTAAAAGCTGCTCCTGATTCCAATATCTCAACTTGCATTGCCAAAACCCTAACCCATATTCCGGCATCATAGGAACTTTACCAGTTGCATCAGCATATGCTTCTTCAATTTCTGCAGGTGTATCTCCTGCAGTAATCCAATAATCTAATTGTTTTGTGCTTTCTGCATACCATTCGGTAGTATTTTTTCCAAAACTAACTCTGCCTATTGCTGGGTTATGCCATAAAAATCCATAGCCCTCGCTTGAAAGTACAAATGGTACACTAGCTTGAGCATTGCGGTGTGCTAGTTCTAGGTTACAGCCCTTGATGTTAATAATTTCCTGTTGATACTGCCCCATGCCGTAAAGTTTTTCTTCAGGATCAGCTTCAAAGCCTGCAGTTAACCTATAATCGCCTCCTATTATAGGTTTGAATTTTCGTGCATATAGATTTAATGAACCATTAATACCTATTTCTTTTATTAATAGTTTATCCTTATTATTGTAAAACATTAGACGACAGCGATTTTTCTCCCATCCTTCCGTCTGTAGTACAACTTTTATTTTTCCATTTTCTATTACTGCTTCATCTTCATATATTGCTATTTTCGAATCGCATTTTTCAGGAGACAGTAGAGCAAAATCTGTATCTAATATTTCTCCCATTACTACAGCTCTTACCCTTATACTATTTTTTCCCCAAGGCTCTACTCTTAAAGTTTCTCCATTACACTGCCATACTAATGCATTCTGATTTTTACTGAATATTCCCATCAAATCCCTCTTTTCTACATAAATAAAATTGATATAAAGGTTTACACTTACCTATACATCAATTTTATTAATAATAAAGGATTTTCTCTCTATGTATATTAACATCTTGTCCTGTTATTTTCACCTATTTACGATTCAGCCTGTTTCTATATTCCGTGGGCGTGCAATACAACACTTTTTTAAACACATCTGTAAAGTAATTTATATTACTGAATCCTGTATCAAGAGCTATATCTATAAGTTTTTTATCAGTAGTCTGAAGCAAATAAGTAGCCTTAGTTATACGAAAACTGTTCAAGTATTCAATGGGGGTCATATTTATATATTGTTTAAAGAATCTGCAGAAAGCTCCAGCGCTCATATTAACCGAAGATGCCAAATCAATTAATGTGATTTTATACTTATAATTCTTTTGAATATATAGGACGACATTTTTTATTCTCTCTGTCTTATATGACTTTGTAGGTTTCCAATCCCGTTTTTCTTGTTTTCCATAACATATTACTTTATATAATAACTCATAAATTTTAAATTTAATTAATAACTCATAGCCAAATTTATGTTCAAAATAGGCATTCTTTATATCATACAAAATAGGTAGTATTAATAGTTTTTTCTCTATTGTTTTATTTATGAGAACCGGAAAATCGTTTTTGCTTAAAAACAGAGGCTGTATGTATTTCTGTTGAACAATATCATTAATCATACTGTTAACAAAATCAGAATGAATAAGGACAGCATAAAATTCAACATCATCATTATTTACACGATATGCAGTATGTACTTCATTGGGACTGATAAAAACAATTTCTCCTTCAGAAATTTCGTAAATTTCTCCATTAACATGAAATTGGGCAGCACCTCTTGTAATAAAAAGTATTTCCAATTCTTCATGCCAGTGGCAATAAAGAATTATATCCTGCTTTTCAGAAACTACAGTATGATGAACGCTCATGTGAAATAGCATGTCACCATGCGGAATATTTTCTTTTAAATTCTTGGGAATGCCTGTTTGCTGCATACATTCTTCATTGCTATTTCTATTCATTTCTCATACCGCCTCTGATTTTGTACATTTGTCTAATCATTATTTATGAGATTATTCTAAAGCAAACAGGCTAAAATATCAACGAATAGTTTTATTTCAAATCATAGCTATGAATTCCAGATAGAATAAGCATTACTCTTTTTTTTCTTCAATATATCTTTTCTATAATTAATATGTTGTAGCACTACGGATACTGATTCGTTCATTAAGCACTTGTAATACGAATTTCCTACGAAAAAGAAGATTACTTTTTCATTCTACTTGGTGAAAGCACGCTTTCATGAACATTTCCTAAAGAGTAAAAAATCACATCAAGAAATATCTTCAATGTGATTTTTATACATAATATTGTTATTTGATACCATTATATACTAAGGAATTTGTTTTTTTCCCCTACGTAGTAAACATGCAGCTGATGCAAAGCTCTAGTGCACGCTACATAAAAAAGTCTTCTATCAATTTCGCTTTTATATTTACGATTTGATGCATTGTATACAATAACTGCATCAAATTCCAAACCTTTAGCTAAATATGACGGCACAACTAATACTCCTTTTTTTATTTCATCTTCTGATTTATCAAGAATTTTCACGCTCACAAGTTCCTTTAATCGATGCTCTGCCTCCAATGCAGCGCTTCTTGTTTTGCATATAACTCCAATTGTCTCATATCCCTTTTTATATAGTTCATCAATATCTTCAGATATTAATCGATCCATATTGTAAATATCTTTTGCCGATATAATTTTAGGTTCTTCTTCGTGCCTGTCAAAAGATATTATCTCTTCTTTACCATCCAGAAGTTTCTTTGAAAAACGATTAATTTCATATGAACTTCTAAAGCTCTTTTTCATAAATAATTTTATCGATTTCTTCTTACCAAAAATCCTCTCTATATCATTATATAAATTAGCATTACCTTGCCTTTCCAAACTTTGGTTATAATCTCCAAGCACTGTATACCTAGCTTCCTTAAATAGAAGTTTAAACACCTCATATTGGAGAGGATAGTAATCCTGAGCCTCATCTATTACTACTTGCTTAATTTGTGAGAAATTATCACTGCCTTCCAATTTAAACTTAATATACAGCAGCGCAGCACAATCTTCGTAATTGATTTTATTTTTTAAAAAATTTATTTCTGTAGCTTCAAGTATATCCTCTATATTTCTTGGCAATTGCAGTCCTCTGGCAAGCATTAAGAAAAGCTTTTTATTACTGAACATCTTGTAATATAGTTTCACATAATTGACCACTGTAAATTTTTTTAGATAGTTAATAAAATTATCGCTTTCCTTTATGGCCATAAGCCTAGCAAAAGCCTTTATTTCCAATCTATGATTATCACACTTTTCTACTACTTCTTCAATCTTTTGAAGTCTTTCTTTTCTTAGAGCATGTATCTTATTTAAAATCATGTTTTCTATTCTATTAAGCCTTTTAGCTATAGGCAAATTTATTTTATTATCCAAGAAAAAATTTCTGAGTTCCTGTCTTGTATATATAATTTTTTTATCATAATATATGTCTTGAAAATCTATTAAGTGTTTTTCACAATATCTTACCAATCTATTTAATATGTTAACGAATTCTACAGACCCTTTAAATTTAATTGATGAATCCAGTACAGCAAAATCATCCTTTTCCTGAGCTGTAACAAGTCTTTCCAGCTGCTCTGACCTGCTTTCAGTAAGATATCCGCAGCAAATATGTTTTCTAATTATTTTATCGAATGTCAGATTTTCAACATTATCCTCTCCAAGTTCCGGAAGTACGCCTTCGATATACCTGCTAAAAGTATCATTTGGTGATATTATAATCACATTGTTTGCTTGTAATCTTGAGCTTAAACCCTCATAAAGTAAAAATGCAATTCTATGCAGTGCTATTGAAGTTTTCCCACTGCCGGCAACGCCTTGAACAATAAGCAGTTCATTATCTGTATCCCTAATTATCATGTCCTGTTCTTTTTGTATTGTTTCAACTATATTTCTCATTTTAGGTGAAGCATTTCTGCTAAGTACTTGTTGCAAAATTTCATCATCTATTTTTACGCTGCTGTCAAAGAAAAATTTCAGCACTGATTTTTCAATTTTATATTGCCTTTTCAACGTAATATTGCCTTCTATAATTCCCTGAGGTGATATATAACTCCCATTTCCAAGTTCACATCTGTAAAACATGCTTGAAATCGGTGCTCTCCAATCATATATATATATATCTTTTGTGTCTGAATCTATTAAACTATGCATGCCTATATATATTTTTTCTGAATCGTAATTTTCTTCCTTAAAGTCAATCCTTGCAAAATAAGGTGTGTTAATCATTCTGGTATATTTTTCCACATTTTTAACAACACTATCATAGGTTCTACTTTCTCTGCTTACTTCAGAAAGGTAATTTAAAAGTTCAGGTATTCTATCTACGTCATCAGAAAAATGAACTCCTGCTTCCCACATCTCCTTGCGTGAACTTATAAGGCTCTTATTTTTATGCTGTAAATTTTCAGTTTCTTTAATAAGTTCCTTTTCTATAGCTTTTAAAGTTTCGCTAAGATACATATTTTCTTCCTGCTGAT
This sequence comes from Clostridium oryzae, assembly GCF_002029235.1. Taxonomy (GTDB): domain Bacteria; phylum Bacillota; class Clostridia; order Clostridiales; family Clostridiaceae; genus Clostridium_AE; species Clostridium_AE oryzae. Next base: position 13,465 of record NZ_MZGV01000078.1, read on the forward strand.
TTTTAATGAAATTGCTCATATTGACACTCTCCTTTAAATAGAATATTTTTCCATAAAAAGATACTCTTAATTAATTTTAAAAAAAGCTTGACACTGCGGTTAAAACTATGCTAAAATAATTATGTAAAATATGATATTATGGTGTGTTTTTTAATTTTGTATAGACATTAATTGTACCATTTAGTTTTGCGCTTGTAAATTATATAATTGGACTGTTATATTCTAAATAAAAAGCCTTGATATGTGTTTTCATATCAAGGCTTTTGTTTTCAATCAATCAAACCATTTTTCAAATTACATTTTTGTTATACAATTTTTCCACTTATTATGATATATTTATATCTGTACTATTCTGATATGTTTTAAATTTATCACATTACTAAATATTTAAGTTAAGGAGCAGATTTTGAAATGGTAAATTTAAATGATTTTTTGTCCAAGCATAAATTTGAATACACAATTCTAAACAGCAACAATCTCAGTGAGATAACTTTTTCTTCAATAGGAATAGGAATAAACGATTATATTTTTATAGCCGACTCAAATTATGGCGGAGATTATGTAAATAGCCATATAACAATATTAGATAGCTCAGATATGTCTCATTTGCTAAATTGTAATAAAAAAATAATATATTCAGGCATTCTAATTGTAATTAGTACTAGTATGGATACAAATCTATCAGAAATGCTGAATAAACTTCATAAAGAAAACGATATCTCAACGATTATACATATAGCTTCGCGATTAGATTCTAATTATTTTTACTCTGAATTAATCAAATATAAAAACGATTCTTTTGAGTATTTTCAGAACTCTTTAGTGAATGAATGTATAAATTTAATGGATCTGCTTTCAAAAGATGTTGAAATAGAAGCAATCGTTTCAACAGCATATAAAATCTTAAAAAATCCATTAATAATACTAGACAAATACCATAGGATTGTAGCACATACCTCATCTTTCGAAATTCATGATCCTATATGGAAAACGTTAATCGATGACAAGTACTGTTCTCCTTCCCTATTGAAAATAATAGGCTATAATGATTTCTGGCTAAGATTAGATAAAAGTAATGAACCGTTATTTATTGACAATGTAAAATTCTCTTCCAATGCTAGAAAAGCCTTATTTCCAATAAAAGTTCGTGATAAATCCAGGGGATATGTAGCTTTACTTGAAAGCAGTAAAAAAATCTCTCCAAACGACTTACAAATACTAAAAATAATTAGCAAAGCCATAGCTATAAAATTCTCAAAAGAAGATATGGTATCTAAAGCAGCCGAAATGTTAAGTGAGAACTTAACGAAAGAATTGCTATTAGGACGCATGCCGAATGAAGGGCTGGCATCTATCCACTGTGAAGCGTTAGGCTGGAATTTAAATAATTATTTTAGTGTTTTAGAGATTAAGCATCTGTCCGGATCTAAATTGACTGATAACAGCCTGAAACTGATATCTACTATATTGAAAGATATTTTTCCTCTATGTGTACATACCAATAATACTAAAAGAGCTTATTTTCTGATAAGCTTCAAAAACAGAAAAAATTTATATAAAACGGCTTATTATAATCTTGAAGCAATCATGAAAGAAAAAAATTAATAGGTTGTTTTGGAAATACCGTGGATTCTTTATTGAAAATAAATGAAAGCTATAAACAAGCAAAAAAAACTGGAGAAATTATTAATTTTCTAAAAAAAGACTGCCAGAAAAGAATCTTTATTTGTATAACGAGATAGCAATATATGACACCATACTTGAATTATATAAATGCCAGCCTTCAGAAAAAATAGAAAATCCAAATTTAGCCTTGCTTAAAGCCATGGACAAGAATGAAAAAACTGAATATTTAAATACACTTAGGCACTTCTTTAATAATAATCAATCCATAGGTGCTACTGCTGAACACATGTTTCTTCATCGTAATACTATAAAATATAGATTAAACAAAATTCGTGGACTTATGGAGGATGATTTTGATAATCCTCTGATACGATTACAGATGCACTTGTCTCTGATAATTGATGAAATAACTAGTCTCTAATAACGGATTGGTTTGTCTTAGCAAAAGTACTAATAGGTTTGTCAATATCGACAAAAATCGTTTACTATATTTTCATATAATGAAAAGGATTAATTGTACTAATTATAGAAAACTATGGATGTATTTAACTATTTGATGATTTTTTTAATTCTATGCTTATGAAAAGAGGTAATAAAATGATTTTTTTAGACGGATTAGACAATCTAAAAGCTTTAGCTGAAGTTCAAGTAGAATTGATGTGTGATGGAGTAATGTTTGCAATAGTGGAATATGACTCAATAGTTTGGCAGATTTCTTCTAGCCATTTTGATAGCTACAAGCTAGCTATAGGAACCAAAGTTGATGATAGTAGTTCAATTTTGGATGCAATTAATCAAAAAAAGATAACACATAGCGATATTCCTTCTTCAGTTTATGGTATAACAATGAAAGTGACTGCAATACCAATCTTAGATAAAAATGAACATTGCTGCAGAGCTTTCGTTATTATACTTCCGAAAATTCACCACATTGAAGGTGCTTTTACAGAAATAGCACCAATGATTGCAGAAATGTTTCCTAGCGGTGCCTTTATATCATTATCTGATGGCACTAAAATAACTAAAATTCAATCATCTAATAAATTTGATATATCTACTATAAAAGTTGGTTCAGAAATAAATAAAAGCAGTATAGCATACAAAGCTTTACATACTGCAAAAATTCAACGAGCAGATATCGATTCATCAGAATATGGCTGTCCGGTAAGATTATTAGCGTATCCTTTGATTGATAATGAATCAAATAAAGTTGTGGGAAGTATGAATATTATTCGTCCTAAAAAAAACGAATTAGATCTTCATAATATGTCAGAAACGCTTGAAAACAGTCTTGCATCTATTTCTGCTACAATAGAAGAATTAGCCTCTTCCTCTTCAACAATATACGAAAATCAGCAGCTCCTTAATAATAGCATTAACGATATATCTGTTCTGTCAGATGAAATAAACAATATAAGTTCATTTATAGAACAGTTAGCTAACCAAACAAAGATGCTCGGACTTAACGCCTCTATTGAAGCCGCCAGAGCTGGGGAAAGCGGTAAGGGCTTTGGTGTTGTGGCGAAAGAAATAAGGAAATTATCTGATCAGTCAAAAAGTACAGTTCCTAAAATTCAACAATTAACAAATCATATAAAGTACAAGGTAAATGAGATTATTAAGGAAAGTGAACATTCCTTATCCACTACCCAAGAACAAGCAGCATCAACTCAAGAAATAGCATCTAGCATTGAAGAAATTAATTCTTCCTCTGAAAAACTTGCTGAAATAGCCAACAGTCTATAATTTGAATTAATTATTAAACATAAAAAATTCATATCAGTATAAAATTTGTGCTGATATGAATTTTCTACATTTCTATTTATTCTCAATAATTGCACTTGCAATCCTAAATAGTTCATCTGAGCTGGCACTGAGTTCTTCAATTGAAGCATTTACTTCTTCAGTAGTTGATGCTTGTGTTTGAATTATGGTGTTTACACTTTCTATATTTCCCACTATTTTTTCAATGGAACCATTCATATTATTAATACTATCCTCTATTTTTTCCACTGCATCGGAACTATTTAATGATAATTTACGTATCTCTGTTGCTACTACGCTGAAACCTGCACCTTCTTTACCGCTTCTAGCAGCCTCAATAGATGCATTTAATCCAAGTAAATTAGTTTCATTTGCTATATCCTTTAGAAATTCAGTAATTCTTTGCGTTTCACTAGTACTTGCTTTCATCTGCTCAGAAGTCCTCATTGTATTCTCTTGAGATGTTGCTAATTCCTGAGCAGTGTTAGCTATACTGTCTACACTTTTAACCATTTCACTTATTCCTTCATTGAACTCTTTAATCTTTTGAGACAATTCAACACTCATTTGTTTCCTGCCCATCATCTCATTAATGTCTATTATTGAACCTAGAACAGTAATTGGTTTCCCGTTGTCATCTCTGGTTGTCACGCCTTCAGCATGAAACCATCTATATTCTCCATTTTTACACTTTAATCTATAATCCAAGTTGTACGGTGTCTTTCCAAAATAATCAGTTATATGTTTCTTAAATGCATTTACAGTTTTCTCCAAGTCATCCGGATGAAGCTTGTCTGACCAACTATTCAATTTATTAGGGAAATCAGATTCGTCAATATACCCTAATAAGTTTCTAAATTCATCTGACCAAATAAATACATTTTCCGGATTAACTGGGTCCTCAGAAATAACATCCATATGCCATAATCCCATTTTAGCCATTTTACTTCCTATTTGCAGCGTAGCGGTTAACTTTTTATTTTCTCTTTGAAGCTCTTCATTTTTCTTTTTCAGTTGTTCTTTTTCCTTTTCAAATGCCTCACTAGCTTCTGTCTTTGTATCTGTAACTTTTACAACCTTACGGCTGCTGGAGTTTTCTACTAAATCAAGCATACTGTTTATGTTGCCAATGATTTTTTTTAATACTATATTTTGCGTATTTCCTCTTGCCTTTAAATTTCCATTTTTTATACCAAACAGTATTTGTTCTACTTCTGTTTCTAAATCTTTAAGAATATTACTTTGATTTTCAGCTTTTGATTTAAACAACATATTATTATCCCTCCATCATCATATATACAAGCACTATTATTGAAAATATACGATATACTATGTTCAAAGATTTTTTTGAACTATGATTA